>JAXLZK010000022.1:8590-65668 GCA_046350935.1 Thermodesulfovibrionales bacterium
GCCCCCCCCCCTGCATACCACGGGAGTCATCCAGCGGCCCCTCATCGATCCCCGTGCGCGGGTCTGGTACAACCCCGAGCTGAAGTCCCGGAATTACATCATTCCCGGGCTCATCGCGGTGATCATGGCGGTCATTGCCGCGCTCCTCACCTCTCTTACCGTAGCGAGGGAGTGGGAAAGGGGAACGATGGAGCAACTGATCTCGACGCCCGTGAAGACGCCCGAACTGATAACGGGTAAACTGATCCCTTACTTCCTCATCGGCATTGCCGACATGATCCTGTCCGTCTTTCTCGCCGTCTTCCTGTTCGGCGTCCCCCTGAAGGGGAGCGCTCTTCTCCTCCTGGCACTTTCCTCCCTGTTTCTTTTCGGCGGGCTCAGCCTCGGCATCCTCATCTCCATTGTTGCGAGGTCCCAGTTGGTGGCGAGCCAGATCGCCATGGTGGCGACCTTTCTCCCCGTCTTTCTGCTTTCGGGCTTCATGTACTCCATCTCCAATATGCCCGCGGCGCTTCAGGTAATCACCTATGCCATACCCGCCCGGTATTTCGTAACGATCCTGAAAGGGATTTTCATGAAGGGCAGCACGATTCGCCTTCTCCTGACGGAAACGGTCCTGCTCGCTTTTTTCGGCCTGGCGGTCTTCGCCCTTGCCAACAGGAAGTTCAGGAAGAGGATCGCATAGCCATGTTCGAGCGCATCAAACAGTTGGTCATGAAAGAATTTATCCAGGTGCTTCGCGACAGAAGGATGAGGGCTATCGTGTTCGCCACGCCGGTGTTGCAGCTCCTTGCTTTCGGATACGCGGTGACCACCGACGTGAACAACATTTCCACCGCGCTCTGCGATCTCGACAAATCGTACGAGAGCAGGGAGCTTGCGCGGAGGCTGGAGGCCTCCGGGTACTTCACTATCCGGTATGCTCCCGGTTCTCCCCGGGAGATACGGGACCTGGTGGACGGGGGAAAAGTGCTCAGCGCCCTTCAGATCGACAGGGGTTTCGGCAGAGACCTGAAAAAGGGCATTCCCACGTCGATACAGATCATCGTGGACGGGACGGACTCGAATACCGCGACAGTGGCCATGGACTACGCGAGCAGGATTGCCCTGAAGCTTGCACGGGATCTCGTGCCCTCCGCGACGGTGACTCCGGTACGGATCGACCTGCGTACCGCGGCGTGGTATAACCCGGACCTGAAAAGCAGGAACTACAATGTTCCGGGGGTGATTGCCATCGTGATCATGCTCACCTGCCTCCTGCTCACCTCCATGGCGGTGGTGCGGGAGAGGGAGATCGGTACCATGGAACAGCTCATGGTTACCCCCCTGCGACCCTTCGAGCTGATGCTCGGCAAGACCATTCCCTTCGCCGCTATCGGCTTCTTCGATATGTTCCTCGTGACGGTGCTGGCGGTGTTCAAGTTCTCCATTCCCTTCAAGGGCTCCCTTTTCGTCATGCCGCTCTCCACCGGCATTTATCTGCTATCGGTGCTGGGGATCGGCCTCTTCATCTCCACCATTTCGCGGACGCAGCAACAGGCGCTCATGGCGACCTTTCTTTTCTATGTGCCGGCTGTCCTGCTCTCGGGTTTCATGTTCCCCATCGAAAACATGCCGGCGCTCATACAGTATGCGACATATATAAACCCGCTCAGGTATTTTCTCGTGATCATCAGGGGGGTTTTTCTTAAAGGCAACGGCATGGGAATCCTCTGGCCCGAAATGGTATCGCTCCTGGTGCTGGGAGTCCTGGTGATTGCGCTCAGCTCGCTGCGCTTCAGGAAGAGGCTCGAATAGAGCAGATCATCCCACCGCGACCCTGTTCCGCCCTCCCTCTTTCGCCCTGTAGAGCGCGTCGTCCACTCTCTTTACAAGGGTATCGACACCGTCTTCGGCCCGCAACGCGGCGATCCCGAAGCTGGAAGTGAGGTGCCCCACCGTGGTGAAGCAGTGCTGCTCCATCTCACTCCGCAGCCTTTCCGCCACGTTGTAAGCTGCCTCGATGTCCGTTTCGGGGGCCAGGATCATGAACTCCTCTCCTCCCCAGCGGGCAAAAACGTCCACGTTCCGTATGCTCCCCTTGACGAGGCGCACCAGGGATTTCAGCACTTCGTCCCCTGCCATGTGTCCGAACGTGTCGTTTATTCTCTTGAAGTGGTCGATATCGAACATGATGAGGGACAAGCCTGTCTTGTACCGCTGCGCCCTCTGCAGTTCGGTGGCGAGCAGGTCGTTGAACGCAAACCTGTTGTAGATCTGCGTCAGGTTGTCGGTGCTCGAGAGCTGTTTCAGCCACGTCGTCAGGTCGATCAGCTCGGTCACGTCATGGCCGATGTAGATGAACTCCATGATCTGCTCGTTCACCCCAAGAATGGGGATGATGGTCATGTCGGCGAAATAGCTGCCTCCTTTGTTCTTCCGATGCTCCAGAATACCCTTCCACACCCTTTTTGCGAGGAGGGCGCTCTGCATACCCTTTATGAGGGCTTCCTGCGTCTTCTCCTGCAGGATCACCCTGTGATTGCGTCCCAGCAATTCCTTCTTGCTGAAGCCGGAGGCTTTGCAGAATTCGTCGTTCACGTAGGTGATGGTGCCCTGCGCGTCCGTCTTGCAGACGATGCTGCTCTCGTCCACCGCCCTTTTGTATTCCTCCAGGAGGGCTGTTTTCTCCTGCAGTTCGCGGGCGATACCGACGGTCCGCGCCATTTCCCGCAGGGTGGTGTTCAGCAGGGACGCATTGACGGGCTTGAGCAGGTAGCGGTCGATGCCGATCTTGATGGACCGTATGAAGCACTCCGCTTCATCGTGGGCGGTGGTCACGATGACAGGGGTTTGTCTGTTGACGGACTTTATCTTCTCCGCCATTGAGAGGCCGTCCATCACCGGCATTCTGATATCCGTGATGACGATATCCGGAGAATGCCGCAGGAACAGTTCCAGCCCTACCTGTCCGTTTTCGGCCAGGTAGAGGGTATTCACCTCCCGCTTCAGCATTCGGGCGACCTGCTCGCGGGCAGAGGTCTCATCTTCGGTATAGAGGACCGAGAGCTCCATTCTCTTTATTCCGTTATTTTCCATGTATCCCCTCTCTGCAGAAAATAGTTTGTCCGCATCCCTAAAGCCCGGCAGCCTTCTCGTGCAGCTCCTCTTCCATGCGTTTGCGCTCCACCACGTTCGTGAAGATCTCCCCTGCGATCTCGAGGAGGGTAATGTCCCTTTCCTCCCATTTCCTTTCCGCCCGTATCGCATCAAAGCCGAGGAACCCCGTAAGGGCGCCGTGCGAGACCAGCGGGACCATAAGGAGCGATCTGACCCCCCGGAGAGGAAAGGACTCCCGGTCGCCGGCGGCCTCGCGGGGGAGCTCTTCGACGCGGGGGATATGGAGGTTTTCAAAGCGACTGAGGGGCAGCAGGACGGGGAACGAGCCGAAGGGCACGCCTTTCAGCTTTTCGATCCGGGACTCGGCCCCTTCCGCACACCATTCATGGGTATTGTCCATGGTCCCGTCGCTGAAAAGCAGAAAGAGATAGCTCCGGTCGACGCAGGCGAACTCCCCTATCCTCCGGAGGGCGAGCGTCATCATGTCATCTATTGAGTCCGGCCCGACGTTGATGAGCTTCCGCGAGGTGTCGGCGATGCATTTTTCGAACTCCACCTGGTAGTGCAGGGTCTCCTCGGCCTGAGCCCGCTTCGCCAGACTGCGCGTGAAGGAGACGAAAATGAAGAGAAAAATTCCGCACGTGACTGCGGCAAAGGCAACGACGAGGTTTCTCTGCTGCGTGAGCCTTTCGCTGCGGATCAGGAGCTGCCTGTCCAGCGAGACGGAGACGGCATCGTACAGCCTGAAGCATTCTTTCAGTGCGTGGGTCCCGGTGGAAAAGTACTCCTCCGGCCGTATCGTGACCGAGCCGGCATTGACGAGTCTCTCGTCGAGCATCGACAAAAAGAAATATACCGCCTCGCTGCTGTCCCGCATATAGGGTTCGAGCTGTGCAGTAAGGGACGGCCTCTTCAGGAGCGCCGCGCGGATGTTGCGCTCCACTATCCCGAGAGAGGAGCGGATAAGGCCGGAATACATAACGAGCTGTGTCCGGTCCGAGGGGGAGAGGGAGGAGCGGACCGCCGCGCTGACTCCCGCCGCCCTTGTGAGGCCGAGCCTTTCGGACGCCTGGGGGAGCCTGTCGATGATGCTGTCCGTTAAATAGTACATGACGGGCTCGCTGTCGAGGGTCAGGTTCGAGGACTCTCCTACATACGAGATCGTATCGATGATGTCCGTGATGAGGACTGTATGTACGGCAGTGCTCTCGCCCGGCCGCATCTCCGGCATCTTCCCCTTCAGGGAGCCCCATCTCCTCTTTATCGAGAGCCATCGCTCCGTTGTCCCGAGGCTGCGTCCGATCTCCCGGTCCATCGCCTCCATTTCCCGGAGGTCGTTCTCGATCTGCTGCTGCTTGATGAGGAGGTCTTCCTTGAAGGAGGCGCCGTCCGTGAGGAAAGCGCCGGCCATTCCCCTGTGCTTCTGCATGTCCTCCAGGAGCCTCCTCAGGGACCCTGCATAGCGGATGCCCTGTCTCTCCTTTCCGGTGAAGTCGATCCACCTGTTGAGGTCGTGCAGCTGCAGATAGATCAGAACGGTGAAAGGCAGGAGAAAGAAAATGAGCAGGCCGGAAGGGCCGAGATATTTGCGCAGGTCTTTTCTCATGGTTTTCACTGTTTCGGAGGCCGCAGCCGCCGGATGCAACCTCCTGTATATAATAACTGTTTGCGGCAGAGATATGATACCCGTCATTGCTCCCTTCCCTGCGGTTTTGGTATTGTAAAGAAACCAGTGCGTCTGTTCGAAAAGAAACCGGCTATGCCGCACCTGCCGCAGAGCGGCGGAAAGGAGGTTTTTATGGTGGAGAAAGCAAAGGTCGAAGAGGTGATAAACAGGATACGTCCCGCATTGCAGCGGGACAGGGGAGATGTGGAGCTGGTGGAGATCACCGAGGAGAACGTGGTGAAGGTCAGGCTCAAAGGGGCCTGCGGCCATTGCCCTATGTCCATGATGACCTTGAAGGCGGGCATCGAAGCGGAGATGAAAAAAGTCATCCCGGACGTGAAATCGGTGGAATCCGTCTGATGAGCTCCACCCCGTCCCTTAGAACGGCAGACTCTCCTGAACTGAACAGGATCTGCGCCGCTCCGGGGGGCGGGGATGCTTCTTCTCATCCCTCCTTCGATTCGCTGGACGAAGCGCTGCTCGATGCCATTCCCCTCGCCATCGACATCGTCGACGAGGACCTGAACATCCTCTACCTCAACAAGGCGATGGCCCGGAAGGTAGGCAGTGACGCGGTGGGAAAGAAATGCTACCTGGTTTACAGGGACGACTCCTCCCAATGCCCCCGCTGCCCCATGAGGAACCACCTGAAGATGGTCGGAAGCAACGTTGTCGAGACCGAAAGGGTCCTGGGAGGGAGGTGTTTTAAAATCACGCACCGTTCTATCCGCTTCCAGGACCGGCGGGCTATTCTCGAGATATTCGAAGATATTACCGAGATCAAGGAGGCGGAAAAGTGTCTGAAGCAGAGCTTCGAGAGGCTGCAGAGAACGCTGGAGGGAACGGTGAGCGCCCTGGCGGCCACGGTCGAGACCAGGGACCCGTATACGGCGGGGCACCAGCAGCGGGTCGCTCTTCTGGCGGGCGCGGTTGCAAAGGAAGCAGGGCTTTCCCCCCACCGGGTGAGCGGGGTGCGGGTGGCCGGAACGCTGCACGACCTGGGGAAGATCTATGTACCCGCTGAAATACTCAGCAAGCCCGGCAGACTGACGGACGTCGAGTTCAATCTGATCAGGACGCACCCGAAGGTGGGCTACGAAATCCTGAAAAAGATCGAATTCGAATGGCCCGTCGCCGAGGTTGTCATGCAGCATCACGAGAGGATGGACGGCACGGGGTATCCCCGCGGCCTGGCCGGCGATCAGATCCTCGTGGAAGCGAGGATCATAGCGGTGGCCGACGTGGTCGAGACCATCCACTCCCACCGTCCGTACCGGCCTGCCGTGGGGATCGACAAGGCGCTGGAGGAGATCGAGAGACACAGGGGGGCCCTGTACGACCCCGATGCCGTGGACGCGTGCCTGCGGCTTTTCCGGGAGAAGAGCTTCACCTTTATCTGACGCCCCCTCCCCTGCGGAAAGCGGCTGCAGGGGGTGCCTGCTCAGGACCGGAGCATCACCAGGAGCATCTTGAATTTCTTCAGGGCCTTGAGCGCGTGGGGCTGCCGGGCCGGCATAACGATCATCTCTCCGCTCCTGACGCGGTGCGGGGTCCCCGAAATGGTGATCTCCGCCTCGCCGTCGAGAAGGTACGCAAAGGCGTCGAAGGGCGCGGTATGCTCGCTCAGTCCCTGCCCCTCGTCAAAGGCGAAGAGGGTGATCGTGCCCGTATCCTTTCTCGCTATTTACCTGATCACCACGGATTGTCCCTCGTACAGGATCGAATCTGCAAGCGGGACAACCTTTACCGTCCCCGTCTCTTCCCCTTTCTGCGTTATCATAGGATGTCCTCCGCACTACCGTTGCTTGCTTCCGGGGTGTGAGCGAAGACGATGCGCCTGTCCCCCGGGCTGTTTTCAGGCGGGACCGGAGTCCCCTGCAGGTATCCCCTCCCTAAATACTACCCCATGATCCCGCACAAGACAAGGCTGCGGAGAGAGGGGCGGTGTGCCTGCTTGGAGTGTGCATATACACCCTACTTCCGGAAGGTCTGATGGCACTGCACGCATCCGTCGAGAAGCTTTTTGGTCAGGGAAAGCATTTTCTTCCCATCATTCCGGTGCGCACTCTCTGCCAATGCGTCGAGAGTGTTATGGAAATCCTTGTCCATCGCCACAAATTCGTTCATTCTGCCGGCGTTCTTGTGAATGACCACGGATCCCTCGCGGACTCCTTTGTGGGTCTTCTCCATGGTGCCGTGCATCGCGTGCAGCGCCTTGCCGACCCGTGCTCCGTCTCCCAGCGCCACGGCGGAGACCACCTCGCGGAAAGTGGCGTCGAGGAGGATCATCTCTTCGAGGAGGGGGTTGGGGCCGGTATGGTCATGTCCGGCGGAAGGCAGGATCGTGAGCAGCACTCCGAGGAGGGCACTACAGAATACGGCACTCCATCTTTTTTTCATCAGGTCCTCCGTTTTTCCGGCTTTTCGCCGATAAGGATACTATACCAACTTGCAAGATAATAGAATAGCTTTCCCTGACAGGTCCTGTGCATGATGAACATCATACGCCTGCCGGCGGACGCTTTTGTTCTTGATAAATTATAGTATTTTCGCTATATTTAGAGTAAATTCGGTCTGTTTTCGCATCATGTTCAGAGGCACCGAGGGAGGCTCCCATGGTAGAGAAGGAGAGAGTGGAAGAGGTTCTGAAAAAAATCAGGCCCGGCCTCGAGTCGGAGGGGGGAGATATTGAATTGTTAGAGGTAAAAGATGATATAGTATACGTGAAATTGAAAGGGGCGTGCGGCACCTGCCCCATGTCCGCCCTGACCATGAAAAACTGGGTGGAGGCGACCATGAAGAGGGAGATACCTGAGGTGAAGGCTGTTCAGGCGGCATGAATAATTCAGCGGCAAGCGGAAGTACGGCACGGAGCAAACGGCGGGAAGAGAGCGGGGCGCCGTTTTCCGCAGCGCTCTTCTGGAGCTTCTTTTTCCTCTGTCTTCTCCTGCCTCCCGCTTCGGGGAGAGCGGACGATATCGTCGAGCTGAAGGGCCTGCGCCACTGGTCCACTGCAGAGTATACCCGGGTCGTCATCGACCTTTCGGGTCCTGCCGAATTTACCCGGGGAAGTCTCTCGAACCCGGAAAGGCTTTTCTTCGACCTCAAGAACGCGAAGGTAGCGAAGGACACGCAAAAAAACCTGCCTGTCAACGGCCCCCTGCTGAAGGCGGTCAGGATGGGCCAGTTCACCGCTCATACCGTACGGATCGTCTTCGATCTCAGCTCGGGCGATTACGACTACAAGGTCTTCAACCTGGAGGACCCCGCGCGCCTGGTCGTGGACATCTCCCCGAAAGGAGGGGCTGATCCGAAGCAGGAGGGGAAGCCCGAAACGAAAGAAGCCACGAAACCCGAGAAGAAAGAGCCCGTAAAAGAGGAGAAACCCGGGGCGAATACGGAGGCGCGCACGCTCCGGAGGAGGGTTGTCATTGATGCCGGCCATGGAGGGCACGATCCCGGGGCGATAGGAAAGGGCGGCCTCTTCGAAAAAAACGTGGTGCTGGACATAGCGCTCAAGGTGCGGGACGCCATGCGCAGGGAATACCCCGAATACGAGGTGATCCTAACGAGGGACAGGGATATCTTTATCCCCCTTGACGAAAGGGCCTCCATCGCCAACAGAAACAAGGCGGATTTCTTCGTATCGATCCACGCCAATGCGAGCCCGAACCGGAAGGCCCGGGGCATCGAAACCTACCTCCTGAACTGGACGAACGACGAGGAGGCGATGAAGGTGGCGGCGCGCGAGAATGCCATCTCCCTGAAAAAGATGAAGCAGGTGCAGGGCGAGCTGGGGGTCATCCTCGCCTCGCTGGAAAGGGAGAGCAAGAGGGAGGATTCGGTGAAGCTTGCCGGCACCCTCCACCATTCGCTCGTATCCTCCCTTCGGCCCTCCTACCCGGGGGTGATCGACCTGGGCGTGAAACAGGCGCTTTTCTATGTCCTGGTGGGAGCGGAAATGCCTTCTGCGCTGGTAGAGGTCGCTTTCATCAGTAATCCCGAAGAGGAGAAGCTGCTCGAGGAGCCGTCCTACCGCCAGAAAATCGCCGCATCCATCGTCTCCGGAATCCAGGGGTATTTCTCATCCGCTCCTCCTCCGCAACGGCTGGTGCGTGCGCCGGAGCCGTCCGACGGCGAAGGGTACGCGGCGAGAACGGTCGGCTATACCCGCAGCGGCAGGTAAGTACGTGTCGTCCGGCATACTGCTTCTCCTTTATTCTCTTTTCGCTGCAGCGGTGTTCCTGGTGCGGGGCCTTTCCGTCCACGCCGTTTTATCCGCGGGGATCGCCTGCGCCCTCCTCAGCCTGCCTTTCAGGAAGGTGAAGGCGGGCCTGCTGCCCATCCTGCTCTTTCTCTGCTTCACCTTTCTCAGCAATATCTTCTACCGGACCGGCGAGGTGCTCCTCCACCTCGGCCCCCTGCGCGTTACGGATGAGGGCCTGCGCCTCGCCCTGCTGCGTACGCTGCGGGTGTTCGAAATGGTGTATGCGGCAAAGATACTGTCCGCCGCGGTTTCACTCGACGCCATGCTCGCCTCCCTGAAGAGGGCCCTCTCGCCCCTGGAGCGGGTAGGAGTGCCGGTCCATGATTTCTTCGCCATCACCGCCCTGACCCTGCAGTGCTTTCCGGTGCTTGCGCAGAGGCTCAGGGAGGAGTACCGGAAAGGGGCGGAGGAGGGGAGAGCGGGCAGGCCGGGGGAGAGGCTGCGCAGGGGGGTGTCCTTTCTCGTGCCCCTGTTCGTGGAGAGCATGAGGGACCCGGAGGGCTTTTTCTTCCGGCAGGATGCGCAGGCTGCGATGAAGCGGGGGCGAGAGGTGGTCGATGCTTGATTTTCTCATAAAGGGCGGAGTGGTGCTGGAGGGGAGTGGCAAAGAGCCTGCAGAGCTCAATGTGGGCATCGCAGGAGACAGGATCACCCATATCGGCGCTGAGTCCCCTGCCGCAAGAACCGTTATCGACGCGAGGGGGCTGATGGTCTCCCCCGGCTTTATCGATGCCCATGCCCATTCCGAGTTTACCCTGCTGGCGGACGGGAGGGCGGAGGGAAAGCTTTCCCAGGGAGTCACGACGGAAGTGAACGGCAACTGCGGCCTGTCCGCCGCTCCGCTGCACGGGGAGGCTTTTGCCCGGCGGGAAGCGGATTGCGAAGAGCTGGGAATCGGGGAGAGGTGGTCCGCCTTCCGCGACTATTTCTCCCTCCTGAAGACGCGCGGAATCGCTCTGAACTTCACTACCTTGTGCGGCCACGGGAACGTCAGGGCCTCGGTGACCGGGTACCGGAACGTGCCCCCCGGTCCGGAAGAAGCACAAGAGATGCGACGGCTGCTGCGCGGGGCGGTGGAGCAGGGGGCGCGGGGGCTTTCCACCGGCCTCATCTATCCTCCCGGCGTCTATTCCAGCACCGAAGAGCTCGTCGAGCTTGCCCGGGTACCGGCGGAGAGCGGCGGCATCTACGCCTCGCATATGCGAAGCGAGGGGGACGCCCTCCTCGAATCCATCGGGGAGGTGCTCCGTATCGGAAAGGAGGCGGGCGTCCGCGTCCATATATCCCATATCAAGACTTCCGGCGAGAAGAACTGGGGAAAGGCGGAAGAAGCCATCGGCCTTATCGAGCAGGGGAGGTCCGCGGGGCTCGCCGTTACCTGCGACCGGTATCCCTATGTGGCGGCAAGCACCGACCTCGACACCGTCCTGCCCTCCTGGGTGTATGAGGGAGGCGCCGAAGAGGAAGTGAAGCGGCTCAGGGACCCCGAGACCGCGGCGAAAATACGGAAAGAGCTTGCCGGAAAGGATGAAGCGTACTGGAAGGGAGTCTCTATTTCCTCCGTCGTATGCGCGGAAAACAAATGGATGGAGGGCGAAAGCCTCTTCGCCGTCGCGGAGAGGGAAGGAAAGGACCCGCTGGACGCTCTTTTTGCCCTTCTCATTGCCGAGCGCGTCAGGACCGGTGCTATTTTCTTCTCCATGAGCGAGGACAACCTGAGGAAATTCCTTTCCCTGCCGTATACCATGATCGGTTCGGACAGCTCGGTGCGCTCCTTCTCCGGCACTACCTGCAGCGGCAAGCCCCACCCCCGGGGCTTCGGCAGCTTCCCCCGGTTTCTCGGGCGCTATGTCCGGGAGGAGCGGCTCATGGGACTTCCCGAGGCGATACGCAGGGTCTCCTCTCTCCCCGCGCAGACCTTCGGGCTGCAGGAGAGGGGCATGCTCAGGGAGGGCTTTTACGCCGATATTACCGTCTTCGACTACGAAAAAATCATCGATACCGCAACGTTCAAAGACCCATTCAGAAAAGCCGAAGGCATCGGGTATGTTTTTGTGAACGGGATTCCTGCGGTGAGGGAGGGCGCATTCACCGGGTCCCGTTCCGGGAGGGTTCTGTGAGGCCGGTTATCGGGATTACCGTCGATATTCACGAGAATTTCCTGAGGCTCCGCCAGGAGTATGTCTCTGCGGTGGTGCATGCCGGAGGGGTCCCCCTGCTGCTGCCTCCCGTGGGCGGGGACATCCCCTTCAGTGCGGACGCCGTTGACGGCCTGCTCCTGACGGGAGGCGGCGATATCCCTCCTGAGGAGTACGGGGAAAGCGTAGCGGTCCCCTGCGAGCGCCTGACGCCGGTGCGAAGGGAGAGGGTTGCGTACGAGAAGGCACTCCTTGAGGAAGTGGTGCGGCGGGGAAAGCCGGTCCTGGGGATCTGCTTCGGGATGCAGCTGATCAACGTCGCTTTCGGCGGCACTCTCTACCAGGACATTTCCCTCCAGGTCCCCCATGCCCTCGACCACCGGGTGAGCCCGCACCGGATTTCGCTCTCCCCTGTGCCGGGAGGCCTCGATCATGCGGTGCCGGGCGGGGCATCGGCCGCAGCGGTGAATTCCTTTCATCATCAGGCGGTGAAAGAGGTGGGGAGAGGGCTGGAGGTTTTTGCCCGGGCAGAGGATGGGATTGTGGAGGGATTTTTCAGCAAGGACTTCCCCTTCCTCGTGGGAGTACAGTGGCATCCCGAAAGAGGGGTCGAAGGGGGCGGTTCGCCGGACGGTTTCTGGTTAGCCCCTCCGAATTGTGGTACACTTTCTTTAGCGATATTCGAGCTTTTCATGCGAGAAGCAGGCACGGGACGGGCGGGCGGCGGGTGCCGGCCCCGCTTCCCGGCAGCGGACGGAAGGAGGCCTCTCCCGGTGCCCTCCGAGCCGTGAATCCCGCCCCATCGAGGTTCTATGGCGACGAACAGGTTCTATTTCATCACCATGCTGACCCTGGTCCTGGTCCTGGGCTACCTGACTTACCAGATCATCAGTCCGTTTCTCGCCCCCCTGGCATGGGCGATCGTCCTTACCATCGTATTTTATCCCCTGTATCTTTACCTCCTGCGGTATGTCAAATGGAAATCCGTTGCCTCTCTCCTCGTCCTCTTCGTGATCGTCCTGCTCATCCTCGGTCCCTTTTCCTATATGTCCTATCTGTTGTTTAACGAGATCCAGGCACTTTCGGCTTCCCTGAGCAGCGAGCAGATCGAATCGGCAGAGGGCATTCTGCACCATCCGGCGGTCAGGTCCCTCCTGGACAGGGTCTCTTCTCTCCTGAATGTCCCTCTCAGCGAGGCGGAGGTGCGGAAGGCTTTTGTTGCCGGTATCTCCCGGGTGGGAAGGGACCTCCTCGGCAGGGTTCCCGGAGGGGTGGGCAACCTGGCAGGGGTGGTAATGGATTTCGTCATCATGTTTTTTTCCATCTTCTTTTTTCTCAAGGACGGCGCCGACTTTCTCGGGAAGGGGCGCAATTACCTCCCCTTCTCGGAGGAGCAGAAAGGAAGGTTGTCTGCCCAGATAAAGGACATCGTGATCTCGACGATCTACGGAGGGGTGGTGGTCGCGATTGTCCAGGGCATCATCGGGGGCGTCGCCTATGCCCTGCTCGGGGTGCATTCTCCGGCGCTGTGGGGGTTGACGACGTCCATCGCCTCTTTCGTCCCTCTTTTGGGGACTTTTGCCGTATGGGGAGCGATAACCGCTTATTTCCTCATTATGGGGATGACGGGGAAGGCGGTCATCCTTCTGCTGGTAGGGGTAGTAGGAATAAGCAGTGTGGATAACGTGCTGCGCCCCGTCCTTGTCGGTGCGAGGACGAGGATGCATATCCTCGTCATCTTCTTCAGTGTGCTGGGAGGCATCAACCTTTTCGGGCTGATCGGTTTCATTATCGGCCCTCTGGTTGTGGCGCTTTTCGTTTCGATGGTAGAAATCTTCAGGAACTTTGAAGGAGGGTACCATGCTTGACCGGGCGGAAGTGGAGGAAATAGCCTCGGCGGAGGGGAAGGGACACTACTTTGTAAGCCTGTATCTGAACGTCGATCCTCTGTCCAACAGGGGAGGAGACTATGCGATACATTTCAAGAACATGGTGAAAAATACGGTGGATTCCCTGGAAAAGGGACTCCAGAAAAAGATCAGGGGGGATATCGACAGGATCAACCACTATGTCGCCGCGAACAAGGGGATGTTCAGGAAGGGGCTTGCGCTGCTCAGTTCGGGGGAAAACGCCTTCTGGAAGGTGTATCACCTCGGAGTGCCGGTAAAGAACGAGATGGCGGTCAGCACCATCCCCCACATAAGGCCCCTGATCGAGGTGCTGGACAACTATGAGAGATATGCCGTCGTCCTGGTGGAAAAGAAGGAGGCCCGGATTTTCGTGATCCATCTCGGCGAGATCGTCGAGTACGGAGAGGTGAAATCCCCCGAGGTCCCGGGCAAGCACCGGCAGGTGGGCTGGTACGGCCTCGGGGAGACGCGGTTCGAGAACCACATCAATTACCATGTCAGGTTCCATCTGAAGGATGTCGTCGAGAAGCTGGATTCCTTCCTCGGCGGCGAGCATATCGGGCGGCTGATACTCGGCGGGTCCGACGAGGCCGTTTCCGCTTTTCGCTCCCTGCTTCATAAAACGGTGCTCGACAGGGTGATCGGCACGATCAGGCTGGAGATGTTCGCGCCGCCCGACGAAGTCCTCAGGACGACGATGCAGGTGATCTCCGATTACGAAAGGAAACAGGAGGCGGAGACGGTGGAGAGCCTTGTCACGCTGTCTCTGAAGGGCAAGGGGGCCGTCCTGGGACTGGCGGACGTGATCAGCGCCCTGCAGGAGCAGCGGGTAATGAAACTGGTGGTGGTGCGGGACTATAAAGCGGCCGGCTATACGTGCGGTGCCTGCGGGTTCCTGAGCGCGGAAAAAGCGGAGCCCTGTCCTGCCTGCGACGGGGACGAGAAAGCGAAGCCCGTCGGGGACATGGTGAACCTCGCCGCCGAGATGGCGGTGCAGCAGGGCGCGGCGGTGGAGGTGGTCAGCGACAGCGTACGGCTGGCTGAAGCAGGAGGGATCGGGGCGTTTTTGCGGTTCTGAGGGAAGGGGTGTGCTATAATTCCTGATGAAGCGGCGTACGTTTCCTCTTATTTCCTGTATCCTTGCAGCTCTTTCCCTTTTCTCCTGCAGCTCCTCGAACCGCCTCGACGGCTATCTGTACCTGCGCCAGAACGCGAATCCCAGCACCCTCGACCCCGCACTGATTGTGGATGTTTCCGGGGCGGTGATTGCCGCGAAGCTCTTCAACGGCCTGGTGCGGTTCCGGGATGATCTCGGAGTCGCCCCCGATATCGCGGAGAGATGGGAGATTTCAGGGGGCGGGCGGACGTACCGCTTCCACCTGAGGAAAGGGGTCCTGTTTTCGAACGGACGCGAGGTGACGGCGCGGGATTTCAAGTATTCCTTCGAGCGGCTCCTCAATCCCCGGACGAAATCCCCCAACACCTGGGTGCTGGACAAGGCCGAAGGAGCGCGGGAGTTCATGCAGGGCGGCGCGGGGGAGGTAAGGGGGTTCCGGGCGATCGACGCCTACACTTTCGAGGTGCGCCTTGCAGAGCCCTTTTCCCCCTTTCTGTCCATGCTGGCCATGACTGCCGCGTATGTGGTGCCCGGGGAAGAAGTGAAGAGGCGGGGGGAGGACTTTTCCGCCTTTCCCGTCGGGACAGGGCCGTTCGTGCTGAAGGAGTGGCTGCCCGGCAGAGAGGTGGAGTTGGCGGGGAACTCCCGTTATTTTGAGGGCCGGGCGAAGGTGAAGGGCATCATGTACCGGATCATTCCTGAGGATCTGACCGCGGTGACCGAATTCGAGACCGGCAATCTCGACATCCTTTCTCTTCCCTCCTCAGCGTATGCGAAATTCAGGGATGACCCGAAATGGGGGCGTCTCGTCGTGTCCATGGAGGGGCTCAACACCTATTACCTCGGCCTGAACGCAGCGAAGCCGCCCTTCAGCAATGCCGCCCTCAGGAGGGCCGTCTCGCACGCCCTCGATCGGAAGAGGATCCTTGAGACATTCCTTGAGGGAAGAGGGAGGCTGGCTGCCGGACCGGTGCCCGACCTGCTCAGGAAATGGAAAGGAGTGAACGCGCGGGACGCCTTCTCCTACGACCCCTCCCTGGCGCGGCGGATCGTACGGGAAGAGGGCTTTGCCGGACTGCAGGCGACCATGTATGTAACCGCCGACCAGGACGTGGTGGACCTGGCGGAGATCATCCAGGCTTTTCTCGCCGAAGCGGGGATCGTCGTGAAGATCAAGCAGCTCGAATGGAGCGCCTACAAGCAGGCGGTCAACAGAGGGGAGGCGGACCTTTTCTGGCTCAGCTGGTGGGCTGACTATCCGGATGCGGAGAACTTTCTCTTTCCTCTCTTCCATTCGTCCAACCTGGGGCCTGCGGGCAACAGGACGAGGTATGTGAACAGGGAGGTGGATGCGCTTATCGAAAAGGGGCAGCATGCCCAGGGCGAAGAGGAGCGGCGCGCGTATTACCGGAGGGCTGAGGAGATCATCATCGGCGACGTCCCCTGGGTCCCCTTCTGGCACCGGAGCGATCTCCTCGTGAAGCAGCCGTGGGTGGAAGGGTATACTGTCCATCCGATATATTCCATGGACAAGGGAATGGAGACCGCGATAACCAGGTGAGCTCCCGGCGGGGAGGGTGGATCGAACTTCCGGAAACATGATACCATAGTGAGCTTCTTTATCCGACTTCTTGCTGCGGAGCAGGTCATTAAAGCGTACATCCTGAAAAGAGTCGTTCTTCTGGTCCCTCTTCTGCTGGGCATCACCCTTTTCGCCTTTTTCCTCCTCAAGTCCCTTCCCGGAGACATTGTCCTGAGCCTGGTGGGAGAGCGCGCCAGCCAGGAAACCATCGAGAGCATCCGGAAGGAGCTCGGAGCTGACAAAGGCTTCCTTCAGCAATATGCAGGGTATCTCTCTCTCCTCGCGCGCGGGGATTTCGGCAGGTCCTACTATACAAACAGGGACGTCCTGCAGGACATCATCGCCAAATTTCCCAACACCTTGAGGCTGGCCGGCACCGCCATGCTGCTCGCGGTGCCGGGCGGCGTAGCGGCGGGCTTTCTCTCCGCGTACCGGAGGGGGAGGGCTGCGGAGAAGGCCGTTACCGTCCTCTCCCTCGGCGGATTGAGCGTCCCCCTTTTCTGGAGCGCCCTCATGATCATGCTGCTCTTCAGTCTTACCCTGAAACTGTTTCCCCCCTCGGGCACCGGGGGGGTCGGCTTTCTTGTGCTCCCTGCCCTGGCTCTCTCCCTTCCCGCCGCCTCGACCCTGGCGCGTGTCACCCGGACTACGGTCATGGAGGTGCTGAGAATGCCTTATGTCACGACAGCGAGGGCGAAAGGGGTGCGCCGCCTGAGAATCGGCGGCATTCACGTGCTGAAGAACGCCCTCATTCCCATCGTGACCATCATCGGCCTCGATTTCGGGAGCTATCTCAACGGCGCGGTGGTGACCGAAACCATCTTCGGGTGGGACGGCATCGGGCGTTTTACCATGGAGGGAATTCTCAAAAGGGACTACCCGGTGATCATGGGGTGCGTACTCGTCGGCACCGTCGTCTTCGTGCTGATCAACCTGGCCACCGACCTGTTGTATCACCTTCTCGACCCGCGGGTGAGGCTGCATGGCAAAGACAGGTAAAATAGCGCTGGCGGTCGTGCTCTTCTTTTTCCTTCTCTCCCTGCTTGCGCCCCTGCTCCCCCTTCCGGACCCCAACCGCATCGATCTCGGGAGCCTGAGACAGCCTCCCTCGCGGGAGCATCCCTTCGGCACGGACAGCAAGGGGCGGGACATCCTATCCCGGGTCGTTCACGGGGGGAAGATCTCCATCGGCGTCTCCCTCGCGGCAGCCCTGCTCTCCGCCGTCATCGGTTTTGCCGTGGGACTGACAGCGGGGTACTGGGGAGGGAAATACGACGTTTTCATGATGTCCGCAGTGGACTTCATCCTCTCGTTTCCGTCTCTCCTTCTCGCCATCGCCCTTTCGGTGGTGCTGCCGCCGGGTATTTATACGGTAATGATCGCCCTGTCGGCGGTGGGCTGGACCTCTTTTGCGCGGCTCGTCAGGGGGCATGTGCTCACCCTTAAAGACATGCCCTTCGTCGATGCGGCCCGGGCGGTGGGATGCAGCGATGCGCGGATTCTTTTCCGGCATATCGCACCGCTTTGCCTTCCCCTCGGCCTTGTCATGATGGGAATCAAGATGGGCGGTTTTCTGCTTACGGAAGCGACCCTCAGCTTCCTGGGGCTCGGAGCGCAGCCTCCCGCCCCCACCTGGGGAGCGATGGTCAGTGCGAATAGGGCCTACGTCCTGTCCTCTGCATGGATGGTGTTCTTCCCGGGGATGGCGATTTCGGTGACGGCTTTCTGCTTCAATCTGCTCGGAGAATCGCTGAAAGAGGCGTTTGAAGTGACGGGAAACGAATGAGGAAAGCGGAAGGGAGCTCTTTGCGTCTTTTTTCTGCTTCGTTTTCGGCCTCCGGCCCGGGAGCGGGACCGGCGGCGCCTACCGTTACCGCAGTTTCTCTTACTCTTCCTGCTCGGTCTTGCATTCGATGCAGAGGGCGGTGACGGGGCGCGCCTCGAGTCTCTTTATGTTGATCTCCTCGCCGCAGCTCTCGCAGGTCCCGTAGGTGCCGCTGTCGATCTTCTCGATGGCCTCGTCGATCTTCTTGAGCAGTTTTCTCTCCCGCCCCTTGAGCCGGAGCATGAAGTTCCTGTCGATCTCGGCAGAGGCCTGATCCCCAAGTTCAGGGAAGATGGTTTCATCCGGCAGGGCGTTCAGCGCGATGCCTGCACCGGAAAGCAGACTTTCCCGCTGCTCGGTCAGTTTTTTCCGTATCTCCTGAAGCCTCTTCTCTCTTTCGGAGAGCGCCTTCTCGGGTTTTGCTTTATCCTTTGCTCTCATGGTTTCCAAGCCTCTTTAAATGATAGGGTAAACGTATTCTTATACCATAACAGAAAGAAGGGTAATAGTCAAACAAAGTGAGAGCGTCGCCGGCGGACCCGGAGCGCGGGTGTCCGGGGAGGCCGCCCGCGCAGGAGGATCTGCGCCTCCCCTGCCGCCCGAAACGGGCTGTCCTGACGAAATCGCCTGAAAATACTTGACAATTGGGGAAGAGAGTAATATAAAATTAACAATAATGGCTTTCAGCGGAAAGGGTCGTTACTGCGTAGGGAAGACTAAAAAAGCGAGGTAACCTATGACAAAGGCCGATATCGTAAATTACGTTTTCGAAAAAGTAGGGCTTCCCCGGAACGAGGCTCAGAATATCGTAGAGACCGTTTTCGATTCCATCAAACAGACGTTGATAGCGGGTGAATCCATCAAGGTTTCCGGGTTCGGCACCTTCAATGTAAGGAAGAAGAATGCACGGATAGGGAGGAACCCCAAGACGAAGGAAGAGGTGGAGATCACGCCCCGCCGGGTGATCACTTTCAAGGCCAGCGACCAGCTCAAGGAAGTTGTCGAAAAAATGTAAGGGGAGGGGTACCCCGGAGGACTGTAGTTCCGGGCATCGGTCCTTGGACGCCCCGTCTGTTAAGAATGCACGATGCATACAAGCCACCCCAGCCGCAGCGGCTTTTTCCTGAAAAGCTCTTTTATAAAATAGGGGAAGTCAGCAGGCTTGTCGGCGTGGAATCATATGTGCTACGATACTGGGAGACGGAATTCCCCTTTCTCAATCCGCGGAAGAGCAAGTCGGGACAACGCATTTACACAAAGAGCGATATTGATCTGATCGGTGAGATCAAGCGTCTCCTCTACGAAGAGCAATACACCATCGGTGGAGTACGACGCAGGTTCGGCGAGGCTGCGGAGGTGCAGAAAACGGCCCTCGCAGCGGAACAAAAGCCGGAGCACGAAAAAAAAGAGCCTGAAAACGATGCCGAAGCAGTGCTGAATATGGTAAAATCAAGGCTTAGGGATTTATTGCATCACTATTTCGGGGCGTAGCGCAGCCTGGATAGCGCACTCGCTTGGGGTGCGAGAGGTCGTCCGTTCGAATCGGATCGCCCCGACCATTTCCCCCCTCCACACCGGAGAACCACAGGTCTGATTTTTTTCTGCCCGCTAAGAACGTGAATGTCGCGGCGTTGCCGCGGCATGCTGCGCTGTTTCATTACCGGTCCCTGTCTCGCCGGGCTTCAGCCTCAATGAATATGCGCTTTACGGAGGGATGCGCCTGCTTGATCTCCCTGTCGAGCCGCGCCACGGCCGCCTCGACCTCTGCGGAGGAGAGGGAATCGACAAAGTCGACGCTGATATTCGCCAGGATGAAGTCCGGCCCCATGTGCATAGTAAGCACCTCGTTTACATGCTGCACCCCCCGGCAGGAGGCAACGATCTTCCGTATGCCCTGCACGACATCCCTGGATGCGCTCTCACCGATGCGGAGGCGTTTGTCCTGCTCAGTGCATGAGCATCCGCACTCCTCACGCCATAAAAAAGGGCGGATTTCCGTCCGCCCTTCTGATCAGTAAGGTTCTCTTTCTCACAGGGGGGTTCCGGCGTAAGGAGCTGCTTCGGGACGAATTTCGGCAGACCGCCCCTCTTCAACTCTCGGACAGACTCTTCCGATGGTTTCCAGCTTTGAGCCTATCGTGTCCGCCAGGTCTTTCAGGTCGGAGAGGAGATTGTCCTTTGAAAGCATATCCCTCTCTTCGGAAGAAAGGTCATCCGCTTTTTTTACGGCGCTCTCCACCTTCTGCTTCACGTCGTTCAACTCGTTAAAGAGAAAGTCGCAATAGCTGTTTATGTTGTGTACGGCAAACATCCTTTCCCTCCTTTTTTGAGGTTCCTACCGCGGCGCGGCCTTTTCACGCACTTTCCCCTTCTAGCAATAGTCTAGATCGAATCCTGAGATGATTCAAATCTGCCGTCTTCCTCGAAAGGAGAGAGCGAGGGCGAAGCGGAGCCCTGAGCGGCACCTCTATTTTTCTTCCCTGCCGACGGGGGCGGAGAGCGCCTCTCCCGCCGCTGCAATGGCGGTCAGAAAGGAGGGCTGGTCTTCCGAACCCTTGCAGCAAGCGCTTTCGACGGTATCGCTGCCCGGGGCCCTCCCTTGATAGTCTGCTGCGGTATCCACCCGGAGCCCTGAGAGAAAGAAGCCGGTGAGGGCTTCTTCGCCATAGCTTTCTTCCACGGCCCGAAAAGAGGAGAGCGGAGGTGCTTCGCCCTGCAGGGAGGCGGGTAGTGTCACTGTGCCTCCTGGAGAGGGGAAGGGCGAAACGGGCAGTTCGCGAATGACGGTTTCCTTGTCGGCTGCCGAGGGAATGCCGTTGGAAAACAGATCGTATGCCTGAAACCCCGCATAGGCAATAAGGGCTGCACTCGCCAAAAGAAACAAGAGGTTCCGCGCGTTGCGCGCCTTCTGCTTTCTTCTTCTCCTCATTTTCTCTTCCCCCCGCAGCGTAGAGTGAAGCTGGTGTGTGTCTGGAGAGTATGCATTTAGTATGCCATTCATAACACTCTGTAAAAACATGAAATTATCTCTAACATTCCCGGCATGTAAAGAAATCCGACGACGAAATGGGCAAAGAAAAGGTGGAGAGCCCTTTCTGTAAAGATATCTGACAACAGGGCAGACGCATCACCGCAACCGACAGGAGCGCATCCCCTTAAGAGTGCTTCGTTCCGCATCTCCCTTTTGCTGCGTCTGCCCCGGATCCGACGGCACGACTCGTATATTTCCCCTTTTAGTGTGGTACAATAGGGCGACGAGCTGAGGTATGTTTGCCGAGGGCACCGATCACGAAAGGGAGCGCGATACCGGCACGATGAGCTACGACATAAAGGAACTGAAAAAACTCCCCGTCTTCTCCACTCTCAACGACGAAGAGATCAGGGAGATCCAGGCGTATGTCATTCCGGGCAAGTACAAGAAAAAAGAGGATATTTTCGCAGAGGGCGATTCTCCCGACTGGTTTTATCTCCTCGTCAGCGGGAAGGTAAAGATTACCAAATTGTCCCACGACGGCAGGGAAATAATCCTGGAGCTCATTTCCGCCCAGGACTTCTTCGGTGGATTTGCGGTGCTGAAGGGCTTTCCCTATCCAGCCAACGCCATCGCCATGGAGGACAGCGAAATCATAAAGATTTCCCGTGTCAACCTGCTTAAGATCATAGACAGGTTTCCGCACATAATGTACGATATCACCTCGAGTCTCGGGAACAGGATCAGGGAGTTCCACGATACTCTCAAGAACATCGCCCTTGAGAGGGTGGAGGCGAGGATCGCAGCGCTCCTGGTAAAGCTGGCCGACAAGTCCGCCGACAAATCGGCCGATAAATCAGGTAATCAGCTCAACCAGAGGGATGCGGTGATCAACATGCGCCTTACCAAGCAGGACATTGCGGAAATGGTCGGCACCACGGTAGAGACGACTATCAGAGTGATGAGCAGGTTCAAGAAGGCAGGTCTTGTCGCGGATGAATCCGGCAAGATCGTAATAAAGGATATCGAAGCGCTCAAAGCGGTCATCTCCCCCGCCGCCCAGTAGGGCGTGCGGGCGGGATATCTTCTGCCGGGGCCGGCTCCTAGGAATGTGTCCGCCACGCACCCTGCTCTCCCGATCGGGAGTCCGGCGTTGTTGAAAAACAAGAGGATCATTGGTTACTCTATAAAGATTGGTGTTTTCTTGTGCTTTTCGCATGCAAAATTCGATCAGGAGGGATATAAATGTCTGAAATGGTAGAAATCAGATGGCATGGACGCGGCGGCCAGGGCACGGTGACGGCTGCAAAAGTATTCGCCGACGCCTGTTTGAGCGGAGGGAGGTATGTTCAGGCCTTCCCCGAGTACGGGCCTGAAAGGTCGGGTGCACCCCTGCGGGCGTATAACAGGGTGAGCTCCCGGGAGCTCAGGATGCACTGTCCTGTTTTGAAGCCGAATATCGTGGCGGTGGCGGACGCCACGCTGCTTGACGCGATAAACGTGGCGGACGGAGCGCCCGACGATGCGGCTTTCATTGTCAATACTGCGAAAGACCCGAAGGAGATCCGGGAGAAGATCCGGGCCAAGCCGACGCAGAAGGTTTTCACTGTGGACGCGACGAGGATTGCCATCGACTGCTTCGGTAGGCCCATGCCCAACTCCCCCCTGGTCGGGGTGCTGGCAAAGGTGTCGGGCCTCATCAGTCTCGAACAGATCCTGGAGGACGTGAAGAAAAGTTTCGGGAAGAAGTTTTCCCAGAAGATAATAGACGGTAATCTCGAAGCCGCGCGGAGAGGATACGAGGAGGTAAGGGAAGGATGAAACTGAAGGGATGGAAAGAATTGAAGCCCGGCGCGGTAGTGACCGAACCCGGAAGCGCCCTGAAATTCAAGACAGGCTCATGGAGGGCGTTCAAACCGAGATGGATAGAAGAAAATTGCATCCAGTGCATGTTCTGCTGGGCCTATTGCCCCGACATGGCGATTAACGTCAAGGATGGCAAACGAGGCGATTTTAACTACGATTACTGTAAGGGCTGCGGGATCTGCGCCCTCGAGTGCCCCGGGAAGAAGGGCAACAAGGCGATCGTAATGGAAGAGGAGGGGAGATAATGGGCCAGAAATCCGGAAAGATCGTAGCGGTTACGGGAAATGAGGCGGTTGCCGAGGCGTTGCGCCAGGTGAACCCCGATGTCAGCGCTGCATATCCTATTACTCCCGCGACGGAAATCATGCAGAGATTCACCGCTTTTGTATCGAACGGTAAGGCAAAGACCGAAATGATCCTCGTAGAGAGCGAGCACAGCGCGATGAGCGCCTGCATAGGGGCGTCCGCCGCAGGGGGCAGGGTTGCAACTTCTACCTCGGCACAAGGCCTTGCACTCATGTGGGAGGAGCTGTTCATTGCTTCGGGAACCCGTCTTCCTATTATCCTGGCCCTGGTGAACAGGGCGATGTCCGCTCCTCTCAACATCCATGGCGATCATTCCGACGGAATGGGCGCGCGCGACTGCGGCTGGATACAGCTCTGGTCCGAGAATGCGCAGGAAGCATACGACAACCTGATCCAGTCGTTCCGCATCGCGGAGCATATGGACCTCAGACTCCCGGCCATGGTCTGTATGGACGGTTTCATCATCAGCCATTCCATCGAGAGGATGGAGTACCTGGACGACGAGGCGGTAAAGAATTTCGTGGGAGAGTTCAATAGCGTAAACCCTCTCCTCGATATAGAGCATCCCGTGAGCTACGGCCCCCTGATCCTCACCGACTATTACATGGAATACAGGAGGGCCCATGCCGACGTCATGTCGCGGGTCAAGGGAGTCGTGCTTGATGTAGCGAAGGATTTCGAGAAGATTTCCGGCAGGAAGTACGGACTTTTCGAGACGTACCGGCTGGACGATGCGGAGATCGGGATCGTCATCCTGAACTCGGCGGCGGGCACCACCAAGGATGCCGTCGATGCGTTCAGGGACAAAGGCATAAAGGTCGGGCTCCTCAAGCCCCGGCTCTTCAGGCCCTTCCCCTACGAGGAAGTGGGCGAGGCACTGAAACACCTGAAGGCCGTCTGCGTGCTGGACAGGGCCGACGCCTTCGGCGCTTCCTACGGTCCCCTCTTCATGGATATCGCCTCGAGCCTCTTCCCCTACAGGGAGAAGCCGGTCATGGTGAATAAAATCTATGGCCTCGGCGGAAGGGACTATCTGCCGGAGCATGCGGAGCAGGCGATCGGTGAGCTTGCCGAAATTGCAAAAACAGGACAGGTAAAAACCTTCAAAGAATATATAGGAGTGAGGGAATAACATGGCGACACCACTGAACTTGAAAGAACTTTCGAAGAAGGAGATGCTGCTGACGGGTGGTCATCGCATGTGTTCCGGCTGCGGCGCGCCCATCGTGGTGAAGATGGCGCTGCTGGCGGCCGAACAGCCCGTGATCGCCGCCAATGCCACCGGCTGCCTTGAGGTCTCCACCTGCATTTCAGAGTACACTGCGTGGAAGATTCCCTGGATCCACAATGCGTTCGAGAACGCCGCCGCCACGATCTCCGGCGTGGAGACGATGTACCGTTCCCTGAAGAAGCAGGGCAAGATCGACAAGGACATCAAGTTCATCGCCTTCGGCGGCGACGGCGGCACCTACGATATAGGCTTCCAGAGCCTTTCGGGTGCCATGGAGCGCGGCCATGACATGCTCTATATCTGCTATGATAACGGGGCCTATATGAATACCGGTATCCAGCGCTCCAGCGCGACCCCCTTCGGAGCGGACACCACCACCTGTCCTGCGGGGAGCGCCATTCCGGGAAAACTGCAGCACAGGAAAGACCTGACCAAGATCATGGCGGCGCACGGAATCCCCTATGTCGCCCAGGCCTCTCCGAGCCACTGGTCCGACTTGATGAAGAAAGTGAGGAAGGCCCTCGAAACGCCGGGGCCGAAGTTCATGAATGTTATCGCCCCGTGCAACAGGGGATGGAGGTCAGGGACGGATGACGCAATCCTACTCAGCAGGATTGCGGTGGAGACCTGCTACTGGCCCCTCTTCGAGATCGAAAACGGAGCGACGAAGGTGACGGTGAAGCCCAAAGAGAAGAAGCCTCTCGTGGAGTTCCTGAAACCCCAGGGAAGATTCAAACATCTCTTTGCGCCGGAAAACGAGTACCTGCTCCAGCAGGCCCAGGCGCAGGTCGATGCCTATTGGGAGAGGTTGCTAAAGGAAGAGGCATTTTACGCTTCCGCCGCCGGTTCTGCTGAATAGTAAAAAACTCTTTGCGGTGTAAAGAGAAGGGCACTTGCGGCTACGGCAGGTGCCCTTCTCTTTTTCCTACCGGCCGTCCGTGTGCAGGGTCGGCTTGCTTGCTCTCCTCTGGAGCGGCGTCCTGTCTGTCGAGCAAACTTTTCTCCATTCTCAGAAGTGCGAGGTAATGCGCGGCAATCGGGGTGGGGAGCTCCTCAAGCAGGTCCAGAAGTTCTTTTCTCAGCGTGCGCTTCCTGCGGGGATGTCCGCTCTCCACGGGGTCTTCCGGCAGGAAGGGGTATTCTGACCCCCTGAAAAATTCGATGACAGGGATTCCCAAGGCCTGCGAGAGGGTCTCCAGGGATTTCTGGTTATACTTTCTTTTCCCGCTCTCCAACTGGTTCAGGTACCCCTGGGAGAGCCCGCTCAGACGGGCCAGGCCATTCTGCGTAAGAAGGGAGCGCAGCCGAAATCTTTTAATGTTTTTGCCGACTACATTTGAGTGCGTGTTCATGCACCGGTAACAGCAAATAGCATGCCCGAGGGGTGGCTGCTCGAAAAGCCTTGATTTGTCAGCTGTTTTGGTGATGACTCCCGAAAGGGAGCGCTGGAGGATTCAATAAAAAGTAGCGAGTTGCCAGGGGGTCAAAACATAACTATTTGATTAATAAAATAAAAATACTATGTAAATAATGCCAGATAGAAAAGGCGGGCCTTTTTCCGCCTACTGTTTGGGCACCATCAGCTTCAGGGCCGCCTTTTCGATCCCTATCGTAACAGGGGTCGTCCCTCCGTAATCCCCATCGATCTGGACATGCGCCTCGCCGCTGATAGAGATCTCCTCCGTCCTGAAGCGGCTGACATCACGCAGGCCCGGGTGCGCGCCCCTCCCCAAGACCACTCTGAGAACGTACCGGAAAAGGTCCCGCCGCCTCCTGCCGTGCGTGGCGAAGATGGAGAGCCAGGGAGCGGAGAGAGAGACATCCGGAGTGACCGTGAAATCCCCTCCGTACCGCGCGGATTTTCCGACAATGACTGCGTAGGCGGAGATCGCCCTTTCCTGCCGTGCGCCGGGCAGCGGAAGGGCGCCCGAAGCGGAGGGAGGGGGCAAAGGGCGCGCCCGCACCATGAGCGGGCGGGGAGCATACCGGGAAAGGGTGCGCAGTCCGCTCAGGAGATAGGCGCCTTTTCTGAGATGTTTTTTGAGCCCCTCGTCTACCCCGAAAATGACCTCGCCGTCGAAGCCGGCCCCTGCCATGAGGAGGAAGTAGCGGGTCCGGCGGAGCGAAGCGTGCGGTGTCTCTTCTCCGCGCCCGCTCCGGTTTTCGGGCGGCAGCGCCGGGCTGCCGAAAGAGACCCTGCCCAGGTGGACAGTGGCGATTTCTCCGTTCAGGGCGCACTCCAGCGCCCTGCCGAGGTCAAAGGGGACGCCGAGCTCACGGGCGAGGACAGAGGTGGTCCCCAGGGGGAGAATCGCCATGGGAACAGGGGTGAGGGCGAGTCCGTTCGCCACTTCATTATAGGTGCCGTCGCCTCCCGCCGCAATAACCAGCGGTAACGGGCGGTCCTCCGCAGTCTGCCGGACGGAGGAAAGCAGGCGCGCCCGCCCCTCCTCTTCGGCGACCGTGCGGGCGAAGGAGACCGCGTCCTCTCTCCTCTTTGTAAGGAGAAGCCGGACGTTGCCGCCCTGCGCCTGAAGGATCCGTACCGCTTCCTGTATCTTTTTTCGTGCTGCTCCTCCGCCTGCTACGGGGTTGCCGATAACGACAATTTCTTTCACCACGACTCTCGGGGAGGTCTCCTCTCGCCCCTGCAGTCCTCCACCGCCTGTACCGCATCGGCTCTCATTCCCGGGGGAAGCGCGTCGCTTCCTCTCGCCTCCCGTAAAAATCTTTCGAGATAGTCCACGGCGCCGATGCAGTCGCGGGCTGCCTTGTGGGTCATCCCCAGATGGAACAATGCGCGCGGGTCCCCAGGCCTCAGGCGCAGAGCGATCCTGAATTCCCGCACCGCCTCGGCAAACCTGCTGCTCAGCCGCAGAAACTGCCCAAGTCGGATATGCGCCAGGGGATTGTCAGGAGCGACCCGTACGGCGTCCCGCAGTTCGCGTTCCGCCCGTGGCCTGTCGCCCGCCATGAAATAAATATGGGCAAGGAGCAGATGCGCTCGCGGCGAATCGGGGGTGTTCGGGGCGGTCTTTTCGAGCACCGCTGCTGCTTCGTCCAGTTCTTTCAGAGAGACTCTTCCCCCCTCTTTTTCAAACCCGGAAAGATCGGTCTTCGCAAGGACCTTCCACACCTTCTTCATCTCCTCGTTCGCCTCTTCCCGGGAGAGGAGGGTGTCGAGCTTTTTGCGTATTTCGTCAATCCGTACGTTGTCCTTTTCCCGCGCCAGATCGTCGAGCAGGCGCTCTCTGTCCCTCTTGAGCTCCTCGCTCTCTTTCAGGGCAGCCTGGAGCTGCCTGCCCGTCTCCTCGCTCTCCCGGAGACGCCTGATCTGCTCCACCAGGAGAGCGGCATCGACTTTGACCCGTGCCTTCGCATGGACTTCGGGACGCTGGGAGGTCCCCCGCGTCTCTTCCTCAATCACTTGAGCCTCGAGCAGCCCGACGGTGTACGCCCTCGCCTCTGCACGGGAGAGGGGCATGTCCCGCATTTCGGGGAGGCTTTCAACATAGGCGTCTGCCGCTTCGACGGCTTTTCTTTTCGCTTCGAGAGCCGCGATGCGGCGGGCCTCGGACCTGCTGTCGTTCTCGCCGAGAACATAGCCGCCTTCCGCCTCGAAGGTCTTCACTTCGGCCCGGACCGACAATGGAAGCACGATTGCCAGCACCGCCACGATCCCTGCTGCCCCTATAAGCGTCTTCATCTGCTCCTCCCTTCGCTGTTTCCCTTCTTCCGGCTTGTGGTGTGCAGCGGCCCTTTGCACGACGCGGGGATGCGGATGTTCAGGGGTCCGCTGCCCGATGAGGGTGCGCTTTCCGCGCTCCCTATGATAACAGGTTTTTTCTCCAAATAGGCAATGAGCCCCCCGACAGAGGCCCCTTCCCTGATGAAGAAGACCCTGCCCCCGTGCAGCTCTCCGGGGAGCTTGCACTGCGGGACCCTCCGGTAGCCTGTTGCGCGCGAAGCGACGTAGCCGGTGGTATAGCCGGGATCGTCGGAGATGCAGAGCTCCGCCAGGACGTCCGGGTGGGACGCCACCTTCGAGGCGAGGACAAGGGCCTCTCTCACGGTCGGCGTGTTGATGCCCAGCCGGGCGAGACGCCGCCTCAGCCGCCGCTCCGCGGTCCGCTCGATGCCGAGGCGGGAGACCCGTACGCCCCGTGCCCGGTCCGGCTCCCTCCGCCTGCCTGTTTCCGCGCCGACGAGGGCGGCGCCGCGCATCGTCTTTCCGGCGTGCAGAATCCTCCAGGCGCAGGCGAAAGCCCGCGCGGAGACGCCGAGGGGGGCCAGCTCCCTAAGAAGGGTCTCCCGCGCCTCGCCGGGGGAGGCACAGGGGAGCGTTTCGAGGGGAAGAAGGGGCGCTTCTGCAGGCTCCTGAGATATTCGTTCCACGGTTACGATAATGGTGTCGGGCTCTCCCCGCGGGTGGTACAGCGCCCTGAGAGCGTATTCACTGACGATCTCCGCTATCTCCTCCCGTGCATACAGCCCCTCCGCCCCCGAAATATGCATTTCGCCTTCTGAAGAGGACGATGCAGCGGTGCGTTCGGGGGCGGCCCCGGAACGCCTTTTTGATGCGCGCATCCGTACATTCCACATGGTGAAATTATACCGCCGCGGCTGTTTTTTTGTGCAACTAAAAAATGCCGCAACCTTTACAAAGCGTTGTATTCCCCAGTACAATCAGAACATGAAAACGGTCAGAATCGCCCTGTGCCAGATCAACCCTACCGTGGGTGATCTCTCCGGAAACGTGGCAAAAATGACGGAATGTATCGAAACCGCGTCGCGCCACCGGCCTGATATCATCGCTTTTCCCGAGCTTGCGGTGACCGGCTACCCTCCGGAAGACCTGCTCCTGAAGCCGCAGTTCATCAACGACAACCTCGACGCCCTGGACTCGATACGCGAAAAGGTGGAGGACTTCCTCGTAATCGTGGGCTTCGTGGACAGGAGGGACGATATTTTCAATGCAGCCGCCCTCATCCACAACAGGCGCATCATCGACAGATACCACAAAATTCATCTCCCCAATTACAGCGTCTTCGACGAGAACCGCTACTTTCAATCGGGGGCGCGCTGTCCGGTGTACCGGATGGGCGACGTTCTTTTCGGCTTCAATATCTGCGAGGACATATGGTATCCGGAAGGACCCACCGCGGTCCAGGCGCTGGCGGGGGCCGAGCTTATCATCAACATCAACGCCTCGCCGTACCATATCGGGAAGTCCGGGTTCAGGGAGAGGATGCTGTCCACCAGGGCCTATGACAACAGCGTGGCGATTGCCTACCTGAATACGGTGGGCGGCCAGGACGAACTCGTCTTCGACGGCCACAGCCTGGTGGTGGACCAGAACGGGGACTTTCTGGCTGCCGGCAAGAGGTTTGAAGAGGATATGCTCATCGTGGACCTGGACCTGGAAGCGGTATTCATGAAGAGGCTTCACGATCCGCGCAGGAGACAGCAGACAAAAGCCCTGAAAAGGGAGGGCGTGGAGGAGATCCCCCTTGCCCGTGCACCCGGCTGCCCCGGGGTCCGGCAGCCCCTCCCCCCTCGGGACATCTCGTGCTTCTCTCCCTGTCTCTTTGAAGAGGAGGTGTACAATGCCCTTGTCCTGGGGACGAGGGACTACGTCCGGAAGAACGGGTTCAGGCAGGTCTGCATCGGTGTGAGCGGCGGGATCGACTCCGCGCTGGTGGCCGCCATCGCGGCGGACGCGATCGGAAAGGAGAATGTCACGGGCGTCTTCATGCCCTCCCCCTTCACCTCACGGGAGAGCAGGGAGGATGCTGAGGAGCTGGCGCGGAACCTCGGCATCCGCCTGACCGAGGTGCCCATCGCCGGGGCCTTTGAAAAATATACCGAAATGCTGCGCCCCGTGTTCGGGGACCTTCCCCCCGACGCCACCGAAGAGAACCTCCAGGCGCGGATACGGGGCACGATCCTTATGGCCCTCTCCAACAAGTTCGGCTGGCTCGTCCTTACCACGGGAAACAAGTCCGAAATGAGCGTGGGCTATGCGACCCTTTACGGGGACATGGCCGGCGGCTTTGCGGTGATAAAAGATGTGCCGAAAACGCTTGTCTATTCACTGTGCAGAGAAAGAAACGGAAGGGCAGGGCGTCCGATCATCCCCGCCCGCGTTCTGGTGAAAGAGCCCACTGCCGAGCTGCGGCGCGACCAGAAGGACACCGACAGTCTGCCGCCGTACGACATGCTCGATCCCCTTCTGAAGGCATATATCGAAGAGGACAAGGCGTTCGACGAGATCGTCGCCCTCGGCGGGGACGAAGAGCGCGCCAGGCAGGTCATCAGGATGGTGGATCTGAGCGAATACAAGAGACGGCAGGCCCCTCCCGGAGTGAAGATCACCCCCCGCGCTTTCGGACGGGACAGAAGGTTTCCCATCACGAACCGGTACAGAAGCGGGTAGCATGGCAGTGGAGGGTGGGCCGCAGGCCGGAGGAAAGGATCACTGAGGAGGAAAACCATGAAGGAAAACGTCATGCGCGCGCGGTCCCGCCGTCCCGCAGGGTCTCTCCGGGCCGCTGCAGCGCGGTTCCTGGTCCTTTTCTTGTTGGCATCGGCCGGGGAAGTCCTTGGTGCGGACACGCAGCCGGGGACGCCGCAGGCTTTTCACTTCGTCAAAAATCCTGAAATCCAGCGGGTAAAGCCGAAAAAGCCGGTGCGGATCAAGCTCCACCGGGGTGCGAAGGGGGAGTATTCCTGGGACCTTTCCGGCGACAGTGTTGATGACGTGGTACGGGCGGACGCCCGCTTGAGAAAACTGTTGAAAGTGGAGTAATATCACAAACTAATTCAGTTCCCACTTCACTTCATCGATGGAGGCGCGCATGGAGAAATTTTCTATAAGAGAGGTCCTGGAGCAGGCGGTGCAGACTGAAAAGCTTGGGTATCAGTTCTATACCATGATGACCGGGAGATTCGAGGACAAGGACCCCGGCATGGCGAAGCTTTTTTCTACGCTTGCGGAGAAAGAGGTGCGGCACGAGAAGACCTTCACCGAGCTCAAGGACCTGATCGGGGAGGGCGAGCCCGAGGGCTGGGATGAAGTGTCCCAGTACATGAGGGCCGTTGTGGAATCGGAGTTTTTTCTCGGCAAAAACAAGTCCCTCCCTTCCATGGACGGGATACGGACCGTAGAGGATGCCGTCAACTTCGCCGTCGGCTTCGAAAAGGAGACCCTTCTTTATTTCTACGGCCTGCGGGACGTGGTCGAGGAAAAGGACCTGGTGGACGAGATCATCAACGAGGAGAAGAGCCATATCCGGTGGCTGATGTGCTTCAAGGGCTCCTTTACCGGCAAGAGCGTCCCCGGCTGCCCCCTGCCGTAAGCCGCCCCGTTGAACGGAAAGCGAGCAGGAGTGTCCGGCACCCTCTACATCGTTTCCACCCCCATAGGCAATCTCGAGGACATTACCCTCAGGGCGCTCCGGGTCCTGAAGGAGGTGGATCTCATTGCCGCCGAGGACACCCGCCACTCCCTCAAGCTCCTGCACCGCTACGGCGTGGCGAAGCCAATCATAAGCTACTGGTCTGAAAAAGAAAAAATAAGAGCTGACGAGATCCTCCGGCGGCTCCTCTCCGGGCAGTCCGTTGCCCTTGTCTCCGATGCCGGCACCCCCGGCATTTCCGATCCCGGCGCGGTCTTGATACGGAGGGCGATCGAAGAGGGCATCGTCGTCGTTCCCATCCCCGGCCCCTCCGCCTTCGTGGCCGCCCTTTCGGTCTCGGGCCTCTCCACCGAGGAGTTCACCTTTTTCGGTTTCCTGCCGCCGAAGACCGTCCAGAGGCAGAAAAAACTCCGTGACATCATGCTGGAGCCCAGGACCCTCGTCTTTTATGAGGCCCCCCACCGCCTGCTCGCTACTCTGGAGGACATGAGGGCGGTCCTTGGGGAGAGACCCGCGGTCGTGGCGAAGGAAATTACGAAAATGCACGAGACGGTGGTGCGCGGAGCACTGACCGGGATCATCGCCTCGCTTGAGGCTGGCGTTCTTGCGGGAGAGTATGTAATCGTCGTGGAGGGCAGAAAAAAGGAGAGCGCGGGCATGGAAGAGGCACTCGGAGAGATCCGCGCCCTGATGAGAAGGGGAAAGGGCCGGAAGGAGGCGGTAAAGCAGATTGCAGAGGAGTACGGACTCAGCAGGAAAGAGCTCTATGACAGGTCGCTCCATGAAAAGGGTGGCGACGAAGGTGAATAGGGGGAGGGAAAACAGCGCCTGACTTGTAGCAGACGCTACTGACAGGAGGTGGAGTGGAAGTATACAATGGGAGCAAAGGAGAAAAGAAGGGAGGTGAACTGTCGGGGGAAAGCGGGAGCCCCTGTCGCTCAGGAACGGGTGCCGTGCTCCTCCGAAGAAGGAAATCGTCTGGACGAGTCTCTTGCTGGTTGACTGAAAGGGAAGGGGGGAGGTCTGAAGGAGAGGGGACCGAACCCGAAGGACCAAGGAAAAAACGAACCAGGGAGGTTTAACAATGGCAATGAAAGATGAGATGAGCGGGTTGGTGCGGGTAGCGACCGCCTTACAGCACAAGGAGGCGGACAGGGTGCCGGTGGCGCCTCTGGTATGCGGAGCCTCACATAGAGTGGCGGGACTCACCTATGCGGAATGGGCGCAGGGCGGCAACGTCGAGGCGATGGTGCGGGGGCATGTGGATGCCACGAAGCTGCTGGGGCATGATGGCGTAGTCATGCTCGTTGACCTTTCGGTGGAGGCGGAAGCCTTTGGGACCGAGATCCTGTATCCGGAGATGAACACGGCGCATCCGAACTACGAGAAGCCCTTTATTACGGGACCGCAGGACTATAAGAAGATCGAGAGGATCAACCCGCGGAAGACCGGCAGGATGAAGACGGTCATTGACCTGACGGCAGGACTGAGCAAGGAGATCGGGGGCACGCACGCTCTGGTGGGCTTTGTGTACGGGTCGATCGGGACGCTGAGCATGATGCGGGGACCGGAGAACTTCTTTATGGACCTGATGGAGTACCCTGACGAGGTGCTGGGGGCCATTGAGGTGATGGACGAAGTGCTGATCGACTATGCGAAGGCCCAGGCTGAGGCGGGAGCCCATGCGGTCTGCGTGGACCATCTCTACTGCTCGCAGAGCATTCTGAGCAAGGACCTGTGGGAGAAGTTCGAGGGCGACTCTCTGAAGAAGATCTGCGATGCGATCCGGGGAGCGGGAGCTATTGTCGCGTTGCACAACTGCGGAAACGGGATCTATTTTGACCTGAGCGAGAAGTGGGCTAATCCGACGACCATCTCCCATGCGTATGTAGCCGATGATGTTTCGAGCTGGGAGGAGCAGAAGGAGAAGTGGGGCAAGATCGCCTCGATCGGGTGGGTGCCGCCCGGACCGGTTGCCATGATGGGGACCCCCGAGGAGATAGAGGAAGAGGTGAAGTCGGAGATCGATATCTTTGCAAAGGGAGGGGGCTTCATCCTCTCTACGGGCTGCGAGTATCCGCCCAATGCCCCCCTCTGGAATGCAAAGCACATTGTGGATTGCTCCAAAAAGTATGGAGTCTATAGCTAGACCACAGGGAGAATCTGTTATGTCGAACCCGGAAAAGGGACAGGGATAGGTTGAAATGCCCGTGCTTTTTGCTTTCTGTACTGCCGCGGACTTGAAAGCAGGGGAAGCTATTTCGATGAAATCCCTGAAACTTTTCCGGATTTTGTAACAATTGTTACTGATATTCTTCCTGCACTGTTCGTATACTTGAGACATCAAGAAACGGCAAGGAGGTAACATCGATGAAAGTACTGGGTGTTTCCGGATCCCCTATCGCTGACAGCAATACCGACAGGGCGCTGAAAGCTGCACTGGAGGCAACGGGAATGGAGACCGAGTTTCTGAAGCTCTCCGACTATTCCGTGGAGCCGTGCAGGGCCTGTCTCGGATGTATCACGACAAACCGGTGCGTAATCGGGGATGACGGGGTTCTGCTTGCGGAGAAGGCGAGGGAGGCCGATGCGCTTATCGTCGGCTGCTATACCCCTTATTCGAGCCTCGACGGACGTACGAAAGCCTTCCTGGAGAGGCTCTACCCGCTCCGTCACCTGAAGGGCCTCATGGCAGGTAAGCCGGGGGGCGCCATTGTTACGACTTCCGTTCCCGAAGGAGCCGCCGGGCTGCCGCCTGCCTTCGATATGGCGAAGAATGCCGTCATGTTTTACATGATGGAGGAGGGAATGCGTTTCGAGGGAGCGGTACGGGTGATGGGCAATGTCCCCTGTGTGAAGTGCGGCAACGGGGATACCTGCTCCATGTCGGGCCTCAAGATGCTCAATGGACCTGATGCGACAGTGGCCTCTGTGGGAATCAGCAGGTTCGAAGAGCAGGCGGATGCGGTTCAGGCAGCGGTCGACTTAGGGAAGAGGATAGCTCAGGTCTTCATCAAGGGATAAATATCCCTTCCCGCTCTTTCCCCTCCGGGTGACACGTAAATGGGGAAGATAGAGTATAATTGAACGATAAAGGTACCTCGGGAGGAAGGAGGGCAAATGTATGGGTTTTTTATGTGAAGAGATCGCCCGGAAGAGCGCCTCTATTTCCCCTGTCAACTTCGGCCACCTGTGGGTCTTTGAGCATCTCAGCTCGCCGGAGCTGAAAGCCCTGGCGGAAGCTTCTCTCCGCAGGCAGTACAAGAAGGGGCAGACTATCTTCATGGAGGGCGATCCCGCCCGCGAGATGTTCCTTCTGAAGTACGGCCGCACCAAACTGATTAAGCACACCAAAGAGGGGCACGAGCTCACCCTTGATATCCGCAAGTCGGGCGACTTTATCGGGGAGCAGGTGCTCAATGATGATTTCGACTATCCCCTCACCTCCGTCTGCATGGAGGATACCTTTGTGTGCAGCTTTTCAAAGGAATCCTTCGAAAAGCTCGTCCTGCAGCATCCGAACATAGGCCTCCAGGTGATCAAGAATCTGACACGCCGTATCGAATGGCTGACCAACCGTGCGGAGACCATGTCTTCCACCACCATCGAGGAGAAGATTATCGGTGTGCTCAGCAGTGTTGCGAAAGAGCATGGAGTGAAGGACAGCAATACGGTCGTCATTCAGTTTCCCCTTACCCATGAAGAGCTCAGTTTCCTTGTGGGAGCGCACCGGGTAAGCATCACGAGGGCCTTAAAGCACCTGAAGGAGTCGGGGAAGCTTGCCCTGCAGGGAAAGAACCTGGTCCTCCTCCAGCAATCCGCATGAAAAGAGGTATTCATTGCCGGCCAAGACGCTTCAGCTCTTTCGCTTCATGCATTCGCTCCTGCTTTGCCTCTCCCGTTGCGACTTTTTTGTGAAATAGGTGTCATCTACGGCTGTCCGGGCAGGAGGAGAAAAGAGAGTACGATGGCATACCGTTTCTTTTGGTCACGAGGAGGGAAGGGAATATGGGGTGCGTATGTGAAGAGATCGCCGGGAAGAATACCGGTATCTCCCCTGTCTGTATCGGACATCTATGGATGTTCGAGAATCTCAGCCCCCGGGAGATTGAGGCCCTGGTCGGCGCCGCACTCCGCAGGCAGTACAAGAAGGGGCAGACCATCTTCATGGAGGGCGATCCCGCCCGCGAGATGTTCCTGCTGAAATCCGGGCGCGTAAAACTGAGCAAGTTCGGCAAGGAGGGGCACGAGCTCACCCTTGATATCCGCAAGGCGGGCGACTTCATAGGGGAGCAGGTGCTCAATGAGGATTTCGACTACCCTCTCACCTCTGTCTGCATGGAGGAGTCCCTTGCCTGCGGTTTCTCGAAAGCTGCTTTTGAGCAACTTGTGCTTCAGCATCCGAACATAGGCCTCCAGGTGATCAAGAACCTGACCCGCCGTATCGAATTACTCACCAGCAGGGCGGAGACCCTGTCCTCACCCTCCCTCGAAGACAAGATCCTCGGGGTACTCGCCGGCGTTGCAAAGGAACACGGGGTGAGGAGCAGCAACTCGGTCATCATTCAGTTTCCCCTTACCCATGAGGATTTAAGTTTCCTTGTGGGAGCGCACCGGGTAAGCATTACAAGGGCGATGAAGAACCTGAAAGAGTCGGGGAAGCTGGCTCAACGGGGAAAAATTTTTGTTCTCCTGCAGGAATACGCCTGAAAAAATTTCCTCGAAGCCCTTCTGCCGTGTCCTTGATCATTTCCCCTTCTTTTGTCTCCCCTTCTCTCTCCGTCTTGCATCCTTTATGGTATAATTGCGGGACGAAAAGGGAGCGTATCTGTCCGAAAAGACCGGTCTGAAAGGGCGGGAAAGGAGAGAGCATGGAGAGGGGAATGAGGATTGCCATCAACACGGGAGGGGGTGACGCCCCCGGCCTCAACGCGGTCATTGAGGCGGTGGTGATGGCTTCGCATAACAGGAACTGGGAAGTGTACGGTATCAAGAACGGCTATGCAGGGCTCCTGAATACGGATGAGATCATACCCCTGTCGCCCGCCCAGGTCCGTCGTATTTCGAGCCTGGGAGGCACGATTCTCGGCACTACTAACAAAGGGAACCCCTTTTCCATGCCCATCACCAACATGGCCGGAGAGACGGAGATCCGGGACATATCGGACAAGGTGGCGGAAAACTTCAGGCGCCTGCGCTTCGATTGCCTGATCGCGGTGGGCGGAGACGGGAGTCTCAAGATCGCCTACGATTTTTATAAAAAGGGCATTCCTGTTGTGGGGGTCCCCAAGACGATCGACAACGACCTCGCGGCCACGGTGGTCACCTTCGGTTTCGACACCGCGGTGAGCATCGCTACCGAGGCGATCGACCGCCTGCACTCCACCGCCAAGTCCCACGAACGCGTTATGGTGGTTGAAGTGATGGGGCGCCATGCCGGCTGGATCGCCCTGCAGAGCGGCGTATCCGGCGCCGCGGACGTGATCCTCATTCCCGAGATTCCCTTCGACCTCGACAAGGTGTGCGATCATATCATGGAATGCGAACTGCACGGGCAGCACTACGCCATAGTGGTCGTTGCGGAGGGTGCCGCTCCGAAGGGCGGACGCGCCCTCGACAAGGGCAAAGGGGAGCTGGGAAGGCAGGACGTGGTCCTCGGGGGCATCGGCGAGTATGTGGCGGGAGAGATCGCCCGGAGGACGGGAAAGGATACGCGCTCCCTGGTCCTCGGCCATCTGCAGCGCGGCGGCTCCCCCACTACCTTTGACCGCCTCCTGGCCCTCCGCTTCGGCGCCGCGGCGGTGCGCGCGGTGGAGGAGAGGAATTTCGGCACGATGGTGGCCCTTGCTCCTCCCGAGGTGAGGGCGGTGCCCCTCGAAAGCGCCATCGACAATATGAAAAACGTACCCGTGGACAACGACATCGTCAAAACGGCGAGGGAAATAGGGATCTGTTTCGGAGAGAGCGGGGTGTGCTACGGGGATTGAGGCCGCTCCTGTTGCCCTGCTTTTCAGCGTAGTTTCAGCGAGAGGGCGCCGGAGACGCACGCCCTGCGGCAGAGGCCGCAGCCGAAGCATTTGAAGGGGTTGACTGAGGCGTACTCCCTGCCTTCCCCGCGCTCGCCCGAGATCGCATCGAACTGACAGCGTTCGGCGCAGAGGCCGCAGCCGGTGCAGAGCTCCCTGTCCACCACTGCGGCGTATTCGGCCCTGGCCATGAGCTCCACCTTGATCCCCGACAATGTTTTCATGGCGATGCAGTCCCGGGCTGTACAATTGCAGACCGCCCCGATAAAGGGGGTGATCATGGTCCAGATGGTGTGGACGGCGCCGTGCTCCTCCATCTCTTCCATCTGGCGCAGCGCCTCCTCCCGCGCCAGGGACTCCTGGCCTCCGTCCGGCGGCTTTCCGAAATAGCGCATATCGATGCTTTTGTACCACGCGTCGGGGCTGTAGCTGATGCCGTAGCAGCACCGCTTCTCTTTCTTCTGCGCCGTCCAGCGGCAGGCGCAGGGCATGCGGACGACGGTCTCCGCCTTCATGACCAGCTCGCGCACCTCTTCCAGGGGGAGGACCTGCCCGTAGTGCTCCGCCTTTGCCCGCCCCTCCATCTTGCCCGCCACGGAATCCGGAAGCCTGCCCTTCTTCCTGAAGAGGGCCTCAAGACGGCCAAGGGTGGCAAAGCCGTCCCTGATGGTGGTTTCGAGGAACCCTTCGATATACTTCCGCCGCTCCAGGTCGGCGGCGAGGTCCCGGGAAAAATTGGCTGCGTTTTTATACCAGATTTTCCCTTCCCCGTGCTGCGTACAGAATTCGCACATGGCCCCTCCCTGAAAAAATACCTGCAGGATACAGTGTATTGTACTTTTTCCTGCTCCCTTGCGCAATCGGGGGGCAGGGCAAACTCATTAAAACCCTGGCTGTCATTCCGGCAGGTCCTCTGAGCCGGAATCCAGTTCTTTTAAAGACTTCTGGATCCCGGCTTTCGACGGGATGACGGCTTTGATGGACTCCGGTTGTCTCCTTTTGCGCCGATCTGATAAACTCTCTACCATGTCTACCGGCCGTATATCCGCACCCGATACCTTCGAAAAAAAACTCTACCAGTTGGTGATCGGCAGGCTGAACGGGAACGAGGTCCGCAATGAGGAGTACCGCGCGAGAATAACCGCGCTTGTGGAGAAGGGCATCGGCGGCTTCATCGTTTTCGGTGGAAAACGGGAAGAGGTCCGCGCTTTCCTCCGTTCCCTCCAATCTCTGGCCGCACTCCCCCTCCTCATCGCCTCGGATATTGAAAGGGGAGTGGAACAGCAGATTGCGGGGACCACCCCCTTTCCCTGCTCCATGGCCATTGCCGCCGCTATCGACAGAAACGATCCTGAAGCGGCGGCTCTTCTCGATGCCGCTCTCGGAGCGGTGGCTGCCGAGGCGATAGACCTAGGAATCAATATGCCCCTCATCCCGGTGATGGATGTCAACCGGAACCCCGATAACCCCATCATCTGCACACGGGCTTTTTCAGACTCCCCCGAGGTGGTAGCCTGGTTCGGCGTGCGGTATCTTTCGCTCCTCGGGCGTGCGGGCCTCCTCCCCTGCGCAAAGCACTTTCCGGGCCACGGGGACACCGCAGTGGACTCCCATATCGCCCTCCCGGTCATCGGCAAGTCCCGCACCGACCTGATGGCGACCGATATCCTTCCTTTCCGGCGTGCGGTGGAGGCGGGCGCCCGCAGCATGATGATCGGCCACCTCACTATCCCCGCCCTCGACGAGAGACCCGCGAGCCTCTCACGAAAAGTCATTTCCGGGCTGCTGCGGGAGGAACTGGGGTTCGACGGCCTGGTGCTGACCGATGCATTGAACATGGATGCGCTGCAGGAGTTCGGCATGGTGCCGGTGGAGTGCCTCAACGCAGGGGCCGATATCCTGCTGCACCCCTCCGATCCTGTTGCTGCGGTACGGCAGCTCCAGGAGGCTGCGGCTTCAGGAGCACTGGCTGAGGAGACGATCGATACGGCCATGGCCCGTATCCTGAAGGCGAAAGCGGGGCTTGCGGCGGGGCAGGCCGGCTCCCCGGCCTGCGTCCCTGGCACTATTCCTGACATTATCCCTGGCATGGCCCCGGATTTCAGCGCACACCGGCAGCTTTCCGTGGCTTTGGTGGAGAAATCCATTACGCTTGTCAGGCATGCCCCCGGTTTTCTGCCCATTGCCGACGATGACGTAACCGTGCTCCTTGCGGGGGAGTGCTCGTACCATGCGGCGACGCCGCTGCGCAGACATTTCAGGGAGGTGCTCCCCCTCCGCGCCGCTGGAGACCTTTCGGGGAAAAAATCGGTCTTCGCCCTGTTCACCAGCGTCGCGGCATGGAGGGGCAGTTCAGGAATCGAAGCGGGAGAGAGGGAAGAGATACGCGCATTGCTGCAAAAAGCGGGGCCATCCGCGGTGATTTCCTTCGGGAGCCCCTATGTTTGCGCTATTTTCCGCGCGCTGCTCTTCTTATTGCCGCGTATGAGGCGACGGTGCCTGCCCAGGAGGCGGCACTGCGCTGTCGAAGGGAGAACTGGACTTCCAGGGAGTCTGCCTGTCGAGCCCTCTCTTTTGCCGGGACCGGAAGGTGAGCCCAGGCCTCTCCCCCTACTTCCGGATATTCAGCAGCCGCCGCATCTCCGCCATTCTCCTGCTCGGCTTCTCCTCGGGATTGCCTCTGGCCCTCTCCGGCGGGACGCTGCAGGCATGGATGGCGGTGGCGGGGTGGATCTGCACGATCGGGATCTTGCCCTGGTCGGCCTGCCCTATACGCTCAAGTTCCTCTGGTCGCCCCTCATGGACCGCTTGTTCCCCCCGGCTTCTCCCCCGGCTCGGAAGGCGGAGGGGCTGGATCGCCCTCGCCCAGATAGGGCTGATGGCCGGCATCGCCGCCATGGGGCTCAATTCTCCTGCATCCGCCCCCTGGCTCATGGGCGGCCTTGCCGTACTGGTGGCACCGTCCGCTTCACAGGACATCGTCGTCGATGCGTACCGCACCGACGTGCTGCGCGAGAAGGAGCGAGGAGCGGGAGCGGCCGTTTTCGTGATGGGGTATCGTATCGCGATGCTGGTATCCGGGGGCGGTGGCCCTGGTCCTTTCCGACCGCATCGGATGGCAGAATACCTACCTGTTGATGGCGGTCCTGATGACCATCGGGGTGCTCTCTGCACTGCTGGGTCCCGAGCCGGAGACGGTGGCCTCCTCCCGGCAGTCTCCGGGAGGCGGTGGGCTGAAGGACTTCTTCTCCCGGCGCTCCGCCGTGGTTTTCCTCCTGCTCATTGTCCTCTACAAGCTGGGGGATGCCTACGCCGGGACCATGACCACGGCCTTTCTGATCAGGGGGTGGGTTTTACTGCCACGGATGTGGGCACGATCAACAAGGGACTGGGGCTCCTCCTGGTTGCCGGGGCGATGTTCGGGGGAGGGCTGATGGTGCAGCTCGGTCTCTACCGCTCTCCTGCTCTTCGGCCTGCTCCAGGCAGTTTCCAACCTCTCCTTCATGGTCCTTGCGTGGACCGGGAAGAGCTATCCGGTGATGATCTTCGCCGTCGCCTTCGAGAACCTCTGCGGCGGAATGGGCACCGCCGCCTTTGTCTCACTCCTCATGTCCCTCTGCAACCAGCGTTATAGCGCTACGCAGTACGCGCTCCTGTCCTCCCTCTCCGCCCTGGGGAGGACGGTCATCGCCCCTTCCTCCGGCTTTCTGGTGGAGTTCATCGGGTGGGCCCCGTTCTTCCTCATCACCGCTCTCGCCGCCCTGCCCGGAATCGGGATGCTCTGGCGGCTCCGCGCCGAAATCGCCTCTTTGAAGCACGATGCCGCGTAAAGAGGGAAAAAGCGAAAAAAAGGTGACATCGGGGGAATTACCGTATATAATTGAATAATACATAGGAAATTCATAACGTGGAAGGGCCCGGTATTCCGTATGGTAACCACAACCTACATTATCGAACGGATCGAAAGCAAAAAGCACGATTACCGGCAGTACGATTTTCTTCCCACGGAAAACAACGCCATCATGACGTTCTTCGATCTGGCTCAGGAGTTCGACGGTATCGACGATTTCTATGCCCTCTGCGTCGGCATCCCCAAGGTCTTCTTTCAGCTCGAATCCAGGCTGTACCTGATGGACCCGAAATACAACGAATTGCTTCTTGTGGCGAAGACGGAGCATCCCGAGGAGGGGCTGCATACTCCTCCCCCCACCGAGCTGCAGCCCAACGGGACTCCCTATCATCAAGGCCGCAGCCTGGTGGCAACCATACGGGGGAAGAAGTTCCTGATCGATCAGCTCCCCTTTAAGATTACCGACGACGTCCTCGGATTCCTAGAGGTGTATCCTGCCGACGCGCTGGGTCCGCATCAGGAGTTCTTTTTCGAGAAATTTGCGAACCGCATCGGTTTCAATATCCATAACCGTTTCCTCATGGAGAAGAATACGGAGCATCTGAAGTTCATCCGCACCCTCGTCGCGGACATCGAGCACAATATCATCGTCCCGAACATGGTCTACAAGCTCTTCCTGCGCCGCCTGAAAGGAAAGATCACGAAGAACAAGGAGATTGAGGAGCTCCTCTCGCGCTGCTCCGCCGCCTCTCCGGAAGAACGGGCCTGTCTGGAGAGAATACGGGCGGAGATGCGGGATGTGAACCACAGCCTTACGGACGAGTTCGACAATATCGAGAAGCATTACCGGAACATGAGCCTTTTCCTCGAAACGCTGCTGCGCCGGAGCCATTTCGACCAGGGCCGGCTTACCGCCCGTACGAAGCAGTGCAATATGAAACGGGACGTCGTCCTCCCGCAATTGGAGCGCTACATGGAGCAGTTCCAGGACAGGGGAATAACGGTGGACGACCGGTTCAGCGGCATGCCGGAAGAGGAGATTATCAGCGTGGTGGATGTGGGGCTGATGGCCCAGGTATACGCCAACCTCTTCTCAAATGCCCTGAAGTATACCGAGGAAGTCACCACCGGGTCCGGGGAGAGGATACAGTGCATCTCCTACGGCCACGAGATCATCAAGGATTTCTTCGGCCCCGGCAGAGACGGGGTGAAGTTCAATGTATTCAGCAGCGGCCCGCATATAGCGCCTGAGGAGCGGGGGCGGCTCTTCGAGGAGGAGTTCCGCGCCAGCAACGTGGACAACAAGCCGGGCACAGGGCTGGGCCTTGCGTTCATCAGGAACGCGCCGTGGAGATCCATGGCGGCGTGGTAGGATACGAACCCACCCAGTACGGGAATAACTTCTATTTCATTCTGCCGAGATAACCTTTTAGCAGGATGCTGAAAAGTCTTTTCGCTGTTATTGCGAGCGGAGCGAAGCAATCTCCTTTTTGGAGAATTCAACAGCCTAGAGATTGCTTCGTCGCAAAAAGCTCCTCGCAATGACATTTCGAGAGTTTTCAGCACCCTAATCTCCTTCCTTTTCCCGCCTCTGTCTTTACTCGGGGCTCCGCCGTCTGGTAGGCTATCAGTTCTTTACTCCCAAAGAAGACCGATTCCCCAGGAAAAAACCGAACAGAGGAGACAATGAACGAGGCACATCTTGTTGTTATAGCGAAAGAACTAACGCTGCCGCCGAAGCAGGTCAGGGCGGCAGCCCTGCTGCTTGCAGAGGGGGCCACCGTACCTTTTATCGCCCGCTACCGGAAAGAGGCCACCGGCAGCCTCGACGAGGTGGCTGTCGCCGCCATCCGCGACCGTCTTGCCCAACTGGACGAGCTCGACAAGCGGCGGGAGGCGATCCTGAGCGCGCTGGAGGAGCGGGGCCAGCTTACCGATGCGCTGAAGGAAAAGATCCTTGCTGCAGAGACTCTTGCCGTTCTGGAGGACATTTACCTCCCCTACCGCCCCAAACGCCGCACCCGGGCGACCATCGCCCGGGAAAAGGGCCTGGAGCCCCTCGCTGAAATCGTTTTCGCCCAGGACGAAAGGGACCCCGCAGCGGAAGCGGCGGCCTTCGTCGATGCGGAAAAGGGGGTGGAGACGGCGGAGGACGCCCTTGCAGGCGCCCGGGACATCATCGCCGAAAGGGTGAGCGAGGACCAGGGCTCCCGGGGACAGATGCGCGGGCTGTATCAAGCCAAAGGGGCCTTCCTCTCGAAAGTAATAAAGGGCAAGGAGGAAGAGGGAATAAAATACAAGGACTATTACGACTGGCAGGAGCCGGTGGGCAGGGCCCCCTCCCACAGGGTCCTCGCCATGAGGCGGGGGGAGAAGGAGGGTTTCCTGATACTGCGTGTCTCTCCCCCCGAGGAGGACGCACTGGCGGTCCTGGAGCGCCTTTTCGTAAAAGGCGACGGTCTTTCTTCCCGTCAGGTAAGAACGGCGGTGCACGACAGCTACAAGAGGCTCCTCTCCCTGTCCATGGAAACGGAGATTCGTCTTGCCGCGAAGGAAAAGGCGGACGAGGAGGCGATCCGTGTTTTTGCGGAGAACCTCCGCCAGCTCCTTCTCGCCTCTCCCCTGGGACAGAAGAGGGTGCTCGCCATCGACCCCGGCTTTCGCACCGGCTGCAAAGTGGTCTGTCTCGACCGCCAGGGGAAACTAGTGCATACGGATACCGTCTATCCCCACCAATCGGAGAGGCTCACCACCGAAGCCGCCGCGAAGCTGAGGGGCCTGTGCGAGCAGTTCCAGGTGGAGGCCGTTGCGATCGGGAACGGCACGGCGAGCAGGGAAACGGAGTCTTTCGTGCGCTCCCTCGGCCTTCCGCGGGCGATCCAGGTGGTCATGGTGAACGAGAGCGGGGCCTCCATCTATTCAGCCTCGGAAACGGCCCGTGAGGAGTTTCCTGACCACGATGTAACGGTGCGCGGTTCCGTCTCGATCGGCAGGCGGCTTATGGACCCCCTCGCTGAACTGGTGAAGATCGACCCGAAATCCATCGGAGTGGGGCAGTACCAGCACGATGTGGACCAGGGGGCGCTGAAGCGGAGCCTCGACGACGTGGTGATCAGCTGCGTGAACAGGGTGGGAGTGGAGGTGAATACCGCCAGCAAGCACCTTCTCACCTATGTTTCGGGGCTCGGTCCGCAGCTTGCCGCGAATATCGTCGCCTACCGGAATGAAAACGGACCCTTCCGCTCCCGGGAGGAGCTGAAGAAGGTTTCCCGCCTCGGACCGAAGGCTTTTGAACAGGCGGCCGGGTTCCTGCGCATCCGGGACGGGGAGAACCCCCTCGATGCGAGCGCAGTGCATCCCGAGAGCTACTCTGTTGTGGAGGCCATGGCCCGCGATGGGGGCTGCTCGGTTTCGGACCTCATGCGCGACGAGGGCCTCAGGAAAAAGATCCGCCTTGAAACGTATGTTTCGGATACCGTCGGACTGCCCACATTGAATGACATCATGTCCGAGCTCTCGAAGCCCGGCCGCGATCCCCGCGAGCAGTTCGAAGCGTTTGCGTTCGCGGAGGGGATCGATACGATCGGGGAGGTGAAGCCCGGGATGCGTCTGCCCGGGATCGTCACCAACATAACGGCCTTCGGAGTCTTTGTGGACATCGGGGTGCACCAGGACGGACTGGTGCATATCAGCGAGCTGGCCGACACCTTCGTGAAGAACCCGGCGGACGTGGTGAAGGTGCATCAGAAGGTGACCGTCACTGTTCTGGCCGTGGATCTGCAGCGGAAGCGCATTTCCCTTTCGCTGAAGAAGGGAAGGTCTGGAATTGACATTTCGGGGCATACTTCTTAAAGTACCCTGATCTGTATCTGCTTTCAGTCCAGCACCAAGGAGTTTTGAATGGAGAAGATTATCGGGCCGGATGGCGCCTACCGGACCGCCGCCCGCACCCTTTCGCTTCCGGCGCGCCTCGCCCCTTCCGCCGCCTTTTACCGGCAGGTCCTCGGTGTCGTGCTCCGTGCCGGCCGCCGGGCGAGGCAGGGGTGCTACGGAACAAAGGAATGGGCGGAGAGCAGCCTCGAAATCCTCCGCGCACTTGAGAGCGTCGGCGTTGCCGTTGAAGTGACCGGCGCGGAGAATTTCATCGACCTCTCCGGTCCCTGTATTTTCGTCGGAAACCACATGAGCACCCTCGAGACGTTTGTCCTTCCCTGCCTAATCGCCCCCTACCGGGACCTGACGTTCGTCGTCAAGCAGAGCCTGATCGAGTACCCTGTCTTCCGGCATGTCATGAGGTCGCGGGACCCTGTGGTGGTGGGCCGCACCAATCCGCGCGACGACCTCAAGGCGGTCCTGGAGGGCGGGACAGAGCGGCTGCAGTCCGGCAGGTCGATCGTGATCTTTCCCCAGACCACGCGGACTACGGTGTTCGACCCCTCCTCGTTCAATACGATCGGGGTGAAGCTTGCGAAGAAGGCGGGGGTTCCCGTCGTCCCGCTCGCGCTGAAGACCGACGCGTGGGGAAACGGAAAACGGCTGAAGGATTTCGGCAGGATCGACCCCTCAAAAACGGTGCGCTTCGCTTTCGCAAGGCCCGTTTGCATCGGCGAACGCGGGGCTGAGGAGCACGCCGGGATTGTTGCCTATATTACGGAAAGACTGAGAGAGTGGGGGGCGGTGTAGTTTCTTTCTCCACCCTGTTTCTCCCCTTCTCTTTTGCACGGTAGAGGGCGCTGTCGGCCCGCCCGATAAGGCTGTCCACCGAATCTCCCTCCCTCAGCTCGGTGACTCCGCCGCTCACGGTAATCCGCCCGGCATTGTCAAAAGAGTGGCTTTCGATTGTCTGCCGGATCTTCTCGGCGAGATCGAGCGCGCCCTGCAGGGTGGTTTCCGGGGCGCAGAGAATAAATTCTTCACCCCCGTACCGCGCAAAGACATCCGCTTTCCTGATGTTTTTCTCCACCTCCTGCACCAGGGATTTCAGAACGGCGTCTCCCCTTTCGTGCCCGTAGGTGTCATTTACCACCTTGAAATGGTCGATGTCGAACATGAACAAAGAGAGCGGACGTCCGTACCTCCTGGCCTGCTCCACGCCTCCTCTCAGGAAATCGAAAAACTTCCTCCTGTTGTAGATGTTCGTCAGGGGGTCCCTCTCCGCCAGCTCCCGCAGCTTCTCTTCAGCCCGGATGCGCTCGGTAATATCCTTTGCCGTGGAGACGTAATGGGTGATGGCTCCGCGGCTGTCCCGTATGGGGGCGATGGTGTGCTCGTCGTAGAACAGCTCGCCGCTTTTCTTCCTGTTGAGGAAGACGGCCCGGTAGACCTTTCCTGCGAGGAGCTCGTCCCAGAGCCGCTGGTAGAACTGCATGTCGTGCTCCCCCGATTTGAGGATGTTCGGGGTCTTCCCGATGGCCTCTTCCTTCGTGTACCCGGTGTTCGCTTCAAAGGCGGGGTTCACGTATTCGATGATGCCGTCCTTATCGGTGATGACAATGCTGTCCGCAGTCCCTTCCACGGCGGCGGAGAGTTTCCGCATCTCCTCCTCGGCCTTCTTGTGGTCGGTGATGTCCTCGGCTGAACAGACGATGCTGGTGATCCTGCCGTCGAACAGGAGAGGGGCCGCGCTGCACGCGATGACCCTTTTCGTTCCGTCCTGCCGGACGATCTCCGTTTCATGCCGTGCCAGGGTCATCCCTTTTACCGACACGTTGATGAACTGCTGGTTGATGTCAGGAAGGGCAGCGGGAGAGACCAGGAGGGAAAACGGCTTGCCGATCAGTTCGGTGGGGCTGTACCCGGTGATTTCAGAGGTGCGGCGGTTCATACGGACGAACCTCCCCTCGAGATCGATGACGTAGAGGGCATTGGTGACGTTGTCCATTATCTTTTCAAGAAAATCCTTCGATTTCTTGATCGCCTCCTCCATCTGCCTCTCCTGGGTGACGTCCTTCAGGGTCCCCATGGTGGCGGTCCCGCCCTGGTAGGGAATGAGCCTGATAACCGTATGCACGCGTATCCGGGTGCTCTTGTCCTTGTGCAGCAGGCTGAATTCGTACTCGTTGGGCACCTCTTCTCCCCTGAGACGGCGCATATAGCGGTCGCGGATGGTGGGGAGGTCCTCCGGCGCCACCATTTGCTGGAAGTCCATTCCGATAATCTCCTCCGGTGAGCAGCCTGCCTTGGCGGCGAGGGCCCTGTTGACGAAGCGGAGCCGGGAATTCTGGACGATGAAAATGCCATCCTGCATATGCTCCACCAGGGTGCGGTACAGCTCTTCGGACTGGCGGAAGACCTCTTCGGCCCTCCGGGAGCGGGTGAAAGAGCGGGAGAGCAGAAAGCCGAAGACGATGGTGACGAAGATGACGGCCACCCTGAAGTAGAGCTCCGCCGGGGTCAGGGAGAAGAGGATGGTGTCGAGAAAGGATTTGCCCGAAGCGATGAAGAGGAAGTCCAGGACCGCGTTGAGCACCCAAGTAGCAAAGCCTGCCGCAACGGACAGGAGGATTATTTTAAGGTCGGTTCTCATGGGGAATTTTCAAGTGAACGATTTTCTATTATACATTTGGCGAGTGGAAAGTCAAAGGAAATTTGCGGTGCCGGGATTGCTGCCGATGCCTGCACCTGATTTCCATTCCTCCCGTTATCGCCTATAATTTAGGTAAGACAAAAGGGGCGGGGAGGTCGGAATGGGCAGGAAGGTCGTTACCGTAGACGGCTGCACCGCATGCGCCCATGTGGTGCATGCCACCAATGAAATCATCACCATCTATCCCATCACCCCCTCTACTCCCATCGCGCAGATCTGCGACGAAAAATCCGCAGTGGGGAAGGTAAACATCTGGGGGACGGTGCCCCGGGTGAGCCAGATGCAGTCGGAGGCGGGAGTGGCGGGGGCGGTGCATGGGTCTCTCACCACAGGCGCCCTGGCGACCACGGTCTCCGCATCCCAGGGCCTGCTGCTCATCATTCCGGTGATGTACAAGATAGCGGGGGAGCTCACCCCCACGGTGTTCCATGTTACCGCCCGCTCGCTTGCTTGTCAGGGCCTTTCCATCTTCGGGGACCATTCCGACGTGATGGCGGCGCGCGCCACCGGATTCGCCCTGCTCTGCTCGCGCGATGTTCAGGAGGCGATGGATTTCGCTCTGCTCGCGCAGGCGGCCAGTCTCGAATCGAGAGTGCCCTTCCTCCACTTTTTCGATGGGTTCAGGACCTCCCACGAGATCAGGAAGATCGAAGAGCTCACCTTCGACGACATGCGGGCGATGATCGACGACAACCTTGTCCTTGCGCACCGCATGCGGGGGCTCACGCCGGACCGCCCTTCGGTCCGGGGGACTGCCCAGGACCCCGACGTCTATTTCCAGGGGCGGGAAACGGTCAACAGGTTCTATACCGCCGCCCCCTCTCTTGTGCAGAAGGCGATGGACAGGTTTGCTGACATTGTGGGCCGGCGGTACCGGCTCTTCGACTACTACGGGCATCCCGGGGCCGAGCGCGTCGCCGTGGTGCTGGGCTCGGCCGGGGAGACGCTCCTCGCCGCGCTCGACACGCTGAACGCCCGGGGCGAAAGGCTCGGGCTGGTGCAGGTCAGGCTTTATCGTCCCTTCTCCACGGAGGCCTTTGTCGAGGCGCTTCCCGCGAGCGTCCGCGCCATCGCCGTACTCGACCGCACCAAGGAGCCGGGGGCCATCGGAGAGCCCCTGTACCTCGACGTCCGCACCGCCATCGGTGAGGCCATGGACAGGGGAGCGGCTCGGTTTCCCCGTTATCCGAAGATCGCGGGGGGGCGCTACGGCCTCGGCTCGAAGGAGTTCACTCCCGCCATGGCGAAGGCGGTGTTCGACAACCTCGCGGAGGAAAGGCCGAAGAACCATTTCACCATCGGCATCGACGACGACGTGACCCGCTCCAGCCTCCCGTACGACGACTCCTTCCGCGTCGAGGGGAGCGCCACCTACCGCGCGCTCTTCTACGGCCTCGGCGCCGACGGCACCGTGGGGGCCAACAAAGACGCCATCAAAATCATCGGCACCGAAACGGACAACCACGCGCAGGCGTATTTCGTCTATGACTCGAAGAAGTCCGGCTCCGTCACCGTATCGCACCTCCGCTTCGGAGAGGACAGGATACGGAGCCCCTACCTCCTCCCCGACGCGAATTTCATCGCATGCCACAACCCCTCTTTCCTCGACCGGCTTGATATGCTCTCCCAGGCCGCCGAGGGGGCGGTGTTCCTGCTCACCACCCCCTATGGAAAGGATGAGGCGTGGGATACGCTGCCGGTGGAGGTGCAGGAGAAAATCATCGAAAAGAAGATGAAGATGTATGTCATCGACGCCTTTTCCATCGCCGACGAAATAGGCCTCGGGACCAAGATCAATATGATCATGCAGACCGCCTTCTTCGTCATTTCCGGTATTCTGCCGAAGGAGCGGGCGGTGGCCGCGCTGAAGGACCAGATACAAAAGACGTACGGCAAGAAGGGACAGGCCGTGGTCTCGATGAATTTCGCTGCGGTGGACCGGGCGCTGGAGGGCATTGCGGAGGTGGCGGTGCCGGGCAGGGTCACCTCGCAGAAGCGGCAGCGGCCCCCGGTGCCGGAGAACGCCCCGGAGTTCGTAAGGAAGGTGACCGGCGTCCTGCTTGCCCGCAAGGGCAACAGCCTCCCCGTATCCGCCATCCCCTGCGACGGCACCTGGCCCACGGCGACCACTCAATACGAGAAGAGGAATATCGGCGTCTACATCCCTATCTGGGAGCCGCAGATCTGCATCCAGTGCGCCCTCTGCTCATTTGTCTGCCCCCACGCCACTATACGGCTGAACGCCTACGATCCCGCGCTGCTGAAGGAAGCTCCCCTGACCTTCAAGTCGGCGGACGCGAAGGGAAAGGAGCTGGAGGGGTTGAAATTCACGGTCCAGGTCGCCCCCGAGGACTGCACCGGGTGCGGCTCCTGCGTCTACGTCTGTCCCGCCTTTGCCAAGGATGCGGAAGGGAAGAAGATCCCCGACTTCAAGGCGATCAACATGCGCTTCCAGGAAGAGCACCGGCATGCTGAGGTAGAGAACTATACCTTCTTCATGACGCTGCCCGAGTTGGACCCTTCCCGGTACAATCCCGCAACAGTAAAAGGAAGCCAGTTCCGCCGCTCCCTTTTCGAGTACCACAGCGCCTGCGCCGGATGCGGGGAGACCCCGCACATACGGCTCCTCACCCAGCTCTTCGGCGACCGCCTGCTCATCGCCAACGCCACCGGCTGCTCTTCCATCTACGGCGCGAACCTGCCCACCACCGCCTATGCAGTCCGGAATGACGGGAGGGGCCCCGCATGGTCCAACTCCCTGTTCGAGGACAACGCCGAGTTCGGGTACGGCATGAGGCAGACGGTCGACTTCTTTCAGGCGGAGGGCAGGGAGCTGCTCGAAAGCTTCGCAAAAAACCCCGCCTATCTCGACATGCGGGAGCTCCTCGCCGCGCTGCGGAGTGCTGACCAGTCCTCCCAGCAGGGCATCGAGGAGCAGCGCGCCTGCGTTGCGGTGCTGAAGGACAGGCTCGCGAAGGACCCGTCACCCGAAGCGAAGCGCTTCCGCTTTCTGGCCGACTACCTGGTGAGGAAATCGGTCTGGGCCGTCGGCGGAGACGGCTGGGCGTACGATATCGGCTACGGCGGAGTGGACCACGTCCTCGCCTCCGGGCTGGACATCAACCTCCTGGTTCTCGACACCGAGGTCTACTCAAATACCGGGGGACAGACCTCGAAGGCGACCCCCATCCCCGCGGTGGCGCAGTTTGCAGCGGCGGGGAAGCGGACCCCGAAGAAGAGCCTCGGCATGATCATGTCCACCTACGGCACCATCTACGTCGCACAGATCGCTTTCGGGGCGAACCCCGCCCAGGCGGTCAGGGCACTCACGGAGGCCGAAGCGTATCGCGGTCCCTCGCTGGTCATCGCCTACTCCACCTGCATCGCGCAGGGAATCGATATGAGCAGGGGCGTGGAGGCGCAGAAGAGGGCGGTGGCCTGCGGCCACTGGCCCCTCTACCGGTTCAACCCAGAGCTCGAAAAGGAGGAAAAGAACCCCCTCGTCATCGACAGCGGCGAGCCGACCCTTTCTTTCGAGGAATACGCTTCCCACGAAAACCGCTACCGGATGCTCCGGCTGATCGACGAGGGGCTGGCAGCGGAGCTGATGAAAGAGGCCGAAGCGGACGTGCAGAGGAGGTGGAAATACCTCCGGCATCTCGCAAAATGGAATAAATTCGGGACCTAATACTATTTTTTACCTATCTGCCCGCTTTTTTCTCCTTTCCTCTGCCTGGGGGCGCCGGCACGGTGTATACTCCGGGGTGAACAGATGAGGTGAATGCGGAGCGGAAGGAGGAGAGGGGGGCTATGCCGGGAAAGAGAAAAGAGTACGTTGTGCAGCGGGTGCGGGCCGGGTCTGGAGAGCCCGGGATGAAGGGCGCATGGGACGGCGCCGCATGGGGCGGAGTGGAATCCCTTGAGATCGCCTGTTTCCGCCCCGAGAGCAGCGGGCATCGCCCCCGCACCCGCGCGAAACTGCTGTACGGCAGCGGGGGACTTTTCGGCATCTTTCATGTGGAAGACCGCTATGTCCGCTGTGTGCATTCCCGCTACATGGACCCCGTCTACCTGGATAGCTGCGTGGAGTTCTTCGTTCGCCCTCGGCCGGATAGGGGATATTTCAACTTCGAATTCAACTGCGGGGGAGCGCTCCTCTGCAGCTATATTACCGATCCTGCCCGGACAGAGGAGGGCTTCCGGGAGTATGTCAGACTCCCGGAGGAGGACGGGAGGCGGGTGGCTATCCATCATTCGATGCCTGCCCTTATCGATACGGAAATACCGGAAGCTGTCTCGTGGACACTGGAATTCTTTCTTCCCTTTCCCCTGCTCGAAAAGTACGCAGGCCCCCTCGGGGAGATGCCGGGTGCGCGCTGGGGCGCCAATTTCTACAAATGCGGCGACGGCACTTCCCATCCCCATTGGGCAGCCTGGTCTCCGGTGGACTCTCTGAATTTCCACCTTCCCGACTGTTTCGGGACCCTCCTGTTCCGTTAAGAAATTTTTCCTTCCAGGGTGGAGGCAGGACAGAAGGGAAAACAGCCCTTTTCCTTTCCTCAAAACGCATTCCCGATCTGGTATAATGAGAGAGTTTTCTTTCACATCGCTGTGCGGAGAGGCCATGCCCTGGTGCGGCGTGGCCGGTGTGCGACGGGGCAGCACTGTCCGGTGCGCGCTGCCGCACGAAAGGATGGTTCCCGATGCCGTTTCATGCCCTTCCTGCCGCGGATTTCGTCGGCCGGGAGAACGAATGCGCTTCCCTGTTGCATTTTGCGGAATCCGGCGGTACTTCTCCGGGGCGTGTGCTTTTTCTGGGTGGAGCACGGGGCATCGGCAAGACCGAGCTTCTGAAGCAGGTCCACCGTGCTTTTTTCTGGGGGGAGAGGAACGTCGTCCCCTTCTACTACCCGTTCCGTACGGCGAACCTGAAGATCTCCCACTGCGCCCGGGACTTTTTCGGCCGCTTCATACGGCAGTTCCTTGCCTGCATGCGGCAGGAGCCGTCCCTTGCGGAAGGGGGGAGCGCTTCTCTTCACCGGCTTTTCCCCCTCATTTCCTCACTCAGACTCGGGTGGCTGATCGAGTGCATCGATGACTTCAACGAGATCATGGAGAGCGGCGACCCCCATGCCCAGCTCTGCGCGGCCCTTTCCGCACCGGGAGCGGCTGCGGCGAGGACCGGGAAAACGGTGCTGGTCATGTTGGATGATTTTCCCCTGGCCGCGCGGCTTTACGAAACAAAGCCCGGGGACGCTCCCCTACTGGTGAGCCTCTTCGGTGAGGCCCTGGGCGCTCCCCAGTGCCCCTCTCTCCTTACCGGTTCTCCTCCGGCGCTGCTCGAATCGCTCTGCGGGGACCCCTCTCTGAGGAGCAGGGTGGCAAGGATGCCCCTGGGTCCGCTCTCCGACGAGGCCTCTTTCTCTCTCCTTTCCTCCTTGTGTGCGGTGCTCGAGATCAAGGTGCACCGGGAGGCGCTCTCGCCTCTGCTCCGTTGCCTTGAGGGAACCCCCCTGTACCTCCGGAACATTGCGCGGGCTCTGGGAAGGATGCGGAAGAGGGAACTCCAGGGAAGGGAAATATGGGAATGCTACGGCAGGGAGGTCTCCGACGGAGAAACCGCCTTCTACTGGAACGCGGTCTTCGCCGAGTCCTTTCCGGAGGTGGAGCAGCGGAAAACCGCCCTGGAGCTTCTCGTCCATTCCCTGAGGCAGGAGGGCGAACGGCTCGACACCACGAAGCTGTCCCGTCTTCTGGGGAGTCCGGAAACGGTGCTGCAGGGGGCGCTTGAAGGGCTGCGGGCGTCGGGGGTCGTACAGCCGGGAATGAGCTTCAGGATGGTAAAAGACAACGTCCTCCGCGACTTTTTCCTCCTGCTCCACAGACGGGAAGTCGAGGGAAGGGAGGCGGTGCGCGAATTCATCGAGGCGAAATACGGGGCGCAGGCCGCCTCTTCCGCCTTCGAGATGGTCATCCCGATCGACGCGGACGCCGAGCTGGTCGCTGCGCGGGCCATGGAGCAGATCGGCAGGAACATGCACCTGAAACCCGAAGAGATACGCCATCTGCAGCTGGCCCTCGTCGAATCGTGCGTCAACGCCATGGAGCACAGCGGGAGCCAGGAGAAAAAAATCTTTCTCACCTTCACCGTTTCCTCAGGGAAGGCGGTCGTCACCATCGAGAGTCCCGGCAGGTTTTTCGACCCCGCCGCTGCGGAGGCGCTGTCCGTCGGGGAGAAGCTCGAATCCGGGCATAAGAGGGAGGGGAGCCTGAAGCTCCTGCGCTCCATCATGGACGAGGTGAAGGTGGAGCGGGTGGGGGACAGGACGCGCGTCACTCTCCTCAAGAAAGTAAAGCAGGCGAAAGTATACGATTGAGAGGGGGGCGGCGGTCCGGCGTAGCGCTGTTTCTTTACTTTTCCCCGTTTTCTGTGTTTTCTTACCCTTATGTCGCTCAGAAAGAAAATTACCCTCGGTTTTATCATCAGTGCGTCCGTCATTGCGCTCCTCGCTGTCTTCGAATACCTCAATTTCATCGAGATCAAGAAGGAAGTCCGCTCCCTGGAGCTTGCCGACACCCTGCGGAACAAATCCCTCCAGTTGAGGAGACATGAAAAGAACTTTTTCCTTTTTGGCGGAACGAAGGCTGCAGAGGAGTCCGCCGCCATCCGCCGCTATCTCGGAGAGCTCGATGCGCTCCTCGCTGCCGGCCAGCCGCAGGACAAGACGGGAAACCTCTCCGCCCTGAAGCTGCGCGTGCAGGAGTACGGCCGGAGATTCGGGAACATCGAGGAATCCGTCGGGGAGCTGACCGCCGAGTTCGACAGGATCAGTCCCCGGTACCGGCAGTATGCCCGGGTGCTCCCCTTCATGAAGTCGGCTTTCCTCGACAGGCCCTTTCAGACAGCGGAACTCCTGCGGGATATATTCCTGCTGCCTCCGGACCACAAGCTGGTGCGGGGGCTCTACCGGCTCGATGCCGAAACGAGCGCCCTCAGGAGAATGGGGGAGGAAGTACTGACGATCTCCAAGGAGCTCGATAGCGCAGCCCGGGCGAATGTGGACCGCTTTATACAACTGTCGCAGGTTGCACTGGCAGTGGTTATCCCCCTGTTCTTTCTTGTGGGGATAGGGACCCTCTTCTTCATCAGCGGTAATGTAGTGAGCCGTCTGCGCCTGCTTATCGGCGTGGTGGAAAAGACCGGGAAGGGAGATTTCTCTCCCTTGTCCGTGATGACGCAGCGGGGCGGCAATGATGAAGTGGGGCTTCTCATCCAGAAGTTCAACGCCATGGAGGAGCAGCTTGCGCTACGCGAGGAGGAGCTTGCAAGAAAGAATAACGAGCTCCTCCATACAAAAAAGCTGGCGGCCATCGGCACCCTGGCGGCAGGAGTGGCCCATGAGCTCAACAATCCCCTGAACAACATAAACATATCGGCACAGATGCTGGTGAAGGAGACCGGCGACACCTGTCCCGGGTTTGTGCAGGAGATAGTAGGGGATATCGTGAGCCAGACGGTGCGGGTAAAGCGGATCGTGGAGGACCTGCTCGAATTCGCCCGCGGGAGGGAGCCGCGGAAACAGCAGGTGGACCTCAACGAGATCGTCGCGGGAGCCTACCGTCTTGTCAGTGCCACCGTCAATATGGAGGGGGTCAGCCTGTCGGTGGATACAAAGCCTGGAGGCATCCTGGCAGAGGTCGACCCCGAGCAGATGGAGCGGGTGTTTATCAACCTCTTTACCAACGCGATACAGGCGATGTCCGGAAGGGGAGAGCTGAAAGTGTCGTCGGAGCGGGGAAAGAACCATGTTATGATAAGAGTATCTGATACCGGCAGGGGCATGCCTTCCGATACCGCGGAGAAGATTTTCGAGCCCTTTTTTACGACAAAGGATAAGGGTGCCGGTCTCGGCCTTGCTATCGTTTTCAATATCATTAAAAAGCACGGCGGTGATATCAGGGCGGAGAGCGGGGAGGGCAGGGGAACTACTTTCACGATCACACTGCCGCTGACCGGGGAGGAGCATGAGCTTTAAGATCCTGATCGCCGAGGACGAAGAGATCACGCTGAAACACCTGGTGTACACCCTCAAGAAGGAAGGGTATGAGGTGGTGGGCGCCCGGAACGGCCGGGAGGCGCTCGATCGGGTGGAGGGCGACCATTTCGATGTGCTGATTACCGATATAAAAATGCCCGAAATGAGCGGCATCGAGCTCCTGGAGAAGGTAAAGGAGAAGCACGCGGAGATCGAGGTGCTGGTGATTACCGGGTACGGGAGCATCGGCTCTGCCGTGGAGGCCATCAAGAAGGGGGCCTATGAATATATTACCAAGCCTTTCGACCTGGACGAGCTGATCATCAAGGTGAAGAATATCCACGAGCGGAAACTCCTCAGGAGGGAGAACGTCGCGCTCAAGGCCTACTTCGGCATGCACAGGAACGTCTCCATCATCGCCCGGAGTGCGAGCATGCTGAAGATCCTGGAGGTCATCGAAGGGATTCATAATTCCGACTGCAATATCCTCCTCACCGGCGAGACAGGAGTGGGAAAGAGCCTTCTGGCCAAGATCATCCACTTTACCAGCAGAAGGCAGAATATGCCCTTCCTTTCCATCAACTGTGCGACACTCACCGAGGAGCTCCTTGCCAGCGAGCTTTTCGGCCACGAAAAGGGGGCTTTCACCGGAGCGGTCAGGACAAAACAGGGACTGGTGGAGATCGCCGATACCGGAACCCTCTTCCTCGATGAAATCGCGGAAATGGCTACCAATCTCCAGGCAAAGCTTCTCAAGGTGATCGAGGAGGGGGAATTCTACCGGGTGGGGGGGACGCGGCCCATTAGGGTGGATGTGCGCTTTATCGCGGCTACGAACCAGCAGGTGAAGAAGCTCATTGCAGAGGGGAAATTCAGGGAGGACCTCTACTACCGGCTGAACATCATGGAAATCTTCATCCCTCCCCTGCGGGACAGGAGGGAGGACATCGAACCCCTCAGTACGTATTTCCTCCAGAAGCACCTTCCGAAATCGAACAAGAGAATCACCGGTTTTTCGAAACACGCAATGGATATCCTCCTCCATTATAGCTTCCCCGGAAATGTACGCGAGCTCGAGAATATCATCGAGAGGGCCGTGATCCTCGAAAAGAGCTCCTTGCTGACCCCTGAAAGTCTCCCCCAGAGCCTCGCCATGTACCAGATCGAGACCATCGAGCCCGACA
>JAXLZK010000023.1:0-39768 GCA_046350935.1 Thermodesulfovibrionales bacterium
ATTGAAGCTACCGGGGAACGCATCATGAGAATCGAATTGGACAGAAACCTCCTGAAATCCATTGATGCGTACACAGGAGGTCACACATGGAGGGTTGCCGAATATGCAAGGCTCCTGGCGGAAAGGGCCGGCTTATCGGATGCAGAAATATTTGTGACGAGCCTGGGAGCTTTTGTCCATGATATCGGGAAGATAGGAATACCCGATGCCATCCTGTGCAGCCGCCGATAGAGAGTCGCAGATCTTAAAATACGTTCCGCTCTCTCCGCGTTTCGCTCATGCCTCCTCATGTCGATGTCATCTCATCAAGTTCCCCTTTCCGGGTCGTATCAGGGCAGGAAGCGCGCGACGGTCGCCTGCAGAAGTCGGATGAGTGAGGCCGGATACACGCCGAGCCAGAGCAGCGCGAAGGTGAGCACCGCAAGAAGGATCCCGCCCGTCACTCCCACCGCTCTCTCCGGAAAGCCGGCAGCCGCCCTCCCCTCCCCCTCCGGAATGCGTCCGTACAGGACCGCCACGATGCGCAGATAGTAGTACAGTCCAATAGTGCTCCCCACGGCAAGGGCGATAAGCGGGATCCAGAGGGCGGCCCCGACCCCCGCGGCGACCACGTAGAACTTTCCGATAAAACCCGCGGTGAGCGGAATTCCTGCCAGGGAGAGAAGCATCGCGACGAATACCCCCGCTGTCCAGGGGCGGCGCCATGCCATCCCCCTGAAGGCCTCCAGGTCCTCCGCGTCCCCCTCCTCGCCCGACAGGAAAGTAATCACTCCGAAAGCGCCGAGCACCGTCACGAAGTAGGCCGCAAGATAATAGCCCGCCGCCGTTTTCGCCACCGGTCCTCCTGCAAGAAAAGCCACCAGCAGATATCCCATATGGGAGATGGAAGAGTATGCCAGAAGGCGCTTCAGGTTGTTCTGGCGCAGCGCCAGTAGGTTACCGATCAGCATGGAGGCGACGGCGATGCCGGCGATGCCATACCCTGCCGCCGGAAAGCGCTGCAGGTCCATCAGGGAGAAGTACCGCAGCAGCAGAGCAAAGAGGGCACCCTTTGACGTGGTGGCGATAAAGGCAGCCACGGGAGCAGGGGCGCCCTCGTACACATCCGGGGTCCAGAAATGAAAGGGTACCGCGGCGAGCTTGAAGCCCACGCCGACCATGATCAAGAGAAGCCCGGCGCTGAGCACCGCCGTGAGGCCCGGAGCCCCTCCCCTCTCCGCCAGCTGGAAGAAATCCATGCTCCCGGTCTGTGCATACACCAGCGCCATCCCGAAGAGGAGGAACGAAGAGGACACCGCGGCAAGGATAAGGTACTTCAGTCCCGCCTCGCTCCCGCGGTCGTCGTTCCTCCGGTAGGTAATGAGCGTATAGAGAGAGACGCTGAGGATTTCGAGGCCGGCAAAAAACGATGCGAAATGGGAGCTGGCCGCCAGCACCGACGCACCCAGGGTCGCCAGGAGCAGGAGGACATAGTACTCTCCCTGTTCAGCGGAGCGCTCCCTGAGGTAGCGGGAGGACATGGCCGCCACCGCGATCCCCGCAAGGAGGAGAAGCCCGATAAAAAACAGTGAATAGGCGTCCATGATGAAAAGCGGCGTCACTCTGCGCGGCAGCGTTTTGCCTGCAACCGGCAGGAGGAGGAAAGAGAGCGCGAGGCTGCCCAGAGTCAGCAGGACAAAGACGGTCTGGTTGCGGGAAACAGGAATGAGGAGCAGAAGCGCCACCGCCGCCAGGGCAGGTACGATGAGAGGGAGGAGTGCGATGCAGTCGGCGGAATTCACGGTTTCCTCCGGCATGCCTCGGAAATTTTCCCCCCTCCGCAGACCTCCTCTCTGAATCCCGCAGGGGAAATTGAAAATGCCCTCTTCCTCTCCGACGCTCCTGTCGCCGCTCCCGCAGCCTCTCTCTGCAGCGTCAGCAGGGGCATGCGGGCAGCGGTGAGCACCGGTTGTGGGTACAGCCCCAGCCACAGGAGAACCGCTATCATTGCCCCCATCATCGCAAGTTCACGCCCCCCGAAATCGGGGAGTCTCCAGTAATGGGTATTTTCACCGTGGTAGACCCGCTGGATAATCCAGAGTGAATAGATAGCGGCGGTCACGAGGCCCGCTGCCGCCAGCACCGTTGCGGAGAGGCTGACCCGGAAGGCGCCGAACAGCACGAGGATCTCCCCGACGAAATTGCCCAGGCCCGGAAGCCCCAGCGAGGCGAGTGCAAAAAAGAGGGAGATCGCGCCCATGCGGGGGACCGTTTCCCACAGGCCTCCCATGCGCGCCATGTCCCGGGTATGGATGCGCTCCTGGAGCGCCCCCACGATGATGAAGAGCGCACCGGTGGCAACGCCGTGACAGAGCATCTCCATGACTGCGCCCTGCAGGGCAAGGGTGTTCCACGAGAAGATCCCGAGGAGCACGAAACCCATATGGCTGACGCTCGTATACGCCACCAGCCGTTTCAGGTCGGTCTGGGCAAAAGCGACCACCGCGCCGTACAGGATGCCGCCGACCGCCAGGGCCAGCGCCGCCGGCGCGAGGTCGAGGGCCGCCTGAGGAAAGAGCGGTACGGCGAAGCGCAGCAGCCCGTACCCCCCGGTCTTCAGCATCAGCCCGGCAAGGATGACGCTCCCCGCGGTCGGGGCCTCGGTGTGGGCGTCAGGAAGCCAGGTGTGCACCAGCACCACCGGCATTTTCACGGCGAAGGCAGCGAAGAAGCCGAGCAGCAGCCAAAGGGCGACGGACCTTTCGAGCGGCGTGCCCAGGAGGTCCTGATAACCGAAGGTATACACCCCGGTGATGCGGGCATGCTCGAAGTAGAGACCGAGGATCGCGATCAGCATGAGGAGGCCGCTTACCTGCGTGAACAGGAAGAATTTGAAGGCTGCATAGTGGCGGTTCTCGTGCCCCCACAGAGAGATCAGAAAGTACATCGGCACCAGCATGAGCTCCCAGAAAAAATAGAAGAGAAAGAGATCCATGGCGAGGAACACCCCGTTGATCCCCGCGAGGATCCAGAGCAGGTTCAGGTGGAAGAATCCCACCCGCTCCCGTATCTCGGTCCAGGAGGCGAGCACCGAAGCGATGCCGAGGAAGACCGTGAGGAGGACCAGGAGGAGGCTGAGGCCGTCCATGGCGAGGTGAAGCCTGATGCCCAGGGCCGGCACCCACTCCCTCTTCATCTCGTCGAGCCAGGCTGCGGAACCGCCCGGTCCGCTCCCGCCGCCCGCATCAGTGGAATTGAGGATTCCCGTAGCCCCCGGCGGCTGCGTCCAGAGCCCTACCACGAGAGCCATCATCAGGGCAAGCACAATAAGGGCGATCCAGCGCGGCAGCGCGGAGCTCACCCTTCCGGCATACCAGGAGACAATGCCCCCGATCAGGGGAAGAAGAATCAACCATGCGAGCGTCATAGGAGCACCACGATCCCGAGGAGCACGAGGGCGCCGAGGCCAATGCCCGCGGCATACCACCGCACCTTGCCTGATTGCGTGCGGGAGAGGAACCCGTTCGTCCTCAACCCCGCCCAGATCATCCCGACATAGGGCAGGTCCACCGCATCCTCCCTGTTTGCCCGGGAGCCCCGGACGAACGGTGTGATGAAAAGCAGCGAGTAGAGCCGGTCGAAGCCCCACCCCGCTCTCCACAGACGCCGTATCGCCTCTCCCCACCGGGTCCGCGCCACTGCCCCGGAGATCCCCGGCTTGGCGAGGAACAACACATAGGCAATGAGGATGCCCCCCAGCTCGACAGCCTCGATGAGGGTTTCCTTCCCGATTTCGTGTGAGAGAGGCATCGGGGCCGCCGTGGTCCCGGGCAGCGCCGTCTGCAGAAAGCGGGTAAAGAGGTGTACGTCAAGCCCCGCATGCGCGAACAGGGAAGGCATCTCGACAAGGCCGGCAACAAGGGAGAAGAATGAGAGCACCACGAGGGGCGCCTGCATGAGCGGCCCCGGCTTCCCGCTCACCCTTCCCTTCGCCTCGCCGAAAAAGGTCAGGAACACCATGCGGAAGGAGTACAGGGAGGTAAGGAAGGTCCCCAGGACCCCTGCTCCCCACAACCAGGGGCTCCCGCTTTCGGACGTCCCCACGGTGTGCAGGATGAGGTCCTTGCTGTAGTACCCCGCCGTCACCACCGGAAGGGCGGAGAGCGAGGACGCGCCGATGAGGAAGGTCCAGAAGGTGAGGGGCAGCTGCGCGCGCAGCCCTCCCATCTTCCCCATGTCGTGCTCGTGGTGGAGGCTCATGATGACGGCCCCTGCCCCGAGAAAGAGGAGCGCCTTGAAAAAGGCATGGGTCATAAAATGAAAGAGGGCTGCCGACCACGCTCCCACCCCGAGGGCCAGGAACATATAGCCGATCTGGCTGATGGTTGAGTAGGCGAGCGCCCGCTTGATGTCCCATTGGGTCAGGGCGCTGAAGCCCGCCAGCAGGAGGGTCGCGGCCCCGATCACCGCCACGGCGAGCATCACCGGGGGGGCCAAGGCGAAGAGGACGTGGGTCCGGGCGATCAGGTAGACCCCCGCCGTGACCATGGTGGCGGCATGGATGAGGGCGCTCACCGGCGTCGGACCCGCCATGGCGTCGGGGAGCCATACCTGCAGGGGCAGCTGCGCCGATTTCCCCACCGCGCCCCCGAGCAGCAGCGCGGCCGCCGCAATCGCCATGCCCGAGCCCGCCCCCCACACCTGTCCGGCCTGCTGCATCGCCTCCTGGATGGAAAGGGTGCCCAGGTGGGTGAAAATGAGGAAAAGGCCGACGGCAAAGGCGGTGTCCCCGACCCGGGTGACCACGAACGCCTTCCGCGCGGCATACCCGTTCGCCGGGTCCCGGTACCAGAAGCCGATGAGGAGATAGCTGCAGAGCCCCACCCCCTCCCATCCGAGATAGAGGAGCAGGAGATTGTCCGCAAGCACGAGGAGCAGCATCGAACCGACGAAGAGATTCATATACGCGAAGAAGCGGCTGTAGCCCTCCTCCCCTCTCATGAACTCCGCGGAATAGAGGTGGATAAGGAAGCCCACCCCCGTGATCACCGTCATCATGACCAACGCAAGGGCGTCGAGCCGCAGAGAGACGGGGGGGCGGAACCCCTCCACCTCCATCCACGACCAGAGGACCTGCACGGAGGCATGGCCGGGAGGCGGGGACAGAATGAATTCGGCAAGCAGCGCGAGGACAAGGACGGCGGAGAGTCCCACCGCACCGGCCCCCACCACCGCCGCCTGTGAAGGGGAAAGGCGCCTTCCGAAGAAGGCCAGCACGACAAAGCCGAGATAGGGAAGCGCAGGGACCAGCCAAAGGAGCTCTCGCATGCTACCCCCTCATCCTGTCGGCTGCGTCCGCGTCAAGCGTCCTGAGCCGGCGATAGATACGGAGGGTGAGGGCAAGGCCCACCGACACCTCCGCAGCCGCCATCGAAAGAATGAACAGGAACATCACCTGTCCGTCCGGCTGCCCCCACCGGGACCCCGCCACGATAAAGGCGAGCCCCGCCGCATTCAGCATGACCTCCACCGACATCAGCATGAAAAGAATGCTGCGGCGCACCAGTACGCCCATGAAGCCGAGGAGAAAAAGAACCCCCGCCAGGACCAGGCCGTGTTCCAGCGGCACCGCGCTCATCTTCCCGCATCTCCCGGCGGCATCATTCCTCTCCTCCGCGTCTCCCCAGGTGGTATGCGCCCACGAGCCCCGCAAGCAGGAGAAACGATATCAGCTCCACCCCGAGCAGGTAGGGGCCGTACAGGGCGATCCCTACCGCCTTCGGGCCGATGATCCTCAGGCCGGCCGGAGCGGCGACACCTTCCCGCACCACGTAGAGCAGCTCCAGGAGAAGGAGCACCGCCAGCAGCAGGGGGCCTATCCATTGAGGAAAGCCCTTGTGCTCTCCGGCGGGGTCGCGGCTTCCCGGCCCCAGGTTGAGCATCATGACGACAAAAACGAAGAGCACCATGATCGCCCCCGCATAGATGATCACCTCCAGCGCCGCTGCGAAGGGGGCGCCGAGGGAAAAAAAGACCAGCGCCACCGCCAGCAACGATACGATCAGGTAGAGGAGCGCATGCACGGCGTTGCGCCTCGTGATCACCATGACGGTGGAGAAGAGCGCCACCGCCGCGGAAAGATAGAAAATGCCGATCATGCTTCCTCCTTACCCCTCACCCTCACCCTAACCCTCTCCCCCAAGGGGAGAGGGAACTCTTGAAAAGATCCCTTACCTAACCAGTTGGGGAAATCCTGTAAAGGTATTTCCTTCCGCCCAGGGGAGAGGAAATTCTTTAGCAGGGTGCTGAAAAACTCTCGAAATGTCATTGCGAGGAGCTTTTTTTGCGACGAAGCAATCTCTAAGCTGCTGAATTCTCTAAAGTTGAGATTGCTTCGCTCCGCTCGCAATGACGGCGAAAAGACTTCTTCAGCACCCTACAGCGTCAGGCTCCTGACGTCCACCGGCGGCTCCTCGTTCTCCGCCTCTCCCTTGTCCTTTCCCCCAATCGCCATGCCCGCAACCCGGTAAAAATTGTACCCGTGGTACTTCCCCGGCCCGCTGATAAGGAGGTCCTCCTTTTCGTAGACCAGCGCGTGGCGCATATACTCGCTCATCTCGTAGTCGGGAGTGAGCTGGATGGCGTACGTGGGGCACGCCTCCTCGCAAAAGCCGCAGAAAATGCAGCGGGAAAAATTGATGCGGAAGAACTCCGGGTAGCGCCTCCCGCTTTCGTCCTGCGCGGCCTGGAGCGAAATGCAGTCCACAGGGCACGCAGCCGCGCAGAGATAGCACGCCACACAGCGCTCCCCCCCGTCGGGGTCGCGGGAGAGGATGATGCGCCCGCGCCACCGTGCGGGCAGGGGCCGCCGCTCTTCAGGGTACTGCACGGTTTCCCGCTTGCGGAACATATGCAGAAAGACACGCCACGCGGAACGGACCATACTCAGCATCGCTCCTCCTATACTCCCTTCGCCAGCAGAATGCCGCCGGTTACCACCAGGTTCAGCAATGCCACGGGAAGCATTACCTTCCAGCCGAACGCCATGAGCTGGTCATAGCGCGGACGGGGATACGTCGCCCTGAGGAGAATGAAAAGGCAGAGGAAAAAGAAGGTCTTCAGAGCGAACCAGACCACCGGGGGAAGCACCGGCCCGAGCCAGCCCCCGAAAAAGAGGGTGGTCATGAGCACGGAAATAAGGGTGATGCCGAGGTACTCCCCCACAAAGAACATCCCGAATTTTATCCCCGAATACTCGGTATGGAAACCGGCCACCAGCTCGTTCTCCGACTCGGGGAGGTCGAAGGGGAGGCGGTGCGTTTCGGCCACCCCGGCGATGAAAAAGACCACCATCCCGAAGAACTGGGGGATGCAGTACCAGAGGCCGCGCTGCGCCTCCACGATGTCCCGTATGTTGAACGACCCGGCAAGCATGACCGTCCCCATCAGGGAGAGCCCCATGAACACTTCGTAGCTCACCATCTGCGCGGCGGCCCGCATGCCCCCCAGAAGCGAATACTTGTTGTCGGAGGACCATCCCGCCAGCACCACGCTGTAGACCCCCAGCGAGGACATGGCGAGGAAGAAGAGCAGCCCGATATCGAGGTCCACCACCTCGATCCCCGGGGTAAAAGGGATCACGGTAAAGGAAAGGAACGTCGCGACCATAATGATCGTCGGCGCGATGACGAAGACCGGCTTGTCGGCGAAGGGAGGGACCCAGTCTTCCTTCGCGAAGATCTTGATCATGTCCGCCGCCACCTGCAGCAGCCCGAAGGGCCCCACGCGGTTGGGACCGTACCGGTCCTGCCAGAGGGCGAGGAGCCTCCTTTCGAGCCAGATGAGACCCGCGCTCACCGTGGTGAGGACGAAGAGCAGCCCGAAAATGACCGCCAGATGGCTGATGATCCCGTTCATTGTTTCCTCCCGGGGGCGGCCACCCTCCCCCAGGCGGGAAGCTCCCCGCCTGCTAGGCCATCCGCCAGGCCTGCCCGTACCCCTGCAGGAATCCCGGCGGTCCCCTTAGGGAGAGAGGGCATAAAACTGACCGGTGCACGATACAGCGCCCCGTTGCAGAGGACTTCCGCCTCCTCCCCCTCCTGCAGTCCCAACGCCGCCGCGTCCTCAGGACGGAGGGCAAGATAGGGGGAAGGCGCCAATTCAGCGATACCGGGAGAAAGGACGCTCAGCTCCTCGGAGCCGAAGACATGAAAGAGAGGCAGCAGCAGCCATTCGCCTTCCCGCTGCTGAAAGGCAGCCGGCACGACGCCCGCCGCTGGCGCTTCCGGTCCTGCAGGTGGCTCGATAAGCCGCTTGCCCGGATCTCCCCCGCGCAGCGGACCATCCACCTCCTCAAGAAAGCGGGTGAGGGACTGGACCGAGTTCCAGCCAGGCGCCCAGAAGCGGGTGATCAGGGCGGACGGGGGCTGCCCCTCGTACCCCTCCATGGTAAAGGCGAGGGGCGAGTCGGGGTCGGCCGCGGGCCGCGGCTCGTGGACCGTCTTGTCGGCAAACATGGCGGTGCGGCCGCTGTACCGGTGGGGCTGCCGGGGGATCTTCCTCCCCGCCACCCGAAAAGACGCGGGCGGAGCGATTTCCCGTGTCGGCCCGAACACGGGCAGCGCCGCGGCAAGAGCGGCGCCGATGTCGTCCAGTCCCTTCCACTGCCCTGCCTCCTCCCGCCGGGTGGCGAGCATGATGTCCCGGATCCAGCGCCAGCTCTCCTGTATCCCGTGCCCTGGAGGAAATACCTGGTAGAAACGCTGCGCACGGCCCTCGTTATTCACCAGGGTGCCGTCGCCTTCGGCGAAAGCGGCCGCTGACAAGACGATCTCCGCCCTCTCCGTCGTAGGGGTCGCGGTGTGGTCGATCACGATACAATGGGCGCACCTGTTGAGAAACGCCTCCACCTGTTGCGCACCGGCACGCCTGAACAGGTCGTTTTCGAGGATGATCACCGTATCCGCGTCTCCTTTTTCCACCGCGGAAAAGGCCTCTTCCAATCCTCCGGCCCCCATGAGCCCCACTCCCAGGCTGTTGCACTCGGGGACCAGCAGGGAGAGGGAGGCCGCAGCACCTTCGCGGCAGAGCGCCCCGGCGACCCGGGAAGCCGCCTCCAGCACTTCGCCGCTGCCGCAGCCGGTGCCGGAGACGACCAGCGGCCTCTTCGCCTCCCTGAGCGCCCGGGCGGTGTTCTGAACCATCGTCCTTATTGTATCGGGCATATCCTCCCTTTCGGGGGAGGGATCTCCGAGGGCATGGGCTACCGCAAAGCCGAAGCGGGCGATATCGTCGGGAGCGGCATGGTATACCTGTACAGCAAGGGGATCGAGAGCAGTGCTGCAGGGGACTGCCAGGTAGAGAGGCCCCCTCTCCTGCTGTATCGCCTCCCGCACCGCGCTGTCGTCCCATTCGGGAATGTGCATACGGCGCACGCTCTCCAGGGGCTTTTGGCGCACCGACTGGCGGAGGGCAAGGGCCATGACGGGTGCGGTGTTCTGCACATCCTCCCCCAGCACCAGCACGGCATCGGACAGTGCGATAGCGTGGAGGGACGGCGAGCGGGCCGGACCCTCCTGAAGGAGGCGCACCGCACGGGAGACGAGGCGGTGCTCCTTTGCGCCCATCCCGGAGTAAAAGCGCTCCGGCCCCACCAGGGCGCGCAGGGCGAAATTCGCCTCGAGAGAGGCTCGCGGCGACCCGATCCCGATCACCCGCGCACCGAAATAGAGGAGCGAGGAGATGCGGTCGAGGGCCTCCCTTGGAGAAACGACCCGTTCGGCGGGGTCCCGCAGAAGGGGATTCCTGATGCGCCTGTCGCTGTTCACGAACTCGTACCCGTACCGTCCCCGGTCGCAGAGGAAGTACCTGTTTACCTCTCCGTTGTAGCGGTTCCGTATCCTGCGCAGCATGCCGTAGCGCTCTCCGGGAAGGGTGTTGCACCCGATCCCGCACTGCATACAGACGGACGGGGCCGTCTGGAGGTCCCATTTCCGGGTATAGTGGCGTTTGAGGGTCTTGTCGGTAAAGACTCCGGTGGGGCAGACCTCCACAAGGTTGCCGCTGAAGGGGCTCTCGAGGGTCCCCTCCTCATGGCGTCCGAAATAGACATGGTTATGGGAGGCGAAAACCTCCAGGTCCCGCCCCCCCGCGTAGTCCCGGTAGAAACGCACGCACCGGTAGCACTGGATGCAGCGGTTCATCTCGTGGTTGACGAGGGGCCCCAGGTACTGGTTCCGGTAGGTGCGCTTCCTGAAACGGTATCTCCGGTACGCATGCCCTGTCATCAGGGTCATGTCCTGGAGGTGGCACTCCCCCCCTTCGTCGCAGACAGGGCAGTCGTGGGGGTGGTTCGTCATGAGCCATTCGATGACGCTCCGCCGGAACTCCCTCACCTCGGGGTCGTCGAGGGAAATGCGCGTCCCGTCCGCTGCAGGGGTCATGCAGGACATCACGATCTTCCCCTTCGTATCCTTTTCATCCCTGAACTGCTTCACCGCGCACTGCCTGCACGCCCCCACCGACTTCATCGCGGGGTGCCAGCAGAAATAGGGCACGTCGAACCCCAGGGAGAGACAGGCATGGAGGAGGTTCACCCCCTCTTTGACCTCATAAGGAACGTTCTCTATATAGATCGTGGGCATCGTTCACTTCCAGGGGCAGCGCTTTTCATGGATATGCCGGAGGAAATCCTCCCTGAAAAACCCGAGGGCGCTCTGAAGGGGCTCTATGGCGCCGGGGGCCAGCGCGCAGAATGTCTTTCCCATTCCGAGGAAGCGGGTATGCATTTCGAGCGTCTCGAGATCTTCCGGCCTCCCCTCCCCGTCCTCGATCGCCTGGAGCAGATGCACCACCCACGGCAGCCCCTCCCGGCACGGGGTGCACCACCCGCAGGATTCCCGGGCGAAGAACCGCTCCAGGTTGAGCACCGCCCCCACGGGACAGGTTGTCTGGTCGAAGACGATCATGGTCCCCGTTCCGAGCCTGCTGCCCGCCTTCATAACGGAATCAAAATCCATCTTCACGTCGAAATGGCGCTTCAGGAGGAACTCGGTGGAGGCCCCTCCGGGGATGACGCTGTGGAAAGTATAGCCCTCGCGCATGCCCCCCGCATGCTCTTCGATGATCTCCCCCAGGGGCGTTCCCATGGGGAGCTCCCAGAGCCCGGGCCTCTTTACCCTTCCGCTGACGCCGTATATCTTCGTCCCCCCGTCCCCGGAAAGGCTCAGCCCCTTGTACCATCCGGCCCCGTTGCTGACGATAGGGGGAACGCTACAAAGGGTTTCCACGTTGTTCACCACGGTCGGCTTTCCCCACAGGCCGCTCACCTGGGGAAAGGGGGGTTTTGCACGGGGCGTGGCGCGCTTTCCTTCGAGTGCGTTCAGCAGCGCCGTCTCCTCTCCGCAGATGTACCGCCCCGCGCTGCTGTGCAGGTGCATTTCGAGACGGCAGCCGCTCCCGAAGATGTTTTCCCCGAGATACCCCGCCCCGTACGCCTCCGCGATGGCCCATGTCAGTCGCCTCTCCGCCGTCGTGTACTCGGCCCTCAGGAATATGTATGCATAGTCCGCCTGGATGGCGAAGGCGGCGATGAGCATCCCCTCGATGAGCTGGTGGGGGTTCCCCTCGATGAGCATGCGGTCCTTGAAAGTGCCGGGCTCCATTTCGTCGGCGTTGGTGACGAGGTACCTGGGCCGGGGCGCATCGTCCCCCATCGGGACGAAGCTCCATTTCTGTCCGGTATTGAAGCCCGCCCCGCCTCTTCCCCTCAGGTTGGCTTCCGCCACCGTCTTCTGCACCTCCTGGGGCGTCATCTTCGTCAGCGCCTTCCGCGCCGCCTCATACCCCCCCCTTCCCTCGTACTCCTTGAGGGCCAGGGGCTCGCGGTCGGCCCGCATCGCCCCGGTCAGGGGATATTTCAGGGGACGTTCCATGCGCCCTCCGTGCCCCGGCAGCTCCCGAGGATCTCGTCGATCCTTTCCGGGGTAAGCTCTCCGTACAGCTCCCCGTCCACCATCATAGCCGGGGCCATATCGCACGCTCCGAGGCAGGGCACCGGCAGCAGGGTGAACATCCCGTCGGCGGTGGTCTCTCCCCAGGTGATGCCGAGCCGGGCCGAAAGGTGGTCGAGGATCTTCTCGTACCCCATCACCCAGCAGCTTATGGTGTTGCAGAGAAGGATCACATGCCTCCCCACCGGTTTGCGGAAAATGAGATTATAGAAGGTGGCGACCGCGTCAAGCTCGTCCACCGTCATGTCGAGGATCTCCGCCACGTCACGGATGCCCTCGTCGGAGACCCATCCCCTGTGCTTCTGGACGATCTTCAACGCCTCGACGGAAACGGCGCTCTTCCTGTCGTAGTGCCGCAGCTCCCTTTCGATCTCCTGTCTTTCCTCTTCGCTCAGCATGAGCCCTGCTTTCCGCCTCCCTTTCTCCTCACCGGTCAGGGCAATCGCACCACAATACCCGGGCGATAGATACTCCTTTGAGATTGCTTCGCTGCGCTCGCAATGACAGAGGGGAGTGATCCCTCTCTTTCTGTTTCTCTTTTCTGCTTCTCCTTCTGTTTCTCTCTGCCTCTCTTCTGTCTTTATTCTGCCTCACTCTGCCTTATTCTGCCTTACTCTCTCCCTTCCCTGCCTCACTCTGCCTTACTCTGTCTCTCCTTCTATTTTTGTCATTGCGAAGGGTCGTATCCTGAAGCAATCCCCTCCTCACCGGTCCACATCGCCCATAATGAAATCGATGCTCCCCAGGATCGCGATCAAATCGGCGATCTCGAGGCCCCGGGTCATTTCGGGCACCGCCTGAAGGTGCGGAAAGGAGGGGGTGCGGATGCGCGTCCGGTACGAGACCGTGTTCCCGTCGCTGACGAGATAGTAGGTGGTGTTCCCCTTTGCCGATTCGATGCCGAAAGACGCTTCGCCCGCCGGTATGACCGGCCCCCAGCTCACATTCAGAAAATGGGCGATCAGCGTCTCTATATCGCGCATCGTGTATTTCTTGATCGGCGGCGTGGTCAGGGGATGGTCCGCCTTGAAAGGACCTTCGGGCATGTTGTTCAGACACTGCTCGACGATCCTCAGGCTCTGCCGCATCTCTTCGACCCGCACCACCGCCCTGTCGTAGGAGTCGCCGCCCTGCGCGGTGGGAATGTCGAACTCGAAATGCTCGTACCCGGAGTACGGCCTTTTCTTCCTGAAGTCCCACTCAAAGCCGCAGGCGCGCAGATTGGGTCCGGTCACGCCCCATTCAACGGCCTCCGCCGGCGTAATATCGCCCACCCCCTTTGTCCTGGCCTTTATGATGCGGTTCTGCATGACGACCGCATCGTACTCGTCGAGCCGCGGGGGAAGATACGCGAGGAAATCCCGCACCAGGCGCTCCCACCCGCTGGGCAGATCGGCGGCAACGCCCCCGATGCGGAACCATGCGGGATGCATGCGGAACCCGCAGACCGCTTCGATGATGGCATAGCAGTGCTCCCGGTCGGTGAAGGTATAGAACACCGGAGAGAGCTGCCCGAGGTCCTGGGCGAAGGTCCCGAGCCATATCAGGTGGCTCGCGATGCGGAAAAGCTCCGCCAGCAGCACCCGGATCACCTTCGCCCTGTCAGGCGCCTCGATGCCCGCGAGCCGTTCCGCAGCCAGAACGTAGGGGAAATTGTTCAACACCCCCGCGAGGTAGTCGATGCGGTCCGTATACGGGATGAAGGTATGCCATGACTGGCGCTCCCCCATCTTTTCCGCGCCCCTGTGGTGAAAGCCGATATCGAGGACCGCGTCCACCACCTCCTCGCCGTCCAGCTCGAGCACGATGCGAAGGATGCCGTGGGTCCCCGTATGGTGCGGTCCGAGATTGAGGAACATGAAATCGGTGCCGTCCCGGTGGCGCGCCATCCCCCACTCTTCAGGACGGAACTGCAGGGCCTTCTCCTCCCTCTCGTCCTTCTTCTCCGGGAAGAAGAAGGGTCCGATTTCGGTGCGCCGGGCCGGGTGCTCTTTCCGCAGGGGATGCCCCTTCCAGGTCGGCGGCATCAGGATCCGCCTGAGGTTCGGGTGTCCTGTCGAGGTAATGCCGAACATATCCCAGATTTCCCGCTCGTACCAGTCCGCGGCGGCCCAGAGGGAAGTAACGGAGGGGAGCGAGGGGTACTCTCCGGCGAGCGGGACTTTTATGCGGATATCGTCATTCCGCTCAAAGGAGAGGAGGTGGTAGACAACGGAAAAGTCGCTGTCGGGCTGACCCCGGCGGTCTGAACGGGCCCTCTCGTCGATGGCGGTGAGATCGTACAGCATCCGGTAGGGCTTCTCCGTCTCCTCCTTGAGATACCGGAGGACCTCCCCCGACTGCTCCTTGCGCGCCCAAAGGGTCGGAAACGGGTCGCGCGTCTCCTGCCGCGCCAGGGCTCCCTCGCCGAACCTCTGCTGCAGCTCCTGCACTATATCCGTCTGGGCCCTCTCCGAAGGCGCACTCACCGGATGTCTCCCGCCTCCTTCTCGTGATGACGTGTATATGCCTCCGGAGTGCGCTTCTTCCGTGAGGCGATCTAGAGAGCGTCGGGCGGCCGCAACAGGGTGGCCTTCCGCCTTTCGGCCCTTTTCAGGTCGCGCAGGACAGGCAGCGGAGGGCGCTCCACTCCCTGCGGCCCGACCGCCCAGCTCAGGGGGCGCCTCTCGCTCCCGACGAGGTCCTGCAGCAGCAGCAGCCCCTGCATGAACGTTTCGGGACGCGGAGGGCAGCCCTGGATGTACAGGTCCACCGGGAGGAAGGTGTCGACGCCCTGCACGACGCTGTAGACGTCGTACATGCCTCCCGAGTTGGCGCAGGAGCCCATCGAGATCACCCAGCGCGGCTCCATCATCTGCTGGTAGAGGCGCTCCACGATGGGCGCGGCCTTTATGAAGACCGTTCCCGCAATGACGATAAGGTCGGCCTCCCGCGGGGTCCCGCGGATCACTTCCGCGCCGAAGCGCGCAATATCGTACCTGCTGGTCAGAGAGGTGGCCATCTCGACGTAGCAGCACGAGAGCCCAAAGTTGAACGGCCAGAGGGAGTTCTTGCGCCCCCAGGCCAGGAGGTCCTGGAGCCGTGTGAGGACGACGCTGTCCCGGACCGCCTTTTCGACGGGATCACCCTCAGGAACGGTCTCCCTTCCTGTCCGCTGCAACGACCACTCCATAGAGAACCCTCCTTCTCAGGGCCGGTATGCGGCCCCTCTCCGGAGCCTTCTGCGCCGCGTCCCCCACTCCAGCGCCCCGAGCCTCCAGAGATAGACCAGGGCCGCAAAAAGCACCCCGATGAAGAAAAGCATTTCGAAATATCCTGCCCAGCCCGTTTCCCGCAGGGAGACCGCCCAGGCATAAATGAAGACCGCTTCGAGGTCGAAGACGACGAAAAACATGGCGACAAGATAGAATTTGATATCGAAGCGCAGGCGGGCGGAGCCGGTTGCGGCGATGCCGGACTCGTAGGGTTCGTCCGTCGTCCTCTCCCGGTGCCTCTGTCCGAGAAAATGCGAGAGGACGAGCATGAACAGGATCAACGCACCAACCGCTATACCGTACACCAGCAGCGGCCACAGGGCCGCACCGGCTGCTGCCGGACTATTCATGCGCCTCTCCTTCCCGCTTTATTACAACGATAGCATACCGTCGAACGATGTCAATGTCAAGGAGCGTATCTCCTTGTCAAAACGACAAAAAGTCCTTCTCCGGCATGGGTGCTGGGGACACCTCTACTTCTTGATCGTAACGTAGCTGTACCCCCCGTTCCGGTACACGAGAAGGAGTATGCTGCTGTCGGGGCCCACCGAAGAGACGATCCTTTCGTAGTCGGCCAGTCCTCCGACAGTCTGGCGGTTGATCTCCGTAATGACGTCGTTCTTCATGAGCACTCCCTGCGCGGGGCTCTGTTGATTAACGGCCACGACGATCACCCCTTTCACCTCGTCCGGGATTCTCGCCCTTTCCCTGGCGGCCGGAGTCAGGTCCTGCACCTCCACCCCCATCAGGGAGCTGCTCACTTTTCCCACCTCCGGGGCTTTTTTCGCCGCCAGCTCCCCCAGGGTGACCGAGCCCGTCATCTCTTTTCCATTCCTGAGGAAACGCAGCGAGGCGCTTTTGCCCGGGGCCATGTTGCCCACCATGTTCCTGAGCGAAGAGGCGCTCTCCACCTTCTTTCCGTCGAACGCCACGATCAGGTCTCCCCTCTGGAGGCCCGCCTTCTCGGCAGGGCTGTTCTTCATCACCTCCGTCACCAGGGCGCCTCCCTGCTCTTTCGTATTGAGGAATTTCGCGAGCTCGGGAGTGAGGTCCTGGATGCTCACCCCCATCCAGCCGCGGCTCACCTTCCCCGTCCTGATGATGCTCTGCGTCACAGCGCTCGCCATATCCGAGGGGATGGCAAATCCCACCCCCATATACCCTCCGCTCGTGGAAGCGATTGCGGTGTTGATGCCGATCAGCTCTCCGTTGATATTGACCAGGGCCCCGCCCGAGTTGCCCGGGTTCACCGCAGCGTCCGTCTGGATGAAGTCCTCGTAATCAGTGATCCCCAGGTCAGACCTCCCGATGGCGCTCACAATGCCCATGGTGATCGTCTGGTTCAGCCCGAAGGGGTTCCCGATCGCGATCACGACATCCCCCGTCCTGAGCGCCGAGGACCTCCCCATCCGGATAGCAGGCAGGTCCTTCGCCTCGATCCGGACGACGGCGAGATCTGTCTGCGGGTCGGTGCCGATGACCTTTCCCCTGAACTCCTTCTTGTCGCTGAGGGTGACCTTGATCTCGTCCGCATTCTGCACCACATGCAGATTGGTGAGGATATACCCGTCCCGCGAAATGATCACTCCCGATCCGAGGGCCGCCGACTTGAATTTCCCCCCGGGCGCGGGGTGGTCGGGGTGTTCGCGGTCGCCGAAGAACCTCCTGAAGAACGGGTCGTTGAAGAGCTCCCCATAGGGGGTTTCTTCCATGCTTATCGTCGTTACGGTGGAGATGTTCACCACCGAGGGGCTCGCCGCCGTGGCGATTTCCGACAGGGCCGTGCTGAGACGCGACAGGAACTCCTTCGCCGCCGCCGAGACTCTCTTTTCTTCCGCAGAGGCGACGTCCGCCCCGGCGAAAAGACCCGTACCCGCGAGACAGAGGGCGGCAGTTGCGAGAATTCTGCAAGCAGAGGCCACAAAGCGTACACGACTCATGGGGACACCTCCTTTTTTTCTTCCGTGTGCCGTCTCCGGCTAAAGGATTCCCGGCGCCACGGGGCGTGCAGCCGGCCCCGGACTCATGCGCCGTTCAGGTAAGCGCGTACCGCCCTCGCGAGTCCGCCCAGCGCCCCGCTCCTTTCGAGGATGATCAGGAACAGCACCTGGGCCATGGAGAAGTTGATTCCCCTGAATACCGTACCGTACACCCTGCCGTCGCTCCTGAAAAGGCGGATGCCCTGGAGGAAGAGCCCACCCGCGGCAGCCAGAAACAGGAGGCGGGAGGCTGAGGAGCAGGCGGAAGCGAACAGGGGAATCAGGAGACAGTTGATCGAGGCGGCATAGATCCAGACGAACAGCACCCTCGTCAGCCGCTTCCTGCCCAGAAGCGCGGCGACCGAGGGGATGCCCGCCCCTTCGTAGTCGCGGCCCCATTGGAGCGCAAGAAGCCAGGAATGGGGCACCTGCCAGAGAAAGAGGAGCGAGCAGACCGCGACCAGCTCCATCCCGGGCAGCCCGCCCCCGGCTGCGGCCCATCCGATGGCGGGGGGCAGCGCTCCCGCCACGCCGCCCGGGACCGCCGCAAAAGAGCTCTTTCGCTTCAGGTGCGTATAGAAGCAGTTGTACCAGAACACGGCGACTGCGCCCAGGGCGGCTGCGGCGCTGCTTTCGCGCAGAAGCAGGCAGAGGCCGGCTGCAACAAGGGCGAGGGAGAAGAGCAGCGCAGCGCACGGCCGTATCGTTCCCGCGGGAAGGGGCCTGTTCCATGTGCGGGGCATGAGGCGATCGAGGTTCCGGTCCGTATAATGGTTGAGGGCCCCGGAGCCGCTGGCGAGGAACAGTACGCCCGTGACGAGCCCCGCCAGGCCTCTCCCGCTCCCGTGCGGCGCAAGGAGGAACCCTGCCGCCGCCGAGGCGGTCGCAAGGAGGGCGATTTTCGGTTTGCACAGGACGCAATAGGCCCATGCCCTTTCCCGCGTGCTCATCCCAACTCTTTCAGGCGCGCCACGATCTCATCCAGTTCTTCAGGGGTGACGGGAATGACAGGCATTGCAGCCGGGTACCCCTCGACGATATCCGCATTCGGCTCGAGAACCGCTTTTCTCAGATACTCCTCGTCCACGACGACCACTCTTTCCTTTCCGCCCGTAATCACTTCCGTTTTTCTGCCGTACAGCCCCTTGAACGTCGGCCCTACTTTCCTCGTCCCGTCGGTGCTGTGGCAGCCGAGGCAGCCCCTGGAGCTCAGGAGCTGCGCCCCCCTCCCTTCGGGGGCGGCCGTTTCCGCGGCGCGATACCAGGCGTCGAATTCCCCGGCGGTCAGGGCGAGCAACTGCGCACGCATGCGGGAGTGCCCCACCCCGCAGTATTCAGTACAAAATATATCATACGCACCGGCCTCGTTTGCCACAAACCACAAATGCGTCCTCATGCCGGGAACGGTATCCTCCTTTATCCGGAAAGCGGGGAGGTAAAAGCTGTGCAGCACGTCCGTGGAAGAGAGGACGAGCTTCACCGGTCTCCCTACCGGCACCCTGAGGACGCCGCTCTTCTTCCCGTTTCCGTACTCGAATTCCCATGACCACTTTCTCCCGGTCACCTTGACCGGCAGGGAGTTTTCAGGGGGAGTGCGCAGGTAGTCGAAATCGGCCCATCCCGCATAGAAAAGGCCCAGTACGATCAGGATGGGGACCACCGTCCAGACGATTTCGAGCGCCCGGTGCTCCTTCACCTCCGCAGGATGAGGATGTCTCCTTTTATTGTACTTCACCAGGAACAGGATGATGAGAAAGGTAATGAGGCTGAGCAGGACGATGCAGGTGCCCACGACGATGAGAAAGGAGAGCTCGACAGCGTTCGACGTTGACGAAGTTCCTGAAAACATGGACCACCTCACCGGTACCACGTATCCGCGTAGGTCAGGCCGATAATCGCGGTCAGGGTCAGGACCCCGAGCAGGAGAACCCCCTTGAGAAACCGCCCTTCGTGCTTCAGGTGCATGAAAAACTCGAGGACGAGCCCCGCTTTAAGAGAGGCGATGAAGAGATTGACCGGCACGCTGTAGCGGGTCGGCTCCATTCTCGCCGCGGCGACGGTGACCGCCAGCAGCGCCACCAAACAGCCCCAGACGATAAAATAGGTCCCGTAGCCGAAATCAGGGGTGCGCTCCCCCGGATGCGTTCTTTCCATCGCGCCTCCTTACGTTACCAGGTAGAAAAGCGGAAACAGGTATATCCACACGATATCGACGAAGTGCCAATACAGGCCGGTGTTTTCGAGCATCACCGCGTTCCGCGCCCCGATGGTCCCCTTTGCGGTGTAATACATCATGAAGGAGATGACGACGATGCCGACGAGGACATGCAGCCCGTGCAGCCCCGTCATTGCATAATAGAGACTGAAAAAGACGATCTCCCCGTGGCTCTTCTGCAGCAGTACCGGGGAGTCCGGATAGACACCCCGGACGATCTTGTCGTTCCACTCGAAATACTTGACGACGAGGAAGGCCAGACCCTGGAGGACCGTGGCCGCCTGGAGAAAATACGACAGCCTCCTGCTCCCCTTTCTCAACGCGGCAATGGAAAGGGCGATGGTCAGACTGCTGGTGAGCAGGACCGCCGTATTGAGGGTCCCGAGGACGATGTTTTCGTCACGGGCCGCGGCATGAAATTCCTCCGGGTGCTCTTCGCGGAAGATGGAGTACAGCATAAACAACCCCCCGAAGAAAATGAGCTCCGTAACGAGGAAGAACCACATCCCGTATTTCGAGGCGATGGAATCCCTGTGCTCCATGCTCCTCCCGTGCGTCATTCCTCCCAGCGGGACCCGTGCTCTTTGTAGACGGGGGCTTCCCTGAAATTCTCCGCCGGAGGGGGGGAGGAGACCTGCCACTCGAAGCCCTTTCCTCCCCACGGGTTTGCGGGCGCCCTTTCCCCCCTGAAAAGCGCCAGGACCAGGTTCGCGAAGATCACCGCGAGCCCGAGAAAAAGCACCCACGACCCGACGGTGGAGAGCAGGTTGCCGCTGAAATACCTTTCCGGGTAATCGAAGTACCTCCTCGGCATCCCGTTATAGCCGAGGACGAACATGGGGAAGTAGAGGAGATTGAAGCCGACGAACAGAATGGCGCAGCCGAGCACCGCGGGCTTTTCGCGGTACATCTTCCCGAACATCTTGGGGAACCAGTAGTGGAGCCCCGCAAGCAGGGCGAAGCCCGCCCCCCCGAACATCACGTAATGGAAGTGGGCGACGATGAAGTAGGTGCCATGCACATGCAGGTTCGGGGTGATGGAGCCGATGATCAGCCCGGTGAGCCCTCCGAGGGAGAAGAGAAAGAGGAAGCCGAGGGCGAAGAGAAACGGCGATTTCAGGTCGATGGAGCCCCGGTACAGGGTGGAGACCCAGTTGAACACCTTTATCCCGCTCGGAACGGCGACCAGAAAAGTGAGCAGGGAGAAGACGATCCGCGCCGTATCGCTCATGCCGCTGGTGAACATATGGTGCCCCCATACGAGATACCCGACCCCGGCAATCGCGAGCGAAGAGAGCGCCACCGCCTTATAGCCGAAGAGCCACCGCCGCGCAAAGACGGGGACCACCTCGCTGATGATTCCCATGGCCGGCAGGACCATGATGTAGACCGCGGGGTGGGAATAGGTCCAGAACAGGTGCTCGTACATGATGGGGTCCCCCCCGTGAGAGGGGTCGAAAAAGTCGATCCCGAAGGCCCTCCCGAAGATGATGAGGACGAGGGTGAGGGCGAGCACCGGCGTGGCGAGCATCTGCACCCAGCCGGTGGCGTAGAGGGTCCAGACGAAGATCGGCATGCGGAACCAGCCCATGCCCGGCGCACGGAGGCGATGGGTGGTGACGACAAAGTTCAACCCGGTGAGGATGGAGGAAAAGCCGAGACAGGAACACCCCGAAAACCGCGACCGCCACGTTCGTCTCGCTCTGGAGGCTGTAGGGCGCGTAAAAGGTCCACCCGGTATCGGGAGGCCCCCCGTTGCTGAAGAGCGCGACGAGGATGACCGCGACGCCGGTCAGGTAGAGCCACCAGGAGAGCCGGTTGATCTTCGGGAAGGCGACGTCCCGCGCGCCGATCATGATCGGCAGGAAGAAATTTCCGAAGGCGACGGGGGCGCCGGGAATGATGAAAAGGAAGATCATGACAATCCCGTGCGTCGAAAATACCTGGTTATAGGTATGGGCGTCCATGAATTTTCCGGGCGCGATGAGGCTGAGGCGGACAAGCAGCCCCAGGATGACTCCCACCCAGAAGAAGAGGAGGAGCGCTCCGAGGTACATGATGCCGATGCGCTTGTGGTCGGTCGAAAGGAGCCAGGCAAGGACTCCCCTTCTCTTTCCTTCGTTTCGATAGAAGCTGTCCTCTCTCATCCCCGCCCTCCCGTCTGCGGCCCCTGCCTCTCCCGCTCCCCGCGCAGCCGTCCGCAGCTCGCGCGAAAAGCGGATTTCTTACCAAAAGCTTATCACGTTTGTGCGGGACGGGCAAATTGACTTTTCTTCGCGATGTGCTACTGTGGAGACAGGAATCCGTAAAAACCGGCGCCCTGCCTGAGGAGCGCCGGAACAAACCCTGAACAGAAGGAGGGGACGCCATGGCTGAAAAGGAGCGCACTGCTCCGGGCGGCCCGGGGACTCCGCCCCGCTGGACCTCGAGCGCGAAGACCGGCGTGGGCACGGCCCTGAACGCCTCCAGCAGGGTCTGGTTCACGCTGAGCCACGGCATTTTCAACGAGATCTACTATCCGCGGGTGGACCAGGCCTGCACCCGCGATATGGGCCTCCTCGTAGCCGGAAGCGGAGGGTTCCTTTCCGAGGAGAAGAGGGACAGCGATTCCGAGATCTCCTACCTCGCCGCCGGGGTGCCTGCTTTCCGGCTGGTCAACACCTGCAAGAAAGGCCGCTACCGCATCGAGAAGGAGGTCCTGACGGACCCCCTGCGGGACGTCGTTCTGCAGCGCACCCGCTTCCTCCCCCTGCAAGGAAAGAGTGAGGAGTACCGGCTCTTCGTGCTGCTGGCGCCGCATCTGAACAACCAGGGGAGCAACAATACGGCCTGGACGGGCGCGTACAAGGGGACCCCCATGCTCTTCGCCTCTCATGCAGGCCATGCCCTCGCCCTTGCCTGTTCGACGGACTGGAGGAAGATGTCCGTCGGGTTCGTCGGCAGCTCGGACGGATGGCGCGACCTGCATCAGCACAAGGAAATGCAGTGGACCTACACGCGGGTGGAAAATGGGAACGTCGCCCTCACCGCAGAAATCGACCTGGCTGCCTCGGGAGGGGAGTTCGTCATTGCGCTCGGCTTCGGGATCTCAGGCGCAGAGGCCGGACAGCGGGCCCGCGCGAGCCTGCTGGAGGGGTTCGACACCGCACGCGAGGGGTATATACGCCCCTGGCGGGAATGGCAGCAGTCCCTCCTCCCTTTGGAGGCCGATACGGGAGTGCGCCCCGATATGTACCCTCTCAGCGCGACCGTCCTGCGCATTCACGAGGCGAAGGCCTTCGCGGGCGGCGTGATCGCCAGCCTTTCGGTCCCCTGGGGTTTCGCGAAGGGAGACAACGACCTGGGAGGGTATCACCTCATCTGGCCGCGCGACCTGGTGGAGGCCGCCGGGGGGTTCCTCGCCGCAGGGGCTCCTGAAGAGGCGCTGAGGATCATCCGGTACCTGGAGAGCACGCAGGAGGAGGACGGGCACTGGACGCAAAACGCGTGGCTGGACGGGACGGCGTACTGGGACAGCGTACAGATGGACGAGACAGCCCTGCCGCTCCTTCTCCTCGACCTGGCCCGGCGCCAGGGGGCGTTGGAGGGGGTTCCCCCTTCGCGCTTCTGGGGGATGGTGGAGCACGCCGTCTCTTTTCTCGTGCGCAACGGCCCGGTTACCCTCCAGGACCGCTGGGAGGAGGACCCCGGCTATTCGCCTTTCACCCTTGCGGCGGAGATCGCAGCCCTCCTCTCAGCAGCGGACCTCGCGGACGAAAACGGCCGGCATGGCGAGGCCGCCTACCTCAGGGAGACAGCCGACGCCTGGAATACGAGCATCGAGAGGTGGATTTACAAGAAAGACACGGAGCTTGCGCGTACGCACCAGGTGGAGGGCTACTACGTGCGCATCGAGGAGCCCGACACGCCGGAGGCCTCCTCTCCCGCATCCGGCTTTGTCCCCATCAAAAAACGTCCTCCGGACAGGAAGAGGCCCGCAGCGGACCTGCTCAGTCCCGACTTCCTCGCCCTGGTGCGCTTCGGGCTGCGCGCCCCGGACGACCCGCGCATCCTCTCGACCCTGCGGATCGTGGATTCCCTGCTGAAGGTCGACACCCCCTACGGGCCTGTTTGGCGCCGCTATACGGGAGACCTCTACGGGGAGCACGAGGACGGCGCTCCCTACGACGGCTCCGGCATCGGGAGGGCGTGGCCCCTGCTGACAGGGGAGCGCGCCCACTACGAATTGGCGGCAGGCAGGAGGGGCGAGGCGGAGCGGCTCCTCCGCACCCTCGCGTCTTCAGCCAATACGTCCGGCATGATACCCGAACAGGTGTGGGACGCCGCGGATATACCGAAAAGGGAGCTCGCTTTCGGACAACCCTCCGGCTCCGCCATGCCCCTGGTCTGGGCGCATGCCGAATACATCAAGGTGAAGCGCTCGCTGCAGGAAGGGCGGGTGTTCGATATGCCTCCGCAGACGGCGCAGCGCTATCTCGTTGAAAAGAGGGTGTCGCCCCACGCGATCTGGCGCTTCAATCAGAAGGCCCGCAGTATGCCGCAGGGCAGGGTCCTCCGTATCGAGGTGCTGGTCCGCGCTGTGGTGCACTGGGGAGCCGACGGTTGGAAAGAGGTGCGGGATACCCCCACCCGCGATACCGGCCTCGGCATACACCTGGCGGATATTCCGACCCAGGAGCTGCCCCACGGGGAAAAGGTGAACTTCACCTTTTACTGGCCCGACGCGCAGCGGTGGGAGCAGACCGATTTCGCCGTTCTGATCGAGTAGAGAACGTTTTCACCGGGGAGTGCGCGGGAGAGAGGCTGCGTGCTCCCTGCCCCTGCCGTCGCCCCTCTTCCCGCCTCTCTTTCCCTTCGGTCGTCCCCCCCTAGGCCTCTTCTTCTCCTCCGCCACAACCTCGTGTCCGCCGAATTCCCTCCGGAGGGCGGCCTGGAGCTTGTCGGAAAAGGGTTCTTTCTCGCGCGAGCGGAACCTCCCGAACAGCGAGAGCGCGGTGAGGGGCGCGGGCACCCCCATCTCGACCGCCTGCTGCACCGTCCACCGCCCCTCCCCGGAGTCCTCCACATACCCCCCGATCCGGGAAAGGTCCCTGTCTTTCCGGAAAGCCGATTCGCACAGCTCCAGAAGCCACGAGCGGACGACGCTGCCCTGGTTCCAGAGATGCGCGATGCCTCCCAGATCCAGGGACTCCGTGTACGGGGAGGCGTACAGGAGCTGGAAGCCCTCTCCGTAGGCCGCCATCATTCCGTACTCGATCCCGTTGTGCACCATCTTCACGAAGTGCCCCGCTCCCACCGGGCCGCAGTAGAGGTAGCCGTCCTTCGGGGCCAGGGTCTTCAGAAGGGGCTCGATGCGCTTAAAATCGGCCTTTTCTCCCCCGGCCATGAGGCAGTATCCCTCCTTGAGGCCCCAGATGCCTCCGCTTACTCCGACATCCATATAGGAGATGCCCCGCTTCCCGAGCTGCTCGGCATGATGCAGGTCGTCTTTATAGAAGCTGTTCCCTCCGTCAACGAGCAGGTCCCCTTCTTCCAGGAGGTCCTGCAGGGACCCGATGGTCTCCTCCACAGGCTTCCCGGCGGGAATCATGAGCCATACCACCCGCGGAGGCCTCAGCAGGGAGGCCATGTCCTCAAGCGAATAGGCCCCCTTCATCCCCCTCTGTCCCTGCACGGTCTCCCTGACCCTGTCAGGGGACGCGTCGTGCACTACCACGCTATGTCCGCCCTTGCGAAGGCGCAGCGCCATACTCAACCCCATCTTGCCGATACCTACCATGCCTATCTGCATTGGTCGTCCTCCCTGGCAGAAGCGAAAGTGCTTTCCGTCGTCCTTTTGCTTCCCCGGAGCCCCCTCTCATCAGGGGCTTTCAGGCGTCGGGTATTTTGTTTTTGATCCTGAGGCCCCCCTGGACCAGGATGAAGAGGACATAGAGGGAAGCCGCCAAAAAGAAGAAGGGAACGGGCCGCAGGCCCGGGCGCAGCAGCTGCGCGCGGTCAACCCCGTTCAGCCGCAGGACATAGGCTTCGATATTCGCGATTTCCTGCTGCGTAAGGGTGTGCGTCGCCCCGAAAGCAGGCATGCTCAGTGAGGGGTTTGCTCCCGCGGGAACGGAGCCGTTCTGGATGACCCGGTCGATGTTCCGGGCAAACGTCTTCGGGTCGGCGCTGTACCGTTCGTTCCCGATCGGCTTGAGCGGCGGGACCGTCCCCGGCAACGAGCCGGGATTGGGTGCGGGGCTCCTGCCTTCGGGCCCATGGCAGGAGACGCAGAAATCCCTGAAGAGGACCGCTCCGCGCTCCGCGCTTCCGACGATGCCCGCCGCGATGCCTGCCGCTCCGGGCGCGCCCCGGAGAGCGGCGGCTCGGCCCTGCGGGAAGGGGGAGCAGCGTCTTTCCGCGCAGCAGGAGCGGCCATGGCCGGTGCAGGGGCCTCCCCTGCCGTTCCCGTCAGATACGAAACCATCGCATGCACCCGGCTTTCGGGCAGGCGCGCGAACGAAGGCATGATCGTGGAGGGATTGTGCGCTTTCGGGTTCCTGATCTGCTCGATCAGCCACGCCCTCCCCCTGCTCCGCAAGCCCCCCCGGTCGAGCGCCGGAGCCACTGTGCCGCCCGCCCCCCCCACACGGTGGCAGCCGGTGCATCCCGCGCTCCTGAACAGACCGATCACCTCACCCTCTCCAGCAGAAACGGCGGCGGGAACGGGCGGTGTGCTCTGATACTGCTGTCCGGCGCCTGCTCCGTCCGTCCGGGCCGCAGCTCCCCGCGCGAAACCCGGACTGTAGTATCCGAGGAGGGTCAGGGTTGCGAGGGTCCCGAGGAAAAGCAGACCGAGCAGCAGGGCGAGGGGCCGCCGGAAGGGGTTTCGCACAGGACTCCGGTCGATAAAAGGCAGGAGCAGCAGCAGGGAGATCACCAGGGTCGGCACTCCCACCGTCCCCACCGGTTCGAGGGGGCCCTGAAAATGCTTCAGCGCCTCGTAAAGGAAAAGAAAGTTCCAATCCGGTTTCGGCACGTAGGTGGTGTCGTGGCTGTCGGCGGGGCCCGAAAAGGCAGGGGGGAAGAAAACGGAAAGGGCGATGAGCAGGAGCACCAGCCCGGAGATGACGACCATGTCTTTGTACGCCTGATGCGGCCAGAACGGCTCACGGCGCCTCCTCTCCCCCTCCTCCCAGGGACCCGCGCTGCCGAAGCGCCGGAAGGCAAGGTAATGGACGCCGAACAGGGCGAGCAGCGCAAGGGGGAACACCATGGCGTGCAGGACAAAAAAACGGGAGAGCGTCGACTGCCCCATCTCTTCGCCGCCGCGCAGCAGGCGCTTTGCCAGGTCCCCCACGAGAGGGGTGGTGCCCGCGATGCTCGTCCCCACTTCTCCCGCCCAGTAGCCGTGCTGGTCCCAGGCAAGGGGGCTCCCGGTGAAGCTCAGCCCCATGGTAGTCAGCAGGAGAAACACCCCCGCCAGCCAGGTCAGCTCGCGGGGGCTCTTGTACGCTCCCCAGAGAAACACCCGTACCATATGGAGCACCACGACGACAATCATCATTTGTGCTCCCCAGTAATGGAGATTATGGATCAGCCATCCGAAAGGCACTTCCGTCCGCAGATAGGCGAGACTGTCGTAGGCATGATCCGCGGTAGGCACGTAGAAAAAAAGCTGGAGGAGGCCTGTTACGGCCTGAAGGAAGAAAAGGAGGAGGACGGCGCTGCCCTCGGTATAGGCAAAGCGCGCACCGCCGGGTATCTCCTCATCCAGGACCAGGCGGATAAGGGGCACGAAAGGCCATCGTTCGGTGATCCAGCGTCCAATGCGTGAGAGCATCTCCTCCTCCTGCTCAGCGCCCGTATTTCTATACAGAGACCTTTTCGGGTATGCCCACCTTGAAGCGCTTCCACTGGACGAAAAGGACTCCGCTCTCGATCCGTGCGGGAAGGATATCGAGGGGGCGGGGAGCGGGACCGCCGAGCACCCGGCCGTCAGGGGCGAAGGCGCTCGCGTGGCAGGGGCATTCGAACCTGCCCGTCTGTCCGTTCCAGAGATAATGGCAGCCCAGATGGGGGCATATCGGTGAAAAAACGGTCACCTGATCCGGGGAATGCCTGACGACCCAGGCTGAATACAGGACGGGGGTATGAAAGAAAGCCTCCTCCGATTCCGCCGTAAAGCGCACCCTCGTCGGCTTTCCCTCGGGCAGCGAGCCGACATCGGCAACCCGGGTCCAGGGCTCTCTCTTCGGTGCTGAGGAAGACCCCACAAGCGCCCTCACGAAGGGGACCCCCAGGATCAGGACATTGAGGGCGGCAAGAGCGGCCACCATCCGGGCAAGGAACCTGCGCCGCGTGGTCTCGGGCTGATCACCGGACAGCCCGCTGCCGGCCCCGTTGTCAGCCCCTTTATCAGCCCTCTCGTCAGGCAGAACGTCAGAAGAAAAAGGACCGCTTTCCATCGCCTTTCCTCCTGTTCAGTATGCTGTTGCGTACCAAAAGCTTACCACGTTTTCGCGGGAGGGAGCAAATAGGAAAAGGATCTTCTGCGCGCCCCGGTGCCTTTCTGCCGGGAGCCCCTTCTTCCGAACTTGCAATACGGAGATATTTTTTACTACAATCCTTTCCACCCGGTCCGCGCGCCGTATCTTTCTCTGTCCAGGTCCGGACAGAGGCGCGCCATCGTGCAGGAAAGGACAGAAGACCGGGCACGCGAGGGAGGCTCCCAACGGCATGTGCTTTGCTGTTACGATGATACAGGCGTTTCGCTTTTCTTTTCTCCTTTTCCGCCGGCCCTGCCGCCCTGCATCCCGGAGTCTGCAAGGGGCGGGCATCCTGTTCTCTCTCCTTGCCGCGCTCTCCCTCTTCCCCTCCCCCGGCTCTGCAGCGCCCGATTTCCAGCCCGATCGCCGGCCCGATCCCCAAATAGACGACCTCACCGCCCTCAGCATCGAGGAGCTGATGAACGTCACCGTGTACGGCGCTTCAAAGTACCGTCAGGAGATGCAGGAGGCGCCCTCCTCCGTGACGGTGGTTACCGCCGCGGAGATAAAGAGGTACGGCTATCGCACCCTTGCCGATCTGCTCCGCAGCGTCAGGGGCTTTTACCTCACCTACGACCGCATCTACCACTTCGCCGGAGTGAGGGGATTTGCACGTCCCGGCGACTACAACACTCGCATTCTGCTCCTGGTGGACGGACACCGGATCAACGATATCATTTTCAACCAGGGCCTTATCGGGACGGACTTTCCCCTCGATATCGATCTCATCGACCGGGTGGAGATCATACGGGGGCCCTCCTCTTCCCTCTACGGGACGAGCGCTTTCTTCGGGGTCATCGACGTCATCACCCGGTCCGGCGGCACGATCAAGGGCGCCGAGGTCTCCGGAGAGGCCGGAGGGTACGGCGCCTTCAAGGAAAGGGCCTCCTTCGGAGCGGACCGGCGGCCGTTCCAGGGGCTCGTTTCGGGAAGCGCCTCCCGCAGCGGGGGCAAAGACCTCTTCTTCAGGGAGTTCGATTCCCCCGCCACCGGGGACGGGGTAGCCTCCGGCACCGACTTCGACAGAAACTACAGTTTCTTTACCAGGCTCTCCTACCACGACCTCTCCCTGGAGGGTCTGTTCGGCTCCCGCACCAAAGGTCTCCCCACCGCGCCGTACAACGCCCAATTCGACAACCCCGACAACCGGTTCAGGGACGAACGGGGCTTTATCGAACTGAAGTACGAAAAGAATTTCAGCGAGGAGACCGGGATAACAGGGAGGGTCTCCTACGATCTCTACCGGTACCGCGGCACCATCGTGAACGCCGATAGTCTGGTGACCAACCAGGACAAAGACGACGGCGCCTGGTGGGGAGGCGAAATAAAGCTTACTTTCAAGCCCCTCTCCTCTCACAGGGCGACCACGGGGATGGAGTACCAGGGCGCGGTGCGGCAGCAGCAGAAAAATTACGATGCCGATCCCTATGCAGTCTATCTCGATGATTCGAGAAATACGAAAGTGTGGGCCGCGTACTTCCAGGACGAGATCTCTCTCACCTCCCGCCTTATCGCCAACCTGGGCGTCCGCTACGACCACTATTCGGATTTCGGCGGGACCCTCAATCCCCGCATCGCCCTCATTTACGCTCTCTGCCCCGATGTGACGCTCAAGCTCCTCTACGGAGAGGCGTTCAGGGCGCCCAACGTCTTCGAGCTGTACTATAACGACGGCGGCCTGAGCGCCAAGGCAAATCCCGGCCTCCGTCCCGAAACCGTAAAAACCTACGAAGCAATCCTCGAAAAAAAGGGGGAAGAGTACCGTGCGGCCCTTTCGGCTTTCTTCTACCGCATCCGGGACATTATTTCGCTCGAAACCGACCCCTCCGACGGCCTCCTCGTCTACAAGAACGCGGACCAGGCGAAGGCGCTGGGAGTGGAAGGCGAACTGGAGCGCAAATGGCGCAGCGGGGCGGCGGGAAAAGTAAGCTATTCCTACCAGAACGCCAGGGACGACCGCACCGGTGAGTGGCTCACCAATTCGCCCCGCCATCTTTTCAAGGCGAATGTCATTCTTCCCCTCCTTCCGGCCCTCCTCCCCGATAAGGTCTTCGGGGGAGTAGAGGCGCAGTATACGGGGAAGAGGAAGGCACGGGACGACCGGCACGCAGGGGGGTATCTCCTTGTCAACACTACGCTTTTTTCCAGCAATATCGTAAAGGACCTCGAATTTTCCGCCAGCGTTTACAACCTCTTCGGTAAAAAATTCCAGGATCCTGCTTCCGAGGAGCACCCCGAGGCCCTCATCGAGCAGGACGGCCGGAACTTCAGGCTGAAGCTCACCTACCGCTTTTTCTGATCCATGGGAAAATCCTGCAGGCCATGGCATTTTCCGATTCTGTTCTGCTTTCTTGCGGCGCTTCTCCTGGCACCCCTGCACGACCGCGCCCGCGCGCAGGGAGGAGAATACCGCGTCAAGGCGGCTTTCCTCCTGCAGTTCGTCAAATTTGCGGAGTGGCCCCCTGCCGCGCTTCCTGCTGAAAACGATACCCTCACCCTGTGCGTTCTCGGCGAAAACCCGTTCGGCGAGAGCCTGGACGACCTGAAGGGGAAAAGCGCGGGAGGGAAGAGGATTTCCGTCCGCCATGTCCCCCCGGTGCAGAACGCCAAAGGCTGCCACCTCCTGTTTATCTCCGCTTCGGAAAAGGGGCGCCTCGGCCCGATCCTCAAGGCGATCGAGAGCGTTCCCCTCCTTACCGTCGGGGATACGGAGGGTTTCGCCCAGAAAGGGGTGATGATCAATATGTATCTTGAAGACCAACGGGTGCGCTTCGAGGTGAACCTGCAGGCGGTGAAGAGGTCCGGCGTACGGCTGGACTCCCGCCTGCTCAACCTGGCGAGGATCGTGCAGGAGTAGCGATGCAAGGAAAGGAAAGCATACGGAAGAAGCTGATACGGGTCAATCTGATCGCCTTCGGGGTCGCCTTTCTCCTCATCACCGCGGCGCTGATGCTCGAAGTCGCCGCCGCATTCAAGAGGCACATGGTCACTACTCTCGAAACGCAGGCCGCTCTCATCGGGAAAAACAGCACCGCTGCCCTCTCGTTCAACGATGCGAAAGCGGCTGAGGAGATCCTCTCCTCGCTGGGGGGCGTCCCCTCCATCGAGCAGGCGGTGATGTATTCCCGGGAGGGCGCCGTCTTTGCCCGCTATCTCCGCAGCGGGGCGCAGAGCATCATGCCTGCCGAATCCATCGTACGCGGCCGCGACCGCGGGAACCGGCACGCCTTCGCCGGGGGGCGGCTCCACGTGTTCTACCCCATCGTCCTGGCGGGCGAGACCATCGGCACTCTGTATCTGCGCTCCGACCTGGAGGGGCTCTACTCGCTGGTGCTGAAGAACGGGAGCACCATTGTCCTCATCGCCTCCTTCTCCCTCATCGCCTCCTTCCTTCTCCTCTCCCGCCTGCAGAAGAAGCTCACCGTCCCCCTCTTCGACCTCTTCGGCGTCATGCAGCGCGTTTCCCGGACAAAGGAGTACTCCCTCCGCGTCCCGCTCCGCAGCAACGACGAGCTGGGCACCCTGGCCGCCGGCCTCAACGAGATGCTCGAACAGATAGAGAAGTGGGGAAACGAACGGGAAACGCACCGCCTCCACCTCGAAGAAACGGTTTCGCTCCGCACCGCCGAGCTCGAAGCGGCGAACCGGAGACTCCAGGAGGAGCTCTCAGAGCGCATCAGGACCGCTGAGGAGCTGAAGGGAAAGACCGAGGAGCTGGCGCAGACCTCGGAAGACCTCCGCTTCTCCCTCGAATCCGAAAAACGCTTCCTCACCATCATGAGCCATGAAATCAGGACGCCGCTGAACGCCGTGATCGGGTTTACAGACATTCTGCTGACGACCACCCTGGACGACTACCAGAGCCGGCTCCTCTCCAATTCTCAAAAAAGCGCCCACCACCTCCTCTCCCTGATCAACGACATGCTCGACGTCTCGAAGATAGAAGCCGGGCAGCTTGAATTGAAAAGCGATTATTTCAACCTCGCCGAGCTCCTGGAGGAATGCCTTACCATCGTCTCCTCCTCCTCGGCGCGGAAGGTGGAATGGATCCACGCCGTCCCCCCTATGGACTTCTTCGTGAGAGGTGATTCCCTGCGCATCAAGCAGATATTCCTCAACCTGTTGGGGAATGCCGCCAAGTTTACCGAACAAGGGCACATCAGGCTCTTCGAGGTCAGCCGTACGGAGGCCCCTTCCGGCGGCACGATATTCCTCTTCTGCGTGGAGGACTCCGGCGTCGGCATCCCCCGGGAGCGGATCGGCTCCCTCTTTGCCCCTTTCCGCCAGGTGCATTCCCTCAACTACGGGGGCACCGGGCTTGGCCTTTACCTTTCCCGGTCCCTCGCCCGGATGATGGGCGGCGATATTACCGTGGAAAGCAGTGAGGGAAAGGGATCAAACTTTTACGTCGGCCTCACCCTCCAGACGGCCCCGAAGACCGCCCCGGGGAAGAAGGAGCACCAGGACGAGCACTCCCTGAAGGAAAGGTACCGCCATCTCAGGATCCTGGTAGCTGAAGACGTGGAGATGAACGTTCTGGTGATAAAGGAGTTGTTCCGGCGCTTCTTTTCCATCGAACCGGACATTGCGCGGGACGGGAACGAGGCGGTGGCGATGGCGTGCGCCGGAAGGTACGACCTGATATTCATGGACATTCAGATGCCCCATCTCGACGGGATCGCCGCGGCCCGGGCGATCAGGGCGGCAGGGGTCGCCACTCCCATCGTCGCCCTCTCCGCGCACGCGCTCTCCGACGACATCGAATCCGCCCGCAGGAGCGGCATGGACGACTATATCACCAAGCCCGTGAAGCGGGACAACATCGGGAGAATGCTCAGGAAATTCACGGGGGAGGGCGACAGCGCGCACGATAACGCGCGCACCCCCTCCGAAGCCGTATCAGCGGACCGGAGGGAGCAGGGAGGGACTCTGCGTGAAAAGGCCCTGCGCTATTTTATCACCTCCTTCGGGGGCGATGAAGCGGGAGCCCGCCATCTTCTCCGGAGCTCTGTCGATTCCGTCAGGACCGAAGTCCGAGCCATCGAAAGCGCGCTGGCGAGCGGCAGCACCGGCGACCTGGAGCGGGCCCTCCATTCCATGAAGGGGGTCCTTCTGAACAGCGGGCTTACCGAGCAGGGCGAGCTGGCCGCCACGCTGAACGTCCTGGCGCGAACGGGAGAGGCCCCCGGAAAGGTAAAGGCGGGAGCAGAGGAGCTTCTTGGGCAGCTTGCTTCCTACTTGCAATGAACCGGACGGATAAAATATCATTTCCGAAAAGGGAGGTGTAATGAGGCCGATCAATGTACTTATCGTGGACGACGTGCCCTTCATGCGTCAATTCATAAAGAGCTGTCTGCAGATGTCCTTTCCGGAAGCGACCGCCGAAGAGGCGGGCAACGGCGCATCGGCGCGGGAAAGGCTGCTCGGCTCTCCCTTCGATCTCGTCCTGTGCGACTGGGAAATGCCCACCCTGAAGGGGGACGAGCTGCTCCAGTGGATGCGCTCCGAGGGGACCCTGCGGGACGTGCCCTTCATCATGATAACCGGCAAACGGGAGAAGGAATTCATCATCAAGGCGCTGGAGCTGGGAGTAACCGACTACGTGATAAAGCCGGTGAACTGCGACACCCTGGCGAAGAAAATAATTTCCGCCCTGAAAGGCAGGAGCTAGACGCGCGCCGGCGCGGCGTTTTTCCTTGCCTTTGCTTGCTGCCCCCGCCCGCCTCACCGCCGCTTTTTCCCGTTTCACCGCCGCCTTTTCCCCTTTTCTCCCGGTTGACATTTCAGTGCAGTATGATAAAGTGGAAATAGAATTATCTCCGGTACTATCCGTACCCGAAGGCTGTATCAAAAGGAGGGACACGGCATGAAAAAAGGCATTCTTGCAGCGGCAGGCGCGGCTTTCCTGTTCTCCGCCGCCCTGGCCTCTTTTGCGGAGGGGAAAAGCGCTTCCACGGGGAAGGAGCTCTTCGAGAAGCACTGCGCAGTATGCCACCCGAACGGGGGCAACACGATACGCCCCGAAAAAACCCTTCACCGGAAGGACCTTGCCGAAAACAATGCCGCCACGGTGAAAGATATCGTAAAGAGGATGAGAAACCCCGGCCCCGGCATGACGCGCTTCGACAAGGCCGCCATTCCTGACACGGAAGCGAAAAAAATCGCCGAGTATGTCTTGAAAACCTTCCAGTGACCGAAAGGGATATCCGGCGGCAGGAGAGGTGTAGCATGAGAGCACTCGCACTTTTTCCCGGGGCCAGGAGCATAAGCATGGTCGACCGTCCCGAGCCCGCCCTCACCTTCCCGGACGAGGTGAAGCTGAGGGTCCTCCAGGTGGGCATTTGCGGGACGGACCGCGAAAAGGTTTCAGGCGGCGCTGTCCGGCCACCAGAAGGCCGGGAGAACCTGGTCGTCGGCCATGAGATGCTCGGCCTGGTGGTGGATGCAGGGCAGGCGGTCACGCGGGTGAAGCCCGGCGATTACGCGGCCTTCACCGTCCGCAGGGGATGCGGCAGATGCCTTCCCTGCGCAATGGACCGCCCCGATATGTGCGAGACCGGAGGGTACCGGGAGCGCGGCATTCTCGGCCTGGACGGCTACCAGACCGAATACGTGGTGGACCGGGAAAAGCACCTGGTGTCTGTTCCTCCGGAGCTCAAGGAAACCGGTGTCCTCGCCGAACCCCTTTCGATTGTCGAAAAAGCGCTCGACAGCGCAGTGCGGGTGCAAACAACCCGCCTGCCCGACGCGCCTGCCTCCCCCGACTGGATATCCGGCCGCCGCTGCCTCGTGGCGGGGCTTGGCCCCATCGGGCTCCTGGCCGCCCTCGCCCTCCGTCTGCGCGGCGCCGAGGTCTACGGCATGGACGTAGTGGACGAGGGGACTCCCCGGCCCCGCTGGCTCGCCGGAATCGGCGGCATTTACGTGGACGGCCGCTCGCTCCCTCCCGGCAGGGTGGACGAGGTCTTGGGCCCGATGGAGCTGATCTTCGAGGCTGCCGGAGTCGCTTCACTGGCTTTCACCCTGCTGGATGCCCTTGCCGTGAACGGCGTATACGTGCTCACCGGGGTACCGGAAGGAAACCGGAAGGTGCAGATACCGGGGGAGGAGCTCATGCGCCGGCTGGTCATAGGCAACCAGGTCATGCTGGGGAGCGTCAATGCCGCTTCCGGCCATTTCCGCATGGCGGTGCAGGACCTCTCCGCGGCGCGCCTGCGCTGGGGGGGCGCCGTCGAAAGGCTTATTACCCATCGCCGTGCGCCCGCCGCCTCGGGCGATATATTTCAGGAGCACGGGGCCGACGAAATCAAGGTAGTGATCCAGTGGGACGGCGCATGACCGCATAATCGGGGCATCGACCGTCCGGGAGAGGCATGGAAGGTCCGTCCATCACCACTCTTTTTCTCGACATCGGGGGGGTCCTGCTCACCAACGGCTGGGACAGGGGCTCGCGCCGCAGGGCTGCGGAGACTTTCGGTCTGGACTATACGGAAATGGACGAGCGCCATCACCTGACCTTCGGCACCTACGAAGAGGGGAAGCTCAGCCTGCACGAATACGTGAACCGCGTCATCTTCTACGAGCCGCGCCCCTTTACCCGTGAGGAATTCCGGGAATTCATGTTTTCACGCTCCCGGCCTCACCAGGAGATGATCGACCTTGTTCGCGGGCTGAAAGCCCGCCACGGCCTGAAGATCGTCACCCTCAGCAACGAGGGAAGGGAGCTCACCCTCTACCGCATCAATGCATTCTCGATGGCCGAATACGTGGACCTCTTCATCTCCTCCTGCTTTGTCCACTACCGCAAGCCCGACACGGACATCTACCGCATCGCCATGGATATCTCCCAGGTAAGGCCCTCCCAGGCGGTCTATATCGACGACCGGGCCATGTTCGTCGAAATCGCCCGGAGCCTCGGGATCAACGGCATACATCATACGGGGACCGGATCCACCCGGAGCGCGCTCGAAGGCTACGGTCTTACGCTGCCGGAGGAGACGTCGTGATGCCGTTTTCACAACGTCCTGCGGCTGCGCACCCCCTCTTGTGATGCCGCCGGGGAGCTCCCCGGCGGACAACCATCGTTGAACGCTCCCGAATCGTCATAAATGAGAACACTGCAGGAGCGACGAAAGGAACATCGTATCCCTAAAGGAGGTATGCTTTATGGATAGAGAGATGGCAACACTGGCGGCCGCGATGGCAGGCAGCTTTCTGGCCGGGATCGTCCTGGCCCGCTATCTGTTCAGGAAGGCATCGCTCATAAGGAATTCCGACAACACCTTCACGCTCCGCATCCCCTGTATCGGAGAAACATCGCTGGTTTCACTCCCGAAGCACCAGGGGGTCGTTATCGAGGAACTGCTGGACCTCAGCAGGAATACGGAGCGGCTGACGCGCCTCCTCGACATCGACTTTGTCTTGAAGTATGCAAAAGAGTTCAAAATCAACTACATCGGTACGGAGGGCGATATGGAGGACGGCTCTTGGAGTCCGGGCAGGCTCGCCTATTGCGCGATGAGCAACAGCTACAAGGGCGGGTACACTATCTACCTCAATCCGGACCTCGACGTGCAGGCCGTTTCCTCAACCCTGAGCTGGGAGCTGCAGACCCCCATCTCTCCCTCGGAGGTCTATCCATTCCTCTTCCTTCACGAAGTGGGGCATACGACTCATGCGGGAAACCAGAATTTCTACACGGCGGTCGTGAACCACGCCCTTTCAGGAGGCAGGCGCTCCGCGAAAAGGAGAAAGGAGCTCTCCACCCTGAAGAATGCCATCGAACGCTTCGCCGACAAGTTCGCCCTGAGGGAGCTTTCCCGGCGGCGTGAGGGCAAAAAAGCCCTCTCGCCTTTATAAGGAAAGACCCGCCGCCCTTTTCCTTATTGGGGAAATGCTCCCCCAAAAGGGAAAAACGTCGGGCTCGCCTGAAGAGCGCCGCAGGGTCTTCCGAGCCCTTCTTTTTGCCAACAGTTTGTTTTTACACCGCCTTGTCTCTCCTGCACCAATAAATCCTGAGCAGGCACGCATTATGCTTCTATTCCTACCAATAAGCGCTATTTCCATAAAAAAGGAGGTGAAAACGAATGAAGAAGGTATTTGCATTGGTAGTCGCGCTTCTGTTTGCCTTTGCCATGACTTCCGTATCCTTTGCCGCCGAGAAGGCCGCAACCGACTCCACTCCGAAGATGGAGGAGAAGAAGTCTGACGATAAAGCTGCCGGAGCGACAGAGAAGAAGGCAGCGAAGAAGAGCAAGAAGGCAAAAAAGTCCAAGAAAGCAAAAAAGGCTGAAGAAAAGCCCGCAGAAGAGAAGAAGTAAACTCAACCGGTTGCTGTCCCTCCGGGCGGTCACTGCAGCATGCCCGGAGGGATATTTTTTTTTCAATACTGCCTGAACCGCACCGCCTCACTCCCTCCTTTCCGTTCGTCCCTGTATCCTTTTGTTCCATATCACCACCTGGAAAGGCCGCCACAGATAGGAGAGCGGAACGGTGACGATATGGACCAAACGGGTGAAAGGGAACAGCGCGATAAGCGCAAAGGCGTTCACCGCGTGGAATTTGATGATCCAGGGGAGCGGGGCCATCAGTTCGATGCGGGGAGAGAGGGCAAAAAGCGAGCGGAACCACGGCACCGCCGTGTAGTGGTACCACAGGACGCCCCAGCGCTCAAAAAGGGCGATATACGTTCCCGAAACAGCCTGGCACAAGAGAGCCGCGAGGAGCACCCAGTCCATCACCGTCGTTGCACGGGCAACAGGTGAGTACACCAGGCGCCGCAGGATCAGGAGAACGATGCCGAACAGCGTAAGAATTCCGAGCGAGGCTCCCACCGCTTCCACCAGGTAAAGACGGGGCGGGCTCCCCAGCAGAAGGGCGTCCTCCTGCCGGGAGAAAAGCGCTGAAAAGAGATGCGCTGCCAGGACGAGCACTATTCCGTAGTGGAAAGAGACGCTCCCCCAGAAGAGGACCCGCTTTTCAAGGAGCTGGGAGGAAAAGCTCGAATAGGAGGAGCGCTCGGCAGCATACCGGCAGATGCCTCCCGCTGCGGCCAGGAGAAGGGCGCAGTAGGGGAAAACAGCGAAAAGGAAAAAGCTCATGCCCTCATTCCCCCGACTCCTCATGCGGTATCTCTTCAGGCGCTTCAGCCGGCGCATCCTGTCTGTCCGCCTCCTCCCCTCCGCGCGGGGGTCCGCCCGACGGGCAGCTCTGCCTCAGGAGCAGGCGAAGCGCCTGCACCACCTTTCCGTACGGGTTGGGACTTCCCTCGACGGTCTGCGCCATCTTTTCGACCGCAGGGATGATGCACTCCTCTGCAAGCTCCGCGGCGAGGGCGTCGCCCCGCCTCCGCGCCAGGAACCGGAGCATCGTGCTGAGATGGTCCGGCAGCTCGCCCCCTTCCGGGAGACCGCAGGAGCGGTAGCACTCCCTCAAGCGGGCCATGAAGATCCCCCGCGGATGCGCGTCCCCGAACAGATGATAGCCGACATAGGGGGGGCAGGAAGGGTGCAGATCGAAGGCGGCCGTATACCTCTCTTCAGCCTCGCCCTCCGGAGCCTGCTCCAGATAGGCTCCGAACGCCCCGAGCAGCTCCGCCGCTTCCGGATGGCAGAGCGCCAGGGAAGGGACGCCCCGTTCTATGCGCTGGGCGAGCGAAGGCGCCGGATACTCCAGCGCCCCGGCAAACAACTCGTAGAGCCCTTCGGGTATTCTTTCGCCCATTCTCTTCCTCTCTTCCTTTTTCACCCTTTCCGGCGCGGCGTCCTGAGAAACCCTGCCCCCGCGCTATTCTGTTTCTGCAGGGGGTCCCCCGCCGCTTCCACCGCCTGCTCCCGCATGGAGGGAGGGATCACGAAACGGTCCTCCACGGAAGACAGAGCGGTCAGCCGGTAGATCGCTTCGAGCTCTTCAGGGTTCGTCCGGGCCTCTTCGAGCGCCCTTTTCAGCTCCGCCTCCCCGATATCCCCGACCGTTGCGGCCCTTTTATAAATGCGGACCGCCTCCAGCTTACGGTAGGCCTGCCTGACCGGCTCTTCCTCGCCCGCAGCCAGGAGAGAGGCGAAATACCGCACGGGAATTCTGGAATTTTCGTGGGAGCTGAAGAAGTCACTCCCCACATCGCGCACGCCCCTTTCAGCATGCGCCAGCACCGGCAGCAGCGGCGGCACGTAAAAAAGCATGGGGAGGGTCCGGTATTCGGGATGGAGGGGGAGCGCCAGCCTCCACTCTTTCACGAAACGGTACACCGGGGACTTCCGTGCGTGCTCCAGGGTAGCATCGTGCATGCCCTGCAGCTTCGCCTCCCGGACGACTTCCCTGTCGAAGGGGTCGAGAAAGAGTGCGAGCTGCTCATGGACGAGAATGCCGTCCTCTACCGAGGCGGCGCTTTCGATGCGGTCGGCGTCATACAGGAGCAGGCCCAGGTAGCGGATCCTCCCTACGCAGGAATGAAAACAGGCCGGAGGCTGGCCCGACTCCTGACGCGGATAGCAGAGGATGCACTTTTCAGATTTTCCCTCGGCCCAGTTGTAGTAGGTTTTCTTATAGGGGCACCCGGTAATGCACATCCTCCACGCACGGCACTTCTCGCGGCTTACCAGGACGATGCCGTCCTCCCCTCTCTTATAGATGGCCCCGGCAGGGCAGGCGGCGAGGCATCCAGGGTTGATGCAGTGGTTGCAGATGCGCGGGAGATAAAAAAAGGCCATGCTCTCGAGCTCGAAGAGCTGCCGCCTCTCTTTTTCGCCGAGCTCTTTGCAGCCGGGATCGCTCGCAGCATAGAGGGAAGAGCCGCTGAAGTCG
>JAXLZK010000023.1:39778-52880 GCA_046350935.1 Thermodesulfovibrionales bacterium
ATCTCCATCGGCTTGCCGGTGAGCGCGGATACGGGCCGCGCCACCGGCTGGATGCCTCCCTCCGGCGCATCGAGAATGTCCTGGTACCGGTAGGTCCACGGCTCGTAGTAGTCGTCGAGGGACGGCAGGTAGGGGTTGAAAAAGAGATTCGCCAGGGCGCCCGCCCTGCCCTGCATCAACAGCTCCGGCTTTCCGCCGCGCACCCCCCATCCTCCCCGGTATTTCTCCTGGTCCTCCCACTGATAGGGATACCCGGTGCCCGGTTTGGTCTCGACATTGTTCCACCACATATACTCAGCACCGCGCCGCCCGGTCCAGAGGTTCTTGCACGCGATGCTGCAGGTGTGGCACCCGATGCACTTGTCGAGATGAAACACCATCGAAACCTGCGCGCGGATATTCATTCCTCCTCCTTTGCGGCCGCTGGCCATTGAGTATTCCGTTGAGAGTGCTTCAAGGGAGATTGCTTCGCTCCGCTCGTAATGATTGTCATTGCGAAGGGTCGTACCCTGAAGCAATCTTGTTGTTTTCCCTTGCATCGCTCTTTTGATGCGACTGCCCTGTTCCTGCGCCGCGCCGTGCTACCACTGCGGCTTCACCCCAAGCTTCCTTACCCGAACATACGTGTCCCGGTCGGGGTTCGGCGGCCCCCAGTAGTTGAAATCATAGGAGAATTGCGCATAGCCCCCGATCATGAAGAGGGGTTTCAGCCGGGTCCGGGTCAGGCTGTTGTCGCTCCCGGCACGTCTGCCGCCCCGCAGGGGGGAGCGCGGAACGCCGAGGGTCCGCTCCGCAACGTGATAATAGATGCCGATCCCCCGGGGGACCCGTGCGCTGACCACGGCCCTGGTCACGACGACGCCGTGGTCGTTGTAGATCTCCACCCAGTCGTTGTCCTGCACTCCTATGGCCGCTGCGTCATGGCGGCTCAGCCAGAGGGGCTCGATGCCGCGGGACAGGGTGAGCATCGCGGGCGCTTCCGAATAGGTGGTATGGATGTGCCACTTCCCGTGCGGGGTGATGCAATTCAGCAGAAGGGACCCCTCCTCCTCCCGGCTCTCGATCAGATCGTGCGAAGACGACGGGTCGAGCTTCGGTTTGAAGGTGGGGAGCTGCTCACCAAAGGCGAAATATCCCTCATGATCGAGATAGAGGTGCTGCCGCCCCGTAAGCGTACGCCACGGGAGCAGCCGCTCGGTATTGATGCAATACGGCGCGTACGCCCTGCCGTCGTTGGTGATGCCCGACCATCCGGGGCTCGTCAGGATACGCCGCGGCTGGTCCACCAGTTGACCGAAATCATACCGTACCCCCCGGTATTTTTCGGCAAGGTCCGCGAGGGGAACCCCCGACTGCCGCTCCGCATCTTTGAAAGCTCTGAAGGCCATCTCTCCGTTGGTTTCAGGTGCGAAAGAGAGGATGATATCGGCAGCATCCCTGGCCTCCGACAGAGAGAGGAACTCCCTGCCGTCCCATTCCACCCGCGGTGCGCTTTTGAGAAGCCGCTCGTAGAGGTCCCCGACAGGCCACCGTATTCCATGCACCTCCATCCCCTCTTCCTTCACCGCATGCCCCAGGGAGACAAAGCGACGGGAGATGTTTGCATAGTCCCTCTCCACCACCGTGATATGCGGCATCGTCTTTCCGGGTACCGGCTCGCACTCCCCCCTGTGCCAGTCCCTTACCTCCTTCTGGGAAATCTCGTCAGGGGTGTCGTGCCGGAGAGGGGCGGCGACGATGTCCATGACCGGCTCCGGGAAATGCCCTTTCGCCATTTCACTTATCTTCTCCGCGAGGGTCTTGAAGATCTCCCAATCGGACTTCGACTCCCAGCACGGCGCCACCGCCGCGGACAGAGGGTGGAGAAAGGAGTGGAGGTCCGTCGTGTTCAGGTCGTCCTTCTCGTACCAGGTCGCCGCGGGGAGCACGATGTCCGAATAGACCGCGGTGGTGTCCATACGGAAATTGATGTCCACCACCAGGTCGAGCTTCCCTGCCGGGGCGGGCTCCCTCCACTGCACTTCCCTCGCCGTGTCACGCGCCGTCTCCTTTGCGATGGCGTTGCCGTCCACGCCCAGGTAGTGTTTAAGAAAGTACTCATGCCCCTTTGCGCTGGACAGAAGGGCATTGGCGCGCCAGATGAGCCACACGCGGGGCCAGTTTTCCGGCGCATCGGGGTCTTCCACCGCGAAGCGGAGCGTTCCGCTCTTCAGCCGCCCGGCAATCCATCCGGCCATCTCCCGGTCATCCGTTATCCCGGCCTCCCCTGCTTCGCGCGCCAGATCGAGGGAGTTTCTGTCGAATTGGGGGAAGAAGGGAAGCCAGCCCCTGCGCACCGCGTCGATCTGGTGGTCGATGCAGTGGCGGCTGCCGAATTTTCCCCTCTCCTCTCCGGGCCTGTACTCCCTGATGCCGGACTCGTACCTCCACTGGTCAGTATGGACGTAATGGAACGAGGGAGTGTTCTGCAACCGGGGCGTTTTGATCCAGTCCGCGGCGAAAGCGATGGTGGAGAACGACGAATGCGGCACGATCTTCTCCTGACCCGTATAGTGGTTGAGCCCTCCCCCGTTCACGCCCACGCATCCGCACAGGAGGAGGCTGGTGATCGCCGCGCGGTAGCTCAGGTTGCTGTGGTACCAGTGATTGACTCCCGACCCCACGATGAGGGTGCATTTCCCTTTCGTCCTCTCCGCCGTTCCCGCCCACTCCCGCGCAAACCGGATGACCGTATCCCTGCCCACTCCCGTCTGCCCTTCCTGCCAGGCAGGTGTATAGGGGGCGCCGCTGTCGTGGTACCCGGCCGGATAGTCGCCGGGGAGCCCGCGCGGGAGCCCGAACTGCATGCAGAGAAGGTCGAAGACCGTCGTCACCGGCATCGCGCCCTCCGCCGTAGTGACGTACTTCACCGGGACCCCCCTGCAGAAGGTCTTTTGCGCGGCGAAATCCGTCATGCAGACCTCCAGGACGTCGTCGTGAAGGGAAAGGAGGGTCAGGGCAGGGTCGAGCGGGGAGCCGTCGCGGCCGTCCTTCATCTCTAGGTTCCATTGGCCCGGCCTCGCCTGCCACCGATGGCCGACAGCGCCCTGGGGCATGCGCGGTTCGCCCGCCCTCGTGTCGAACACGAGGAATTTCCAATCCCCGTTCTCTTCCTCCCTGTAATGCTCAAGGAGGCGGGCGCAGAGGAGCTTCCCCGGCTCATACCGGTTTCCTTTCTTCTGCAGGGTGACGAGAAAGGGAGAATCCGAGTAGCGCTTCAAATAGTCCTTGAAGTAAGGCACCTCCCTTTCGAGATGGAACTCCTTCAGGATTACGTGGGCGACCGCCATCCAGAAGGCTCCGTCCTGCCCCGCGCTCACCGGTATCCACCAGTCCGCGTGGCGCGAAACCTGGCTGAAATCCGGGGAAAGAACGACCAGCTTCGAACCGTTGTTGCGGGCCTCTATGGCGTAATGGGCGTCGGGGGTGCGGGTCATGTTGAGGTTGTTGCCCGCAACGACGATATACTTGCTGTTATACCAATCCGCGCTCTCTCCCACGTCCGTCTTATCGCCCCAGACCTCCGGCGAGGCGGGGGGGAAGTCCGCATACCAATCGTAAAAACTCAGGACCGTCCCCCCGAAGAGCTGCATGAGCCGCGTTCCCGCTGCATAACTGAGCATGGACATGGCCGGGATGGGGGTGAACCCGACCACCCGGTCGGGGCCGTACTTCTTTGCGGTGTGGAGGGCCGACGCAGCGACGAGCTCGAGCGCCTCTTCCCAGGTCGCCCGCCTGAAGCCCCCCTTCCCCCGCGCCCTCTGGTAGCGGAGACGGCCCTCCTCGTCAGCCATGAGGGAGGCCCATGCCTCGACAGGGTCGGCATGGGAGGCCTTCGCCTTCCTCCAGAGATCGAGCAGCGCGCCGCGGATATACGGGTATTTCACCCTGAGGGGGCTGTAGAGGTACCAGGAGAAGGTGATCCCGCGCTGGCAACCGCGCGGCTCGTGGGGGGGGAGCGCTGGGTCGAGCGCTGGATAGTCGACGGCCTGCAGCTCCCAGGTGACGAGGCCGTCCTTCACATAGACCATCCAGGAGCATCCGCCGGTGCAGTTCACCCCGTGGGTGCTGCGGACCGTGCGGTCGTGCTGCCAGCGATTCCGGTAGAAGTCCTCCCAGAGGCGGGCCTTCGGTTTCATCAGATCACGGACCCAGCTCATCGCCGTACGCCTCCCGGTATGTTTTCGACTCCCGTGGATTCCACCAGAGGTTTCCGCACCGCGCGGAGCCTCTTGCGCCATACCCCCTGCATCAGGAGGAGCATGGCCGCGAAAAGTCCGATTGCGGGTGCAACTATCCGGATAAACGGCCGGGCCGGCTTCGGAGGGCCGTTTTTTGAAAAGCCTTGAGGGCGGCGTGCTCGCCGTGGGCGAGGGGCCTCTCTCCGTACAGCGGCTGCATGGTGGGGGTGGCGAGGCTCGACAACATCGCGGAAAGCCCCCTCCTCGCCGTACCGTGTAAAGACATCGGTCAGGCCGGGGCCCAGCGTCCCCCCGCCCAGGGGCGCGTCACCTGCGGCGGCATGGCACGCAAGACAGGGGGCTTCCCCTCTGAAAAGGCAGTGCCCCCACGAAAGGGCTCTCCCCTGGCGGCATCGTCCGCCCCTTCCCGGGAGACGCCTCCTTTTGGGAGGACCGAGGAGGCGGCGCCTCTTTTCTCCTGCCCTGCATCAAGGCGTGCAAGGTAGTCGACGACTGCGGCCCCGTCGGCCCAGGTGAGCCCCATGGTGGGCATAGGTATGTTCCCGTACTCCTTCAAAAGCCGCTGCGCCGGGGTCCGACGCGAGCATGCGGTCCGTATAGAGACGATGAAATCCAGAAGCCATTTCCTGTCTCTCCTCGCGGTGACGCCCTTCAGGTCGGGTCCCACCCCGCGCGCGCCGCCCTGAACGGTATGGCAGGAGGCGCATTTCTGGCGGAAAAGCGCTTCGCCCCTGTCGGCGGCGCTCGTGCCTTACCGGAGAAAGAAAAACAGCACCAGAAATGAGGTCAGAGAGCTCTGGGAGAGTGCTCCTGTCCGCCGCCGGCATGTCATCGTTTTACAGAGAAGCGAGGGAAATGCGTAAGCAAAACGTTTTTCTTATTACGCTGCACATTACGGTGCAACAATAAATACAGTACCCTTTTCCCGTTCACAGCCGTGACGGGAAAGCCCGGGTTTATAAAGAAAGCAGGTGAAGAGAAGATCCGCCGAAATGACGCGGGGAAACATCCGTTTTCTTAATACATAGCATATTGCCGGAAAGAGCAGTAACAGAGATGCGTTCCACCTGAGAGGCTTTTCCCGCCTTTTGTAGTAATAGTGACGGCTTTTTCTCCTCACCGGCCATACTCACCGGATTGACTGTACTTAGTTTTGGTGGTAGGCTTTTTTTAGACGAATGCCCGATCCGTCTGCCGTAAACCGCAGGAACTGCTGATCCTGAACGTCCTCTCCATCGGCAATCAAAATAACAACCCAAAGGTGCATGCATTTTCGTATCACGTGGAGCAAGGGATTGCCCTGCAACACCCCTGCAAAAACAGAGTAACGCAGATGACCGGCCGGAGCGGCCGGGAGCAGAGAGGAGAGAAAAATGGCGGGGACAGCGAGCGACTTTCTGGTGGAGCGTCTTTATGAATGGGGGGTGCGGCGGGTGTACGGCTACCCGGGCGACGGGATCAACGGCGTCATGGGAGCGCTCCGCCGTGCTCAGGACAAGATCGATTTCATCCAGGCGCGCCACGAGGAGCTGGCGGCGTTCGAGGCCTGCGCCCACGCGAAGTTCACCGGGGAGGTGGGCGTCTGTATGGCCACCTCCGGGCCGGGGGCCATCCATCTCCTGAACGGCCTGTACGACGCCAAATTGGACCATCAACCCGTGGTGGCCATCGTGGGGCAGACGCACACCACCGCCCTGGGAGCCGACTACCAGCAGGAAGTGGACCTCATCTCCCTCTTTAAGGATGTGGCGAGTCATTACGTCCACATGGCCTCTTCGCCCGTTCAAATACGGCAGCTGGTGGACCGGGCTTTCCGCATCGCCCGGTCCGAGCGCACGGTCACCTGCATCATCCTGCCGAAAGACGTGCAGGAGATGGACGCCGTCGAGGAGCCTGACCGCAAGCACGGCATGACCGTCACCAGCCGGGCCTTCGGCATGCCCGACGTCGTGCCGCGTTCCGCCGACCTCAAGCACGCCGCCGATGTGCTCAACAGTGGGAAGCGCATCGCCATGCTGGTGGGCGCCGGCGCGCTGGGCGCCACGGACGAGGTGATGCAGACGGCGGAAGTCCTGGGCGCCGGCGTGGCCAAGGCCCTCCTCGGCAAGGCGGCGCTCCCCGACGACCTGCCCTACGTGACGGGGTGCATCGGGCTGCTCGGCACGAAGCCGAGCTGGGACATGATGATGGAGTGCGACACGCTCCTCATGGTCGGCTCGGGGTTCCCCTATTCGGAGTTCCTTCCCAAGCCCGGCGCGGCGCGGGGCGTCCAGATCGACATCAAGCCGCGCATGCTCGGCCTGCGGTATCCCATGGAGGTCTGCCTCCAGGGTGACGCGGCCCTTACCCTCCGGGCGCTTCTGCCGCTGCTCAGGCGGGAGAGGGACCGGGATTGGCAGCAGGACATCGAAAAGGGCGTGGCCGACTGGTGGGAGCTCATGGAGGCGCGGGCGCACCTCTCCGCCGATCCCATCAACCCGCAGCTCCTCTTCTGGGAGCTTTCGCGCCACCTGCCGGACGGCTGCATCATCACCTGCGACACCGGCACCTCCACCAACTGGTTCGCCCGCGACGTGAAGATACGGCGCGGCATGATGGCGTCGGTTTCCGGGGGGCTCGCCACGATGTGCCCCGGGGTGCCGTACGCCATCGCCGCGAAATTCGCCCATCCCGACCGGGTGGTGATCGCTCCGGTGGGGGACGGCGCCATGCAGATGCTGGGGGACGCCGGCCTTATCACCATCGCTAAATACTGGCGCCGCTGGAAGGACCCCCGCCTGGTGATCATGGTGCTGCAGAACCGCGACCTCAACGAGGTGACCTGGGAGCAGAGGGTGATGAGCGGAGATCCCAAGTTCGAGGCGTCGCAGGATATCCCCGCATTTTCCTATGCCCGTTATGCAGACCTCATCGGGCTGAAGGGCATCGTCCTGGACGACCCCCGCGCGGTCGCATCCGCGTGGAAAGAGGCGCTCCAGTCCGACCGTCCGGTGGTGATCGACGCCCACTGCGACCCGGACGTGCCCCCCCTGCCGCCGCACATCACCCTTGAGCAGGCAAAGGGGTATATGTCAACTCTCCTGAAGGGCGACCCGAACGAAAGGGGCATCATAGGACAGTCCGCAAAGCAGATGCTCGAAGTGCTGCTGGTGAAGCTCAGGTAGGCCCCCATGCTGCTTGCCGCCGCGCGTGAAAAAATAGGGCGCATCGAGGCCAGGGCCTATACACTCCCCACGGACAGACCGGAATCCGACGGAACCCTTGCGTGGGACTCCACCACCATAGTGGTCGTCCGTGTGGAAGGCGGGGGCAGGCAGGGAACCGGCTATTCCTACACGTCGCCGGGAGCCGTCGCCGTCATTCAGGGAGAAGTGGCGGCAGCGCTCCTCGATCAGGACGTTATGGAGACCGGAAGGTGCCGCAGGGCGCTCGACGCGGCTCTCCGCAACCTGGGCGGCGCAGGGATCGCACAGATGGCTGCCTCGGCAGTCATGGCGGCCCTCCTCGATCTCAAGGCCCGCCTGCTCGAAATACCCCTCGCGACGCTCCTCGGTGCGTGCAGGGAGAGCATCCCGGTCTACGGGAGCGGCGGGTTCACTTCGTACACTCTCCACGAGCTCGCAGGACAGCTCGGGAAGTGGGCCGATGAAGGGATCAGCATGGTGAAGATGAAAATCGGGCGCAATCCGAAGGCGGACCCCGAGCGCATCCGTGTCGCACGCGAGGCGATAGGCCCCGGCGTGGCGCTGTTCGTGGACGCCAACGGCGCCTACAGCCGCAAACAGGCCCTCGCCCTGACCGACACGCTCCTCAGGTACAGGGTCACGTGGTACGAGCAGCCGGTTCATTACCGGGACCTTGAAGGGTACCGCATGCTGCGCGACAGGGTGCCGGCGCCCGTCGAGATAGCTTCGGGAGAGTACGGGTTCGTCCTCGACGACTTCCGCAGGATCGTAGAAGCCGGGGCCGTCGACGTGCTCCAGGCGGACGCCACCCGCTGCGGGGCCGATTGCTTTCTGGAGGCGGCGGCCCTCTGCAGGGCCTTCCACCTGCCCCTCTCGGCCCATACCGCGCCCTCCCTGCACCTGCCTCTCTGCTGCGCCGCAGAGCCTGCCCGTCATCTTGAATATTTCCACGATCACGTCCGTATCGAAAAGATGCTTTTCGACGGGGTGCGGGAGCCTGTCGGAGGCCTGCTGGCCCCCGATCCCGACAGGCCTGGAATAGGGATAGAGCTGAAGAAAAAGGACGCGGAACGGTATGCCGTCTAGCAGGATGTTGCAGAAGTTTTTTTTGCGGTCATTGCGAGCGGAGCGAAGCAATCTCCTCTTTGGTTCACCAGCTCAGAGATTGCTTCGTCGCAGAAACTACTCCCCGCAATGACACGACAACCGCTTCTCAACAGCCCGCTCAGGTATGCGGGGAATAAGGAGAGATATGGCGCTGGAAACAGGACGGTACAGCGGGAAGAACATCGATGTCGAAGGCCTCGAAAAAGACCTAAAGGCGGCCGTTGACGGCGAGGTGCGCTTCGACCTCGCGAGCAAGGCGTTGTATGTGAGCGACGCCTCGAACTACCGCCAGGTGCCCATCGGGATCGTCCTGCCGCGCTCCGTCGGGGCGGTCGAAAGCGCCGTCTCGGTCTGCCACCGGTACGGGGCGCCGGTCGTCTCGCGGGGGGCGGGTACGGGGCTCTGCGGCCAAACCTGTAATGTCGCGGTGGTCATCGACTTCTCGAAGTACCTCAACCGCGTCCTCGAAATCGACCCGAAGGCGCAGCAGGCGCGCGTACAGCCGGGGACGATACTCGACGACCTGCGCGGCCAGGCGGAGAAATACCACCTCACCTTCGGCCCCGACCCCTCGACGCACAACCGCTGCACCCTGGGGGGAATGATCGGGAACAACTCCTGCGGGGTCCATTCGGTCATGGCGGGCCGCACCGCCGACAACGTGCAGGAGCTCGACATCCTCACCTACGAGGGCCTCCGCATGCGGGTGGGTCCGACGAGCGAGGAGGCGGCGGACAGGATTATCGCGGCGGGCGGCCGCAGGGCCGACATCTACAGCCGCCTGAGAGACCTGCGTGACCGGTACGCAGGCCTTATCAGAAAACGCTTCCCCAAGATACCCCGCCGCGTTTCGGGGTACGGCCTCGACGAGCTCCTCCCGGAAAACGGCTTCAACATCGCGCGGGCGCTGGTCGGCACGGAAGGGACCTGCGTCACCGTCCTCGAAGCAACGCTGCGCCTTGTATACAGCCCGCCGGGGCGGTCCCTGCTCGTCCTCGGGTACCCCGACGTCTACTCGGCCGGGGATCACATCCCCGAAATAATGGAATTCGGCCCCACCGGCTGCGAGGGCCTCGACGATCAAGTTCATGGAGAAAAAGGGCCTCCATGTCGGCTACCTCAACCTGCTGCCGCAGGGCGGGGGCTGGCTGGTGGTGGAATTCGGGGGAAAAGACAAAAATGAGTCGGCGGAGCGTGCGCGTCAGGCAATGGAGAGGCTCAAAAAGACGAAGAACCCTCCCACCATGAAGATCTATTCGGACCCGCAGGAAGAGCTCGAAATATGGAAAGTCAGGGAGGCCGGCCTCGGCGCAACGGCCCATGTGCCGGACGAACCCCTTGCGTGGCCCGGGTGGGAGGACGCGGCGGTGCCGCCGGAGCGCGTCGGCGCCTATCTCCGCGAATTCCGCGCGCTGCTCGACGAGTTCCGTTACCATGCCTCCCTCTACGGCCATTTCGGGCAGGGCTGCATCCATTGCCGCATCTCCTTCGACGTCTTTACCCATAAAGGCATCAGGGACTATATGAGCTTCATCGGGAAGGCCTCGGACCTCGTGGTGAAATACGGGGGTTCCTTCTCCGCCGAGCACGGCGACGGGCAGTCCAAGGCGATTTTCCTGCCGAAGATGTACGGCCCCGAGCTCATGGAGGCCTTCAGGGAATTCAAATCGATCTGGGACCCCGGCTGGAAAATGAACCCGGGCAAGGTGATCGACGCAAACAGGCCTGACCAGGACCTCCGGATCGGCACGGAGTACCAGCCGTGGGAGCCCGAAACCTATTTCCGCTTCCCAAAGGACAAGGGGAGCTTCTCCCGCTCGACGCTCCGGTGCGTCGGGGTCGGCGAATGCAGGCGCGCGCACGACGCCTTCATGTGCCCCAGCTTCCAGGCGACGCGCGAGGAGATGCACACCACGCGCGGACGCGCCCACCTCCTCTTCGAGATGTTCCGGGGGGATCTGATAAAGGACGGGTGGAAGAGCAGGGAGGTGCACGAGGCCCTCGCCCTCTGCCTGGGCTGTAAAGGCTGCCGGCACGAGTGTCCGGTGGAAGTGGACATGGCGGCCTACAAGTCGGAATTCCTTTCCCACTACTACAAACACCGGCTGCGTCCGCGTGCTGATTACGCCATGGGCCTCATCGGCTTCTGGAACAACGCGGCCTCCCGGATGCCGGGAGCGGTGAATTTCCTCAACAGGACGCCGGGGCTGCGCAGCGCGGCAAAGGCGCTTGCCGGCATCGCGCACGAGCGGTCCATTCCCGAATACGCGCCGGTCACCTTCTTCTCGTGGTTCGCGCGGAACGGCACGAGAAACGAGCAGGGCGAAGAGGTGGTGCTCTATCCGGACTACCTGAGCAACTGCTTCTACCCGGCGTCCCTCGCCGCCGCCTCCGAGATCCTCACCCGCTGGGGCTTCAGGGTCGTCCTGCCCCCGAAACGCCCGCCCGCCCTCCGCCCCCTCCTCCACTACGGCATGCTCTCCCTCGCGCAGCGGGAGCTGCGGAAAGCGATCGAGATCCTGCGCCCCTACGCCCGCAGGGGGGTGCCTCTTCTTTTCCTCGAACCGAGCGAAGTGTCGGCGTTCAGGGACGAGCTCCCCGGACTTTTTCCCAACGACATGGACGGGCAGCGCATCAAGGACCTTGCCTTTCTGCTCAGCGAGTTCATCGCGGAACGGAAGCTCGACCTTCCCCGGCTCGAAGGAAAGGTCGTCTTCCATGGTCACTGCCACCAGAAAGCGGTGTTGAACATCCATGCAGCGCGCTGGGTCCTGACCGGGATGGGCCTGGAAGTCGAGGAGCCGGAACCGGGCTGCTGCGGGATGGCGGGCTCCTTCGGGCTCGAAAAAGCGACCTACGAGCTTTCGATGAAGATAGCCGGGGAGCATCTTCTCCCTGCCGTACGCGGAGCGGAACGAAGGACCTATATCGTGGCGGACGGCTTCAGCTGCAGACAGCAGATTACGGGCGGGACCGGCCGCAGGCCCCTGCACACGGCGGAGCTGATCAGGCAGGCATTCTCCGCATCCCCGCCTCCGGTAGGGGAGCGGGAGAGCAAGGCGCAGAAGGAAGAGCCGGCAATGACGGAAAAAGGATAGGAGGAAGGGAGTCATGAACGGCAAACCGATCGGCCGCACGCGCTGGGCCATTGCGGAAGGGTATATTCCCGGGTGGAGCAGCGGTCCCGGGAGGGAGATGACGAGCCACGAAGCGGTCTGCATCCTGAATGCCACGGACCAAGACGCCCATGTCGAGATCACCGTCTATTACCACGACAGGGAGCCGGGTGGGCCGTACCGGATAACAGTGCCGGCGCGGCGGACGCGCCACATCCGCTTCAACGACCTCCAGGAGCCGGAGCCCATCCCGCTGGCCACCGACTACTCGTCGGTCATCGAAGCGGACGTGCCGGTGGTGGTGCAGCATACGCGCCTCGATTCACGCCAGGCGGAGAACGCACTCCTGAGCACCATCGCCTTTGCGGGCGATCAGTAGTGGTCAGTCACCTTTGAAAGTGTGGGGCACCCCCACCCGCGCCCTCCCCCCTCAAAGGGGGAGGGAAACTCCAAAAATCCCTCTCCCCTAGAGGGAGAGGGGAAGGGTGAGGGGGAACTCGATCCGCTATTTAATAATTGACTGCGTGCTAAGAGCAGCGGACTGTTCACGAGGAGGGACATGGAATTCTCCCGGCGTACTTTCCTGAAATTCGCCATGGTGGGCGGAGCGGTCACGGCGGCGGAGGACGGAATCCGGAAGGCGGGCAGGCTCGTGCCCTACGTGATACACCCCGAGAAGCTGCCCCCCGTTGTTTGGCATACGATCGCCACCACCTGCCGGGAATGCCCGGCCGGGTGCGGAATGCACGTACGGCACAAGGACGGGCGCATCACCAAGGCGGAGGGCAATCCCGTCCACCCCGTCAACCGGGGGGGGCTCTGCCCGCGCGGCCAGTCCGCGCTGCAGGGTGTGTACGATCCCGACCGGGTGCGGGAGGTGCGGTACCGGGCGCCGGGCAGCCGCCTCCGGCCGTCGAACTGGAAGGAGGCCTTGGAGCGGATAGGGAAAAACCTTGCGGAGGGAGAGGGCCGCGTGGCGATCATGAGCAGGCTCGAAACAGGCATGCTGGCTGAAATCATGTCCCGTTTCCTCCGGGCCTTCGGCTCCGAACGCCTCCTCTTCTTCGAGCCCTTCCCGTACGGACCCCTGCGCGAAGCCCACGCCCGGCTGTTCGGCACGGAGAGCATCCCCTTCTACCGCCTGGAACAGTGCGACTACCTGATCAGCTTCGGCGCAGACTTCCTGGAGACCTGGGTATCGAACGTCCAGTTCGCCGCCGATTTCGGGGAGCTGCGCGCGCTCAGGGACGGCAAGGTCGGCAGGTTCACCTATGTCGGACCGCGCCTCTCCATGACCGCGTGCAATGCCGATGATTTCATACAGACCTCTCCAGGAGGAGAGAGGGATATCGCCCTGGCGCTCCTGAAGATCATGTACGATGAGAACCGGATCCGGAACGGCAGGAGCGTTGTCGGGTCCCTGGTCGGAAAGTTCGATGTCCGCACAGTGGTC
>JAXLZK010000023.1:52890-62646 GCA_046350935.1 Thermodesulfovibrionales bacterium
TCCCGGCGGAGCGTCTCAGGAAGATGGCGCTCCTCTTCGCGGACGCACCCGCCGCCGCTGCCCTTCCCGGCCCCGTCGCGGCGGACAGCCGCGAGGCCGCCGCGCTCGCCTACGCAGTGTCCCTGCTCAATTATGCCGCAGGCCGCTACGGCACGCTTATCGACCCCGGGAGGAGCCACGCCCTGGCAAGGACCGCCACGGATGAAACCCTGGCTCGATTCCTCCGGGGCCTTTCGCACCGGGACGTACTCATCATTCACCGGGCAAACCCGGTCTATGCCCGTCCCCTTTTGATGGAAAAAGCCGAACAGGCGGGAACCGTCGTCTATTGCGGCACCCTTCTCGATGAGACGGCCCGCGACGCGGACTGGTTCCTGCCGGTTGCCGACGACCTGGAGGCGTGGGGCGATTACGAACCCTACCCGGGCATCAACGGCCTCATGCAGCCCACGATGCAACCCCTCACCGGCTCCCCAGGAATCGGGGACCTCCTGCTCCTGCTCGCCGCGGCTGCGGGAAAGCCCCTGCGCCGCTCCCCGGGCGGACCGGCGGGAGCCTCGGCCCGCGACTGGCTGCAGGCGCGCTGGGGCCTGGCCGGCTCCGGGTGGGAGGAGGCATTGCGGCGCGGTGGGTCTTGGCCGGAGAAAGGTGCGCGGGGTTCCCGTACCCCCCGGATCAGGCCGCAGGCGGTCGGAGTGCAGGCCAAAGGCGCCTTTGACGCGCCGGAAAATGCGCCGGAAGCGCCCCTGGCCGACAACCGGGCGAAACTGTGGCTTTGGCCGTCCATCATGCTCTTCGACGGGAGGGGTGCGAACCGGGGCTGGCTGCAGGAGGCCCCGGAACCTGTCAGCTTCACCGTGTGGGGCAGCTGGATCGATATTCACCCGGAAAAGGCGGAGAAGCTGGGCATACGTCCGCAGGACCTCGTCGAGCTGACAGCGGAAGGCGGGGGGAGGATCGAGGCCCCTGCCCGCGTGACGGCCGAGGTCAACCCGGATACCGTTGCCCTGTGCCTGGGACAGGGGCATACCGCGCTGGGCGAAACGGCGGCGGGAGTGGGAGTAAACGGTTTTGTCCTCCTTCCCTCCCCCGGCACCGGCGGGGCCGTGGACGGTATGTTCGGCCGCGCCACCCTCCGCAGGACCGGGCGGAAGGGGGCCGTCGTCTCCGCGCTCGCCACCCGGGAGCAGCACCGCCGCGACCTGCTGCGCTGGCGCACCATCGATGAGGTCAGGCGGATGAAACCCGGCCCGTTCACCATGCCCCTGCCGGAAGGGTATACCCCGGAGAGGGACCTCTACCCGCCGCACGAAAACAAGGGACACCGGTGGGCCATGGCGATCGACCTCCAGCGCTGCATCGGCTGCGGAGCCTGCGCCGTGGCCTGCTACGCGGAGAACAACATCCCGGTGATGGGCAGGCAGGAGCTGGCCCGGGGACGCGAAATGGCGTGGCTCAAGGCCGTTCCGTACCGCCACCCGGAAAGCCCGCTCCGCATCGGGTGGATTCCCCTGCCGTGCCAGCACTGCGACGCCGCCCCCTGCGAGCCGGTCTGCCCTGTCTTCGCCTCCGTCCACAACGAAGAGGGCCTCAACGCGCAGATCTACAACCGCTGCATCGGCACGCGGTACTGCTCCAACAACTGCCCCTACAAGGTGCGCCGCTTCAACTGGCTGAACCACCACTGGCGTGATCCCCTGCAGTGGCAGCTCAACCCCGAGGTGACGGTGCGCAGCCGCGGCGTCATGGAGAAATGCACTTTCTGTGTGCAGCGGATCAGGAACGCGGAATACCGGGCAAAAACCGAGAACAGGGCCCTCCGCGACGGGGAAGTGCAGCCCGCCTGCGTCCAGTCTTGCCCCACAAGGGTCTTCACCTTCGGGGACCTCCTCGACCCCGGCGCGGAGGTGAGCAGGGTATTCAGAAGCGACCCGCGGCGCTACCAGCTGCTCCACGAGCTGAACACAAAGCCGGCGATCGCGTATCTGTACCGGATCGAACAGCCGTAAAAACGGAGGACGGGACTATGGACCGCTTGTCATACGGAGACATTAATGACACCGTTTTCAGGGCCACCCGCCCGCCCCGGCCCCTCTACTTTCTGGTGCTGGCCCTGCTAGGGACGGGGGCCCTCTACGCGGCCGCGCTCTGGCTCTACCAGACGAAGACCGGCATGGGCGCCACCGCCCTCCATGACCCGGTGGACTGGGCTACCTATATAGCAAACTTCGTCTATTGGGTGGGTCTCGCCCATTCCGGCACGCTCATCTCCGCCATCTTCTATCTCGCCCGTGCCCGGTGGCGGGACGCGGTCTCCCGCGCCACCGAGGCCATGACCGTCATCGCCATCGTCATCGCGGGGATGTTCCCCATGATCCACCTCGGGCGCTTCTGGGTCGTCTATTACATCGTGCCGTACCCGAGCCAGCGCCAGATCTGGCCGAACTTCACCAGCCCGCTCCTCTGGGACGTCCTGGCGGTCTCGACCTATCTGACCGTCAGCGTCATCTTCTTCTTCGTGGGCCTGTTTCCGGACACCGCCGCTTTCCGTGATGCGTGCGAGGCGACCCTCGGGCCGAGGCACTGGAAATCGAGGCTCTACCGCATCCTGGCGGCGGGCTGGTCCGGGGCGGGAGGCCAATGGCGCCACTACGGCAGGAGCTATCTCTATTTTGCCGCGTTGGCCACTCCTCTGGTGATCTCCGTCCATACCATCGTTTCGTGGGATTTCGCCATGAGCCTGCTGCCCGGCTGGCATACGACCCTCTTCGCCCCGTATTTCGTGGCCGGGGCCATCCACTCGGGCCTCGCCATGGGGCTGATCCTGCTGATTTCACTGCGCCGCCTCCTGCATCTCGACCGGATCATACGGGTGGAGCATCTCGAAGCCATCGCGAAGACCATCCTCGTGACCACTGCAGTAATGGGCTATTCGTATATCGTGGAGCCCTTCATCGAATGGTACACGGGAAATACTTTCGAGGTGCAGCATATGACCTTTCGCGCCACCGGCTGGACAGCGCCGATCTATTGGTCCCTCTTCTTTTTCAACGTCCTCGCCCCTCTCGCGCTCATCTCGGGAAGAGTGCGCCGCAGCCTCCCCCAGCTCTTTCTCATCGGCGTCCTGGTGAACATCGGCATGTGGCTCGAACGATTCATGATCGTGGCCGGGGCCACCTCCCACGACTTCATGCCGCACAACTGGAGCACCTATATCCCCAATTGGGTGGAGATGGGGATTACCGCCGGCTCCTACTGCTTCTTTTTCTTTGCCTACCTCGCCTTTGCCAAGCTCCTTCCCACCGTACCCATTGCAGACCTCAAGGCCCGCATCGCCGAGGGGGAAACGGAGGGCATTCCGTCGACGGAGCCGGCGGAAAGGACGAGGAGGGTGAACCACGAACACCCGGAGGTCACCGGGCTGTACCCGCACGCAGGCACGCTCCTCGCCGCCGTGGAGAGGCTGAAGAGCGCCGGCTTCCGGCAGATCGAATTCTTTTCACCGGTGAAGCTGCCCGCGGTGGAACGCGCCCTCGGGTATCAGAAGAGCCCTGTCCGCTTCTGGACCCTCATCGGTGCACTTTCGGGCCTGGTCGGCGGCTTCGCCCTCGCAATCGGCACGGCGGACGTAAACCGCCTGATCGTGGGCGGCAAGCACCCGGTCGCCCTCATCCCCTACTGCATTGTCGGATTCGAGGGGCTGATCCTGTGCGGCGCCCTCGCCAATCTTGCCGGCCTCATCGTACACACGAGGCGGTACCGCAGGAAGCACCAGCCCTATGATCCGCGCTATAGCCGGAACACCTTCGGGCTGGTCGTCTCGTGCAAGCCGGAAGACCTTGGAGAACTGGAGCGCATCATGGCGCAGACCGGCCCGGAGGTGTCCCATGCAATCCGGTAACGGCGGGCGCAGGGACCGACCCGGGCTCCGCATAGTGATCTGGCTGCTCCTGCTGGCGGCAGGGGTCGCCGGCTGGCTCCTTCTCAGGGAAAGCGACCCCGCCCGCGCCTGGAGGGCGCTGCTCATAAACTTTCTCTACTTCACCCCCCTGGCCATCGGACTGGTCACCTGGTCGGCCATCGTGATCGCCTCCAACGGCCGGTGGGCAGGCCAGGCCGAACGGCTGACATGGATCGGCTCCGGATTCCTCGTCCCCTCGCTCCTCCTTCTTATCGCGCTGTGGATAGGAAGCCCCGGCTGGGCGCCCTGGTTCGGCAGGAAGCTGCCGCAGGGGGCCTGGCTCGACAATACCTTTCTTTTCGTCCGCGATCTCGCCGCCCTCTGCATTCTCTGGGCCGTCGCCTTCTGGTACAGGGGCAGGCGCCGGAGGGGCAGGAATTACGCCCTACTGCCGGCAACCCTCCTGGTGCTGGCCTATTGCCTTGTCTTTACCCTCCTCGCCTTCGACCTTGTCATGGCCCTGGACCCGCACTGGCACAGCGCCATATTCGGAGCGTATTTCTTCATCTCCGGGCTCTACGGGGCCGTCGTCGCATGGACATTGCTCGCCGTCTTTCAGCCGGACTTCTCCGGCGACCTGCGGAACGACATGGGCAGCCTGGTCATTACCTTCAGCATTCTTACCACCTACATGTTTTTCATCCAGTTGATCACCATCTGGTACGAAAACATGCCCGCGGAGACCGTCTATGTGGTGCCGCGCATGAATTACGCGGGCTGGCGCCTCATCAGCTTTGCCCTCATCGCCGTCCTCTACCTTGGACCGCTGGTAGTGCTTCTGACAGCGTGGGCAAGGAGAAACCGCATCTTCCTCGGCATCGTGGCCGCGGTCCTGCTCGGCATGCTCTGGGTCGAGCGCTGGTGGCTCGTGGCTCCCACCTTTTCTCCCTCTGTCACGGCGGGCTGGATAGAGCTTGCGAGCGCGCTGGGCGTTCTGGGCGCCTTCGGGTTGAGCATGGAGTGGAGCGGCAGCAGGCTGTCCCGGATGCCGGTGGAAGAGGAGGGGCCGCGATGAGCGAAGAGAAACCGGAAATACCGCCGACCCGTTCGACCCTGTGGCGCCAGTTCTTCCTCGCCGTCTGCACGGCGCTCCTGGCCGGCGTGCTCATTTACGGCTTCACTGCCTACAAGCCTTTTCAGATCGGTCCGGAGCAGCCGATCCCTTTCAGCCACCGGGTGCATGCCGGGCAGAAGAAGATAAGCTGCTTCCTGTGCCACCCGGAGGCCATGCGCACGGCGCGGGCCGGGGTGCCGCCCCTGCAGACCTGCATGCTCTGCCACGCGCGCATCGTGGTCACCTTTCCGCCGGTGCGGAAGCTGAGGGAGCACTACTTCCAGGGGAAGCCGGTGTTCTGGAAAAGGGTCTATTCGCTCCCGGACTTCGTCTACTTCGACCACGCGGTACACCTCCACCGGTCCATCGACTGCAGCGCCTGCCACGGCGACGTGCCGTCCATGGACCGGATCACCCCGGTTCAGGAGATCACGATGGGGTTCTGCATCGGGTGCCATAAAAGGAACAACGCAACCCACGACTGCTTCGCGTGCCACCGGTAGCGGAACGGCGGGGTGCGGGAATACGCCCCCGCAAAGGGAAAGGGAAAGAATATGGCGACACTCCTCAACAGGCAAAGCAGCGCGGCCCTGGGCTTCCTCGTTGCCGGAGGCTTCTGGTTTATGGTGGGGACCACCTACGGGCTTTTTTCAGCCGTTCACTTTATCGCGCCGGAATTCTTCGACACTATCCCCGCCCTCGTATTCGGAAGGGCGCGGCCCGTCCATGTCAATACCGTCCTCTACGGCTTCGTGACGACTACCCTTATCGGCTGCGGGCTCCATATCACCCCGGCGGTGCTGCGCACGAGGCTCTGGTCGGAGCCCATGGGATGGGCGAGCTGGTTCTTCTGGAACGCCGCCGTCGCGAGCGGCCCCTTCACCTTCGCCTTCGGCCTGAGCCAGGGGCGCGAATACACCGAATATCTCTGGATCTTCGACCTCTCCCTGATGCTCGCGGTCCTGCTCCTCATCGTGAACGGCGTCATGACCATCCTGCGCCGCAACGAGGACACCCTGTACGTCTCGGTATGGTACTTCATAGGGGCGTTCCTCTGGACAGCGGGCACCTATCCGATCGGGAACGTCATGTGGCACCCCTCCACGGGCGCCATGGCGGGCCTGCTCGACCCCATCTTCCACTGGTTCTACGGCCATACGCTCCCCGGCCTCATCCTGACCCCCCTGGCGGTGGGCGCGGCCTACTACGTGGTCCCCCGGGTCGTCAGGCAGCCGCTCAACTCCCACACCCTCTCCCTGGTCGGCTTCTGGACCCTGGTGGTGTTCTACACGCATATCGGTGGGCACCACATCCTCCAGGCGCCCATCCCGAACTGGCTCAAAGTGGTTTCGGTGGTCAACTCGGCCGCCATGGTCGTTCCGGTCTTCGTGGCCCTGGCGAACCTCTGGCTCACCGCCCGCGGCTTCGGCGGCAGGCTCCTGGCAGACCCGGCGGCGCGCCTCGTCATCGCGGGGACCGTTTGGTATCTCATCGTCTGCGTCCAGGGCCCCCTCCAGTCAATGCCCTTCATGCAGCGGGTCACCCATTTGAACAACTGGACAGTCGGCCATTCCCATATCGCGGTCCTCGGCTTCGCGGGTTTCATCGCCGTCGGGACCCTCTGGCACGTGCTGCCCTCCATCGTCCGGCGAAGGGTCTGGTCGCTGCACCTCGTCAACCTGCAGTTCGGCCTCCTGATGTTCGGGATCACCGGCTTCTTCATCGTCCTGACCATCGCGGGCCTGGTCCAGGGAGAGTCGTGGGACCACGGGGAGACGGTCTACAAGGTGCTGCCGCGCTTCTTCTCGTACATGGTCGCCCGAGCCGCCCTGGGTATTTCAATCATCCTCTCCGCCTATATCGGCTTCTACAACCTCCTCATGACCCTCTACCGGGGGGAGCCTTTCGACCCGCGGCCCCTTGATGAGGAGGACCTCGTATGAGGATGACGCCCCTTCTGCTCATCATCGGCGGCCTGCTCGTCTTCTGGGCCTCGGCCTTCATCATGGTGATCCTCCCCGCCCTCACCCTGCCCGAGGAGCCTTCTGAAATCTGGCGGCCCATGACGGCCGAAGAGAAGGAGGGACAGAGGATTTATGTGAGCAACGGATGCAGCTACTGCCATTCCCTCTTCGTCAGGATCAACGACTGGGGAAAGGGGTCGGAAAGGATAGCGCAGCGCGGCGATTACGTGGGGCAGGAGCCGGTGCTCCTCGGCACCGAACGCACCGGTCCCGACCTCTCCCAGGAGGGGGGCGAGCACCCGGACGACTGGCACGAGGCGCATTTCGTCAATCCGCGGAATACCAGCCCCCTGTCCGTCATGCCGAACTGGGAATTCCTGGGACGCGAGAAGATAGACCATTTGATCGCCTATGTACAGTACCTGGGGATGAAAGCGGCGGACGCGCGGGTCGCACGGCAGAAACAGTGGAAGAAGCGTGCGGTCCGCGCCTACCGGTCGGGGCCGGATGCGAACATAGAGTGGCTCCACAGCCAGGTCCCGGAAGTCTGGAGACCCATGCCCAACCCGTACCCGGCCACCGAGGCCTCGGTCCTGCGCGGCAAGGAGGTCTACCAGGAATACTGCATCGGCTGCCACGGCCCCATCGGCGACGGAGAAGGCCGCGCCGCAGCGCACCTCATGCCGCCCCCCCTCAATTTCACCACCCTGCGGCGACACCTGGTGGATAATAAGTACATCGGGGGGATTTTTTATTACCAGATCATGAACGGCATCACCGGCACCGCCATGCCCTACTTCAAAAGGGACCTGGAGTCCTCAAAGATATGGGACGTCTCCAACTACCTGGCCGTTTCGTTCCTGGGTTACGCAGATTCCGACGTTGACCCCAAAGGCATCGACGCGGCGTACGAGCCGGAATGGAAGAACCCCTACCGCCCGCCCCAGACGGAGGGGCCGGAGACGGGAATGCCCCAACCGCCGAAGGAGGGCGGTACGAAATGAACGCCTCCTTTTTTCTCCCCTGGCTTTTCTTCTCCCTGTTGAGCCTCGCTGCGGGAGGCGCTTTCTTCGTGTGGGGAAGGCGGTCCGGCCAGTTTTCGAAAGCCGGCCGGGCGCGTTTCCTGCCCCTGTGGGCATATATCCCTGAAAAGAAGGCTGAGGGGGAAAGCACCGCTTCCCCTGTCAAGGGAATGCCGGAAAGAGCTGCGGAAGGAGGCGGGCCGTGCTGCTCAGGGAAATAGAGCAAATCCGCTGGGTATTCGCCGCCCTGGCCGGAGGAGGGATCCTGGCGCTGCTCTTCGTCCTCTCGTACACCGCCATGTGGAAAACGCGAAAAGTGGAGGGTGAGCAGGCCCAGGTGCGGATTACCGGAATCAGATCGTTCTATCTCTGGCTGCAGGCCGCTTTTCCGTGGATACTCCTCCTGACCATGGCCGGGACGTTCCTGTTCAGCATCCTGTACCCCCTTATCCGGGCGGCCGAACCGCCCAACTGGTGAGGCGTCATGAGGGAAAGAGACCGTTACATCGAATACAAAGTCCTCCCCCCCTTCTGGGGCTGGCTGGTCCTTATCGCGCTCACCGCCGCCCTCCTCGGGTTCGGCGTCTGGGCGCATCATATCATCCCTGACCGGCCGAGACAGTGGAATTACGGCAGCCTGCCCGACATCCCCGCAGAGTCGGTCTATTCGACCCTCATGCCGCAGAAAGAAAAAGGCCGGATGCAGGTCATCGCTCCCCTGCCGGAGGCGCGGCCCCTCGCCGCGCACCAACCGCCCCCCGGCGGGATGAAGGAGGCAGGGGAAAGGCAGGGAAAAAGCGCGGAGGAAGAAGAATGAGGCGCTTCTTGGTGAGAGCGGGGTTCGTCCTTCTCTTTCTTGGCGGCATCGCGTATTTCGTAGTGATGTTCACCGGCCCCCACATGGCAACCCAGCCGCACCTGCTTCCCTACGAACAACCGATGCCCCCGCCTCCCCCCGGCGTCGTGCCGGTGGAGCCGGACCTTAAGGCTCCCCCCCCTGAAGCGCAGGCAGCCGGCCTGCGCAACCCGCTGCCCGACACTCCGGAAAACCGGGCCAGAGGCCGCGTATATTACGGCTACTATTGCGTCTTCTGCCACGGGGAGAGCGGCAGGGGCGACGGCCCGGTGGGGAACAGTTACATGCCGAGACCCGCCGACCTCGGGGACCCGGGGCTCCTGGACAAATCGGACGGCGAACTGCTGCGGTCCCTGCTGCTCGGGATCGGTCACGAGCCGGTCCTGCGGTATGTCGTTCCCCCGGAGCACCGCTGGTATCTCGTTCTTCAGGTGAGGGCCTTCGGCCGCACCACGACGCCGTAGATCCGTACACACAGCGAGGGGACGCGCATGGAAGAGAAATACAAGAGGCTTGAGGACTATGGGGTCATCGGGAACCTGGAAACCTGCGCTCTCGTCGGGGCCGACGGCTCGGTGGATTGGCTCTGCCTGCCCCACCTCGAATCCCCCTCGGTCTTTTCAGCCCTTCTGGACAGCGACAGGGGAGGACTCTTCAGGATACGTCCCACGGAAAAGTACCGCTCGGTGCAAAAGTATATCGACGCGACGAACATCCTGAAAACTATTTTTTATACCGCGATGGGGAGCGTCTCCGTTACCGACTTCATGCCGGTGAAGACGATCGAAGCAGGGGATTTCATCTCCACGCTCTTCAGAAAGGTGCAATGGATCGAAAAGGGGGAGAATGCCGACAACGGCGCCATTGCCGCCGCGGCGACCACCTCTCTGCCCGAGGTA
>JAXLZK010000024.1:0-46365 GCA_046350935.1 Thermodesulfovibrionales bacterium
CTCAGGGGAGAGACCTGCATCGAGCATATTCGTGAGAATTTCAATACCTTCTCGCTGGAGGAGAACTCTTACGATCTCATTTTTTCTGTGGGGACTATTCACCACGTGGAGAACCTGGAGTGGCTTTTCTTTCAAATTAACAAGGCACTTACTCCAAAGGGAGTTTTCGTCCTGAGGGATTATGTGGGGCCGAATCGGATGCAGTTCACCGAAGAGCAGCTCTCCTTGGTCAACAAAATCCTTGCCATTCTTCCCGAGAGGCTTAAGATAAGTTATCATAATATTGTTAAAGTCTCTTTCATCAACACTCCATTGGAAGATATTATCAAAGCTGATCCTTCCGAATCGGTACGGCCCCAGGATACTCTGCCCGTTATGAAGGAACATCTCGATGTCATACGGCTTGCGAACACTGGCGGAACGATTTTGCATCCATTATTGGGAGATATTGCTTCGAATTTTGAGAGCGACGAAAATGCGCTCACGATTCTTAAGCTCCTGATCCTATTGGAAAATAGTCTTATTCAGAAAGGCGCCCTTTCCAGCGATTACGCGTTTTGCATGGCGCGAAAGAAGGTGGCCAGCAGGAACGGAGGTGGCCCCGGCGCATGCAGCAATGACGAGAAACCACACTAGAACTAAAACGAGACTTCAGATAAGCCTACGGCAAAGAGCGACTTATTACCGTCATTCCCGCAAGCGAAGCGCGTCGGGAATCCTTCTTACAGCAGGAAACGATTCCGGACGAGCCGGAATGACAAATTCATTTTGTCAGACGCTCTTATTGTGAGGGACGAGGAAAACAATGGAACCGCTTAATCCGGATAAAGACAGCCAACCCTTTCTGCCCGATAGGGATAAAGAGGGTTCTTGTGGTGCGCACAGCCACAGCGTGCAGGAGAAGAATCCTTCCCTTGACGAGCTGAGGAATCTCCTTGCCGAAAGGGATGCGCGCATTGCGCTCCTCGAAAGGGAGCTGGTAGAGAAAGATACCGTTCTGCAGGGTATCTACCAGTCCGGAGGGTGGAAGCTCCTCAGGGTCTACTATGCAGTACGGGACCGCCTGCTCCCTCTGAACACCCGGAGAAGACTTGTCGTCAGACTGACGATGCATGTCCTCATGCATCCCCATGAGTACTTGAAGAAGCTGAACAGGACGAATATGCGAAAGCTTCTCTACTTCTATAAGAATTTCGATCCTGCGGTGGTCGAAAGGAAAATAGAGCAGAAGATAGAGGAATCCGTGCTCACTGCGTCTACCATGATAAAGTGCGAGAGTGCCCTGTTCTTTTCGCATATGGTGGAGGTTTCGGGATGGGCCATTTCACGAGAAGGAATCGAAAGAATTGACATTTATTGCGGTGATGCTCTCCTGGGGACCGCAACGTACGGTCAGCCGAGACCCGACGTGGAGAGTGCGTTTCCCTCGGTGGCGGGCAGTCTCCATTCCGGCTTCTTTTTCCATTCCGTCCTGCAGAGCGACGACCTCACACAGGGCTCCCCCTCCTTTCGCATCAGGGCGGTCACTGTATCAGGAGGGGTAGTCGAAGTGGAGCAACCGGTGGACGGCATCGATGCGTACGGTGATTACCTCGCAAAGGTGACCCCCACGGAGGATGCCCTTGCGTGGATGCGGGAGGTATACAGAAATTTTGCCGGGCAGCCCCGTATTACCGTTGCCCTGGGAGTGACAGGGGAGACCTGTCCGCTTCTCCCGGACACTTTGCATTTCCTGATGGCGCAGACCTACCCCCTCTGGCAACTGGCGCTTTTCCATGGGGAGGACGTACCGTCCGCGGCAGTACAGGAAGCCCGGATGCTCCTCGGGGAGACAGCGGCGGGAGGTCATGCCATCAACGGAGGGAATCCCCCTCTCTCTGATTTTACGGGAGACTTCTTCTGCTTTATGACTGCCGGGGACCTGCTTGCCCCCGATGCTTTTTTCCGGATAGTGCAAAAGATCAACACGGAGACCGGTCTTGATCTCATTTATACGGACGAGGATTCCCTGAGGGAGGGAAAGAGACAGGACCCGTTCTTCAAGCCCGGCTGGTCCCCCGACCTGCTCCTGGGCATGAATTACATAGGGGACTTCTTCCTGGTGAAAAAAGAGCTCTTTTACAGGACGGGGGGGCTGCGCTACGGGAACTCTCCCGAAGGGCGGTTCGACCTCCTCCTCAGGGCGACGGAGAGTGCCGGGCATATCGGGCATGTGCCCCTGGTCCTGTATACGCGAGGCGGCAGTTCCGTGTGTTCTGCAGACCGGGGCAAGAGCATCATCGAAGAGGCGCTGCAGCGGCGAGGGATTTCCGGGACGGTGGTCGCTCTTCAGAAAGAAGGGGCCTATTGGGTGCAGCGGAGGATAGAGGGCTCTCCCCGGGTGAGCATCATTATTCCCACGATGTACGGCAAGCCTGGCTTCTTCGACAGGTGCATCGGGTCCATTGTGGAGAAGAGCACCTATCGTAATTGCGAGATTATCATCATCGATACCAGCAGGGGAAAACTTCCCCTGGGAGAGTTGAAGCGAAAGATTCCTTCCTCTTTCGGACTCCGCGTCATAGAGTATAAGGATACCTTCAATTACTCCCGGGTGAACAACCTTGCTGCTGCCGAGGCAGAGGGGGACTATTTCCTTTTTCTCAATGACGATACCGAGGTGATCACCCCAGGGTGGATTGAGGCTTTACTGGAATACGCGCAGCAGCCCGGCATCGGAGTGGTAGGGGCAAAGCTGCTCTACGATGATGAGAGCATCCAGCACGGGGGCATCTTCCTGGTGGACTACGGGGGAGGGGGCCGCCACGCGTTCCGTTTCTTTCCATCCGGTACCGCTGCCTATTACGGGCTGTCCGAGGTAGCCAGGAACTGCTCTGCCGTTACCTTCGCCTGTGTGATGGTGCCGAAAAGGGTTTTTCGGGAAGTGGGCGGACTGGACGAGGGGCTCCGGATCGAGTGCAACGATGTGGATTTCTGCCTGCGGGCGGGTGCGGCGGGGTATTCTGTTGTCTGGACCCCTTTTGCGGTCCTTTATCATAAGGAACTGACCTCACGGGGGCCCGCAAATGTACTTGAGGATGTGGAGGCTTTCTGGAACCGCTGGAGACCCCTGCTCGAAAAGGGGGATCCCTATTACAATCCGAATCTGACCCTGGAGGCGGACAACTTTTCCCTCAATAAGAGGCCGGTTATCATGACTCATCATGAGCCGAACCGTGCGGCATGCTTCATCCCCGAGGTGTACCGGAGCTCCGCACCGCTGCCGAAGGAGGTAAAGAATATCCTGGTACTCAAGCTCGATCACCTGGGGGACCTTATTCTCAGCCTTCCCGCAGTGGCGCTTTTGAAGAGGAAATTTCCCGGTGCGCGGATCACCCTGCTCGTGGGCAGTTGGGCGAGAGCCATTGCGGAAGCGACGCCGGACGTGGATGAGGTGCTGACCTTCGATTTCTTCGATGAGAGGTCGGAGAAGGGGTTGCGCCAGCCCGGAAAGAAAGAGAAGGAGATGCTTGCCGAGAGGCTCCATGTCTATGGTTTTGATCTGGCCATCGATTTCAGGAAGCATCCCGAGACACGGGAGATTCTCCTGCTCTCGGGCGCCCGGTATACTGCCGGCTTCAGCCCGGAAGACGAATTCCCGTGGCTTTCCTTCAGCCTGAAGCTGAACGATGCCCTCGGGAATGTGCCCGGCCGGCGCTACAAGCCCCATATTACCCTGCAGCTTGCCGCCCTTGTGGACGCCCTCCCCGTGGAGGGGGCCACGACCACTCCGTCCGGAGACATCGAGATACCGAAGCTGCGTTTCGATGCGGAACGCAACTTCCCCGAACGCTATACGCACCTGCGGCAGGCCGGGTTTCTTGCGGGGGTCCACCCGGGTGCCGGAGGCGCTATCAAACAGTGGCCGGCACGCCATTTCGCGCGGCTCGCCGATATGCTGATCGAAAGGGATGATGCGACAGTGATCATCTTCGGGGGAAGAGGCGAGAAAAAACTCGCCGCGGATATCCGTTCTTTCATGAAGCATGGAGAAAGGGCCGTCAACTGCGCGGGAGAGATATCCCTCGCCGAATTCATGGCGATGGCGGGGGCGTGCCACCTCTTCGTCGGAAACGACAGCGGCCCCTGCCACATTTCGGGCATCATGGGGGCACCCACCCTTGTAGTTTCCGGCGGGCAGGTCATGTCCCACGAGTGGCATCCGCTCGGGCAGAAGACTCTGTCTGTCCGGCTTGGCGTCGGGTGCGCACCCTGCTACCGGGCATGGGCGGAACAGTGTCCCTATGATCTCAAGTGTCTCCGGTCCCTCTGGCCGGAAAGGGTCTGGGAGGCCTCACGGCATCTCCTTGCCCTGTCGGGCGCCCTGGGCAAGGGGGCAAACGGCAGGAGTGCGGAAGGGAGAGAGAGATGGAAGCTTCGTTGGAGTCTTATGGAGGTGTGAGAACGAATAGGTAAGGGCTGGATAGGGAAGAACTTGCTTTGAGAAAAAAAGGCAGGGACGTCAGTGACGAAGCTGCTCTACTTTTAAGAGGACAGAAAGGAGCAGCACCTGTCCAACAAGGTGCTGAAAAAGTTCTGCGTCAATTTTGGACAGAAAAGTCGACGCTCTCGATTCGACCCATGTGGATATCCCCCTAAAATGGGGTGTTTTGAGCAATAATCAACTTTTTCATCATTCTGTTTAATGATCCATACTACCTCTCCATCTTGGTTGCTGAATTCGATAAGAATTACACAATATTCGGTAATTTTTATCGAATTTTCTCTCAGTATATTCGTATAAGCTCTATCGATTTCCTTATTTTCAAAGGGATATATATTTTGGAACAATTAGCATAATATTTGCTATAAACTTAAAAGTCCCAGAGCTTTCTAAAAACACAGCTAGGGATCGCCGGGCTTCAGCCCGGAGAGTGGGTTCATTACGAAACCCTAGTTACTGAAAAGGAGGCATTCAAGATGAGAAGAATAGCTATCATCTTAATCGTATTGCTTTACACAGGATTGAGCTTTTCCACCGATACCCACCTGTTGTACAATCCGGGTCCTAATTATAAATGCTTTACTCTCATGGAGAATGCTGATGGGAACGGAAATACTTTTCCTGGCTATTTTGATGATGAAGCTGGCTGCAATTATGATGGAAATCCCGCAAATCTTGGCTATTGCTTTGCTTTTTATGGGGGTGGTGCAAATTGGGGCTCTAGTTCATGTCCCTCATGGTACGTTGTTACCTATGGGTGGGGTGCGGCTAACAAAGGGACTAATCCCGGCTGGGATGTGCAATACTCCAGGCCAACTGGCCAAGCCTCCTGGGAGGTTACCGCCCGATCGCTTGCGAAGAATCTCACTTCTGGAGACCTGGTGAACTGCAATCTGCGTGAAGTGAGTATGATAAATCATTTTTATGTATTTAATTCGTTAAAACCTAATGCCGCAACTTCTAATGGGCACTACCTGATGGGTTCCTTCAATAATGTATTTTTAAAATTTGAGGCAGCACTTAACAGTTACAGTGCAAATCCTGCTTGTAATGGTATTAGTAAACATGCAATTGTCAATGGAACTCTTGGTATTAGGTTTCCGAATGGAGCTGGTGTAAATGGAATTCCAGATAGCTATGGAAGTGCAAATGGAACAACCTATCTTTTCGAAGTAGTGCTGTTCAGTGGTGATTGGTGGGATTATGATTCAGGATCATCGAATGATGGTAATGGCATTTACTTGAAGAATTGGAATGTCGACGCAGGGGGTAATTATACTTGCACTTGGGACCCCAACCAACCGCTCTCAATAAGTGATCCTGATGCTAAATGTTATGTAAAGGCGTGGGTTAATAAGCTCCCCTATCCAGCTACAGCTCCAGTACTCACCACAACCTGGAGATCGTATACATTCGAAATGAAGAGTTTATTTGCGAGTAATAGCACTGACGGCAGCAGATATTTACCGCCCCCTCCCCCTGGCTATTCATGGAATGATGCGGATATTCAGTCTGCTGAGATATACGTATCGGTATATGGTGCTGATTTAGGTGCAGCAGCAAGAAATTTTGTTGTCATAGGGACAACCCCCTAAAAGTCTGTTGAGAGTGAACAGTGCGATGCAAGTAAGTATGTTTGCCCTGAGTGGAGGGCAGGAAAATCCGTTCTCCCCCAGGAAAGCAGACAGTATCGTATATGTGAACAGATGTCTGTACGGCAAAAGCTCAACTCTTCAGATCACTCCAAAAAGATTTCCACTTCTATACACCTGGACGATGACATTCTGACCGGGTTTCTGAGTATGCCACGCGGCTTGCCGCGAGGGACCCATGCGCAGTCGGGATCTAATGCCCCGTGCGCGGAGTTGGGCAGGGAGCGATAGTGTCAAGAATCTTTCGCACATTGGCTTTCGGTGACCTCAATCTGGTCTTACCTATGCTGCCGCCTCTCCGGCCATCTCACTGAGCCGGTCTACCTTCAGATACTGCTTCAGTCCCCACTTCGTACTGGCGATGTGCCTGAGCCGTGCTGCACGAGCATGAGGGCCGAGTTGCCATCCGGAAAACAGCCCACCACCGCAGTTCTCCGCCTGATCTCTCTCATGATCCGCTCAAGAGGATTATTCGTCCGTATCCTCCTCCAGTGCTCAGAGGGGAACTGGTAGTACCGTAAGGTCTCCTCTATGCCCTCCCTTACAATCTCCGCTGCTCGGCCCAGTTTCAGGACCTTGAGCTTCTCCACCACAGAAGAGGCTTTCTTCATCGCCTCTTTCTTGTCCTCCTGTGCATGGATTGCCTTGAGCATGGTGACCACTTCCTTGATCTTGCCCTTGGGCACCACTGTAAACACATTGCGGTAGAAATGCACCACACACCGCTGCCACTGCGCCTTGGGGTAGAACTCCCCCAATGATTCAATAAGGCCAAGACACTTGTCCGAGATAAACAGCTCCACTCCCTTGAGTCCCCGCTTCTTCAGATACCTCAGAAACTCCCCCCAGCTGGCCTTGTCCTCTTTGGCCCCTTCCGCTACACCCAGTATCTCCCGATAGCCCTCTTTATCTACTCCAATAGCCACCAGCACCGAGACATTCCTTACCTCTCCAGCCCAACTCCTTTTAAGGGCTATACCGTCCAGATACACATACGGATGCTCCCCCTCTATGGGCCTCATCCTGTAGATCTTGGCATTCATGTTGGACACTGCTCCTGGGCTCACCTTTGTCCCCCACAGGGCCTCGGTGATGTCCTCCACCCGCCTGACCGATACCCCTGCCAAGTACATCTCCACTAAGGCCTCCTCTACCGAGGATTCCCGCCGCTTGTACCGCTCGATGATCGCGGTCTCAAACGGCAGTGTTCTTAATTTCGGCACCTTGATGTCCACTTCTCCTGCCCTCGTATGGACCTTCCTTCGGTAGTGGCCTGCCCTGGTATCCTTACGAGCCTCTGTACGCTCATACCAGTGTGCACTACAGAGCCGGTCAGCCTCTTCGTCCAGCATCTTGTTCAAGGTCTCCTGGACCGAGCCCCTGACGATCTCCCCCAGGTGTTCCTTTACCTGCTCTTCGTTGATCTGGATAACGGGTGCCGCCTTTTTGGTACAATGTCTCATAAGTGGTCCTCTCTTTCTGGTTCTTTTGGTTTCTGGTAAATTCCATTAAACCAGATTGAGGACCACTTCTTAAATGTGCGAAAAATATTTTACGTTATCCAGGGAGCGCTCTGGGCGACCTGGCCTTTTCTTCGGAAAGCTTGCTAGCGCTGGGGGAAAAAGGTACAATCGTTGATAACATGATAAGTATCCTGCCATGCCGAAGGTAAGCATTATTATCGTTAATTTCAACGGGGAGCGGGTCATCCGCGAGTGTCTGGCCGCCCTTGCGAGCCAGAGCTTCCGCGATTTCGAGATCATTATCGTCGATAACGGGTCTGCTGACTGCTCCATTGCCGAGGTGGAGGGTTTTCTCAAGAGGAGCGGTGCGGCACTGCGGGCGATGCTGATCACCCTGCCCGAAAACCGCGGCTTTACCGGGGGAAATATAGAGGGCCTGCACCATTGCTCCGGCGAGTACATCGCTCTCCTGAACAATGACACGGAGGTGAAGGAGCGCTGGCTCGAAGAGCTTGTCACCGCCATGGACTCCCATCCCGAAGCGGGTATCTGCGCCTCGAAGATGATCGCCCATGGCACGGGCCGCATCGACAGCGCCGGCGATCTATTCTCCACCACGCTGAAAGGTTTCAAGCGTGGAGAGGGAGAGCCCGTGGAGAGGTTTTGTGAGGGGGAGTACGTATTCGGCGCCTGTGCCGGGGCGGCCCTGTATCGGCGGAAGATGCTGGAGGAGGTCGGGTTCCTTGATGAGGATTTTTTTCTCATCCAGGAGGATACCGATCTGAACCTCCGGGCGCAATGGGCGGGATGGAGGACGGTGTACGTGCCGTCAGCCGTTGTCTCCCATAAGGTCAGGGCCTCCATCGGGGCCATGAGCGATACGGCAGTGTATTACAGCCTGCGGAACAGCGAGCTCGTCAGGATCAAGAATATCCCGGCGGGGGTGTTTCTCCGGTGTCTGCCCGCTTTTATTGTGGGAAGTATCGCCGAGCTCGTCTACTTCTCCCTGAAACACCGGCGTCCGGGGCTGTATGTAAAGGCGAAACGGGATGCGCTCCTGCTGCTCCCCCGGATGCTGCGGAAGAGGGCGGAGATTATGAGGAAACGAAAGGTGACTGGCGGCTTTCTTTATTCTCTGATGACGCCCGCATGGCGGAAAGATTTTCTGAAAGCGCGTCTCGGCAAGCTCCTCCATGGTTAGCGTTGTTATCCCCACCCTCAACGCCGGACCTTCTCTCCGTCCTCTCCTGGAATCGCTGCGAAGGCAGACGGTTCCCCTGGAGATCGTGGTCGTGGATTCCTCCTCCGATGACGGGACTCCGGAGGTCGCGGCGACCAGTGGCGCGAAGGTGGTGACGGTGCCGCGGGAGGATTTCGATCACGGGGGAACGCGGAACCTCGGCGTCAGGTCGGCGTCAGGAGACATCATCGTTTTTGCCACTCAGGATATCATGCCGGCAGACGAATATGCGGTGGAGAGGCTCATTTCTCCTTTCGCTGCCGACGAAAGGATAGGAGTTTCCTACGGCAGGCAGGTGCCTTGTCCCGGGGCGACCCCTTTTGCGGCCCACATCCGGCTTTTCAACTATCCGGAAGCTTCCTGCACCCGGTCCCTGGAGGACGGCGGCAGGGGTATCAAAGTTCCCTTCCTTTCCAACTCCTTTGCCGCATACCGGAGGACGGCGCTCCAGGCTATCGGGTATTTCAGGGAGAAACTGATTTCCACGGAAGACACCTATGCAGGGGCAAAGATGCTGCTGGCCGGGTTCCGGATTGCCTATGCGGCGGACGCCGTGGTCTATCACTCCCACAATTACACCCCGGGGGAGGAATTCAAAAGGTATTTCGATATCGGTGTTTTCCATCGGAAAGAGCGCTGGATCATGGAGACCTTCGGAAGGGCGGAGGGGGAAGGGAGGCGGTTTCTCCGGTCCGAGCTGCTCTACCTGCTGCAGAACGGGAAGTATCACCTTCTGCCTGAATTTTTCGTACGAAATGTTTTAAAATATGTCGGCTTCACCTTAGGGCGGCATTATGACAGGCTGCCCCCCCTTATTCTAAAAAAAATCAGTAAAAACATTAATTTTTGGACTAAGAGCCAGGGTGCATAGGCACCCGCAGAGCTCCGGAGCGGCGATGAAAGGAATCATTCTCGCAGGTGGCAGTGGAACCAGGTTGTATCCCATCACCCGGGCGGTCTGCAAGCAGCTCCTGCCCGTGTATGACAAGCCGATGATCTATTACCCGCTTTCGGTGCTGATGCTCGCCGGGATACGGGAGATCCTCATCATCTCGACACCCCAGGACCTGCCCCGGCTGCAGGAAATGTTCGGGGACGGCTCCCACCTGGGGCTGTGCTTCTCTTACCGGGAGCAGCCATGCCCCAACGGCCTCGCAGAGGCGTTTCTCATCGGGGAGGAGTTCATCGGCAGAAGCAACGTCTGCCTGATCCTGGGGGATAATATCTTTCATGGGCATGGTCTTACGGAACAGCTGCGGCGTGCGGCTACGAGTGTGGAACAGGAGGGCGGGGCCACGGTGTTCGGCTATTATGTCACCGACCCGGAAAGATACGGGGTCGTCGAGTTCGACAGGAGCGGAACGGTGCTCTCCATAGAGGAAAAACCTGAACTGCCCCGGTCGCACTATGCGGTGACGGGGCTCTATTTTTATGATAATGAGGTTGTCGATATAGCGAAAGGGATCCGGCCTTCCGCGCGGGGAGAAATGGAGATAACGGACATCAACAAGGAGTACCTCGAAAAGGGCGGGCTGCGGGTGGAGCTCCTGGGCCGGGGGTATGCATGGCTCGATACCGGGACCCATGAGAGCCTCCTCGAAGCGGGAGAGTTCATCGCCACGATAGAAAAGCGGCAGGGCCTGAAGGTTGCTTGTATCGAAGAGGTCGCCTACCTGCTCGGCTATATAGACAGGGAGAAGCTGCTGCGGCTTGCAGAGCCATTGCGGAAGAACGGATATGGAAAGTATCTGCTGCAACTCGTAAAATAAGGTTTCCAGGGAGAGTGGATGTATGCCCTTTGAATTCATGAGGCTCGCACTACCTGAAGTAATCCTCATCGCACCCCGGCTCTTCCCCGACGACCGGGGGTTTTTTATGGAAGTCTACAAGCATTCCGATTTCTTAAAGGCCGGTATCCCGGAGCACTTCGTCCAGGATAACCATTCGCAATCCTCTCTCGCTGTGCTCAGGGGATTGCATTACCAGAAGGACCCTGCCGCCCAGGGAAAGCTGGTGCGTTGTCTGCGGGGGAAAATCTACGATGTGGCGGTGGACATCCGGAAGGGTTCCCCGCGGTACGGGAAGTGGGTCTCCGCCGAGCTGTCGGGAGAGAACAACCATCAGCTCTACGTTCCCCCCGGCTTTGCCCACGGTTTCGTGGTGCTGACGCACACCGCAGAGATCATGTACAAGTGCACGGAAGAGTATTCCCCGGAGAACGACAGGGGCATCCGGTGGAACGACCCGGATATCAACGTGATCTGGCCGGTGCAGGAGCCGATCCTTTCCGAGAAGGATAAAAGACATCCCTCCCTGCGGGATGCCGATAATAATTTTCTCTTCAGGGCGGCATAAATGAGAGTGCTCATTGCCGGGGCCAGGGGCCAGTTGGCCATGGAGTTTCAGCGGCGGCTGGAGGGAGACGCCTCCTATCAGGTGACCGCGTTGGGACGGGAGGAGCTGGATGTCTCCGACGCCGCCGCGGTGGACGGGGCGGTTTCCCTCCATCGACCCGCGGTGGTGCTCAACTGTGCCGCCTATAATCTGGTGGACAGGGCGGAAGAGGACGACGGACCTGCGTTCCGTATCAATGCAAAAGGGGTGAGAAACCTCGCTGCTTCCTGCCGGAGGAGCGGGGCGCTGCTGGTCCACTACAGCACCGATTATGTTTTCGACGGGACAAAGGAGGGCTTCTATACCGAAGAGGACCCCCCCTGTCCCCTCAATAAGTACGGGGAGAGCAAGCGTGCAGGGGAGACGCTGCTCAGGGAGGAGACGGAGGATTTTCTGCTCTTCCGGGTGAGCTGGGTGTTCGGGCAGGGGACGCAGAATTTCCTCTACAAGCTCTCGGAATGGGCAAAGCGGAATGCCGTGCTGAAAGTGGTGGGGGACCAAGTCTCCGTGCCGACCTACACGGAAGACATCGTGGACGCTACCCTGTCCGCCTTGAAAAGGGGAGTCAGGGGAATGTACCACCTGACCAACAGCGGATATGCCTCCCGCTATGAGGTCGCCCGCTACTATCTCGAAAAAGCGGGTCTCTCCACCCTGCTGCTTCCCGTGACCTCGGACCATTTCCCCACCCCTGCAAAGAGGCCGTACTTTACGGCGATGTCCAATGCGGGGATCTCCCGTATCCTTGGCAGGGATCTCCCGGACTGGAGGGATGCGGTGGACAGATTTATCAAAAGGATGGAAACAAAATGAAGAAAGTGCTGGTAACCGGAGGAGCGGGGTTCATCGGGAGCGAGTTTGTCCGGGAGGGGGTGCGGAGGGGATACTCCCTCGCCGTCGTCGACAAACTCTCCTATGCAGGGGACCCCGAAAGAATACAGGAGTGCGGGCGAGGGGTTTCTTTCTACAGGGCCGATATTACGAACGGTGATTTTGTCCATCATATATTCGGCGCGGAAAAGCCCGACGCAGTGGTCCACTGGGCAGCGGAAAGCCATGTGGACAGGAGCATCCAGGACGCCTCGCCCTTTATTGATGCGAATGTGAAGGGCACCCAGGTTCTCCTGGAAGCGGCGCGGCGCTTCGGGGTGGAGAAGTTCGTTAATATCTCCACGGACGAAGTCTACGGCGAGCTCGACGAGGACGGCCTGTTCCGGGAGGATACGCCGCTCTGCCCCAATTCCCCCTACTCGGTGAGCAAGGCGGCGGCGGACATGCTCGGGAGGGCGTATTACCGGACGCACGGGGTGCCGGTGGTCACCGTGCGCCCCTCCAACAATTACGGTCCTTGGCAATACCCGGAGAAGCTCATCCCGGTGGTGATCCTCAAGGCGCTCCGTGAGGAGAAGATCCCGGTGTACGGCACAGGGGAAAATGTGCGGGAATGGCTCTATGTCTCCGATTGCGCCGGTGCGGTCTTCTCCTTGCTCGAAAAGGGGCGCCCCGGCGAGGCGTACAACGTGGGCAGCGGCGAGGAGCGGAGGAATATCGAGGTGGTCAGGGCCATTCTGCGGATACTGGACAAGCCTGAGGACCTGATAGAATTTACCCGGGACAGGCCGGGGCATGATTTCCGGTATTCGCTCGATTCCGCCAAGGCGGGGAGCGAGATCGGGTGGCGCCGGGAGGTCTCCTTCGAAGAGGGGATAAAAAAGACCGTGCAGTGGTACCTGGACAATATGCCCTGGGTCAGGGGCAAGCTCGACTCCCTTGCCCGGTACTGGCAGAAGGTCTACGAATAGGGAGGTAAGGGTGCCGGGCAAACGCATCACAATGCATGGTGAGCGAATATTCTCTTGAGATTGCTTCGCTCCGCTCGCAATGACAGAGGGGAAAAAGACTGCAATGACAGAAAAGAGGTTCTTGTATGCTGTCATTGCGAAGGGTCGTATCCTGAAGCAATCTCTTTCTTCAGTCTTTCTCCCTATCTCTCCCTTTACCTCTGCCTGTTTTTGCAGATGGGGAAAACCCGCTCCCGCTCATGGGAGGCCGTTGTGCTATACTTTTACACCATGAAAATGCTTTCAGCAGGATTTCTTGCGAATCGATACCAAATATAAGGAAGTAGCAGGCATTGTCTCGCTTGCCGTACTTGATACCGCTGCCTTCTATCTTTCGCTCTTCCTCGCCTATTCAGTCAGGAAGTTTCTCAACATTCTTATTGTCAAGCTGGTGCCCCTGAAGTTTTCCCTCCCCTATTTTTTCGCTTTCTGGTGGATGCCGGTGATTGTCCTCGTTTTCATCGCGTACCAGGGGCTCTATGCAAAGCGGCTCTCCTTCTGGGATGAATCGAGGGAGCTGATAAAGGCGCTGAGCCTTGCCGTTCTCGTTGTTTTTGCCATCGCCACCCTGGGGAGGCTTACTTACGGGATATCGCGTCTCACCATCATCCTGCTCTTTTTCTGCAGCCTCCTGGTGTTTCCCCTTGCCCGCCTCACGGGGAAGAGGCTTTTGTACCGGATGGGGCTCTGGAAGGAGAACCTTATCATCATCGGTGCCGGCTGTGCGGGGATGGATATTGCAAAGGGCATCGACGGTGACAAGCACCTCGGATACAATATCATCGGGTTCCTGGACGACGACCTGAAAAAGATCGGACGGAAGATCGTCATCAACAGCAGAAACTACAAGGTGTTCGGGAAGGTCAAAAACTTCAATAAGTTCCTCACTCTTCTGAATATTTCGACCGTCATCATCGCCATCCCCTCCCACTCGGTGGAGGACCTTTCCCGGCTGACCAATACTGTCCAGAAATACGCAAAGAGGGTGCTCCTTATTCCCGATCTCAAGGGGGTCGCCCTTGCAAACACCGAACTGTACCACCTCTTCATGCAGCAGCTCTTCCTGCTGAAAATAAACAACAACCTGAAGTCATCCCTTAACCAATATATAAAGAGGGGGGTCGATCTCTTGCTCTCCGTTCTCCTCCTCCCCCTGCTCCTGTTCCTCGTCGGGATCTTCGGCCTCCTGATCGTGCTGGATTCGCGGGGGCCTGTTTTTCTGGTGCAGGACAGGGTGGGGATGAACCGGAAATTGTTCAGATGCATAAAATTCAGGACTATGTACATACAGGCCGACGCTATCCTTGGTAAGTACCTCGAGAACAATAAAGAAGCCCGGGAAGAGTGGTGCCGGTACCGGAAGCTGAAGGATTTCGACCCGCGGGTCACCCGCATCGGGAAGTTCCTCAGGAGGACGTCCCTGGATGAGCTGCCCCAGATTTTTAACGTGTTTGCCGGGGATATGAGCTTCCTGGGGCCCCGTCCCTATCTGCCCGATGAAGAGGAGGAGATGAGGCAGTATGGCCACCTGATTCTCCTAACGCGGCCGGGCATCACCGGACTCTGGCAGGTGTCGGGAAGGAGCGAGCTGGACTTCGAGGCGCGGGTGAAGCTGGACGCCTGGTATGTCCTGAACTGGTCGCTGTGGCTCGATATAGTGATCCTTTTGAAGACCATCCGGGTAGTGTTCAGCAGGGAGGGGGCGTATTGATGGGAAAGCTCACGGTTCCGGAGCGTGCAAAAGAGGGCGGGTGCCGTGCGAGGTGCCCGGAAGCTACCGGTGATACGGCATGGTGAACAATCTTCTGTCCATCGTGATCCCCATCTATAACGAGGGAAAATGTATCGACGCCTTGTGGCAAAGGTTGCGCGGTGTCGAAGAGAATATACGCGATTTTACGGTCGAATATGTCTTCGTGAATGACGGGTCCGTCGACGATTCATTGCGCATGCTGAAGCACCTCGCAGCGCACGACGCGCGCGTGAAGATCCTCAGCTTTTCCAGGAATTTCGGGCATCAGATCGCGATAACCGCCGGCATCGACTATGCGGGTGGCGAAGCGGTGATCGTCATGGATGCCGATCTGCAGGACCCCCCGGAGCTCATTTGCGACATGTTGGAGCAATACAGGGAGGGCTATGATGTCGTATATGCGGTAAGGAGGGTGAGGAAAGGGGAGACCTACTTCAAGAGAAGGTCCGCGGAATTCTTTTACAAGATAATGAGCAGGCTTTCCCTGGTTTCGATCCCTCCCAACACGGGAGACTTCAGGCTCATGAGCCGGAGAGTGGTTGCTTCATTGAGCCTCCTGAGGGAGAGGGACCGGTTTGTGCGCGGGATGATCAGTTGGGTCGGATTCAAGCAGACCGGGATCGAGTTCGACCGGGACCCCCGTCTTGCCGGGGAAACAAAATATCCACTGCGAAAGATGATGAAGTTCGCCTTCGACGGGATTGTGAGTTTCTCCAATGTTCCGCTGAAGCTCGCAACATGGATGGGATTTATCACCTCCTTCTTCTCTCTCGTTTATATATTTGTAGTCCTTGTCAAAAAGTTTCTGGGCCATACCCTGCCGGGCTATGCCTCCCTTATGATCTCGATTCTCTTCCTGGGAGGGGTTCAGCTCATTACGATCGGCATTCTCGGAGAATATATCGGCAGGATCTATAATGAGGCAAAGGCCAGGCCTCTCTATCTTCTTGAAGAGACAGTAAATATCGATAGACGTCGCTCTCTCCCTGAGGGTGGTCGTTGCTGAGCACCCCGCGACGGGATTACGCTGCCCGGCCCCGGAACCCATTGTTTTTGTATGGAGCCCTGCTGTGCAGCGCCCTCGTAGTGCGACTGCTGTTGGCAACGAACATAGCCGGGTATCCGACCGACATCGCCACTTTCAAGGCATGGGCGGTCCATGCCGCAGGCAGGGGGCTCTTCCATTTATATGCGTCGGGTACTTTCGTCGATTACCCTCCCGGCTATCTCTATGTTTTGTATGGGATAGGAAAGCTTAGAGAGCTTTTATCGCTGGATTTCAATTCCGGGGCGTTTCTTGTCCTGCTGAAATTGCCGGCCCTTATCGCTGACCTGCTCTCTTCTCTCCTTCTTTTCTCCAGCGCCCGGAACCGGATGGGGGACCGGGCGGCGCTGGGCATAGCGCTTGCCTATCTCCTCAACCCGGCTGTCATACTGAATTCCGCGGTGTGGGGGCAGATAGATTCCGTACTTGCCCTGCTCATCGTCGTTTGTTTGTCGCTCGTTGTGCGGAAGCAGGTGCAGTGGGCCGTAGTCGTTTTTGTCTGCGCGGTTCTGGTCAAGCCGCAGGCCTTGATTATCTCTCCGGTGCTGATTGCGGCTTTGATCCGTGAAAGGAGCGTTAACACTTCACTGCGTGCGGCGCTCTACGGACTTGCCGCTTTCGTCCTCCTTGTGCTGCCTTTTTCTCTCCAGCAGGGGCCCTTGTGGCCATTATGGATCGTGGAGCTGTACAGAAAGACGCTGACCTCCTATCCCTATGCGAGCCTGAACGCATTTAATCTCTTTTCACTGCTGGGCGGCAACTGGATACCCGAGTCCGCCCCGCTGTTTTGCCTGCCCTACGGCATATGGGGGAGTATCTTTATCGTGTGTATCACGGCGGCATCCTTTTTCTTGTCTCTGAGGAGCAAGGACCCCGGCGGAGTCTACGGTATCGGGATGTTCCTTTTTGCGGCGGTTTTCCTTTTTGCATCGAGAATGCATGAGCGCTATTTATTTCCGCTGCTCTTCCTGGCCCTCATGAGCTATATTCATGAAGGGAAGAGAAGCAGGCTCTTCCTGTTCGCAGGCTTCAGCATTACGCATTTCCTTAACGTGGGCTATGCATTGGCCCTTGCTCTCAGGGGCGCCTACTTCATTCCCCGGAATGATCCTCTCCTGATTATTGTTTCCCTTGCGCACCTGCTCCTGTTCGGCTGCCTTGTGCGGTCTCTCTTTGCGGGGTCCCCTGCAAGCTCCCCTCCCTCAGGCAGCGCTGCTTTCTCCCGGAAAGGGGCCGCCCTTACCCGAAAAGACCTCGTTTTCTTGTGCGGTATTACCCTGGTGTGCGCCGCGGCCTCTCTCTACGACATGGGAGCGAGAAGAGTCCCTGAAACATTCTGGAAGCCGGAAAGGGCCGGGGAGAGCTTTTCGGTCGATTTCGGAGAAACAGAACAGGTGCGGGAGATCTATTATTATGCCGGCCTGGGAGAGGGACAGTACCGCATCGACTATGCAGATGAAGCGGGGCGATGGAGATACGGCGGCACGATTCAGCAGAAAGATATTTTCCAATGGAAGTGCAAGGAGATAAATGCAGCAACGCGATCCGTCAGGGTCACCGTGGAGAAGCCGGGAGCGATGCTGCAGGAGCTGGTTTTCGTGGGAAAGGACCGTGCGCGGCTCTCCGTGCGCTCTTTTTCTTCCTCTGACGCCCGGTTGAGCGCCCCGCGCTCCGTTCGCGCCCTTTTTGACGAGCAGGACACGATAGAGGGAGGTCCGTCGTTCCGGTCGGGGATGTTCTTCGACGAAATCTATTTTGCGAGGACAGCCTATGAGTATGTGAACGGGCTTGAGCCGTACGAGAACACCCATCCTCCCCTGGGCAAGGTGCTGATCTCATGGGGTATCGCCCTTTACGGCATGAACCCTTTCGGGTGGCGCATCATGGGAGTCATTGCAGGGATTGCCCTGGTTCCGCTGATGTATGTGCTGGGGAAGAGGCTCTTCGGGAAAACGGAATACGCCTGTATCGCCGCTTTTCTGACCGCTTTTGACTTCATGCGTTTTGTGCAGTCCCGCATCGCCACTGTCGATATGTTCGCGGTCCTCTTCATCGTCCTTGCGTACTATTTCATGCACCGCTTCATGGACCGCTCTGCGGGCATGCGCTTCGGTGAGTCCGGCTCCCGTGCGCCACTGGCCCCCCTGGGCTTATCAGGCCTGTTTTTCGGGCTGGCGGCGGCGTGCAAATGGATCGGCGTGTATGCCGGGCTCGGGCTGGCGGTGCTGTTCTTCTCTTCTTTGTACCGCAGCTATCGGGAGTACAAGGGCGCCCTCAGAAGAGATAACGCGGAGGAGGGCAAAGAAGACGCGGCAGAATGGGAAAGGGCATCCTCGGCGGCGGGAGGATTCCCCGGGCATGTCGGGAAGATGCTCCTGTGGAGTCTCGTGTTCTTTGTGCTCGTCCCCGTTCTTCTCTATGGAGCGTCCTATATCCCCTTTATGAGGCTGCCGGGACCCGGCCATAGCCTTTCGGATGTCGTTGCCGCCCAGGCCCATATGTATCACTATCATAAGAACCTCAAACAAACAGTGCCCCATCCTTTCTCCTCACGGTGGTGGGAATGGCCCCTCATAAAGAGACCGATATGGTTCTATCGGGGCCTCGCTGTCCCTCCCGGTAAAATATCCAGCATCGTCTCCATGGGGAATCCGGCTGTCTGGTGGGGAGGAATCGCCGGAATCGCCTTCCTGCTGGCGCGGGCGCTGCAGAGGAAGGCCGACGGGAAAGATTTGTTCGTTCTTATCGGACTGGCCGCTCAGTACATGCCCTGGATGGCCGTCCCCCGTGAGACGTATATCTACCATTTCTTCGCAAGCACCCCATTCCTGGTCCTGGGAGCCGTCGCCCTGAGCATGCGGATAAAAGAGGGCTTCCGCAGAGGACCGTGGCTTATCTATTCCTATCTCGGACTGGTCGTGCTGCTTTTCGTGATGTTTTATCCTCTCTTGTCCGGTCTTGCAGTAGAGAAAGCGTATGCTGCACGCTTTTTAAAATGGTTCGACTCCTGGGTCTTCTTTCTGTGACCTGAACCGGCCGGAAGTGACAATTGACACGGAGGGGCAAAGTATGATAACTTCTCTGATAGGCTTTTTGCTGCCGTCCTCTTGAACGATTTTTCTTGCTGGAAGCAAAAGTCCTCATTGCGGGTGTAGCTCAGCTGGTAGAGCACAACCTTGCCAAGGTTGGGGTCGCGGGTTCGAATCCCGTCGCCCGCTCCATAGCGCAAACCAAGAAGAAGTGGGAAGTATGTCGTGCTTTCCACTTCTTGCTTGTTTTTCCGATCGGCGACGTACCCAAGTGGCAAGGGAGAGGTCTGCAAAACCTTTATTCAGCGGTTCGAATCCGCTCGTCGCCTCCATCTCCCTTCAATACTGCAGTATCTCAAGATAATCCCGCGCATCCACCTCGTCGTCGCCCTTTGTCGTGAGCAGGCTCTGCCTTATGTCGTCCGCAAACTTTTTCCGATCGCCCCGGTAGGCGGGGTCTATCTCCACGGCCTGGACCATGACAGCGGAGGCGTCCCCGTACCTTCCCATTCTGTTGTAGACGAGGGCGAGGCGGTAATACGCAAGAGGGGATGCCGAGGAGCGCTTGATGGAATCCTTGAGGGCGTCCGAGGCCTGGGCATACTGTCCCAGCCGGTAGAAGGAGGTGCCGAGGTTGTAGTACGCCTTCTCCGGCGTTTGGTACAGGGGGTTTGCGAGTGCGCCCCGGAGCGCCTCGACCGCCTTGCTCCATTGCATCTTCCGCATATACGTGACGCCCAGGTTGTTGTACGCATCAGAGAACAGCCGGTCCCGGGTAACCGCCTTGCGGAAGAGCCGCTCCGCGCTGTCGAAATCCTCCAGTTGCAGGTATACCAACCCGAGGCTGTTCAGCACCTCACGGCTGTCGGGATCGATCTGCAGGGCTTTCTGGAGCTGTACGTAAGCCAGCTGGATATTGCCCTCGTTCAGATAGGAGATGCCCATCTTGTAAAAGTACTCCGCTTCCCGCTCGCCCTCGACGGTCACTCCGGCGCAGCCCCCAAGGAGGAGGGCGGCGAGGAGGCCGAGGAGGAAGCGTGCGTATGCAGGGGACGCTGTTTTTCTCATTGTCGCTCCCGGTGCTCCTTTCATTGCCCGTTCAGTTTACCCCCATTCCCCCTTTCTTGTCCATGCCGCACATTTCTCCCGCCAGGCGGTCGAGCAGGTCCTCCACACGAAGGAGGGCGTCGCCGGCAGGGATGCTCCGGGCGTCCAGCTCGAACCCGTCGGGGAGGAACTTCAGCTTTCCTCCGTGCGGGTCGGGGGCTGAGGAAAGCCCGAAGAGGACCTTCAGGAGCCGGTCGAAGAAATCCTCCGGAATCCTGTATTGGTTTTCGGGGTCGGACAGGAAGAGGAAGCGGTACCTCCCGTCGCTGTCGTACACTTTGACGATGAAAAGGAGCTTCGACAAAATTTTCACCTTGATGATGTGCAGGAGGTTGGTTACTTCCTCCGGGAGGGGTCCGAAGCGGTCGAGGATCTCGTCCCGCAGGTCTTCCAGCGCCTCCGCGGACTTCACCGCCGAGATGCGGCGGTACAGGCTCAACCTGAGGGTGATGTCGGAGATATACTCCTCAGGGATGAAGGCGGAGAGATGCAGCCGTATCTGTGGGTCGATCTCTTCGCGTATCTCCTCTCCCTTGAGCTCCGCCACCGCCTTTTCGAGCATCTCCATGTACAGCTCGAATCCCACGCCGTGGATGTATCCGGATTGCTCCGGCCCCAGGAGGTTCCCCGCTCCCCGGATCTCGAGGTCTTTCAGGGCCAGTCTGAAGCCGGCGCCGAGGTAGCTCATCTCCTGGATCGCCTGCAGCCTCTTCTTTGCGTCGTCGGTGATGAGGTCCTCCCCCGGAATCAGGAAATAGGCATAGGCCTGGGTGTTCCCCCGCCCGACCCGCCCCCTGAGCTGGTAGAGGTCGGAGAGCCCGAAGGTGTCCGCCCTGTCCACGATGATGGTATTGGCGGTGGGGATATCGATCCCCGAACCGATGATGGCGGTGCATACCAGCACGTCTGTCTCCTTGTGCAGAAAGCTCAGCATGACCTTCTCCATCTGCGTTTCGTTCATCTGGCCGTGGGCGGCGATGACTCTGCCCGCAGGGACGAGCTTCTGCACAAAGGCGGCCGTCTTGTCGATGTCCATGATCCTGTTGTGGACGAAAAACACCTGTCCGCCCCTGCCGAGCTCTCTCTCGATCGCCTCCCTGATGAGCCGGTCATTGAAGACGGCGACGCTGCTCCGCACCGCCAGCCTCTCCTCGGGAGGGGTCTCGATGGTGGTGATCTCCCGAATCCCCGAGAGGGACATCTGGAGGGTCCGGGGAATGGGGGTCGCCGTGAGGGTCAGGACATCCACTCCCTTCTTCAACTCCTTCAGCCTCTCCTTTTGGGCAACCCCGAAACGGTGCTCCTCGTCGATGATCAGGAGGCCCAGGTCGTGGAACTGCACCTTCTTGTTCAGGAGCATATGCGTGCCGATGACGATATCGACCTCACCCCGCGCCGCGGAGGTGATGCACTTCTTGGCCTCTTCCTTGTCCCTGAACCTGCTCAGGTAGTCGATCTTCACCGGGAAGCCCGAGAATCTCGTCCTGAAATTCCTGTAGTGCTGCTCAGCGAGGAGCGTGGTGGGCACCAGCACCGCCGCCTGCTTCCCGTCGAAGACGGCCCTGAAAGCGGCCCGTATGGCGACCTCGGTCTTACCGTAGCCTACGTCGCCGCAGACCAGCATATCCATGGGCTGGTCGGAGTGCATGTGCTTCTTGATCTCCTCAACAGCGGCGAGCTGGTCGGGGGTCTCCTCGTAGGGGAAGAAGTCGTCGAACTCGCGGTGGAGGGGAGTATCGTCGCTGAAGACGAACCCCCGCGAGACCGTTCTTTCCGCGTACAGCGTGAGCAGCTTCTCCGCCATCTCCCTGACCCGCTCCCGGACCTTCTGCTTCGTCTTCTGCCAGTTCCTGCTCCCCAGCTTTTCGAGGGAGGGCATGTGCCCCTCGCCGGCGCTGTATTTCTGGAGGCGGTCGATGCTGTGAAAGGGGACGTAGATCCTGCCGTTTGCGTAATCGACGCTGACGAGGTCCTCTTCGTTCCCGTCGGTCCTCTGCCGCTGGATCCCGGCGAACCGCCCGATGCCGTGGTCCTTGTGCACCACGTAGTCCCCCGGTTTAAGGTCGTCGATGCTCAGGAGGAGGCGCGAGACCTTCGATTTCTTGATGGGGCGGTAGGTGGGCCTCTCCCCGAAGATGTCCCTGTCGGTGAGGATCAGGAGCCCGGGAAGGTGCACGCCCGAAGAGAGCCGCCCGATGGTGATACAGATATTCCCCTCATAGGAGGGGACGTCCCGCTTCTTCACGAGGGGCGCCACGACGGAGCCGTCGAAAAGGATCTCTTTGAGGCGCACCGCCTGCGCATCGGAGGGGAGGATGGCCAGTATCCGCTTGCCGGTCTTCTCCAGGGCGGGGGGGATGTCGTCGATGCCTTTTCTCTCCTCGGGCAGGATGCCCAGCCCTGCGCGGGGGAGCGCACGGGCGTCGATCCCCTCCCCGGTGAAGGGCCGGTGGGATACGAGCACCGGCTCTCCGTCCTTCTCCTCGAACTCCCTCTCCTGTGCGGCTTCGGAATTCACGAAGAGGTCCATCGTCCGGTAGTCCCGGAGGTCGTCGATCAGGTTACCCGCCCTCTCTTCCTCGCGGGAAGGGAGGAGGAGGATCTCCTGCACCTCTTTTATGGAGCGCTGCGTCTCAATATCGAACTGCCGGATGAGGTCGATCACATCGCCGAAGAACTCCACCCGCACCGGGGCGTCCATGGTAATGGGGTAGATGTCGAAGAGCCAGCCCCGCGGGCTGTACTCTCCCTGCTCCATGACGACGCTGACGCTCTTATATCCGTTGTCCCTGAGCCAGTTTTCGAGCTTTCCCCGCTCCATGTCAGCCCCTTTTCTCAGGGGCAGGACTCTCTCCTCGATCTCGGTGGAGAGAAAGCCGGTCAGACATGCGTCCTTTGAAGTGATCAGGGACATCTCTTCCCCGTTCATGAAGGTATGGAGCACCCGCGCCCGCTCGCCGGGGGCTTCGGGAGTGGAGGGAGGGGGAAACAGGGCTGTTTTTCTGAGGCTTTCCGGGGCGTCCGGCAGAATGCCCTTCAGGAACTGGAGATCCGTGTGCAGGGCGGCGGCGGTTTCCGCTGAATCTTCCACCACGGCAAAGGGTCCCTCGCGGAAGAGGAGGAAAAGGGCAAAATGGGGAAGGGAGAGGTTGTAGATCCTCTTTGCCTCGCTCTCTTCAAGCCGGCGGGTGAGGTCAAGGATATTTTCTTTCAATAGATCGTATAAAGTGGGCATAGTTGTTTCCTAAATGATCTTCATATTTTACCCTTTTCACCCCTTTCTTTTCCCCCTCAGGGGTAAGAGGGGGTGAGGGGGAGGTAGGGCCTCCCTTCGCGCGCAAAGAAAGAGGGTGTCCCCTCGCTCCCTGCCAAAGCAGGCACGTTCATGAGAATTCCAAATTCAGCAGCGTTCCGACCCTCCTGGTGTTCCCCTCACGAAAATGCTATGATGTCCGGATGCGCTGCCGTATGTATCTTTTGTCTTGCCGGTGTGGCCGGTTTGATGCGACAATGGAGTAGAGAGAGACAAGGAAAAGTATGCTGGAAATCGGAAAATACAACGAGCTGACGGTAAAGAAAAAGACGGATTTCGGGGTTTTCCTTGACTCCCCGGAGGGCGATGTTCTCCTGCCGAGAAAGTACGTGCCCGAGGGAGCGAAGATCGGCGATCTGCTGAGGGTCTTCATCTATATGGATTCCGAAGACAGGGTCATCGCCACTACTCTCACCCCCAGGGCGACGGTGGGGGAGTTCGCCTACCTGCGGGTGAAGGAGGTGACGAGGGTCGGGGCCTTCCTCGATTGGGGGCTCGAAAAAGACCTCCTCGTGCCCTACCGTGAACAGGCCGAAAAGATGAAGGCCGGGAGCAGGTACATCGTGCATCTCTTTCTCGAAGAACAAACAAAGAGGATCACTGCAACCTCGAAGGTCGGCAGGTTCATCGAGAAGGAGGACATCCGCCTTCGTGAGGGGGAAGAGGTTGACCTCCTGGTCTACCGTCCCACCGACCGGGGTTTCAAGGTGATCGTCAACAACCGGTATTTCGGGATGCTCTATAAGAACGAAATCTTCCGGGAAGTGGCGGTCGGGGACAGGGCGAGGGGGTTCGTCAAGAAGATACGCGAGGACAAGAGGATCGATGCGGTGCTCACCCGGGAAGGTTTCGAGGATATCGAAGAGGTCAAAAAACAGATTCTGAAGAAACTGAAGGAAAGCAGGGGAGGATTTCTGCCCCTGACCGACGAAAGCTCCCCGCGGATCATCAGGGAAGAGCTGGACATGAGCAAGAAGACGTTCAAGAAGGCTGTCGGCGGCCTCTACCGGGACGGGGCTATCGAGCTCAAGCACGACGGGATCAAACTGATACGGCCCGACAAGAGGAAGATCCTCCACAAGTTCAGATTTTAGGGTGTGTACGCACACTCTCTTCTGCTGCGGCGGATTACGCGTTGAGCTCCTGCATCCTCTCGCGCAACCAGCGCACCAGGTTATCATAGGGCGGAGGAGTAACCAGGAACACCTCGATTCCGGAGGGGAGCCGCAGCTTCATCCTGTCTTCGTCGCGCATGATGAGCAGTCCCGCTTCCCCCTCCCCGAGATTATCGAGGATCACCTGCTTGACATGCTCGAACCGCCTGTTTTCGTATTCCCTGTAGAACCCGCGGACCTGGTCGAAGACCTCCTGGGTTGTGACCACCCCGAGGCATCGGCCCCAGTCCAGATAGGGACCGAAGATCTCTTCCTTTTCGAGCGGAAAGAAACCCGCTCCCTCTTCTATTTTTTTCCGTACGATCCGGGCCGCCTGGGGGTTGGTCTCGTCGAGGAGCTGCAGGGCCTCCTCCCCCTGGATATAGATGCTCTCGTAGAAGATCTTTTGCACCTTTCCCGCACCTTCGAGTTTTTCCAGGTGCTGGGTGACCCCCTCCCAGTACCTGTCCACGAGCTCCCGGTATTCATCCGGGGAATCAGGCAGGGAGAAGACATTCCGTATGCAATAGAGTTTCTTTTTCCCGGCAAAGGCCGAGGCCTCCGGCTTGTTTACCCGCCCCACTTCGACCATAGCTCTCACCTCTCCACCAGAGTAGTATTTATAGTGTACCCTTTTGAGTGCCGAAATGAAACCGCCTGAAAAGAGCGGGGAACGGAGGCCGCCGCTGCTGGTGCTGCGGGGGCCCGCCGCGTGTTCCTGCCGGATGGTTCTATGGTAGAATTAGAGGATGGTACCGACCGCGGGGATTGTTATTATCGGCGACGAGATTCTTTCCGGGATGGTGCAGGATTCCAATTCGTTCTTCATGGTGGGGGAATTGCGCCGCATAGGGATCGATGTCCGGCATATCTCGGTGATCGGTGACAATATCGACGAGATCGCCCGCGAGGTGAAGGAAATCGCCGGCAGGTACGATTATGTATTCACATCGGGGGGGATCGGCCCGACGCACGATGACGTCACCATACCGGGGATCGCCAAGGCTTTCAGGGTACGGCTGGTCATCCATGATAAGCTCCGGGACTTCCTGGTGAGGCATTTCGGACTGTGTCTCTCTCCCGAGCAGCTCCGCATGGCGGAAGTCCCCGAAGGCGCTGACGCGATACAGGACAAGACCATAGGCCTCCCCCTCGTCCAGTTCAGGAACATCTACATCCTTCCCGGCATTCCCGAATACCTGCGGGAGAAGTTCCGCGTCATCACCAGGCTGATCTTCAGCGGCGCTCCTCCTGTAATGAAGAAGGTATACCTTGTGGAATACGAATCGCGGATCGCGCCCCTCCTGAATGAAATCGTCAGGGAGTTTCAGGGCGTAAAAATAGGATCCTATCCGGCGGTGAACAGGAAGGATTACCGCGTGATGGTCACTATGGAGTCCCGTGATGAAGAGTGCCTGCGCTCCGCAGTGCGGTGCCTCCTGTGCGGCCTGCCTCCCGACAAGGTCGTGCGGGTGGAGGAGTAGCGCTACCGGGCCGCCCTTCTCCCTGCCAGCGCGGCGGCTCCTGCCAGCACTATGAGTCCCGCTCCCAGCGGGTATTCGATGCCGTACACCATCGGCAGCAGGGCGAACCGCGCTGCGCTCCTCAGTGCCTCGTGCCTCCTGATGAAATCGGCCAGCGGGGGAGATGCCCGGTAATAGAGCTGCACCAGGCTTCTGCCCAGAGGGTGCGGGAGGAGCCGGGAATCCCTGAACTCCCTCAGGACCCTGACATGGCGGTCGAAGGGAGATCCGAACGCCGCCGTTGCAATGAAGCATCCGCTGTTCACCGTTGCCGTGGCCCCTCCTGTTCCGGAACCGACCGGGGAGGCGACGCCCACGGGGTCCGCGATAGTGCCGTCCGCCGCCCCGTCGGAATCGCCGCTCCCGCCGTCGATGAGGGTCAGCGTTACGGAGCTGCCGCTTATCACCGCGTTGGGATATTCGGAAAAGCCCCCCGCGGCGGCCTTGTAGATCCTGCTCCCCGTGGGAATGGTGTCCGGCATGGTGAGGACCGCCGTAACGGTGCCGCCCTGCGCGATGCCGCGCACCGTGAAGCGTACCATCCCGTGGAAAAACTGGAAGTCCGCCGGCTTGCCCGTCTGATTCAGGCTCGCGCTTGTATCCGCCAGTGAAGAGACATCCGCAAGAGAGGCCCCCCTGTTGGCGGATACGTCGATGGTGAGAGAGCCGGTGCCGGTGGCTGCCGGGGGAGTGGCGCGTGCAGGATCCGAGGGAAAGGCGTCCGTCTGGTCGGGCACTCCGTCTCCGTCGGCATCCGCTGCCGCGGCTGCAGTGAGGAAGCTCCAGGTGAAAGCGGTCGAGAGTGCGTTGCCTGAGAGGTCCCGCATCCCGACGGAAAGGGAGGCGGTGTAGGTCGTATTGTTTGCAAGGGGCGCCGAAGGGGTGAAGGTGGCGGTCTTGTTCGTATCGTTGTAGGACACCGTTCCGGCCACCGCCCCGTTATTGATCCTAAAGGTCGTCGACGAAATAGTGGACGCGTCCATGGATTCGTTGAAGGTCGCGGCAACCGTCGTAGAGGTGGATACCCCGGAGGCGTTGTCCGCGGGGCTCACCGAGACGACGGCGGGAGGTGTCAGATCAGCGGGCAATATTATGCTTACCGTTGCGGACCTGCCGAGGGAGACGTTCCCCGCGGCATCCTGCGCCCAGGCATAGAGGGTCCTGCTTCCCGCAGAGCTGAAGGTGAAGCCGGCGGGCGGGGTTGCGCTCCACCCCACGGTTCCCGCCAGGGGAGTGGAGGCGGTCTCGGTGAGCAGGTATCCTGTTACGCCGGTGTTGTCGGTGGCGGTGAAGACAGTAATGGCGACAGTAAGGGAGTTCGAGACGAGGGGAATGTTAAAGGAGGTTACGACCGGCGGAGTCGTATCCGCAAGCCCGGCAGAAAGGGCACGGACGCTGTCCGATACCGCCGCAAGGACGACGGCAAGGACGGAGATGAAAAGCAGGAAAGCGCGTCTCCTCATTGCGTCCTCCTTTGGGTGAAATAAATAGGGGCCGGCAGGAATGTACCTCCTGCTTAAAAGATAGCAGATGGGGAAAAGAAGTCAAGAGAGACAGGGAGCTGCTGAGCAGGACAGGCGAAGGGTGCGGCAGGGCGAAACAGGCAAAGCCCGGAAGTGTCCATTGCTGCGCCTGTACACGCTATGACCGGTATCATAAGGGAAGGGGGGCCTGGACAGGAGATCCACCCTGGTGGTGAAGGAAATCGTGGCCGACTATGCATTTTCGGACCGCGTACGGTCGGACGAGGAAATGCGCTACGGGCTCTAGGGGTCTCGGCCACAGACCGAAAGCCCTAAAGCCCGTAGCTGTTTACAGAAGGCCCTACTCCACCGGGGTGACTACAGCCATGACGACCAATCTTTCCCCCCTGTCGGCCTTGAAGCCGTGGGGAATCATGGGATCGCACAGAATAGCCGTTTTCTCGTCGGCGACAATGGTTTCCTCTCCTACCGTGAAGGTCCCCTTTCCCTCCACGCAGTACATCATGAGCCGGAGGGGGGCCTTGTGCGGGGTCAGCTCCTGGCCCGCCTCGAGGCACATGAGCGCGATGCGCATCTCGGGTTTGTCGGAAAGCATCTCTCGTGAAATCCTGTTGGAATGAAAGGTGATCAGCTTCTTCAAATCGAGTATTTCCATTCTATCCTCCTCAATGAAGCGGTGGCGCAGCAAGAAAGCGGCGGCTAAAGAGACACCAGTACCGGGAGCTGTGCAGTCGAAAGGGCAGGGGCGCTCCCGCTCCCCTATCATACCATGACTCACTGTCGGAAAGGCGCGTCAGGGGGAGCGCTATGCTTTCATCCCGGCATCCCGGCTGCATCGTCGATGGCGCCCTTTTGTCCGGTGCGGAGCTTCTCCCCGTTCGTCACCGCCTCCTGAGCCGGGGACGCCTGCTTCTCTCCCCGCTGGAAGTGGAAAAGGCCCTTCCCCTCGCCGAGCTCCCGGTGGCAGGCGGCGATGCAGGCCCCGCAATTGACGCAGGAGATGTCCCGCTTGTTTTTCCGCGGCAGCACATTCATAAAGCAGGCTTTTTCGCACCCCTTGCAATCCGTGCATTCGGAAATCCGGGAGGTGTCCATCTTTATCCGGAGCGATACGGGGCTGACCCAGCCGAAAAGCATCTGCATGAGTCCGGGGGCGCACACGAACTTGCAAAAGACATGCCGTACGAAAATGGACCCGATAAGGATATAGATGGAGACCCCGATGATGCCTGCCTTCACTCCGAAGGTGAAGTTCCAGGTAAAGATCTGGTGCCATATGGTCTTGGGAGCGACGAAATAGCCGGTGAGCGCCACGCCGCCGAGCAGGGGCAGGGTGATCAGGCTCACCAGGGCGAGCATGCCGAAGACGAAACGGTTCGGATGCGGCTGCTCAGGATCGTTGGGCTTTTTCCCGTAGAGGCTCCTCCGTCCCAGGAGTTTCAGGGTGAGGTAATCGGACAGCTCGAAAAGCGTCCCTTCGGGGCAGAGCCAGCCGCAGAAGAACCTTCCCCCTATGTAGCCGGCCAGGGGGAAAATGGCGAGAACCACGAGCCAGGGAAGGATGGCGTTCAGGAGGAACTGCACCGCGACATGCAGCGATCCCGTCAGGCTCTGATCGGTCATGAACCCCGCTTTCAACCCGAGCGTCCATACCTTGCCGAACAGGAACAGTTCCTTTGTCGCCGTATCGTAGCGCAGGATATCGAAGACAGGAATCAGGAATATCAGGAGGATGAACCCAACCTGGGTGACCCTTCGACTTCTTTTTAGAAATTTTTCGGTCATCATGATTTTACCTTATCACGCGAGGAGGGAGGGGCGGTATGAGGCAGATCATACGAGAGAAGCCGCGGCGCCTTCGCAGAGGCGCGGGGAAAGAGGAGGCCTGCAGTCTTTACCACCACCTCCAGAGGGAGATGACGAAAATGATCACGAAGGTGAGGGTGAGGTTCATATAGGCCATGAAGAAGAAAGCCTTCAGAAACAATGGCTTCTGCCTCTCTTCCTCTATGGAAAGGAGCCTCCCGAAGACCGGCATGGCCAGGACCTTCTCCTCCCCGTGCGGTGCGTTTTTCAGGACATCGGTGAGATCGTGCCCCGCGGTATGCTTGCGCATATGGAGGCCCTCCTTCCAGAGCGCGCTCTGCGACACATCGTAAATAACCCCTTTATACGCAAAGCAGGCAGGCCGCCCCTCCCTCCCGTCGTAATTGGACAGCTGGCCTGAAGAGCAGTCGCCGGGGCCGTTCGAAGGAGAGGCGCACTGCTTCCGCTTCATCCGGGGGCCGACAAAAAAAGTCACCAGGGCAGCGCTTGTGAGCATCACGAGGAAAAGGAATATCTTGATCGCAAGGAGGATGCCGAACCGCGTCGTATAAAACATTTCGAGGGAGGGCACCCGCGCAACGGTCAGCAGAATGCCCGTGAGGGAGACGACGGTCATGGAAATCCAGCCGAGACGCAGCTCTCCCTTGGGGAGCCCTTTTGCCGCATAGGCGGGCTTCAGCAGGATATGGACATACAGGATGGCGCCGAACCAGGTGATGGCGCTCATCATGTGAAGGTAGCCCACGATCAGCCGCACCACCCGTTGCGTGGTGGAGAGTTGCCTGGAGAGGCCCTTGGCCTTCTGCTCAGCGAGAAACGCCTTCCCCCGTGGGGTGAGGGCTCCGCCCCCCACCGCTTCCACATGGCAGTCGCGGCACTGGAGGCGTGTCTGCCTTGCATACTCGACGGTGGCATGCGCGGGAGGGACGAAGAGGGACAGAGTAATGAGGCATAGCATAAGGGAAACGAGCTGTCTTTTCATGGGAATTATTATAGAGGAATAAGGGGGAGTACGCAAGGGAGAAGGGGGCTCCCTTGCGTACCGGGGGTACGGCTCGCGGCCGTAGCTTTACAATCTATTATAGTACATTTTCGGCAAGACCGTTATGCCCTCTCCGGAGCGGCGGAGACAGCGGATGCAGGCTCCTTCCCGAGCTTGAAGAAGTCCGTGACGAAAATCGCCACTCCAATGAGGAAGCCCACGCCGAAAATGGCCCTGAGAATCCAGAACCAGAGGTTATAGTTGGCCTTGACCGCAACGTAATCGAGGCCCATGAGGCGCTCCATATAGGTCTGGACCATTCCGGCGCCGGTGATGGTCAGCACGATGAACACCATGGAGATGGTCATCCACCAGAAGGACTGGAACGCCCTCGACGAGTTGAAGCTCTTCACTCCCCGGATGGCGGGAAGGGTTACGTAGATCATGGCAAGGACCAGGAGCACATAGGCGCCGTAGAAAGCGAGGTGCCCGTGGGCGGTGGTGATCTGCGTGCCGTGCGTCCATTTGTTGACCTGGGGAAGGGTATGGATCACGCCCCAGAGTCCGGCGCCCACGAAGTTGAAGATGGCATGGGCGACGGTGTAATACTGGCCGGGCCTGTTCGCGACGGCCCTGTTTTCACGGGTGGTTCTGAAGGCGTCCCACACCATGACGAGCAGGGGAATGGGCTCAAGAGAGCTGAAGATGCCGCCGACCCACAGCCAGTAGCCGGGGGTTCCGATCCAGTAGTAGTGATGCCCGGTCCCGAGAATACCGGTAAAAAGCACGAGGCCGACTTCGATGTACATCCATCTTTCGAGAACTTCCCTCTTGGCGCCGGTGACTTTCATCAGCATAAAGGCGAGGAGCGCACCCGCGATGACTTCCCATGATCCTTCCACCCAGAGATGGACGACCCACCACCACCACCACTGGTCCTTGACCATGCTTTTCGTGTAGGCCATTCCCGGCAGATACATCAGGGCAAGAAAAAGCAGACCGCCAAGAAGGGTTCCCTGGATACCCGTCCATTTCTTTGTCTTGAGCATCGTCATGAAGCAGTTGAGCAGGAAGAGGAGGACCGAGACCACGATAAGGATGTCGGCCCAGCGCGGCGCTTCGATGTATTCCCTGCCCTCGTTCAGCAGCCGGGTTCCGAGCACCAGCGAGTTTGCCTGGGGATTGAAGCCCATCCAGATATACCCGAGTACCACCGCGGTGATCGCGACGACCGTCGCCCAGAACTGGAAGAGGGCGAGCGGTATGCTCCACAGCTCGGTTTCGGACTCTTCGGGGACTACATAATAGGTGGCGCCCATCAGGCCGACGAGGAGCCACACCACCAAGGCGTTGATGTGAAGGGTGCGGATCGTGTTGAAATTGAGGAAAAAGAAGTCAGGCCACATGAACTGCAGGGCCGCGACGATGCCGACCAGCACCTGCACCAGGAACAGAATGACCGCAAACGTGTAGAAGTATTGCGCTATTTTTTGACTTTCGTATTTGATGCTCATTGTCCCTCCCCTCCTATTTCAGCGAAGCCATGTAATCGGTTAGATCGTTCAAGTCCTTCTCGCTCAGGTGCCCGTACGGCGGCATTGCGGAATTGGGCGTAAAAGCCTTCGGGTCCTTGAAATGCCCGAGGAGCCACGCTCTGTCCCTCTTGCTCCCCACATGGTTGAGGGCGGGACCGGTGGTGCCTCCGATGCCGCTGACCGAGTGGCATCCGGTGCAGTTCTGCGCCCGGTACACCTTCTCTCCAGGGGTGAGCTCCTTTCCTCCCACTCCCGATGCGACGGCAAGGACCGGTTTGGGCGGCCAGCCGTTGGTGTCGACTTTCGAGATCCAGTCGAGGAACGTGATCAGGTTGTCCGCCTCGGCGGCGTTGATGCCGAGCTTCGGCATGGACGCACCGGAGTTGACCGCTTTCGGGTCCATCAGGAACTGCTTCAAGTATCCTTTGGGCTTCTTCTCCGTCACCTTCGTCATGTCGGGCGCGAAATAGGAGCCGTTTCCGAAAATGGTATGGCACCCGATACAGTCGTATTTGTGCCAGACCATCTTCCCTGCGTTCACTTCTTCGGTGATTTCCGGAGCCCTTTTGTCAAGCTGACTCATGGTGTCGTAAGTAAGGGCAAGGAAGATCACGAAAAAGAAGACACTACCGACAATAAATAGATTTCTTGCTGCCTTGTTACCCATTGATACACCTCCCCATAGAGCATGCGCCTTCCTTCTTCGCGCCGGATATTCCGGCTTTGCTGACAAGATTATAGACTGTACGAAGAAGCGGGGCTATGATTTAAATCATAAGAAGTAAAGAATAAGCGGAGAGGTGCCGGAGTTGTTTTTCTTGTCTTTTCGGGCCTGTCTTCCCGGACATATGATGCGCGTCATAGTTTTCGGGCTGTCTTATGAGGGTACAATAAGGAAAATGGGGAGCCTACCGTTATGCCGGACGAAAAGAACGAATACGATATGAAGCAGTGCGAAATAGGCGAAGAGGACCTGCGGGCGGCCCTCAGGGAGATGAAGTCGTATGTTGACGTCACGGAGGAGGACCTTAAAAAGATCTACTCCATCGCCCTGAGGCATGCGCGGGAAAGACTCGCGCAGAAGGTCTCCGTCGAAGAGGTGATGACCCGGGAGGTCGTCAGTATAAAGGGGGACGCCGATATCCACAAGGTCTCTTCCCTCCTGGCGCAGCACAGGGTCAGCGGGCTCCCGGTGGTGGACGAGGAGAACCTGGTTGTGGGAGTGGTAACGGAGGCCGACGTGCTTTCCATGGCGGGAATAGGCAGGGGGCATACGTTCAAGGACATCGTGCGCCATATTCTCGGCGACCCGCTTCCTAAACATACGGTATCGGCCTGCCTGGTGAGGGAGGTAATGACCTCCCCCGCGATCACCACCACTCCCGACGCCGATATAAGGGACGTGGCGGCGGTCCTGAACGAGAAAAGGATCAAAAGGCTCCCGGTGGTGGACGGCAGAGGGGCGCTGATCGGGGTGATTTCACGGGCGGACGTTGTACGGGTTATGGGGGACGCGAGCTGAATGGGCCTCTCCACCTACCTGTCGAAAATGAGGGGCGGGGCGAAGAGTCCTCCCGGGGTGGGCTCGAAAGAGGTCCTCTGGTCGTGGCTGGGCGCGGTCATCGGCATCGGGATCTGCGGCTATCTCTCTTCAGCTTTTTTCGAGCCGAGGGAACTCTCCCTTCTCATCGGCTCCTTCGGAGCGTCCGCGGTTCTCGTCTACGGGGCTATCAAGAGTCCTCTCGCCCAACCGAGAAATGTGCTCGGGGGGCACATTGTTTCTGCTCTCGTGGGGGTGGCGTGCTATAAACTGTTCGGCGGCACTCTGTGGGTGGCTTCCGCACTCGGGGTCTCTCTCGCCATTGCGGCGATGCTGCTTACCAAGACCCTTCATCCTCCCGGAGGCGCCACCGCCCTGATCGCGGTCACCGGGGGGCCGAAGGTGCATGCCCTCGGCTTCCTGTACGTCTTTATACCGGTGGGGCTCGGCGTCCTTATCCTGCTCCTTGTCGCCGTCGTGGTGAACAACCTCTCTTCTGACAGAAAGTATCCTGAATACTGGATCTGACCTCTTCAGAAAGGAAAGCCTTAGTCTTTTCCCGGGCACTCCTGCGCGACGATCTTCCTGATGATTTCGGTGGTGGAGTTGCCCGCGACATAGGGGAGGCTATAGACTTCGGGCACAATGTCGGACCCCACGATCTCCTCTCTCTTCCAGTCCCCGCCTTTTACCAGGACATCGGGCAGAAGGGACTTGACGAGCGCATACGGGGTATCCTCGCTGAAGAGAGTGACATAATCGACCGCTTCAAGAGAGGCAAGCAGCTCCGCCCGCTGGGCTTCGGCAATGATGGGCCGGCCCGGCTTCAGCCGCCCCACGGAGGCGTCGGAGTTGAGGCCGACAATCAGGACGTCCCCCAGCGCTTTCGCCTCCTTCAGGTATCTGACGTGGCCTATATGAAGGAGATCGAAGCAGCCGTTGGTGAAGACGATCTTCTTCCCCCCGGCCTTCAGGGAAGAGATGATCCCTGCCGCCTCATCCCGCGATACTACGGTGCCCATACGTGCTCAGCTTCTCCTTTGCCGCCTCCACGATCTCCCTGTCGCTCCTGTAGGAGAGTTGCAGCGCGGCCTGCTCAAGGGGAACCCATACTGCTTCGTCCACCTCCCAGCAGGAGCTCTCTATGGTGCCGCCGACATGCTCAAGGAGAAAATAGTGGACGGTTTTCCGGTATTTGGTGTTCTCCTCCTTGAGGTAGAACCAGTACGACTTTTCCCCCAGGGAATCTACGATCCTGCCCGCCAGTCCGGTCTCCTCGGCTATCTCCCTGACAGCGGTCTCTTCGGGGCTTTCCCCCTTGTCGATAATGCCCTTGGGCAGCGTCCATGCCGTCTTGCCTTTGGTGGCGATGAGGGCGATCTCGACGGCATCGTCCCGCTTCCTGAAGATAACCCCGCCTGACGAGCGCAGATGTTTCAGGGTCGCGGGTTTCATTACGGGAGGGGTTTCCCTGTGAAGAGCCGGAAAATATCGTTGTACATGGCGAACGCCATGAGCAGCAGGAGCAGCGCCAGCCCGATGCGCTGGGCGATCTGGACGGTCCTGTCGCTGAGCGGCTTTTTCCGTATCGCCTCGATCCCGAGAAAGAAAAGGTGGCCTCCGTCGAGGACGGGAATGGGCAGGAGGTTGAGCACCCCGAGATTGATGCTGATGACCGCGGCAAAGAGGAAATAGCTCAGTGCGCCGGCGGTGGCCTGCTTTTCCGCCAATTGAAAGATGAGGATGGGGCCGCCGATGGTGTCGGCCGGAACGATCCTCTGGATCAGCTTGACGATGCCGAGCAGGGTGAGGACAGCGACATCCCACGTCTTCACCACCGCCCCCTTCAGGGCATCAGGGACGTTTTCCTTTATGGTGGTGGTGTCCCCCGAAGGCTTGATCCCTATCAGGCCCACTTCCCTCTCCTCCCCGAAGAGGTCTTTTATCTTCCTGCTCTCCGGGACGACGCTGACGGTGAGGAGCTCCGCGCCCCTTTGCACCTTCATGGAGAGCGTCTTGAGGGCGTTTGCATGGATGATGTCGGTCATGTCCGTCCATTGCTTCACGGCGGCGCCATCGATTTCGAGGATCCGGTCCCCCTGCCGGAGCGAGGCCTTCGCCGCAGGGGAATCCGGCGAGATCTCCCCCACCACCGGAAGGAGCGTGGGGACGCCGGCGAGGTAGATGAAGAAGAAGATGACCGTTGCCGTCAGGATGTTGAACAGGGGGCCGGACAAAACGATGAGGGCGCGCCTGAGGAGGGGCTGGTACCGGTACGAGCGCCCTTTCTCGGAGGTCTCTTCAGCGTCCTCCACTTCTCCGATGTCCTCCTGCCCGAGCATCTTCACGTAGCCGCCCAGGGGAATGGCGGAGAGTACGTACTCGGTTTCGCCGATCCTTCTGCCGATGAGGGTCGGACCGAAGCCGAGGGAGAATTTCAGGACCCTGACGCCGTTTGCCTTTGCGACAATGAAATGCCCCAGCTCATGGATGAAGATGAGAAAACCGAACAAAAGGAGCGCTGACAAAATGCTCATAGGGCTAAAGGGACCTCCCTTGCTTAGGGCAGATAGGCATGCATACGTGCCCTGCTGTTTTGTGGAAAATTTACACGGGGACTCCCCGCGAACGCTCCCGGTCCGAAAGGAGGCGGAAACCGCCGCAAGGGATCCCTTACCCGCGCCGAACCAACGTACGCGCTTTTCCCCTCGCCCATCCGTCAGCTTCCAGTACGCTTTCGAGAGTATCGGCAGGGAGGACTGCGTGGGAATCCATTACCTGCTTAATTATAACAGGTATCCGGGTAAAACCGATAATGCCGTCGAGAAACGCCTCCACCGCGATTTCGTTGGCGGCGTTGAGCACCGGGGGCATTGTTCCGCCTTCCTGAGCGGCGTCGTAGGCGAGGGAGAGACACGGAAAAGTCCCGGTGTCGGGCTTGAGGAAGGTCAATCCCCCCATCTGCTCCCACGGGAGAGGCTCCACGATCTGCTCCAGCCTCTCCGGCCATGAAAGGGCATAGGCGATGGGGCTTCGCATATCGGGCCGGGATACCTGGGCGATACAAGTGCCGTCGACAAATTCCACAAGGGAGTGGACGATGCTCTGGGGGTGCACCAGCACCCCGATCCGCTCCGCGGGAAAGCCGAAAAGGTAGTGGGCCTCGATCACTTCGAGCCCCTTGTTCATGAGGGTGGCGGAATCGATGGTGATCTTCCGTCCCATGCTCCAGGTGGGGTGTTTGAGGGCGCTTTCCGGAGTGACGTGCTCCAGTTCTTCCGCCGTCTTCCCGAGGAAGGGACCTCCGGAAGCGGTAAGGATTATTTTGCGGACCGATTCTTTTCGGTATCCTGTCATACACTGGAAAACGGCGCTGTGCTCGCTGTCCACCGGCAGCAGGGTCGCCCCGCTCCGCCGCGCCGCCGCGAGGGCGATCCCCCCCGCCATGACAACGGTCTCCTTATTGGCAAGGGCCACCGTCCTCCCTGTCCCGATTGCGGCGAGGGTGGGCAGGAGCCCCGCAGCCCCCATGATGGAGGAAAGGACGACGTCCGCATCCGGCAGCGCGGCGACGCTGCAGATCCCCTCGGTGGCGCAGAGCAGCTCCGGCGCTGTACGTCCTCCCAGCATCTCTTTCAATTCTTTCAATGCCTTCTCGGAAGAAACGGCTACCACGCGGGGGCGAAAAATTTCGATCTGTTCGGCCAGGAGGGCCACGTTGTTGCCGGCGGTGAGCCCGGCTACCGTGAAGCGTTCGGGATACTGGGCCACGACACTCAGGGCGCTCTTCCCGATCGAGCCGGTCGAGCCGAGGATGACGATTCTCTTCATAACCCCAATGTTATCAGGAAAAGGACCGGTCCTGCAAAGAGGACGCCGTCTATCTTGTCGAGGACGCCTCCATGCTCAGGAAAGAGCCTGCTTGAATCCTTCACTCCCGCATCCCGCTTGAACATGGATTCCACGAGGTCTCCGACGATTGTCACCGCGCCGACGGCGCCTCCCGTGAGCAGGAGTACGGGGGCGCCCACTCCTTCAAGGAGCAGGGACCCGAGCACCAGCCCGGAGAGCGCCCCGCCGGCTACGGAGCCGACGGCCCCTGCCACTGTCTTGTTGGGGCTCACTGCACTGTACAGTTTCCTCCTCCCCAGACCCTTTCCCACGTAAAGGGCGACGCTGTCGGAGGACCAGACGCAGCCGTAGAGGAAGAGGATCCATTCGTGCCCCTGCTGCCTTAGAAACCACTGGGGGAGGAGCAGGGTGGGGATATAGAGAAGACCGGTAACGACCGGTGCGATATCGGTCAGCGACGAGGCGGGGTCCTTTATGGAGAAAAGGCGGAAAGAGGCGATGAGCATAAAGGAGAGCATCGAGAGGACGGGATAGAGCAGGGGCGGGACGCCGCTTGCGCCGTAGTGGCTGCAGAGGGTGGCGCCGGCGAGCAGCCCGGTGCCGCAGAGGACCCCCGTGACAAGGATGCTCCTCTTCGTACGGTACATCGCATAGAACTCTCCCTGCGCCGCCGCTGCGACCGCAATCAGGAGGAGCAGGAAGAAGAGGGCGGGCAGCCTGGCGACATAGAGATATAAAAGGGGCACTACGATGGCTGCGACGATCACGCGCCTCATGCGTGCCTATTCGCCCCACATGCCGGGCAGCCCGAACGGGTTCTCCGCGAGCAGGTTCTTGCTGCTGTCCACCCTCCCGAAGCGCCTGCTTCGGTTCTGGTATTCATGGACCGCCTCCAGCAGCTCCTCCCGGGTAAAGTCGGGCCACAGGGTGCTCGTGAAATAGAATTCCGCATAGGCGGACTGCCAGAGGAGAAAGTTGCTCAGGCGCTGCTCTCCGCTGGTCCTGATGATAAGGTCGGGGTCGGGGACGCCCGCGGTGTCGAGCAGCCCCGCGAGGTATTCTTCGGTGATGGCCTCCTGCGCCGCTTTCTGCGCCACGGCCTTCCGGACCGCCCGGATGATCTCATCCCTGCCCCCGTAGCTGAGGGCGCACTGGAAGACGAGGGTCCGGTTCCCTGCGGTCTCCTTTTCAGCGAGCTCGATCAGCCCCCGGATATGCTCGGGAAGCCGCTCCCGGTTCCCGATGATCTTGAAGCGGATCCCCTCCCGCATGAAGTTGATGAATTCCCGCTGCAGGGTGGACTCGAGCAGCTCCATGATGACGGACACCTCTTCCTCGGGCCGCATCCAGTTTTCGATGGAGAAGGCGTACAGGGAGAGCGCCTCTACTCCTATCCCCATGACCGCCTCGATAACTTCCCTGACCCTCTCCACCCCTCTTTTGTGTCCCTCGAAGCGGGGGAGCCCCCTCATCTCGGCCCAGCGCCCGTTTCCGTCCATGATGATGCCTATATGTCCCGGTATGTTCCTCTGCTTCAAAATCCCCCCTGATCGCCGCAGCGCGTCGTTTACGGGAAGCGACTGCCTCCCACGAGAGCCGCAGGCCGTCCGCGCTCGTCTCTTCTAGCGCCCTTTCAACGAGTAAACGTACAAAACAAACCTGCTGCCGAAGGGATTTTCCCCCTTTATCAGGCTCGCAGCTTTCTTATAGAAGGGCACTTTCGAAAGGACGACGATCCTGTCGCCCATGACGCTGTAGTCGAGGACCTCCCCGCTTGTTTTTTCGATGAAGGGCCTCTCTTCCACCGACACCCCGTTCCACCAGAGGCTCTTTATTTCGGAGCTGGAGTAGCCGAGGCTGCGGCTCACGCTCGCAAGGGGTATGCGCTTGGGGACAAGGACCTCGCCGTCCCGCAGGACAAGTCTGTCCTTTACGGACCAGCTCCCCTTGTCCACCATGACGGTGGGGGCTGCCCTTTTGAAAGAGGTGGAGAACCCTCCGTAATCACCGCTGCTTTTCCAGAGGCGGATGCCCTTCTCGCTGTAGAGGTTGAGGTATCCCTTGTCATCCCACGTCAGGAGCGCCCTCTTTCCGTCAGGGGCATGGAGGAATTGAAAATCGAAAATATTGAGGTGGGGCGGCAGTTTCAGGCCCTCTCCTTTCCTGTAGGAGCCGCCGTCGTACACGAGTGAGGAGATCCCGCCCTCATAGCCCTCGCTCCTGCTGAATTGCTGGATGAGCACCTCGCGCCCGACTTTTCTGATAAAGCTGTCCTTCGCCTTCCAGAGGGGGGCAAGCCGCCCCTCCCGCACCTCGTAGACGGCTGCGGTCACCGAGCCGCCCTGCATGGTGGTGAGAAGGATCTCATCCCTGCCGTTCCCGTCGCTGTCGGTCGTATCGATCCAGAGCACCTCTTCGGCATCCGGTATCCGCATCTCCTCAACTATCTTGAGATCGACCCCGGGCTTGTAGACCCGCAGCGTACTCCCGGTAATGAGGAGGATCTCGGGGGAGCCGTCTCCATCCAGGTCGGCGACCGAAAGACGGTTTGCCCGGGAGGGCAGAGGGAAGGAAAGGAGCGCCTCTCCCTCTTTCGGGCCGAAGAGCCCTGCCTTGAAACGCAGCTCCTTCATCCGGGAGACATCGACAGAAACCTTCTTCTCCTCGAACTGTTTTGCGTCGCTCACCCAGAAGAGCTTTTGGGTCAGGACGGTCCGGCTCGGGGTCTCCTCGCTCCCCAGGACCAGGAGCACCTCCGCGCCCTTCGTCTTTGCCTCAGCAGCCATCTTCCCGATGTCGGAGGCATCGCTGCCCGTCTCCATCAGCTCGAAGCGCCCGCTCTCCCTGAGGAGCTGGTAGTAGGCGTCCCCCAGGTTCCATTCCACGCTGCCCTGAGAGAACAGCACTTTTATTCCGGTGCCGGGGAGCTTCACCAGAGCATTGACAAAGTCCTCCGGCTTGCCGGCAATGATGGTTCCTTTCGCACCCTTCCCCTCCGGCCCGGTGATCTCCACACTCCCTACCGGCACCTCGATCTTGCCTAGCGACTCCCGGGTCACCGGGTGAATGAAGCTGGCGCCCTCCTTGAAGGCGAGAAGGCGCATTCCGGGCTTGAGAGCCCGGGGAGACGAAAGATCGAGGAGGACGGAGGACCCCTCCACCGAGACGATTTTCCCTGTCAGCGGAGTGAAATAGGAGAGGGTATCTTCTTTCAGCTCTTCAAGGGGCGGCGCATTCTCCGGCGGGTCCGTCGGGGTGGACTCCTGTGCTCCGGAAGCAAGGGGTGCCGCGGCCAGAAAAAGCAGAAATGAAAGGAATACGAGGCGGAAAACCGCCCGAGTGCTGCGTTTTTTCATGTAGTGTGCGTCCTCCGCTATGCAGGATTCCGGAAGGGAAATGCCCCTGTATTCTGGTTTACTCTGTACACAGTTTATATTATGGAAGAAGCAGAAGTCAAAATCCTTGACTAAAAAGAGTAGTAAAGGTTTTAATACTCCTTATGGAAAAATTCAGAACCTTTTTCTTGGTGCTGGCGGCCTCGCTTCTGCTCTTCCTTCCCGCCTGCGGAGGCGGCAAAGGAGTAAAAGGAGCAAAAAGAGAGGAGGGCTACGACCCCGAACGGTACCTGCAGAAAGCGGACAAGCTGATCGCCGACAAGGAGTATGAAAAGGCGAGGAAGGTCCTCCTTGAAGTGAAGAACAGGGATGCCAGCAAGCACTACGCGCCGCTTGCGCAGCTCAAGATCGCCGAATCCTACATCAGGGACGCGGACCTGGAGCCAGGAATCGAGGAGTACCGGAAGTTTCTCGACCAGTATCCCGCCAACCAGAACGCGTCGTACGCGCAGTACCAGATCGCCATGGCGTATTTCAACCAGATCGAGTCCTCCGACAGGGGAATGGGCGCGGCACGGAAGGCCCTGCAGGAGTTCCTCCGGCTGAAAGAGCTCTTCCCGAGGAACCCCTACCGGGAGGTGGTGGACCTCAGGATCGAAAAGTGCAGGAACATTATCGCCGACGGAGAGTTCATGGTGGGCAAGTTCTACTATGAAAAGCGGTCCTACGCCGCAGCGGTGCTGCGGCTGGAGAGCCTGCTCGAACAGTTCCCCGGCTACCGGAGGGCTGACGAGGCGCTGCTGCTTCTGGGCAAGGCGTACAGGGCGCTGAAGAAGAGCGATAAGGCGAAAGAGTCGTTCGGGAAACTGATAGAGCAATACCCTTCCAGCAAGCTCGTTTCAGAGGCGAGAAAAGGCTTGTAAACGGCCGGGGCGTCGGGGCGGGGCGGACAGAGCAGGCGTGAACAGGAAGCGCGAAACCCGGAAAGCACCCCCTGAAACGAGAGCGTATTATCCAGCCTTCATCAACCTTCAAGGAACGCAGTGTGTCGTCGTAGGGGGCGGCAGGGTCGCTGAGAGGAAAGTGGCTTCCCTCCTCCGCTCCGGGGCGTCGGTCACGGTGATCAGCCCCGCGCTGACCGGGGCACTCGAACGGAAGAAAGAGAAAGGGCTCATCGCCCACCTGAAGAGGAGATACCGGAAAGGGGACCTGAAGGGGGCGTTCCTCGTCATCGCGGCCACGTCGGATAAGGAAGCCAACAGGATGATCGCCGGGGACGCGCCCTGCCTCGTCAATGCGGTGGACATGCCGGAAGCGGCGAATTTCATCGTCCCGTCCGTGGTAAAACGGGGCTTGCTGTCTGTGGCGGTCTCGACCTCGGGGGCGAGCCCGGCCCTGGCCAGGGCGCTTCGGGAGGAGCTTGAGCTCCTCTACGGCAAGGAGTTCGGGCAGTTTCTTGCGTTTCTGAAGGCGCTGCGGAGGCGTGCGCTGCGGGAGGTGCCGGACAGGGAGAGGCGGGAACGGTTTCTCAGGGGGGTCGCCTCTCCGGAGGTCCTCGCCCTGCTGCGCCGCGACGGTCTCGCCAGGGCGAAGGCGAAGGTGCTGGAGCAGTTCCCTCTGGAAAAGGCCCCGGAAAGGCCGTGAGTCCGGATCGAGAGCGCCCCTTCCGGCACGGTGAAGAGCGCGGAAAAGCGGACTCTTTTGTTTGAGCGCGGCACTTTTTGTGCCGGTGGAGAGTGGAGCACGGGAGGAGTCGGTCGGCTATGGCAATGAGAGCAGGGGTCATCGGTGTCGGATACCTCGGACAGCACCATGCGCGCGTCTTTTCCGAACTGGAGGGGGTGCAGCTCACGGCTGTCGTGGATGCGGACCCGGCGCGGGCTGAGGAGATCGCCCGGAAATACGGGGCCGCTGCATACACCGACTACCGCGAGGCGCTCGGCGCCGTCGACGCCTTCAGCATCGTCACCCCCACCACCCTGCATTACGCAATCGCACGCGAATGCATACGGGCGGGGAAGGACCTCCTCATCGAGAAACCCGTCACCGCGACCATCGAGGAGGCGGATGCGCTGATCGGGGCCGCTGAAAAGGCCGGAGTCGTTGTCCAGGTGGGGCACCTCGAGAGGTTCAATCCCGCGATCGCCGCCGTTGCCCCCCTGATTGCGGAGCCGCGCTTCTTCGAGGCGGAGCGGCTTTCCCCCTTTCTCGGCAGAGGGGTCGATGTGGACATCACCCTCGACCTGATGATTCACGATATTGATATACTCTTGTCGCTCCTCGGCCGGCACGCCGCTTCCGCAGCGCCGTTTCCTGTCGATATCAAGGCGACGGGTGCGGACATTCTGACCGGCCGGATCGATACGGCAAAGGCGTGGCTCGATTTCGGCGGCGGCATCCATGCCCTGGTCACCGCGAGCAGGACGTCTCCCCGCAAGGAGCGGACGCTCAGGATCTTTCAGCGGGACTCGTATCTCCTGGTGGATTACCAGACCATGGAGGTGAGGAGATACCGCCGGGAGGGGAGCGAGATCGTGCAGGAGACCCTTCACGTGGAGAAGGGGGAGCCCCTGAAAGAGGAGCTGCGGGACTTCGTCCGGTGCGTCGGCAGCAGAAGCACGCCCCGTGTCTGCGCGCTGGCAGGGCGCAACGCGCTGAAGGTCGCGTTAAGCGTGGGGGAGCTGATCAGACGGCAGAACAACTATACTACGGCGAAAGAGGAAACGGAGTGACGGAATGAAGCCAATGCTCGATTTGAAGAAGCAGTACCTGGAGATAAAGGATGAGGTCCTGTATATGCTCAACGAGGTGCTGGAGAGCTCCCAATACGTCCTCGGCAGGAACGTGCTGGAGCTGGAGCGGAATATCAGCGCCTATCACGGGATGAAGGAGGCGGTCGGCGTCGCCTCGGGAACCGACGCCCTGCACCTCTCGCTGCGCGCCCTCGGCATCGGCAGGGGGGACGAGGTGATCACCACCCCCTTTACCTTCTTCGCCACGGCGGAGGCGATCCTCTACGTGGGGGCCACCCCGGTCTTCGTGGACATCGAGCCGGATACCTACAATATTGACGCGGCGCGCATCGAGGAGAAGATAACGGAGAAGACGAAGGCGATCCTGCCGGTGCATATCTTCGGCCATCCAGCCGATATGGACAGGATCATGGAGATTGCGCGGCGCCGCTCCCTGAAGGTGGTGGAGGACTGCGCCCAGTCCTTCGGCGCCTCCCTGAAGGGCACGATGACCGGGAGCTTCGGCGATACGGGTTGTTTCAGCTTCTATCCGAGCAAGAACCTCGGGGCCTACGGCGACGGCGGCATGATCATCAGCGACGATGCCGCTGTGGCCGAGGAGATACGGAAACTGCGGAACCACGGGTCCCGGGGCGGGTACCGGCACGAGTGCCTCGGCTATAACAGCAGGCTGGACGAGATGCAGGCGGTCGTCCTCCTGGTGAAGTTCAAAAGGATCGACGAATACAACAGGAAGAGACGCGAAAGGGCCTCCCTTTACTGCAGCCTGCTCTCGGATGCGGTGGCCTGCCCCCACGAAAAGGAGGGGGCCTACCACGTCTTCCATCAATACACCATCAGGAGCGCGAAGAGGGACCTTCTCCAGCAGCAGCTCAAGGACCAGGGCGTTCCCTCCGTCGTCTATTATCCCATTCCTGTCCACCTGCAGGAGGCGATGGCCTTCATGGGCCACCGGGAAGGGGACTTCCCCGTTGCCGAGCAGGCGGCCAGGGAGGTGCTTTCCCTTCCCATCTACCCCGAGCTGGACGAGGGGGACATCCGCTTTACCGCGGGAATCGTTCACCGATGCTTGAAAGGGTAATGATCGTCACGGGGGAAAGCTCCGGGGAGCTGTACGGCTCTCTCCTCGCGGCGGCCCTGAAGGAGCGGAATCCGGGGATTCGCCTCTCCGGCGTCGGGGGGGAGAGAATGCGTGCCGCCGGGGTGGAGCTTCTCTCCGGGATCGCCGGGGTCTTCGGTATTGTCGAGGCGGTGGGAGCGTACCGCCGGGTCAGGGAGACCTTCCGCCGGGTCTGCGCCGCGCTGCGCTCTTTCCGGCCCCAGGTCCTCGTCCTTATCGATTATCCTGACTTCAATATGCGGGTTGCGCGGGAGGCGAAGAGAGAGGGGATACGGATCCTGTACTACGTGAGCCCGCAGGTGTGGGCGTGGCGCGGAAAGAGGGTGAGGGCGCTGCGGGACTTTGTGGACCGGATGGCGGTGCTGTTCCCCTTCGAGGAGCGGCTCTATACGGAAGCGGGGGTCCCCTGCGAGTTCGTCGGCCATCCGGTGATGGACGAGATAGGAGAACGCCTTAAGGGCGCCGGATACGGGATCGGAGACATCGGGAAGCCGGAGCTCAGGAGGGCATTCAGGGAAGGAGCGGGCATGGACCCCGAAAGACCGGTTGCGGTCCTCATGCCCGGGAGCAGACCCCACGAGATAGGAAAGCTTTTGCCTCTGATGGAAGGGGTGGTTGTGGATATGGGGAAGCGCTACCCAGGCTACCAGGTGGCGGTTCCGGTGGCTCCCAACCTGGACGGGGCTGCCGTGTCCGCGATGAGGGAGCGGCTCGAAAGGACCGGGCATCCCGCCCTTTTTTTTACCTCCGACGCGGTGGGGGCGCTCCTTTCCGCCGATGCTGCGGTCATCGCCTCCGGCACCTCCACCCTCCAGGCGGCCCTTCTGGGGGTCCCCATGGTGGTGGTCTACAAGCTCTCTCCCCTGACCTACTGCATCGGCAGGCTGCTGGTTCGGGTGCGTCATATATCCCTGGCGAATATTCTCCTCGACAAATCGGTTGCGGACGATTCCGGGATCCGGGTCCGGGAGCTGTTGCAGGGGGACGCCGAAGAGGGGAGCGTCATGGAGGAGCTGGGGCGGATCGTCGACAATGCCTCCTGCCGGGAAGAGATGCAGGCGCAGCTTGAGAAGGTGCGGCGGCTGTTTCTCGGCAAAAGGGCATCGTTGAGGACCGCGGAGTTGGTGGAGGAGCTGTCCGGACGGTAGGGAAGGGGGGCATGCCCCTCTTCGCCCGGTGCGCGGCAGGCGGGAGGCGATGGCACTACTGAAAAAGATCATCCTTCTGGTAAAGCCCTACTGGCTGCGGCTTGCGGCCTCCGCGCTCCTCAGTCTGCTCATCTCCGGGCTGAACGGCGGGCTCGCGTGGCTCGTAAAACCCGCACTGGACGGGATCTTCCTCAGGAGGGACGCGGACCTTCTGGCGCTGTTGCCGCTCGGCATTCTGGCGCTCTACCTGGCCCGTGGTTTTTTCGCCTTCTTCCAGTCCTACCTTATGAGGTCCACCGGGGCCAAGGTGATGCGGGACATACGGAACGGCCTCTACCGGCACCTTCTCTCTCTCCCGGTGAACGAGTTCAAGAAGGAGTCCTCGGGGGTGCTCCTGTCGAGGGTGATCAACGACGCGGGGCAGCTGCAGGGCCTCGTCGCCTTCTCGATCAAGGATATTTTCGTCGAATCCGCCACCGTCCTCGTCCTCCTCGCCGTGGCCTTCTACCGGAGGTGGGACCTCGCGCTGATTTCGGTCACCGTCCTGCCCGCCGCCCTGTACGGCACCCGCCGGCTCGGGAAGAGGCTGAAGAAGGTGAGCACCGAAGGGCAGAAGAAGATCTCCCGCATCACCGAGTTCCTCACCGAGACCTTTTCCGGCATCAAGATGGTGAAGATCTTCGGCCGGGAGGAGGTGCTGGCCGCTGCCTTCCGGGAGAAGAACCAGGGCTATTACCGGGAGCTGATGCGCTCCACCCGGATCATCGAATTCACCTCCCTGATGATGGAGGT
>JAXLZK010000024.1:46465-56371 GCA_046350935.1 Thermodesulfovibrionales bacterium
TCGTCCTCGAAAAGGGCAGGATCGTGGAGAGCGGCTCCCACGAGGAGCTCCTGCGGAGCGGCGGGATCTACCGGAGGCTGTACGAGCTTCAGCTCTCGCCGGCGGGATACGACCGGTGATCCTCCGCAGGCAGGACCGGTCTCTTTCCTGTGCTGCCCGTCTTTTTTATTTCCTCTATACCCTGCTCTATTGCTCAGGTCTCGCGTGTCTTTTCCCCTTCGAGTACCTGAAGAGGCCGAAGGAGGCGAGAGGGCGCTGGAAAAAGGAACGGTTCGGCTTCTATACACTCCCCGGCGCTTCGGACGGCGGCGCTGCTGCGGGGCCTCTCCGCATATGGGTCCACGCCGTATCGGTCGGGGAGGCTGCGGCTGCAGTACCCCTTATCAGGAAGATCCGGCAGGCCCTTCCCGCGGCAGGGATCGTCCTGTCCACGGTGACCGACACGGGCCAGAAGATCGCCCGGGAGAGGGCGGGGGATATGGCGGAAGTCGTCTATGCGCCCTTCGACCTCCCCTTCAGCCTCCGTACCGCCGTCGAGCGGCTCAGGCCCTCCCTTTTCCTGATCATGGAGACCGAGCTGTGGCCCAATGCCGTGCGCGTCGTGAGCGGGTCCGGCATCCCCGTCGCCCTCGTGAACGGGAGGATCTCGGACAGATCCTTCCGCGGCTACCGGAAGGTGCGCTTTTTTATGCGGGAGGTGCTCGGAAGGGTGCGTCTCTTCTGCATGCAGGATGACGTTTATGCAGAGCGGGTGCGGGGATTGGGAGCGCGCCCCGAAAGGGTGCTGTCGGTCGGGAGCTTCAAATTCGATACGAAGCCGTCCTCCCCTCCTCCCCTGTGGACGGAGCGGCTGCAGGGGCCGGTCGTCATCGCGGGGAGCACCCACCGGACAGAGGAGGACCTGGTGCTGGATGCGTATGAAAGGGCGCGGGGAGCTTTCCCCGGCCTGAACCTCATCCTCGCGCCCCGCCATCCGGAGCGGTTCAGGGAGGTGGAGGAGCTGCTACTGAAGAGGGGGCTCGGGCATGTAAAGAGGTCCGGGATGGCGCACGGCCCGGATGCCCCGGGCCTGCCCCTGTCGGGGCAGGTGATTCTGCTCGACGTTATGGGAGAGCTTTCCTCGGTGTACGGCGCCGCGGACATCGCCGTGCTGGGGGGAAGCTTCATCGGGCACGGAGGGCAGAACCCCCTTGAACCCGCCTGGTGGGGGAAGGCGATCCTCTGCGGCCCCCACATGGAGAACTTTCCGTTCATCGGGGATTTCTACCGCGAGGGCGGCGCAGTGCGGGTCGATGCGGGCTCCCTCCCTGCCGTGCTGCTGGAGCTCCTCGGCTCCCCGGCGCGGCGGCGCGCCCTGGGCGGGAAGGCGCAGGAGCTCTACCGCAGGAGCGCGGGCGCCGTCGACAGGGCGCTGGAGCAGGTTGTACAGCTTCTTCCTCCCCGGGAGTGATGCGTCGAAATGCCGGGCGAGTGTGATACAATTATCCGTAGAAAACTGTACGGGAGCCCGCGAAAAATGACGGAGGGAAAGGAGGGCGGCAATGCAAAAACTGTACGGGAGCCCGCGAAAAATGACGGAGGGAAAGGAGGGCGGCAATGCATAGAGTGCTCGTCGTGGATGACGAGGAGAAGATACGCAAAAACATCTGTGAAATACTTTCCCTCAAGGGTTTCAGTCCGATCGAAGCGCCGGGCGGCAGGGAGGCCGCCGAACTTTTTATTGGCGAACGGCCTGCCGCCGTCCTCCTCGACGTCCGGATGCCCGGGATGGACGGTTTCGAGACGCTGGCGAGGCTGCGGCAGATAGACCCCTCCATCCCCGTCATCATGATCACGGCCCATGGGGATATCCCTTCCGCCGTCGTTGCGGTAAAGCAGGGGGCCTATGACTTCCTGTGCAAGCCCCCCGATTTCGACTATCTCGTCCTTACCCTGAACCGGGCCGTCGAGAAGCTCGCCCTGGAACGGCGCATTATGGAACTCGACGCCGCGCTCCATACCTCCCTTGAATCGACCCTGGGGCGGAGCGAGTCCCTGAAGAAGACCGTCGCGCAGCTCCCCCGGATCGCCGCCAGCGATTTTGCGGTCCTTATCCAGGGGGATACGGGCACCGGAAAGACCTTCCTCGCCTCCATCATCCATTCCCTGAGCAGACGCGCCGGCGGGCCTTTTGTCAAAGTCTCGATCGGCAGCCTGCAGGACTCCGTTGTCGGAAGCGAGCTTTTCGGGCACGAGAAGGGAGCCTTTACCGGGGCCACCCGGGCCAAAAAGGGGTACTTTGAAGCCGCGGAGGGGGGGACCCTCTTCATCGACGACCTCGACACCATCTCCCCTTTCGTGCAGGGGAAGCTCCTGAACGCCATCGAGGACAAGCAGATCTTCCGGGTGGGGAGCTCCGTGCCGGTATCGCTGAACCTACGGATCATCGGCGCTACCAATACCGACCTGCTGAAGTCCGTCCGGGAGGGAAGATTCCGCGAGGACCTGTTCTTCCGGCTCAGCGAGGTGACTCTGCAGCTCCCCCCTCTCCGGGAGCGGAACGACGACATCGTCTTCTTCGGGCGTAAGTTCTTTCTGGAGGCCTGCTCCGAGCTGGGGTATCCGGCGCGGGGGCCGGCGTGCGGGCTTTCCGACGAGACCGTCGCGCGGCTCCGGGAGTATCACTGGCCGGGGAACCTGCGGCAGCTCAGAAACATCATGAAGCGCGCAGCACTCCAGGCTCAGGACGGCACGGTCGGCCCCGGGGAGATAGAGCTCCTGATCGGCAGCTTCGGAGCGCAGGGCGCCCCCCAGTCCGGAGAGGCGCCGGCGATGACAATGAAGGACGCCGAGAAAAAAGCGATACAGCAGGCCCTCGCGGCGGTCAAGGGGCAGAGGCTGAAGGCCGCTTCGCTCCTGCAGATAGATTACAAGACCCTCGTAAGAAAAATGCATGAATACAATATCGTGCAGTGATCCTTCGGAGTCCCTTTTGAAAGGATATTGATGGGGCGCGGAAAAAGAGCCTGGCTCCTGCTCCTGCTTCTCTTCGCCGCGGCCCGCTCCTCCTTCGCCGCCGATGCCCCGCTCCTGCAGCTGGGGAAGGAGGACCACTACTCTCTGGCGCCCTATCTGGCCTACCGGGAGGATCCCGCCGGGAACCTGACGGCTGACGCAGTGCTGGCAGGAGCCGGGGCCGGTCGTTTCCGCCCCGTTTCCGGACCTGAAGTGAATTTCGGCTACTCACGCTCCGTGTTCTGGCTGAAGGCGATCCTGAGCGGCGGAGCCGAGACCGAGCGTCTCTTTCTGGAGATTGCCTATCCTCCCCTCGACCGGGTGAAAGTCTTCGTGGCGACGGCCGACGGCGGGCGCCGGGAATCCGAGGCGGGCGACCTGTACCCTTTCTCCCGGCGGCCCTTCCCCCATCGCAATCTGGTCTTCCCCCTGACGCTTCCCCCCGGAGGGGAAACGGTACTGCTGATACGGATCGAGTCGCAGGGCAGCCTCACGGTGCCCGCCTCTCTCTGGCGTGAAGAGGCTTTCTCCCGCCACAGCCGGAACGGATACGTGGTCCACAGCCTCTATTACGGCATCCTAGGGGCTCTCTTCCTTTACAACTTCCTTCTTTTCCTGTCGATTCGGGAGAGGGTATACCTGGCCTACGTCTGCTTTGTCGTGGCCATGGCGGTCGGACAGATGTCCCTGAGCGGGTTCGGCGGCGAATACCTGTGGCCCGACTTCCCCGCGTGGGGGAACATCGCCCTGCCTTCCGGCTTTTCCGCGACCGGCTTTTTCGGCGCCCTGTTCACCCGCCTCTTCCTTAATACCGCCCGCACCGCCCCCCGCCTCGACCGGGCCATTGTCGCCCTTGCGGCCGGGTTTGCGTTTTCGGCGGCAGCCCCTCTTTTCCTCCCCTACCAGCGCGCGGCGGTCCTCACCTCCCTGCTCGGCGTCTCGTTTTCGGCGGTGGCGGTGGCGGCAGGGGTCATCTGCATGGTCCGGAGGCATCCCGGCGCCCGCTTCTTCCTTCTGGCGTGGTCCCTCCTGCTGCTCGGCGTCGCCCTGCTCGGCATGCGCAACCTGGACTGGGTGCCCACCACCTTCATCACCACCTACGGGATGCAGGTAGGCTCGACCCTGGAGATGCTGCTGCTCTCGTTCGCCCTTGCCGACCGCATCAACCATATGCGCCGCGAGAAGGAGGCGGCCCAGCAGAGGGCATTGAGCATTTCCCGCACGGCGGAGCGGGAAATGGCGGCGAAGACGCAGGAATGGGAGGAAACCTTCAACTCCATATCGGACATGGTGATCATCCTCGACAGGGAGCACCGGATCGTGAAGGCGAACAGTGCTGCTGCGGCATTTCTCGAAGGAGAGCCGGGGTCACCGGCGCTGCCGTCCTGCTTTCCTCCTCATTACGGGTCGGGAGAGGCGCCTGCCGCTTGTCCCTGCCGGGAGACCTTCGAGACGCAAAGGCCTGCGGCGGGAGAGTTCTACGAGCCCCGGTCCGGCCGCTGCCTCGAAGTGTCCACCTCTCCGCTCCTGAGCAGCAAGGGAGCCGTGACCGCGGCGGTCCACATCGCCAAAGACGTGACCTGGCGCAAAAAGATGGAAGAAGAGATGGCGAGGACCCGGAAACTCGAATCTCTTGCGGTCCTTGCAGGAGGCATTGCCCACGACTTCAACAACATGCTGACCGTCATCATGAGCACCGTCACCCTGGCGAAGATATACGCCGGGGCCAACGAACGGGCGCTCTCGAAGCTGCAGGAAGCCGAAAGGGAGATCCTGCATGCCCGGGAGCTGACGAACCAGCTCCTGACCTTCGCCCGGGGAGGCGCCCCCGTCAAGAAGCTCTCCCTCCTCCCTGAGCTGCTGAGGGACACGGTCGATTTCTCCCTGAAAGGGACGGGGGGGGAGAGCGCGCTGCAGATTGCCGACGACCTGTGGCCAGCGGAGATCGACCGGGTGCAGATACGCCAGGTGATCAGCAACCTGGTGATCAACGCGGCCCAGGCCATGCCCGGCGGCGGTACGGTGCGGGTGCGGGCGGAAAACACGGCGCTGGACGATTCCTCGGGCCTGCCGGTCAAGGCCGGTCCGTATGTGCGGATATCCGTTGAAGACAGCGGAACCGGCATCCCCTCCGGGGACCTGACCAGGATTTTCGATCCTTTTTTCACCACGAAGCCGCAGGGGAACGGCCTGGGGCTCTCCACCAGCCACTCCATCGTGACGAAGCACAGCGGCTATATCTCGGCAAAGTCGTGCGTCGGCTCCGGAAGCGTCTTCGATGTCTACCTGCCTGCCTCCATGCGCTCCTGCCCGGAGGAGCCTGCCCGGACCTGCAGGGAGCCGCGGGGCGCGGGGCGGGTCCTGCTGATGGATGACGACGAAAAGCTCCTGGGGAGCGTGCGCGAGATGATCGAGTCCCTGGGCTACGAGGCGGAAACGGCCCGAAGCGGAGAGGAGGCGGTTATTCTCTATAAGAGAGCGTTATTTCAGGCTCGGCCCTTCAACGCCGTGGCCCTGGACCTTACTGTTGCAGGCGGCATGGGCGGCAGGGAGTGCCTGCAGGCCCTTCTCGAGCTGGACCCCGGAGTGAACGCGCTCGTCATGAGCGGGTATGCCGAAGAGGCGACCTTTGCGGAGTATGAACGGTGCGGCTTCAAAGAGGCGGTGGCAAAACCCTTTACTATCGAGGAGTTCCATGCCGCTCTCCGGAAAACGATGGGCGGCGGGGACAACGTGTCCTGACCTTCTACCCCTCCAGCAGCCCTTCGGCGCTCTGCGAGAGGCGCCCGATGAGCTTGTTCAGGAAGACCTTGTGGAAGCGGAGCTGACAGGCGGGGGATATCTGCTCGATGACGGTGTCGTTGACCTCCAGCAGCACCACGTCGGAAACGGAGACGATGTCGGACGCCCTCTTCGCCCCGGTAAGATAACCGATTTCCCCGAAGCAGTCCCCTTTTTTCAGCAGGGCGGCCTCCTTCTCCCCCCTCCGCACCGCCGCTTCTCCCGAGACGATGATATAGAAGGTGTTGTCGATATTCCCTTCGGTGATGATCCGCCGGTCCGGGGGAAACTCCCGCCAGGAGATGACGTTGAGGACCTCCCGGATCTCCGAATCGTGGAACTCCCTGAAGAAATCGAGGGACCGCAGCACGGTGAAGCGCTCGCGGTGGTTCAGCTCCACTTCCGTGTAGTTGATGGTGATCGAGGTCAGCCTCAGGTCGGAGGCGAAGTGCGTCCCCGTCTTGTAGCGTTCGGAGATCTTTTTGCTGAGGGCCTTCATCACGATGACCTCGAGGGGCTTGGGAATGTCGGAGCGGTAGAAGCGCAGGGGCTCGGGGTCGTGGTACAGCACCTTGCGGATGATGCTGGAGAAAGTGGAGGCATGGAAGGGCGACCTCCCGGTGAGCAGCTCGTACATGACCGCTCCCAGGGAGAAGAGGTCGGTCTGGCAGGTGAGCGGCTCCTCCTTCACCTGCTCCGGGGACATATAGCTGGGAGAGCCCATCAACCCCATGATCTGGGTCTGGGTCTCGTCAGCCCTGATCGTCTGTGCGATGCCGAAGTCCCCGATCTTCACCTCGATGTCTCCGGTGAGCATGAGGTTGCCTGGCTTGATGTCCCTATGGATGACGCCGAGCCGGTGGGCATAGTCGAGGGCCTTGCAGCATTTGAAGACGATTTCCACCACTCTTTCGACCGGGAGCAGGTTCTCGACGCGGCAGCATTCCTTCAGGGTCCTGCTTCCCGCGACATACTCCATGACGAGGTAGTAGTGGCCGTCGTCGATGCCTGCGTCATGGACGGCGAGGATATTGGGATGGTCGAGCATCCCCGCGATCCGGGCCTCGTTGAAGAACAGCTTCCGGTATTTCTTCCGGCACTCCTCGTCGTAATGGTCCCCCTCCGCCGCGACCTTGATCGCCACGGGACGGTTATTGTAGGGATCGTGCCCGAGATAGACGACCCCCATTCCTCCCTGGCCCAGCTTTCCCACTATCTCGTATTTGCCGATGTGCTTCGGCGGAGCGTGCGTCATGGTCAGGCTCCTACTCCTTGAGGTAGAATTGCATTTTCAGCCTTCCCACTTCGACGATATCCCCGTCTTTCAGGTTGTGGCGCTCGTCGATCCTGTTCCCGTTCACCCTGACCGCCGCGTTTCCCACCGGGTTGATGAAGTACCCCTCCCGCCTCCGGTTGACCAGGGCGGCGACCTTGGGGGCAAACAGGCCTTTCAGCCGTATTCCGGCGTCGGCGCTTTTCCCGATCGTGGTTACCTTGTCCCTCAGTTCGAGCTCCGGCCTGTTTATGGGTCCTGCAACGACGAGGAAGCCCCCCTGTTTTTCCCCTTTGGGGGCTGTTTCCCCGGCTTCGGGCATATCGTGCAGCATCCTCTGCTGCACCCGCGAATCGAGCACCAGGGTCTCGTCACCCCTGACCGGCCGCGCTGCCGCGGTCTGGCCGGGCGGCGAGTCCGTTTCCGGGGCCTCGAAGCTCAGGAGGTGTCTTCCGATGAGGACAGTGTCTCCGTTGTTCAGGGGGTGGCGTGCAATCTTCACCCCGTTCACAAAGGTCCCGTTGAGGCTTCCCATGTCTTCGAGGACGAACCGGCTCCCCTCCCTGAAAACCTTCGCGTGAAAGCCCGAGACGGCGGGATTGTCGATCCGTATGCTGTTCTTGGGCTTTCTCCCGATCGTGACGATCCCGCTGTCGAGTGGCACCTCGCTGAGCACCTTGTCTAGAAATCTCACCTTGATTGTAGCCATACTCCCTCCTTGTTGGTGTAGCGCTATGAAAGAGGCCTGCCCTTTCGGTATGCATAGGCCGCGATGACCGTCACATTGTCCCTGCCGCCCCTCTCGTTCGCCGCTTTTACGAGGCGGGTGCATGCCAGGTAAGGGTCCCGGGCGGACCGGAGCGCGGCGAGGATCTCGTTGTCGGGCACCATGGCGGTAAGGCCGTCCGAGCAGAGGAGCACGATATCCCCCTCGGAAAGGGTGAGCTCGGTCAGGTCCGCCTCCACGTCGGGTTCGAGGCCGAGCGCCTTCGTCAGGACATGCCTCATGGTTTTCTCATTTACGGAATGGTCCTCGGTAAGCTGTTCAAGGACGCCCTTCCGCGCGAGGTATACCCTGCTGTCCCCCACGTGGGCAATGCTCAATCTGTTCTTGCGCAGCAGCACTGCAACGAGGGTGGTCCCCATCCGCTCCCAGCGGAGGTTGTTCCGGGCCGCCTCGTAGATCGCCCTTCCGGCTGACCGTACGGAGTCCCCGAGGAGGGCGGTATCCCCGGAGAACCCGTTGCGGCCGGGGTGGACGCTTTTTTTCTCTCCTCTTCTGAAGTACTCGCGTATCCCGTCCACCGCCATCCTGCTGGCCACCTCTCCTGAGGAGTGCCCTCCGATCCCGTCCGCCACCGCGAGGAGGCGGACATCGCTGTCGATACAGAAAGAGTCCTCATTGACCGTACGGACACGGCCGGTATCGGTCCGTGCTCCCACGACCATTCTGAGCTCGTCGTTCTCGATGACCTCGGACCCGGAGGGCTCCTCCTCCCTTTTCCCCGCGAAGAGGCGCTGCAGGAGAAGCGCCATGATGCCCGCCGCCGAAAGGACGAGGGGATACGCCACTTTCACCCAATAGCCGTGGACGGAGAAAAGGTGGAGCGCTGTTCCGGTCCATGTTGCTGCGAGGAGCAGGGAGAGCCCGATCCGCGTGCCGGCGTCCTGCCCCGAAAAGCCGAGGAAGAGAATGCTGCCGGCAAGGAGCAACAGGAGCGATTCGAGAGGGAAGGCCCATGCCGGCCGCGTGACGTAGGATGCGCCGAGGATGCCGGCAGCCGTCGAGGCGGTGAGGAGGGGGGCGGGGAGCTCCGGCGCAAGGGGGGTCCGCACGAACGGCCCTGTCTCCGGGGCGGTCCCTCCCACGATGACGAGCCTGTTTCTGAAGGCTCCGGCCGGTATCCTCCCCTTGAGAACATCCGAAAATGAATAGACGGGGAGGGAGCCGGGATCGGTGGGGCCGATGAGCATTCTATACTCTCCGTTGGTGGGGAGCTGCCTGTCTCCCATGCGCACCGCGTTCCTCCCGGGCGAAACGTTCTCCAGGTCGTACTTCAGGTACCTGAGGACAAGCTGCAGCGCGAAGGAGGGGACCAGCCTCCGTGCGTACGGCAGGAAGAGGGGCTCGCTCCGGATGACTCCGTCGCTGTCGGCGGGATGGTTGGTGTGCCCCAGGGCGGAAGCATGGCGCGAGAACTCCCTGAGGGGGAGCAGGACGTCCCGTGCTGAAGAGTGCGCCGCCCCGAAATACGCGAGGGAGCTCTTCATGAGGGAATTTTCCAGGGGGGTCTGCTCCCCTTCCCCTCCGGCCTTGCCGAAGACGAGCCGCACCGGCAGCACCACGTTCCCCGCATACGAGAGAGAGGAGGCGAGGAGGGCGTCGTTGTCCAGCCTCTTTTCCGCGTCCTTCAGGGCAGAGAGGAGTTCGGTAAGATTGTCTTCCTGCAGGGGGCGGGATTCGCTCGGGAACTTCCTGATGATCTCCCGTATTTCCTGCAGCCCCGGATTCATGTCCTTTGATGAATAGAGGAGCTCGACGCCTATCACACGCGCCCCGTACTCGTGCAGGCGGAGCAGCCCCAGGCCGATAGAGGCGCGGGGCCACGGCCAGGGGCCAATCTGGCGCAGGCTCTCCCTGTCGACGGCCACGACCACTACGGGCGACGAAGGGGCTTTCCGGCATAATGCGGCTCGAAAGTCGTATGTGGTGCGTTCGAGGGTTTCCAGGGGAGGTGCTTCGAAAAAGGACGCAACAAACACGGAGAGTGTCAGGATGCACCCCGCGAGGAGAAACGGAACGGATGATTTCATCTGATAGTGGGGAGTCGCCTATACTATCCTACAAAAGGCGCCTC
>JAXLZK010000025.1:0-56703 GCA_046350935.1 Thermodesulfovibrionales bacterium
AGATCGGCGCATGTCGGATGATCCATGGTAAAGACAGGAAGTCCGGCTGCAACCGCTTTTTTGGCAGTAGTATATGTTTTTGAGCTTTTCGGCCCATACGGGATAAAAACGATATCGCCGAGCAAGCAGACCAGCCAGTTGCGTCTCATTATATTCTGCCTTGATTGTCTGGCGTCGTCCGGAGCGCTTACCGAGAGCATCAACAACTCGCTCTCCGAGGCCCGTCTGAAATATTCTGCGCGCTCGGGAAACTCGTGCAGGGGAGGGAAGAAGCGGTCGAGGAGAAAGGAATCATATGTTTCGACATTCAGTCCCTTTGCGGAGCAGAGAGTCAAGGTCCTGTCCCCCAAAAGCATCTTTCTCCCCTTCCTGGTATTAAAGCCCCGGAACATGGAAAGACGGAATATTTCCGATTCGATCACGGAGTGCCAGCTGCCGATATAGTTCATGTCGTATTCCCGGATGGAAAACAGAATCTGGTTAGCCTCTATCAACTCTATGCCGCCGCTCTCATCTGAGCAGAGGACCGACATTGTGAACCGGTCGAGGAATTGAAGCGGCCCGCTGCAATAGAGCTTTTGCGGGGCGCTATCGCCAAGGCGTTCCTCTAGCTTCGCAGGGTAGTCTGCGTCTAACGGAGTAATTACTCTATGTTCCATAGTCTCTTCGCAAGGGAATCGATTTCATCTTCGATGTTTTCGATAGTATCGCCTCGGGTGACGAGGCGATGGGCCTCTTCGGACAATTCGACAAGCCTTGCGTGAATAGTATTATTCGGGTCGAATTGAGGAATTGCCACATTATTCATGATGGAAGGGGAACCGAATCCCCTGCCGGCTGCTGAAAAACTCTTAATAAAGTTGTCGACAGTCGGTGCATTGAGCAAAGCACAAAGGAAGTGAGCCTCCTCCCTCTTATTAGTTGAAAAAAAAGCCGTAGTTTTTGTGGGCAATAACGGTTTAGTTCCAAAAGGAGTTCTCACTTTAGAAAGCACTACCGCATTTATCTTCGACGCCATAAACTTCCACGCAACGCGATATTTCGCAAAGGTATATTCACCGACTGCATACATTGCATAGAAAGCCGTGTTCTTTGAAAGTTCTTTTAAGACTTTGGATTTTCGGGAAAGCAAGACATCCCTGAATTGCGTCAGGTAAGCGTGTGTCAAGGGGACGTTATCAATCATCCACTCTTCAGCATAAGGCTCTCTTTTACCCGGATCCTGAGAAACAAGAATGAAGAATGGCTGTTTTATCCCGAACTTGATAATTTGGCCTCCACTGACAGCCGGGAATATGAGATCAGGCTCTATCGACTGAGATGTGGATTTCAACTTCCATTTTCCCCTCTCATGCATATTTTCAACGACAATCTGCCCGTCCGGACGCACTTCCTTCACACTCAGACAAAAGACCCCGTATGGCTGTGTATCAACCCCTTGGTAAGCTCTATAAGCGCTTTTCCCCTTCATCGGTATATAACGGCACAAGTCCAACGAGGTTGCGGTCTGCCAGGAGGAAGCAGGTTTTTGAGGGTTTACCGGCACGGCCTTGGCTTTCTTTACTGCGCACTTTTCCACGACCTGTTCAAAAGCCCAGTGGGGGGGGATACGCCCGATTCCTTTTTTGCGCTTCCATTCAAGGACCGGAACAGGGTATTTTGTCCTTTCACCTTTTTCCATAAAGAAAATCGCTGTCTTGTTCGCCGCCTGGAAGGGCTTCAGATCGACCATATCCTCCATGCCCATAATTTTCAACGGTATGTCTTTGTTTTTAAGCTGAAATTGTCGGAAGCCTTCGCCTGCCCCTTTGGACTTGAAGACCTCCATGGTGATAACAAAAGCAAGAATCCCCCCGGCCTTCAGGTAATTGTCTGCGCAGGCATACGTGAAGAGCATAGAGAAGTCTTTCTCCCCTGCTCCGAGACGTGTTTCATGCCCCTTTAACGAAAAAATGCCGTACCGGTGCCACAGTTTGAGAGTCCGCTTCCGGTAGTCGTCCGAGAGATAGCCCCATCGTATCCATGGGGGATTGCCCACGACAAAATCGAAGGCACCGAGATAAACGGGTGCAAAAGCGTTTTTTATATATTTTGCCCATATGCCGTTTTCACCGCTGTCGTCGAGCTCCTTTATCTTCCGGTATACCCTGGACAGCAACTCCTTTTCATCATTTAAGGGGCTGAATTCCCTGCCGATGCGCCGCTCAAAATTTTCCGGCGTCATTTTTGCCCGCAACCCTTCGTCGATCATTGCGGTAAACGTGTCAATCATGTCCTTGCCCTGCATCGAGGCAGGGAAGACATAATCGCCTTTGGTGGTGGTAAAAACTACCGTGTCCTCAAGTGGCAAGTCTCCTTCTTCCATATACCGAGACGGGGCGAGCACCGAGTCGCAAAGATACACAGGAATTGAAATAGGTCGAACAAAGGGAATGAACTTGGAAAAAGCGATAAGGTAATTAGTCCTTGCCGCTAAAACAGCAAGGGGGTTGAGGTCGAATCCGGCTATATTGTCGAGAATATGTTTCGCTATTTCGGAAGTCCTGAATTTTTTCTGTCCTTCGGCGCTTCGTATCGTTTTATTGATCGCCTGTACAAGAAACGTCCCGGAGCCACACGAGGGATCGAGAAAACGTTCGCCTATTGTGCCCTGAAAGCCACTTTTCCTGACAACATATCCGGCCAGCCAGTCGGGGGTATAGTATTCGCCCAGATCGTGCCTCAACTTCTTCGGGACGATCACCTCGTAGAGTTCCTGCAGCAGATCTCTGGTCCATTCGGGTTCAAGTATGGGGGTGGCAGGCTCAAACTCAGAAAGCGTCCTTGCGATGTTTCTGAAAATCTCCGCAATAGAGGGGTTCCAAATATCGAGATACCAAGAAAAAAAATCGGCTTCAAGAAAATTGCTTATCCCGCGTTCGATAAACTCTCCGCCGCTTTCCAGGTGCGAAAGCTTTGCGAAGAGCTTCTCATCATCGAACGCTCCCAACCCCTTCACAAAGGGCTCCACCGAGGCTTCGCGTTGAAGAGCGACAAGTTCGATAGAGAGAAGTTTCATGAGAAAGGCATAAAAAGTGTGGATCGAAAAAAGCAGCGGTTTCAGTTTCGCACCGGTGGACATCTGATAGAACCCTGCGGTTTCTTCAGCCGACTGTTCGGCTTTCTCTGTCTCCTGTCCATACACCACTCCGAAAATCCTGTCCCATTCGGTGTAGAAAGTTTTTACCCGTGACGGGACATGGCGTCGTTGTGCCTTCACCACTTCGGAATAAAGCTGGGAAATCGTTTGTTGCGTGATCCGGCAAGAAGGAGAGAAAACAGCAGCCAGTTCTCTGGCGGTGAGGGGACGGCGCGCAGAGGCCCTGACGAATATCAACAGACTGCCGATGCTCGCCGGGGTGACGGGATACGGGCCCATAACATGGAATCCTTGCACGGACTCGAATTCATCGAAAAGCGAAAATTCCTTCTCCTCGATCATCAAAGGCGTTTGCAGACGGGAAGGCGCTTTCGTGTAGCGGACAAAAAGTATGTTTTTTCCATCAATGGCAATGCCGACGGCTTTCTCAATAAAGTAATCTTTATGCTGTCCGAGCTCTGCACCCTGTTCGCTTAAATACCGTTGAAGTTGCTCCGAGGCTTTCCGTGCAGCCGTTTTATCCGATAGCCTGCCAGGGGCTTTATATTCAATGGTAAGGTGCCCGTAAACGGCGTCGGCTTTCCCCCCGAAGCTTGTTGCCGTTTTCTCATATTTCACAATGCTGACATCAATCCCCATCTCCTTGAACGCAGCTTGCAGCATGGGTTCAAGGCGCATTTTGAGGTCTTCCTCTGTGTTCGCCCTGAGGGAAGCCTCTTTAATATCCCTTGCCAGCTTTTCTGTATTCAGTTGCCAATGCTCTTTTTCGTTTGCCACAGGTCAAGCCTCAACCGGCAGAAATTTTCCAGGCGCTGTCCGGAAAATTACAAAATAGCTTATCGTTCGATTTTGCACGGCTAAACGATCCCCTGTCTCAGAATATCGTGCAAATGGATTACCCCTTCGGCCCTGCCCTCGCTGTCGGGCACGACCAGCGCGGTGATGGATCTTTCCTCCATGACGGCGAGGGCCTTTGCCGCCAGCTCGTCTCCGCCGATGGTCCTCGGGTGCTGCGTCATTACCTCGCCGGCCTTCATATCGAAGAAGTCCTTCCCCCACTTTTCGATGCCCCGCCGCACATCCCCGTCCGTAATAATACCGAGAAGCGTGCGGTCGGCATCAATGACCACCGTCATACCGAGCCTTTTCGAGGAGATCTCGATAACCGCCCCCGTCATGGAGGAGTCGGGACCGACCAGCGGCAGGGAGCCGCCCCCATGCATGAGGTCCTTGACCCGGACGAGAAGTTTCTTGCCGAGGCTGCCGCCCGGATGGAAAAAGGCGAAGTCCTCCTTTCTGAACCCCCGCCGGGTGAGAAGGGCCACCGCAAGGGCGTCTCCCATGGCCATGGCAGCCGTGGTGGACGAGGTGGGCACGATGCCCAGTGAGCAGGCCTCCTCCCGCACCGACACATCGAGGGAAACAGCGGCGGCCTTCGCCAGGGTCGAAGCGGGGTTGCCGGTTAGAGCGATGAGGGAGACAGCGAACCTTTCCAGGACGGGGATCAGCCTCACCAGCTCCTCTGTCTCGCCGCTGTTCGACAGGGCGATGATCACGTCCTCCGCTGTGACCATGCCGAGGTCGCCGTGGCTCGCCTCTGCGGGGTGCAGGAAAAAGGCCGGGGTGCCGGTGGAGGCGAGGGTGGCGGCGATCTTCTTTCCGACCAGGCCCGACTTTCCCATTCCGCTCACAATGACCCTGCCCTTGCTGCCGTATATCAGGTCCACCGCCCGCTCGAAGCTGCCGTCGAGCTTCTCGGTAAGGGAGAGGACGGCTTCGGCCTCTATTCTCAGGACCTTTTTGGCGATATCAAGGATTGTTTCCATTCGGATACCCTCCCTCTGCGGGGATCACCAACCGGATTGGCAGCGCAGCCATCCCGGGGGAATTCCCTTCCGGCGGGCCTCCTCCTCGATCCTGCCCAGGTCCTTCTCCCGCTCCGCACGGTCTTTTTGGGCGTTCTGCAGTCTCTTTTCGGTCTCCTTTATGCTCTTTTCCACTTTCTTCCTCGTGGCCCCGATCTCTCCTGCCGCTTCCTCCTCCAGTGCCGCGCGCTTTGCCTGCGCCTTCTCTACTTCGCGCTGCGCCTTCTCCAGCTTCTTCTGGTGGAACTGCGCCCTTTTGCACCAATACTCCTGCTCCTGCCGCTCCTTCGCCTTTGCGGGGTCCTCTTTCCTGCCCTCCGTCTTTACGCTCTTTTTCCCCTGCTTTTCGTGTTCGGAGTCGGAAGGGTTTTTGTATTTTTCGAGGTCCCTGTCCGTATAGACCGCCCCCTCTCCCTGCACCGCCGTATCGCCCGCTGCGGCAGGGGAGAAAGGGAAAAGAAGGGAGAAAAAAAGCAGGCTGAAGAGGATGACGGCTCTACGCACCACTATGCATGCCTCCTTCCGCCGACAGGAGCGCATGGATGTCCCGGATCGTTTTCAGCAGGCGGGGCACCCTGTCCAGGGGGATCATGTTCGGTCCGTCGCACAGGGCGTTGTCGGGGTCGGGATGCACTTCCATGAAGAGCCCGTCCACGCCCACGGCCACTGCCGCGCGCGCGAAGGCCTCGGCAAACTCCCTCTGCCCCCCCGAGGAGGTCCCCTGCCCCCCCGGTAGCTGCAGGCTGTGGGTGACGTCGAAAACCACCGGGTAGCCGTAGGAGCGCATAAGGGGCAGACCCCTGAAGTCCACCACGAGGTTGTTGTACCCGAAGGAGGTGCCCCGTTCGGTGAGGAGGAGCCGGTGGTTGCCGGTCGAGGTGAATTTCCCGATGATGTTCTGCACGTCCCAGGGCGCGAGGAACTGCCCCTTCTTGATGTTGACCGGTTTTCCGGTCCCGGCTGCGGCGAGAATGAGGTCGGTCTGCCTGCAGAGGAAAGCGGGGAGCTGCACCACGTCGAGCGCTGCGGCAGCGATCTTTACCTCCGCCTCGGAATGGACATCGGACAGCACGGGAATATCGAACCTGCTCCGGACATCCGCCAATACCTGAAGGCCCTTCTCGATGCCCGGCCCCCGGTACGATGCAAGGGAGCTGCGGTTCGCCTTGTCGTAGGAGCTCTTGAAAACAAACGGCAGTCCGGCGGCGGCGCACATCGCCTTCAGCTTCCCGGCGGTGTGGAAGGTGACCTCTTCGCTCTCGATCACGCACGGTCCGGCGATGATGAGGGGCGGACGGCCCCCTCCAATGCTTATGTCGTTGAATGAGATCTCCATGCGGCGGTCCCTCTATAGTACCGTGTATTATATCACTAAGTCAGAGCCCTTTGTCAGGTGCCGGAGGCCGTTCCGGATGAAGGAGGCGGCATGCGCAATAGCGGCGGGCTACCGCGCACTGGTCAATGAGCGTATCGGAGGAGGGCTATTGGGCATGATCGGTTTTGACCTGGCTCTTCAGCTCAATGCTGGGTAGGAGAAAAGAGGGGGGGACAACAGCCCGAACAGACCCGACTCCATCTGCACTCAGTGTCTAACGCTTGAGGCAACCGGCCGCCGGAGTGCGAAGCACGGAGGGAACCCACAAGCGCAGCTTGCGGACGGTCCGGTTAACCGGCGGATTGGCGTCATGACACTATGACGCAAGTATTGCATCAACAATCTCCTTCATGCCTCCCGGACGGTATGAGTCGTCTCGCATTTGGGCAAGCAAGAGATTTCGGAAGACTTCATATGAAGCAGTTGTGCTGCTACGCGCAACGAATCGTTTAAGTACATCCCTGCCTCGAAAGACTTTCGTCCATGAACCATCCGAAATACTCTGGATGTATTTGGCGCGGATTTCTTCCTCTTTCGTCAAGAGGGCATGACGGCTAAGGTGGTTCTCTTGAACGGAGGAGATTTTTTCGATAGATCGCGCAATAGATTCGCTCATTGCCGAAGCCTGCTGCTCAAGCCTCGGATCAGTCTTGATGTCGATAGCGCTGACCAGAAGTCTGTTCGCATACTCCGACAATTCATGACGAACAAGCGAAGGTAGGGTTTCCTTCGCGCACTCACGAAGTTCGTCCCAGATACTGTCTTCCCCTTTGATCAATCCAAGGCTGAGAGCTGCAAGAATATACTTGGGAACCAAGAAGTAATTCTCTATGTGGTATACATCCCATGAAAACTGATTGCCACTAGACGACGTAAGAGTCGGCTCAGAATCGTGGTCAGTGATCGGGCCTCCTGATCTGTCGAGCTCTTTAGGCGATCAGACCTCTTAACGGCTCTGCTTCTATTAATACGATGTTAGGCAAACCGTTTGTAAGCAAGGCCAACGGTGACACCTATGCCCACGAATGATTACATACCATCTGGAAGCTTCGATCGCATCATTTTCCTTCGGTTCAGTTTGCGCCCATCCACAACGAAAGTGCCGTCGCCGATTGCGTGTAGAGTGCGCCGCTCCTTTCGAGAGCTATCACGGTACGCCGCGACTCCTTCGAGCACAACGATATCGTGCTTTTTGACGATATCGACGACTTTACATTCGATATTTGCGAAGCATTCCTTGATCAGGGGTGCCTTGACATGTTTACTCTTTAAAGGGGTTAGCCCAAATTTTTCAAATTTGTCTATGTCGGCGCCGGAACATGTTCCCACACCAACCACCTTATCGATTAAATCCACAGTGGGAATAGCAATGACACATTCTCTGGATCTCTGAAGCGCTGCATAGGAATAGTTCCAGGGTCCGGTGGTTATAGCAAACACCGGAGTAAAGTCCATCACCATAGTCCAGGAGATGGTCATGATGTTGTTTTTCTCCCCATCGTTTGTCGTCACGAGGATAACCGGTCCCGGCTCCATCAGTGTGAATGCCTTGCTGAGCTGCATCTTCTTCATCACGGCACTCCTCATAACGTTTACCCAACTTTTAATCTGCTATGCCGGCAGTTCAAAAGTTGGTAGATGAATGTAGCATATTATGTTGATTACAGCAAGAACAAAAATTCATTTTTTATCAACCTATCATACTTTACTGCCCTCACGCTTTCTGATAATTATCATGGGGAGAAGGTAAGCTCTTGCCGTACAGTTTTTGGGACTGAAAAAGAGGGCGGGCAGTCCCTCTCATTCTGTATGGGAATGCCGATGAGGTCGGCATTTTTGGGCCAGATGTTTCACCACAAACAAAGATTCAGGAGGAGAACATGACTGCCGAAATGAAAATAGCACGAAACAGGATGACATTGCTGCAGTGAGCTGAAAAACTACGTAACGTTTCTGAGGCCTGTAGACGTCGGGGAATATCCCGAAGCCGGTTTTATGAGTACAAACGAGCATTTCAGGAAAAAGGTCTTGATGGACTCAATTGCTTTAAAACAGAAAACCGTTGATGGAAAGGAGGCTGCTGCTTAAGATTATGGCAGAGCCGCTCCTTCTTCAACGAAACCACGGGACATCGTTGTTTTTCGGTTGAAATAAATGGCAGTTCATCATGGGTTCTTCCGGCCTCGTCTGTTTCCCGGTTTTCTCTTTGTTGACGGCGATATGCACATGTTGGTAGTATTTATTCATACCGAAGAAAGGAGAGAAACAATGGCAACAGCGGTTAAGAAAACCATATCTCTGCCGCCGGACCTCGCTACGGATGCCGAGTCCGTTGCAAGGGAAGAGGGAAAGACATTGAGCGCGGTAATTCAGGACGCCCTAAGGCTCGCCCGGCGGGAAAGACTGAAGAGAGAATTCCGGGATATGCAGGGATACTGGTCCAAGAAGGCGAAAGAACAAGGAATACTGACTGAGAAAGACCTCGAAAGATATCTGAGGAAATGAGGGTCGTCTTTGATACCAATATTTTCATCTCCGCATTGACCCTGCCCGGCGGCAAGGCTGATGATGCTGTGATGAGAATTATTGACGGCGAAGACACGCTCGTTATTTCAAATGAAATCATAGATGAAGTCCTGACGGTACTTGCCCGGAAATTCAACAAGGATGCGGAAGCATTAAGCAGGGCCGCTGTCAATCTTGCGGCCATGGGCGAGCTCACACATCCTGTCGAAAGACTTAAGGTGCTTGATGACGAATCTGATAACCGCATACTTGAATGCGCTGTGAGGGGCAATGCGGAGGCGATCGTCACGGGCGATAAAGCCATGCTTATGCTCAAAAAGTACCGGAATATAAGGGTCATCTCGCTCAGTGAATTTTTGAGACAGGCAAGATGATGCGGCACCTTCCGGGAAACAGGGAGAAAATGAAGACACCTGCACGTGCATCGTATCAGAGTCAGGCAGCAGTGCTCAGACCTGCACTCTGTCCAACGTCCGGTAGTGTATCGCCTCCGCGATGTGAGGGCTGTGGATGTCCGCGGAGCGGTCCAAGTCGGCGATGGTCCTCGCCACCTTCAGGACTCTCGAATAAGCGCGGGCGCTCAGGCCGAGCTTCTGCATGGCGGTGTCGAGCAGGTGGTGGGCATCGCCGGAAAGGGTGCAGTATTTCTTTATATGGCGGGCTTTCATGTGGCCGTTGGCAAAGATCCTCTCCCCTTGGAACCGCTGTAACTGCACCGTCCGGGCCTCTGTTACCCGCTGCCGTATCGCCTCCGACTTTTCTCCGGAACAGGAGCCGGACAGTTCCTTGTAGGGAACAGCGGGCACATCCATATGGATGTCGATACGGTCCATGAGGGGACCCGAAACGCGGGAGCGGTAGCGGTGGATCATGAGGGGAGTACAGGTGCATTGATGGCGGGGCTCCCCGAAATAGCCGCAAACACAGGGATTCATGGCGGCAACCAGAACGAATTGCGCGGGGTACGTGACCGTGGCTGCGGCCCGGGAGACCGTAACGGTCCCGTTCTCCAGGGGCTGGCGCAGCACTTCGAGGACGCTCCTCTTGAATTCCGGCAGCTCGTCCAGGAACAGAATACCGTGGTGCGCCAGGGACACCTCTCCGGGCCGGGGCACCTGCCCGCCGCCGATCAGGGCCACGTCGGAGATGGTGTGGTGCGGCGCACGGAACGGGCGGAGGGCCAGGAGGGATTGGCCGTCTTCGAGTAGTCCCGCAACGCTGTGGATCTTCGTCGTTTCCAGGGCCTCCTCGAAGGTGAGCGGCGGCAGGATGGAGGGCAGGCGGCGGGAGAGCATGGTCTTGCCGCTTCCGGGCGGGCCGATCATCAGCAGGTTGTGGGCGCCCGCGGCAGCGACCTCCAGAGCCCTCTTTGCGTGTTCCTGCCCCTTCACCTCGGAGAAGTCCTCCTCGTACAGGGACCTCTCCGCCATCGCCGCCCCGAGGTCAGCGGCAAAGGGCTCCCGCTTCGCGATCCCTCCCAGGAATTCCACCACTTCGGGAAGGCTCTCCATCCCATAGACCTCGATGCCGTGCACCACCGCTGCTTCCGCCCCGTTCTCCCTGGGGAGGATAAGGCCTTTCAGCCCCCGCTTCCGCGCTTCCAGGGCAATGGAGAGCGCGCCTTTCACCGGCTTTATCCTGCCGTCGAGGGACAGCTCCCCCGCGAGGAGATACTCGCTCAGTGCGGCGAGGGGAAGCACCTCTTCAGCGGCAATGATGCCGACCGCGATGGGCAGGTCGAAGGAGGAGCCCTCCTTCCTGAGATCGGCGGGGGCCAGGTTGACCGTGATCTGTTTGAGGGGGAAAGCGAAGCCGATGTTCTTCAGCGCAGCCCTGATCCTGTCCCGGCTCTCCCGGACCGCGGCGTCGGGGAGCCCCACCATCGAAAAGTGGGGAAGCCCCTTGGCGGAGATGTCCACCTCCACTTCGACCAGGTGAGCGTCGATTCCTATAACGTAGGCGCTGAGAGCCCTGGAGAGCATTCTTCTTCCTGTATCCTCTTCGGCCGCGTCCTTATGCGGCCGCGCCCTTCCGGCCTTCCCGGGAGTGCACTAGAAAGGCTTCGCCCGCTTCCGCCGGAAGATAACCTATCAGAAAGTGCTGCGTACCATTATCTATTTTTGCTCTCCAAAAGTCAATCGATGATCAGGATCACGGAAGTCTAGGATCTCTTTTCTGTTTTCTCTTCCTTCTCGTCCTCGTCGTCCAGCATACGGTATTTCGGCCCCTCCGGATCGTCGTACTGGCCGCTCTTTGCGGCCCACATGAAGAAAAGCCACGCCCCGATGCCGAGGAGAAGCGAGAGAAGGATCAGGAAATACAATGTCCACATGGCATGCCTCCCTTCCGCCGCCCTTTTCCTGTCTCTCTCCTACCCATCGCCGATCCGCCTGATCCGCAGCGAGTTGAGCACCACGGCGAGGGAACTGGCGGCCATGGCCCCTGCCGCGATGATGGGGTGCAGGACCCCCGCCACCGCCAGCGGGATAGCCACCACGTTATAGAAGAAGGCCCAGAAGATGTTCTGCTTGATGAGTGAGTAGGTCCGCGCGGACAGGCGCAGGAAAAAGGGGATGAGCCGCAGGTCGTTGCGGACCAGGACCGCATCGGCGCTCTCCATGGCGATGTCCGTGCCCCTGCCCATGGCCAGTCCGACAAGCGCCTCGGTGAGGGCGGGGGCATCGTTGATGCCGTCTCCCACCATCATGACCCTGCCGCCCTGCTCCTGAATGCCTGCGACAGCCTCCCGCTTCCCTTCCGGGGATGTCTCGGACAGGACCTCTCCGATGCCGGCCGACAGGGCAATCGCACGGGTGGTGCTCCTGGTGTCCCCGCTTGCCAGGGAGACCGCTGCGCCCTGCTCCTTGAGAGAGGCGACCACCTCCGCCGCCTCCGCCCTGACGACATCGGAGACGATGAAGAGGGCGCGTGCCTTCCCCTCCCAGCCCATGAAAACAGCCGTATCGCCGTTCTCCTCATAACTTCGGGCGGCCTCTCCGCCGTCCTGGACAGGGATGCCGTTTTCCTGCAGCAGGGCCCTGTTGCCGATCACGATCCTCCTATTTTCGACGGTCCCCTCCACCCCTCTGCCCGGGAGCGCCCTGAAGCCCCCAACAGGAAGGAGCTCCCCTTCCGCCGCCCTGGTGACGGCATGCCCGATGCTGTGGCCGGAGAGGCGTTCGAGGGATGCGGCGAGGGTGAGAATGCGGCCCCTGTCCTGCCCGCTGTCGAGGAGAAAGATCGCTTTCAGGGTCGGCTCTCCCACCGTAAGGGTGCCCGTCTTGTCGAAGAGGACGTGGGTAAGCCCGCTCGCATTCTCGATGACCTCTCCTCCCCTGACTAGAATGCCCTTCTCAGAGGCGCGGCCGGTAAAAAGGAGGACGGCGAGGGGAGTCGCCAGTCCGAGGCTGCAGGGGCAGGCGATGACCAGGACCGAAATCCCGGCCATGAGCGCGGAATGGGAGGAGGCTCCCCGCGCGAAATACCCCGCGACAGTCGCGAGGGCGATGAGCAGGATGGCGGGGACGAAGAGGCCCACGGTCCTGTCGGCGAGCTGCTGGATCCGCGGTTTCCGCGCCTGGGCGTCCTCCACCGCCCGGATGATGCCCGCGAGCACGGTGTCCTTTCCGGTCCGCGCCACCTCGAAGGAGAAGGTCCCGAAAAGGTTCACGCTTCCCCCCACCACCTCGCGGCCGGGGGTCTTGGCCACCGGCTTCGCCTCCCCGGTGATAAGGGATTCATCCACCTCCGAGCCGCCGCTGACGACCACCCCGTCCAGAGGGACCTTCTCTCCGGGGAGCACCTGCAGCAGGTCCCCGACGACTACTGAAGAGAGGGGGACCATTTCGCTCTCCGGTGCGGCCCCCTCCTCCCCGGCCCCGACCCCCCGCGGTACGCCCGTTGTCCGTCGCGCGTCTTTCGGGCTCAGCTCCGAGAGCCTTTCGATGGCTTCCGAGGCCTTTCCCTTTGCGGCCGCCTCGATATACCGTCCAAGGAGGATAAGGGTGATGATCATCGCCGCCGTATCGAAGTAGACTGTTCCTCCGACGGCCATTTGGTAAACGCTGTATACGAAGGCCGACCCGGCCCCCAGGGTGATCAGGGAGTCCATAGTGAAGCGCAGGCGGCGCAGGCCGCGAAGGGTGTTCCTGAGAAAGGGCATTCCCGAATAGAAAAGGACGGGGAGCGTCAGGAGCAGGGCGATCACCTCGAGGAGGAGCTTCAGGGAGGGCTCTATCCCCTGAAAGTATCCCGCGTACAGGGCGACTGAATAGATCATGAGCTGCGACGAGAGGAACCCTGCGGTGCCGAAGCGCACGAGGAGGTCGCGGGTCTCCGCCCTGCGCGCCCTGCACTGCTCTGATTCTGAATAGGGGCGCGGCTGATAGCCGATCGACGCGATCCGGGAGAGGATCCCGTCGAGGCCGATGCGTTCAGGGTCCCAGCGGATCCGCGCCCGGTGGGTCGCATAGTTCACCCGGGCAGAGAGGACGCCTCCGGTCCTGACCAGGATTTTCTCGTTAAGCCAGACGCAGGAGGCGCAGCGGATCCCGTCGATGAGGATATCCAGCTCCTTTTCTCCCCCGATGTCCCGCACCTGTTCGGCAAACGGACGGAGGTCGATCCCCTTTTTCAGGACAGCCGGCGCGCCCGCCCCGTCCCACTTCCGTTTCTCGTAGAAATCGTCCAGACCCTCCGCATGGATGAGGGTATAAATCCCCTGGCACCCGTGACAGCAGAAGACGCGGGTCTGCCCGCCGCCGGCGTCATACACCGCATCTCTCTCGGGAAAGCCGAGCAGACAATGGTCGCACTGCAACGATGCCATACCCGATATTGTGGCACGGAGATCCGAAAATTTACAAAGCGGAAGGACAGGGCACCCGGTGCCGCCCCCTCTGCCGGGAGCAAGATTCGCCCGAGAAAAGGCACGAAAAGCCGCTAAATTCCGGCGCCGGGAGCCTTTCCTTGCGGGTATAATTTGAAAAAGAGCCCAGTTCGTGTACACTCTCTCCCTCTCCCTTCCCGAGGCAGGGACTTTATTAACCTTTTCGCTTTCACCACTCAGACAGACCAAGGAGGCAAAACATGAAACGGACCGTGCTATCGGTAATGGGTATCCTTCTCCTTTTCGGCTTCCCCCTCACCCTTTCCCACGCTGCGACAGTGGACGTAACGGTACAGGACTTCTCCTTTACCCCTTCCGCGCTTACCGTCAGTGTGGGCGATTCCGTACGCTGGACAAGCCTGGGGGGCTCCCATGCGGCCGTCAGCGGAGCGAACTGCACCGCAGACGGCAGGTGGAATTCTGGCGTGCTCGAAGCGGGGCAGGACTTTACGGTGACCTTTGACGAACCGGGGACCTACTCCTATTTCAGCCCTTCGGGGTGTACCGGCGGAATGACCGGGACCGTCACCGTCACCTCTCCCACCACCTCTCTCCTCTCCGTCGAAAGGGCGGGCACCGGCAGCGCCGAGGTGTCGAGCGCGCCGGCGGGCATCCTCTGCGGGACGGACTGCTCGGAATCCTATCCCACCGGCACCCGGGTTACCCTCACCGCCTCTCCTCAGCCCGGAACCTCGTTTACCGGATGGTCCGGCGCCTGTAAGGACACCAATCCCGTCTGTGTCGTGCACCTGACGTCGGACAAGGACGCAACGGCGCATTTCATCACGGAAGGAGACGCGGCCTTCGACGACGTCCCGCAGGGGTACTGGGCGGACGATTATATCAATGCCCTGTACAACAACGGACTCACCACCGGCTGCGGAAGCGGGAATTACTGCCCGGAGGAGCTCGTAACGCGGGGGCAGATGGCGGCCTTTCTTGTACGGGCGCGGTACGGGGAAAATTTCAACTACTTCACCACCCCTTATTTCAGTGATGTCGAGCCCTCCAACGACTTCTTCCGGTACATACAGAAACTGAAGGAGGACGGCATTACGAAAGTGGAGGATGTCTATGGAGTTGCCGACACTGTCACCCGCTCCCAGATGGCGGCCTTCCTGATACGGACGAAATACGGCGACACCTTCACCTACTCAACGGCCCCCTACTTCTCGGATGTCCCTGCCGACCACCCCTACTTCTCCTACATCCAGAAGCTGAAGGACGACGGCACCACCTCGGTGAGCGGCGCCTACGGCGCGGATGACCTGGTCACGCGGTCGCAGATGGCGGCGTTCATGTCGAGGGCCTTCCTCGGCATGCAGTAGAAAGAGGCGCAGCGGTCCGGGGCGGGAACAAGAGGAGCGTCCGTCCCTTCATTCCAGTGAGCCCCCGCGCTCTCCGGCGGCAGGGGGTTGAAGAGGGAGACACCAGAAGCCGGCAAAGGGGAGGATGCAATGAGACGAATGACGCTATGGTTCGGGGTGATTGTCTGTTGTCTGCTGATGAGCGCCGTTTCCCGCGCGGCTACGGTCGATGTATCGATGCAGGATTTCTCTTTCAGCCCGCAGTCCATCACCGTATCCGTCGGTGACACGGTGCGGTGGACGAACAACCAGGGCACCCACACCGCCACCAGCGGAACAAACTGTTCCCCGGACGGCACGTGGGACTCCGGCATACTGGCACAGAGCCAGAGCTTTTCCCGGACATTCACCGAAGCGGGGACCTTTCCGTATTTCTGTTCTCTCCATTGCGGGTCCGGGATGACCGGGACCGTTGTGGTCAATGCGGCCCCTCCTGCCTCCGCTCTTCTTACTGTTGCAAAAGCGGGAGTGGGAGAGGTAGGGGTGACCAGCTCTCCGGCCGGCATCTCGTGCGGGACCGACTGTACGGAAACCTTTACCGGGGGGACGGTAGTCACCCTTACCGCCGCGGCAATCCCGGGGACGACCTTCACCGGCTGGTCGGGGGCGTGCAGGAACACCGATACGACGTGCGTCGTCACGCTGACCGCGGAGACGCTCGTGACCGCCCATTCCCTCGCAACGAACACCACGACATTCGGCGACGCCCCGCAGGGCTACTGGGCAGGGAATTACATAGAGGCCCTGCACAACAACAGCCTTACCCAGGGGTGCGGAGCGGGGAATTTCTGCCCGGAAACCCCGGTGATGCGGGGGCAGATGGCCGCCTTCATCGTACGGGCACAACACGGAGAAGACTTCACCTTTGCGGACACGCCCTTTTTCAGCGATGTTCCTTCCACTGACGGCTATTTCAAGTACGTGCAGAAGCTGAAGGAGGACGGCATCACCAAAGTGAACGACGTATACGGCGTCAACGATGACGTAACACGGGGCGAGGCGGCGGCCCTCCTCGTCAGAGCGAAATACGGCGATACCTTTGTCTTCTCTCCTGTTCCCCACTTCTCCGATGTCCCGGCGGACCATCCCTTCTTCTCGTTTATTCAAAAGCTGAAGGACGACGGCATCACCACGGTATCCGACACCTACGGACCCGACGAACCGGTGACGCGGGCGCAGGCTGCCGCATTTCTCGGCAGGGCCTTTCTGGGGATGCAGTAAGACCAATCCGGGGGAAAAGAGCACACGAGGGCAGAGGCATCTCTGCCCTCTTTTTTTGCCCTCTCCGCTTTAAAACGTGGTAGTATGGAACAAGGCACCTGGAGATGCAGAAAGGACTCCCCTCCTTTGAGGGCCGGCGCGGGAGCGTCAGGGGAAGAAGCCGGGGGCCGGGGCCGTCAGTAATACCAATGCAGAGGGAGGTTCTTATGAGGCGTCTCATGAAATCAGCCGTGTTCGCAGCAGTAGGTGTCGCTCTGGCGTATGTCCCTGTCCATGGGGCAACAGTGGACATCTCGATGTCGAATTTCTCCTTCAGCCCCCCTTCGGTCACCATCAATGTCGGCGACACGGTGCGGTGGACCAACAGCCAGGGGACCCATACCACCACCAGCGGAACGGGCTGCACCGCCGACGGACAGTGGAACTCGGGCCTCCTGTCTCAGGGACAGACATACAGTGTCACGTTCAACTCCGTCGGTACATACTCCTACTATTGCATTCCCCATTGTTCGGCGGGGATGACGGGGACCATCACTGTCAGCCAGTCCACCGCACTCCTGACGGTGAGCACGTCCGGCACCGGGAGTCTCACCGTGACGAGCTCCCCTTCGGGAATCAGCTGCGGGACGGATTGTACGGAAACGTACACTGCGGACACCGCCGTCACCCTCACTGCCACCGCAGCCTCGGGCACGACTTTCACCGGGTGGTCCGGCGCCTGCGAGAACAACAGCACGACCTGCAATGTGACCATGAGCGCGGACACCTCGGTCGCTGCCCACTACCTGCTCTCCGACACTTCCTCCTTCGGCGATGTATCCACCGGGAGCGTCTATTGGCCCTACATCGAAGCCATCTACAACAACAGCATCACGGTGGGGTGCGGGAGCGGGAACTACTGCCCGTCGAGCAGCGTGACGCGGGGGCAGATGGCTGCCTTTATCACGCGGTCGCTCTACGGGGAGGATTTTTCCTACACGCTTACTCCTTATTTCTCCGATGTCCCGGACACCAATGGCTATTTCAAATACGTCCAGAAGCTGAAGGATGCGGGTATCACCACGGTTACCGGCACGTACCTCGTGGACAGCGAGGTGACGCGGGGGCAGATGGCCGCCTTTATCATCCGGTCGCTCTACGGGGAGGATTTTACGTACACTCTCACTCCTTACTTTTCTGATGTCCCCTCCGACCATAACTTCTTCAAATACGTGCAGAAGATGAAAGATACCGGCATCACCACGGTCACCGGTACGTACGGGGTGGACACCATCATCCCCCGGGAGCAGATGGCGGCCTTTCTCGCGCGGGCCTTCCTGGGGATGTCCTAGCCGGGGCGCGGCAGGGTGTGTACAGGCCGCCCTACTGCCTGAGAAGGCGGATGGAGCTCCGCGCATTGACAAGGCGGCCCTTTTTTTCGAGGTCTTTCAATAATCTACTCACCACCTCGCGCGAGGAGCCGAGGTCATTGGCGATTTTCTGGTGGGTGGCCTGTACCGTGCCCTGGTCGGCCCTTTCCGCAAGGTAGGCAAGGAGCCTCTCGTCCATCCTCCCGAAGGCTATCTCCTCGACCAGCGCCATTATCGCCACCAGACGCTCGCTGAGAAGGGAGAAGATGAAATTCCGTATCTCTTCGTAGCGGGAGATCATCGCACGGAAAGCGTCGGCGGAAAGGAGCAGCATCTCGCCGCCTTCCGTGGAGCGCGCGTATGCCGGATACGGCTTCTGAGAAAGGATGCACGAGGCATTCAGGATGCAGGTTTCGCCGTGGCCTATCTCGTACAGGGTAATTTCGCGGCCGTTGTCTCCCGCCTTGTATACGCGTATGCCTCCCGAGAGGAGAAAGGCGATGCCGAGGCAGGAGTCTCCTTCCGAATAGAGAAGCGTGTCCCCGGGGAGGGGCCGGCGCTGCGAGGCGGAAAGGATGTCTTCGATGAGGGCATCCGGGGCATTCCGGAAAACGGGAAAAGTCTCGCGGAAAAAGCTCTTGGAAACAGGTTCCATTCGGTCTACTTTATACAGATAGGGAAAAAGAGTCAAGTCCCCGGGGGAGTGCAGAGTAAGACAGAAAAAAACAGAGGAAAGAGAAGGAAAGGCAAGGCGCTCCTCCCCTCAGGAGTGCAGCAGGGAGAAGAGGAGGGCATCGATCGTGTCGATGAGCTCCTTGAACATGCCGCCGTGGCTCTTGGAGGTGGAGAAGAGCTCCCCTCTCATCTCCCTGATGAGGGGATCGTCGCACTTTTCGTACGTGATATGCCCGCTCTGGAGGGCGTGGCGTTCGAGCACCAGAAGACGCTGCGCCTTCCCGACAAAGGGAAGCAGCACCTCCTTCACCGCTGCCGCCCGGTCGGTACACCGCGCAATCCCGCCGCTGTCCCACCCATGCCTGCCGCGCCGCACGATTTCCGCTATTTCCTTCGTCATCATATGCAAGGTGCAGTATTCGAGCCCCCGCACCCCGCGGCGCCACTGAAAGAGCAGGGCATTGCGGCGGAACCAGAGAAAGTTGCGCATGCCGAGGGAGATCAGCCCGTCCACCGACGCTTCGAGATCGCGTACGAGGGTCAGCAGCGCATCCGCCTGCGGGTCCTGCGCCGTGACCTCCCTCTGCCCGATGCAGTCCTGAGCAGGGTCTCCCTGCGCACTTTCCTCCTTCCCACGGCAGACCGGCGCGCCGAGGAGATACTCCCAGAGAGAACGCAGCACGGCGGCCCCCCTCTCGTCGTCCGGCGTATCGAAATGGATGAGGGAGAGAATGACCCTCCCCTCTCCGAAGGTCCCTTCCACCACGGCGGGGTCGTTCCGCAAACGCCGGGGGTCGAGGTTGATCCGGTACAGGGCTTCGAGCTCCGCCCATGACCCGTACTGCTCAGTATCCCCCACGTTGACATCGGAGCTGAAGGCGTCGGGCAGGGCCTCCCCATAGGAGGCGAGGACCCGGAGGCCGGGGTCCTCCGCGATGAACTGGGAGGGCCACCAGGCATGGAACACCGGCTCGGAGCTGTTCAGCCAGATCGGGTGCTCCGACAACGAGAGCCGTATCCTCCCGCTGAAGCTCGGGACGCGCTCACGGGTGGGCTTCCTCCTCACCGGCAGGAGGCCGATGCCGTCCTGGGTGGCAAGCCCCGCCCCGCCGCAGAAGCCGAGATACCGGCCGCCCCGCTGCACGAAGTCTCTGACGGCGGCCACCCCCGCGTCTCCGAGGGCCTTGATCTTGTTCGAGGCCCACCCGCCGGGGACGAAGAGCAGACGGTACTCCCCGAGCCTCCCCGCCCTGATGTCTTCGGAGCGGATGAGGTCGAAGGGAAGGCGGGCGGCCTGCAGCGCCTTGCACGCCATCACCCCCCAGAGAAACGATTCGTCCCAGAGGAGGGCCGCCTTCTCCGAAAAGGTGCCGGTCGATGCGGTCGGACGCATGGGCGGCATCCTCTCCTCAGACGCCGGCCTTGTTTTCGTACCCGCGGGGGGTGAGCATCCAGCCCTCCCAGGTGAAAGTCTTTGAATTCCCGATGATGACGGTCGTCTGCATGTCGATCTCGTGGTTGAGCATATCCCGCAGGTTGGTGAGGACGACCCTTTCTTCCGGACGCATGGCCGCCTTGACGAGGCCGACAGGCGTCTCGGTGCTCCGGTGCTTCAGCATGATCGCCCGGGCGGTGCTGATATGCTCCTGCCTTCCCATGCTCTTGGGGTTATAGAGGACGACCACGAAATCGGCTGATGCCGCCGCCGCCAGCCTCTTTTCTATCGTCTCCCACGGGGTGAGCCTGTCGGAGAGGCTTATGCAGGCGAAGTCGTGCATGAGGGGCGCGCCGAGCCGCGAGGCGCAGGCATTCAGGGCGGAAATGCCGGGAATGACCTCCACATGCGGCAGGAGACCCTCCGTTTTTCCGCCCGTCCCGTTGTGCGGGCCCCCTCCCGCGTCGGCGGGAGAGGAAGCGGCCTTCAGCATCTCGAATACCAGGCCTGCCATGGCGTAGATGCCCGGGTCGCCGCCGCTGATCACGGTGACGGCCTTTCCGGCCAGGGCCAGCTCCACCGCCTTCCGGCACCTGTCGGTCTCCTTCGTCATGCCGGTAGAGAAGACCTCCTTATCCCTGATCAGCTCGGGGATGAGGTCGAGATACGTCCCGTACCCCACGATGACATCGGACTTCCTGATAACGTTCTGTGCATAGGGGGTGATATGTTCGATACTCCCCGGTCCGGTTCCCACGATGTAAAGCGCGCTCTTTCCCATGTGCTCTTAATCCCTCTTTCCTGTATAGTATTTCTGTGCGGCTGCTGCCACGGTTACGTTGCCTGTTTTTTGCTTCGGTACGACGAGCAGGGCGCCCTCCCCTGCCGCGAGCAGGGCGGCGGGCTCCGAAACGGCATGGGCCCCCGTTGCCCTGAAGACCGCCTCCGACCGCGCCACCCCCGGCACACGGTTCAGCTCTGCCGGGGTGAAGGAGGCGAGGGGAAAAGAATACTTTTCCGCAAACGCCGCCAGGCCCGGCTCCGCCGCCTTGATATCGATGGTCGCCAGGGAGCCGACCGAAGAGAACGCCAGGTTGGCGGCATGGAGCACTCCCCTCACCGCCTCCTCTATCTCTTCCAGGGGGGTCCTGCTATTGCACCCGATTCCGAGGATAAGGTTCCGGGGCCTCAGGTAGAGCTGCCCTCCGCGGCGATGCTGCCCGGCAGGGTCCCCGCGGTAGACATCCTCCCGGTGCGTGATGAGCACCTCCGCACGGGCGGGCTCGCTCACCCGCCGGAACGCATCCGGCAGGGAGATGTCGATCTCCGCATAGACAGGGAGCGTGCCTGTATCGAGAAAGCGCGTACCGATGCGCGGCAGGAGCTCCCACTCCTCGATGAGGAGACCGTTGTCCCGCGCCCAGAGGTCGAGGGAGGGCAGCCGGTTCACGTCGGAGGCGGTGGTGATGACCGCTTCGCCCCCCAGGAAGTCCGCTATGGCACGGGCCGCTTCATTCGCCCCGCCGAGATGCCCGCTCAGGAGGCTGATCGCGAACCTTCCTTTCTCGTCCAGCACGACAACGGCGGGGTCCTGTTTCTTGTCCCTGACGAGCGGAGCGATAGTCCGCACGACGATGCCCGCGGCCATGATGAAAACGAGCCTTTCGTGCGTCTCCCACAGGCGGGGCACCGCCGCTGCGGCGAACTTCACCACCTGCGCCCCCGGATACAGCCCCGTGAGCCTCTCCGCCAGGAGGCGTCCGCTCTCCGTTATGTAAATAAGTGCAACCGGCATCCGCTCTCTTCCAAAAGGCTGAGCCCTCTTCCCGCTGGGCAGTATCCCCTGCCCGGAACAGAGAGGGAGCAAGGGGAGAAGGGAAGCTCCCCCTCAGCTCCGGTACTCGTGCTTGAAATCCTTGTCATACAGCTTCGACTCCTTCCCCAGCGCCGCCTCCGACGCCTTCAGGGAGTCGCCCACGTAGATCAGGGCGGTCTTTTTGATGCCGGCGTCGCGGGCAAGCTGCACAAGCTCGCGCAGCGTTCCCCGCACCACCCGCTGCTCAGGCCAGGAGGCCTTTTCGATGATGACCACCGGCGTCTCCCCTGAGTACCCCTCCAGCAGCTCCGCCTGCACCCTTTCGACCATCCCCACGCTCAGGAAGATCGCCATGGTCGCCCGATGCTGCGCCAGGAGGCCGAGCCTCTCGGATTCCGGCACCGGGGTCCTGCCCTCGAGGCGGGTGAAGATCACGGTCTGGCTGATCTCGGGGATGGTGAGCTCCTGTCCCAGCATGGCGGCCCCCGCCATGGCTGAGGAGACCCCGGGCACCACCTCGTACCCGATGCCCAGCTCCCGCAGCCTCTCGATCTGTTCGGAAATGGCGCTGTAGAAAGAGGTGTCCCCCGTATGCAGGCGCACCACCCTCTTTCCCGCCGCAGCGGACCTCCGGATCACCTCGGTGGTCTCCTCCAGGTTCATGACCGCGGAGTTGTGGATCTCCGCCTTCAGGCCGTCGAGGAGCGCCGGGTTCACCAGGCTGCCCGCATAGATGACGACGTCCGCCGCGTCGAGGAGTCTTCTTCCCTTCAGGGTGATGAGCTCGGGATCACCCGGTCCTGCTCCGATGAAATATACGTTCGCCATTTTTCCCCTCTTCTATTTTTTGTCCAGGTACGTATGCAAAAAAACCACTGCCCTTTCAATCTCCCCGGTCCGGGGCAGGGTCTTCGCGATCCGGTCGATATAGCCGTTCTCCCTCACTATGCGGAAGGAGGTCGTGAAGTTCAGATCGTACATCCACGACAGTTTCGCCAGCTTGAAGTCGTTCAGCGTCTTGAGCATCGAGAGCGGGACCAGCTCGCCGTCGAAGAGGCGCGCCAGCACCTCCGGGGAATACCCGGGGCCGTCGGGCAGCCCGAGCCCCACTGCCGAAGGCCTCTCTGCCGCATCCTCCTCGTAATATTCGAAGAAGACCCTCCAGATGTCCAGCTTGTCCGCGTCCCGGATCAGCCGGATGAAGAAGACCCTCTCGGGGTCCGTGAGGTCCGGAACCCGGAAAGCATTATGGAACCTGACGGCGGCGGCGATGATCCCCTGTTCCCTCTCCGGCAGCTGCTGAAGGACCCCCTCCTCCCCGAGCACTCGTGCGCCGAGCTCGCCGTGGTTCACCGAAACGGCGTCCCGGAACGTCCTGTATTCAGCGTACTGGGGAAACCTGCCCAGATCGTGAAAGAGGGCGACGGTCTCCGCCAGCAGCGCTCCGCTCCGGTCCAGGCCCTCCTCTTCGGCGATCCTGACGCTGTTTTCGCAGACCCTGCGGGTGTGCTCTTCCTTCAGAACGATGTTCTCCTGCTCTCCCGGATCGGGGAGGCGGAAAGAGCGCACGTAGCCCGAAAACCACCGCCGGAAGCGGGCCAGATCCCCGTCCGTCATTTCCTCACGATCACCACGGAGAAATAGTTAAGGTCGTCTTCAGTCACTTTCCTGATATCCGTAACGATCCTCTCGTCGTCCATGCCCGCCCGCGCCACATACACCGCTTTCTCCGCAAGCTGCATCTTTTCGAGGGTCTCCCGCACCGCATCGAACACCCTGTACACTTTCATCAGGACGAGGGTATCGAAGCTCCCGAGGAGCTTTTCGAGGTCGGTGGAGTAGGTCGCCGGGATGACGGCGATCTTCTCGTCGGCGAGGCTCAGGGAGAGAGGCACCCGCGCCGCTGCGGCGTTGATTGAGGAGATGCCCGGCACGAATTCGATGGGGAGCTCCGGATTGATTTCGAGGAGCCTGTCGTAGAGATAGAAGAAGGTGCTGTAGATGGTGGGGTCCCCGATGGTGATGAAAGCCATATCGGTGCCCCGCCCGAGAACGGCGGAGACGGCCTCCACCGTCACGTTCCACTTCGTGTCGAGGACCCCGGCATCGGACGGGTCGGCCTCCTGCGCACCGCCCCCCGCCCCCTGCTGCCGGCTGCCGGCGGTCTTCTTCATGGGGAAGTGAGCCTCGATGATCTCCTTGCCGGTCAGGTCCACCGCCTTCTGCACGATGGAGAGGGCAAGGCTGCTGCCCTCCTCGCGCCCCTTGGGAACGCAGATGCAGGGGACCTCCCTGAGGATGCGCGCCCCCTTCAGGGTCAACAGCTCCGGGTCTCCGGGTCCTACGCCGATCACGAAAAGCTTACCTGTCATACTTTCCTGAACCTCTCATAATGTATTTATTCGCTTCGAACGGATGATCCCGATCATCTCTCTCACTCCCGCACCCCGAGGGTAAACGCATCACTCTGCCCGGTCAGCGTGTATCCCCTTGAGATTGCTTCGCTCCGCTCGCAATGACAGAAAGAGCTTTCTCTGTCTTTGTCATTGCGAAGGGTCGTTCCCTGAAGCAATCTTGTTGTTTTCCCTTGCAATGTCTTTCTGATACGTTTGCCCTTCCCGTACCCTGCCCGTGGTACCCTTAATGATGAACAGAGGGTTCAGGGCGGACAGGTAACTCCCCTCGCCGATGGCCCGGGCCCTAGAGACAGCGACCTGCGCGATCTCGACCCCAAACCCCGTCTTTGCGAGGGCGGTCCGGGCGGCCTCGAGGGTCTCGAACGTGGCGGCGTTGATCACGACGACGCCCGAAGGCATTCTCTCCCTGACAAGGGAGAGAATCTCCTCCATCCGCCCGCTGCTGCCGCCGATGAAGACCCTGTCCGGCGCGGGGAGGTCCCGCAGCGCATCGGGGGCGAGGCCCTCCACGATCCCGACGTTCGGGACGTCGAAACGGACCTTGTTCCACCGGATGTTGGCGACCTGCTCCGGGTTCTTCTCCACCGCGAATACCTTTAATCCCCTGCAGAGCCGCGCCGCCTCCACCGAGACCGAGCCGGAGCCTGCGCCGATGTCCCAGAGCACCCCCTCAAGGGGGAGCCGCAGCTTGTGGAGGCTGACCGCCCTGATCTCGTCCTTGGTGATCAGCCCGCGGGAGTGGCGGACCTCCTCCTCTGTCAGTCCGAGCCGGGGCGCCGCGGGCAGAGGGGAGGAAGCCGCCGCTTCTCCCGGCGCTCCGTTCTTCCGCACGCCGGCGGCGCTCTTGATAATGACGACATTCGGGTCGGCGAAGCGCATCCCCGCAACGGCTTCGGGCCTCCCCTCCGTGATCCGCTCCTCCGCGTATCCCAACCGTTCGCATACGTACATGACGGGCGGGCTGTCCGCGGTGAGGGGCGAGGCCGCGATGACCTTCGCGATTTCCGCCGGGTTGTTTTCCTTGTCGGTCAGGACGGCGAGGAGCGGGTGCTGCTGGAGCAACAGGGGGATCTCCTGCAGCGTGTAGGGCAGTCTCCGCCTCTTCACGGGATCGGGTCCCCCGTGGAGACTCAGGAGGAAGGCGTCGTCCCACGGCTCCTTCACCCGGGCGAAGGCCATCTGGATGCTCGAAAGCTCGGGGAGGATCTCGACCGCGTCCTTTCCGAACTCGTTGACCGCCCTCCTGCCGATGCCGGAGAACAGCGGGTCCCCCGAGGCGAGGAGGGTGAGGCTCCCCGGCTGCGCGGCTCCGAGGGCGTCCCTGATATGCCCGATGGTCTCCTCGATGGAGTTGATCACCGCGATCTTCTCCCGGACGGCTCCGAACTCCTCGTAGCCCTGGAACACCTCGAAGAGCCTCTTCGACGCGAGGATGCGCTCCGATGCAAGGAGCGCCTCGCGGGCCCGCCTGTCCAGGGGCTTGTACCCGATCCCGATGACATACACCTTATTCATTGCGCGCGATGATTTCCCCTTCGTACGATACGAGATAGACGGTCACCGGGATCCCGCCGGTGAACCCCTCCGCATAAGCCTTGGCGGCCGAACAGGCCCTCGCCAGAAAGGCGTCCCGCTGCCGGGGGAACCCCGTGGTGATCAGGTCGAAGATCTCCCGCGCCGTATTGAAGACGCGCCCTTCCGACAGCGTATCGATCCCGATGTCCCGCAGGAACTGCGCGGCCCGGGCGCTGTCGAGCGCTCCGTGGCGCACATGGGTCTGCGGCGTCGCCATCCCGATCTTCAGCATCTTGGCCCACTGGGCGCTGAGATGGACCTCCCTGAACCCGTGTTTTCCCGCATCGCGCAGCGAGAACTCGAGATAGTCCCCCATCATCACGTAGGCCTCTTCCGGAAAATGGAACCTCTCCATATGCGCCCGCTCGGACGTCCTGCCCGAGGAGAGGACCACGGTCTCGTGCGCCATGGCCTTCGCCACGTCGAGGGAGGCGGTGATGGAGGCGGTCCAGGCCTCCGCGGAGATGGGGCGTACGATCCCGGTGGTCCCGAGGATGGAGATGCCCCCGACGATGCCGAGCCGGTAATTCAGCGTCTTTTTCGCCAGCTCCTCACCGGCGGGCACCGAAACGGTTATCTCGATGGCGGCAGGCAGGGAGGGGGAGCTGTTCATCGCCTCGCGCACCGCCTCCCCGATCATTCTCCGCGGCCCGGGGTTGATTGCCGCCTCTCCCATGGGAACGGAGAGCCCCGGCTTGGTGACGGTGCCGACGCCCCTGCCGCCCCGGAGCGTGATGCTCCCCGCTTCCGCTCCCGGCACGAGCCGCGCATCGGCCCGTATCTCCGCCCCGTTGGTGACGTCGGGATCGTCGCCCGCATCCTTCACCACCGAGGCCCAGGCGGCGCCCCGCGCCGCATCGAAGCCCGTCTCCCTGAGCGGGAAGCCGACCCGCGTCCCGTCGGGGAAAGGGATCTCCACCTTCCCCGGCGCATACGGAACGGGGAATCCGGGGTCCTTGTCTCCCGGAGCGCCGAGCAGGAGCAGCGCCGCCGCCTTTGCCGCGGCAGCGGCGCAGGCGCCGGTGGTATAGCCGGACCGGAGCTTCTTTTTACTTTTCGATTCCAACGCGCGCCCTGACCCCTTTTTCCTTATAGTGCTTGATCTCCCGCATTTCCGTTACCAGGTCGGCCCGCTGCATCACCCTCTCGTCCGCATACCGTCCGGTAATGATGAGCTCCGTGTCCTCAGCCTTATGGTCGATGAGCTCCAGGATGTCCTCCACGGCGATGAGCTCGTACTTTGCCGCGACATTGGCCTCGTCGAGGACCACGACATCGTACGCACCCGACCGGAGAATGTCCCGGATGCTCCTGAGCCCCTCCTGGGCGGCTTCCTTGTCGCTGTCGTTGGGCTTTCTCTTCAGGATAAGGCCCATGCCGTACTGCTTCAGCGTGATGAATTGGTTGAGCTTCTCGATCATTGCATGCTCGCTGCACCTCTCGTGCTTGACGAACTGCGCGATAAAGACCCGCAGCCCGGCCCCCGCGGCCCGGACGGCAAGCCCCAGGGCCGCGGTGGTTTTCCCCTTCCCGTGGCCGGTATAGACCTGTACGTACCCTTTGCCCATGTCCCCTCGGTCCCCCTTGCTGCGAACAGGAAAGCGCGGGATCCGGGTCCCGCATGCAGCGGCTTACCCCTCCGGACCCTTCCCCTGTTCTTCTCTCACTGTACGATCTTGCAGAACTCTCTCCGCGCCTCACCGATGGTGAGGGGGATCCTCTCGAAGTTGATCTTGTCCTCGTGCTTCAGCCGGTAGATCAGCTCGGCAATCTGCGGAAGCCGCAGCTTCACCTGCGACATCTCCTCAGGGGCGGTGAAGACCTCCTCGGGCACTCCCCCCCGCACGATATGCCCCTTGCTCACAATGTAGAGCCGGTGCAAAAAGAGGGGCACCAGGTCCACACTGTGCGTTGCCATCACCACCGTGACCCCCCTCTCCCTGTTTAGTTTCGTCAGCAGCCGCATCATCTTGTACTCACCCATGGGGTCCAGCCCTGCCGTGGGCTCGTCCATCAGCAGGATCTCATGCCCCATCGCCAGGAGTCCGGCGATGCAGACCCTCTTTTTCTGCCCATAGCTCAGGTTGTGGATGGACTTCTTTGAATGCCCCTCCATCTCGACGTCCCTGAGGGCCTCCTCCACCTTCCGGGAGACTTCCTGCTCCGAAAACCCCATGTTCACCGGGCCGAAGGACACATCCTCCAGGACCGTGGGGGCGAAGAGCTGATCGTCGGGGTTCTGGAAGACAAGGCCCACCTTCCGGTAGATCTCCTTGGGGGAGAGCTTGCGGATATCCTTGCCGTCCAGCAGGACCTTCCCTTTGAAGTCCTTGATCAGCCCGTCCATGACCTTGAGCAGGGTCGTCTTGCCCGAGCCGTTGGAGCCCAGGATACCGACAAACTCTCCCCGTCTGATGTCCATCCGGATCGAGGAGAGGGCCTTCGTGCCGTCAGGATAGGTAAAAGCATCCACCGTAACGGACAGGCGGGTCTCCTGTTCCGGAGGTGCTTCCCTCTTTATATCCTCCATGCGACCCCCATTGCGAGGAGGAACAGCACCGAGCAGAGGATTTCGGAAAGATTGAAGGGCTTGTGCTTCAGCAGCGGCAGGTCCCCGTCGTAGCCCCTCTGCACCATTGCCACCGTGGTGTTCTGGCTGCTCTCGAAGGCCTTCAGGATCAGGGAGCCGGTCAGGGTGCCGAAGGAGCTCAATCCGCGCTTGATGGTGGTGTAGCCGAGGCGGTTTTTCTGTGCGTTGTAGATCACCAGGGCATCCTCCAGGATCACGAAGATGTACCGGTAGGCGAGCATCAGGATCTCGATGAACCCCTTGGGGACCCGGAACCACGACAGGCCCGCCATCAGGTCGGTGAAGGCCGTCGTGAAGCCCAGGACGGCGACGATCGAGACCGCGCCGAGGATCCGCGCCCCAATGAGCAGTCCGCTCAGGAGCCCGTCCCGGTACCCTTTTATCGTGAAGCCGGGCAGGTCGAGGGAGAAGAGGGGGTCGTGGCCGGAGAAGAAGAACTTGATCACGGTCACCATCAGCACGATAAAGAAGGGCTCTGAAAATCTGAGCAGAAAGACCTTCAGCGGGATCCGTATGACGATGCAGAGGACGAGGCAGAGGGCCGCCATGAGCAGCGGGAAGAAAAAACCCTTGTAGCTCAGGACCATGATGAGGAGCCCGACCGTCACCAGGAGCTTCACCCGGGCGTCGATCCGCGCAAAAACGTGGTCTTTCTTGAAGTATTCGGAAAAGAGCTCCATGTATTCTCTCCTTATTCTCCCCCGCTCCTCATATCCGCTCTTTGCCCGCGGGGGCGGAGGGCGTCGTCTTCACGCACGCATCCTTCCCCTCAGGTTTGCGGTCCATGAGGTTCCTCCAGGAGTACCCTGCCAAAAACCCTCCCGCAGCTCCCCCCAGCAGAAAGACGAACAAAAGAAGGTCTCCCTGGTCGGTGTTGATATACGGCTCCCGCGCCTCCCTGCCGTGCTCCTTGGCATACTTCTCCACGATCGATTCATCCACTCCGCTCCACGTGCCCCCTTTCTTCTCTTCGGCCCTGAGCCCCGCCGGGACGCCCAGCACGAGAAGGAAGAGCACGAGGAGCAGGCCGCTTCCCCAGAGACGCACCCTGTTAGCTCTCACGCCCTCACCTCCTCAGCCTTGATCACCCGCATCTTGACCAGAAGGTCAGGCCTCTTTTTATACATCAGCACCACCATGCCCGCCGTCATCGCCCCCTCCAGTATCCCTAGGGGAAGCTGGGTCGGAATGAAGGCCACCACGATCTTCCCGAGCAGAGGAAGAAAGGCGGCCTCCCCCCGTATGCCCGTGGCGAGCTCCACCGAGGTCGTCAGGTACGTGGTCCAGTCCGCAAGCAGGCCCGCGGCAAACCCCGCCACCCACAGGTTCAGCCGGAGCGCCGCACCGCCCGAAGGTGAAGTACCCGGCGAACGAGCCCACCACGCCCATCGACACAATGTCGGCCCCCAAGGTGCTCAGCCCCCCGTGGGCCAGAAAAAGGGCCTGGATCAACAGGCCGCCGCCGTAATCAGCACGCTGATGGCAGGACCCACCAATATCCCCGAGATGGCCGTACCGCAGGGGTGCGAGCAGGTGCCTGCCGTGGGCACCGGGATGGGCATGCACGAGATGATGAAGACCACCGCCGCCATCAGCCCCACCAGAGGCTTGAAGGAGATGTCCACCGCGGACATCCGCTTCAGCCGGTACAGCCCGTAGGCCACAAAGGGCGCTGCCGCGATAAACCAGACCGCTGCCCACCCGAAGGGCAGAATCCCCTCCGATATGTGCATGGCATGGGCCTCGCCCCCGCTGCCCACAAAGAGCGCTCCTGCCAGCAGACCAACCATCACATACCACTGCTTCCTTCCCTCACTCATCTCTCGTGGCCTCCCCAAAAATCTCACCGTTATCCAGGGCTAACGCATCACAATACCCGGTCAGTGGGTATCCCCTTGAGAGTGCTTCGCTGCGCTCGCCTATCACCCTCACCCTTTCCCTCTCCCCTCGAGGGAGAGGGCGGCCAAAGGCAGGGAGAGGGGGTTCGCAATGACGGACAGTGCGAAGGGTTGTACCCTGAAGCAATCTTGTTGTTTTCTTGTGCATTGCTCTTTTGATGCGATTGCCCTGCACCGTTATCCCTCCTGTCTCGATCTCATCCCCGTTGCAGTACACTGCTCCTTCTTTATTGTATACCTTTCTCACTCTTTCGCGTTTCCGCTCACGACCTCTTCCTCTTTCGCCGCTTCCTCGTTCGCCATTTTCAATAAAGCGTTCACCACGGCAACCGCCACCGGGGTGCCCCCCTTCCTGCTCAGAGCGGTGATAAAGGGAAAGCGTTGGGTGGCGAGGAGCGCCTTTGATTCAAAAGCCTTTACGAACCCGACCGGCACCCCGACGACGAGAGGGGGGTTCTTCAGCTTTCTTTCGTTCAGCACTTCGACGGTCTTCAGCAGGGCGGTCGGAGCGTTCCCGATGGCGATGATGCCCACGCTCTCGTCGATCCCCTGCTCGATCGCGATCTCCGCACGGGTCTTCCCCGTCTCCTTGGAGGCGCGGATCACCTCATCGTCGGCGATGGTGCAGAAGACCTTTCCCCCCCACGGCTTCAGCCACCTCTTGTTGATCCCGGTCCTCACCATCTCGATGTCGGTCAGGATATTCTTCCCCGCCTTGATGGCGGCGAGGCCCGCAGCGACCGCGTCGGGGTGGAAGGTGAGGGTCTTCCGGAACTCGAAGTCGGCGGTGGAGTGGATGACCCGCTGCATGATGGGGAGCTGCTCAGGGGGGAGGCCCGCAAAGTCCGCCTCCCCGGTGAGGATGTCGAAGCTCTTCCTCTCGATGTCTTCCGGCAGCAGAGCCCCTCCCGCGGTGCTGATCCGCTCCATGATGACATGCACCAGCTTCTCATGGGTGCCGAGGGGCTCCGTGTACACGAACTCCACGTCGGGGTAAAGGGCCTCCGCTTCCCGTATCATTTCGGGAATATCCTCGGTCACATGCAGGCCCGAGCTCAGGAAGTAGGGATGGACGATCACCTTCTTCGACCCGCTCTCGACGGACGCCCTGATCGCCCCGGGGATATCGGGGTTTCCGTATTTCATGTAGGCGATGCGGACGCACCCTTCGGTGCAGCCGGGATGTATGGTGTTATGCAGGAGTCTGCCGACCAGCTCGATGTTGTTCGCGTCCCTCTTGGGGCTGCCGTGCCCTATCAGTATGATGCTTTCCATAGAACGTCACCTCTCTTGAATGAAATGTGCAAAGCTTTCCGCAATGGCGGCATTGCTGCCGAAGTGGACATGGACGTAGCTCGCGAGAGTGTTGCGGATCCGGTATCCCTCGCCGGGCAGCGCCCGTCCGGCCCTGTCCCTCACCGAATAGATCCTTGCCGGCGCAGGGGTCTTCTCCTCAGGAAGCCCCGGGCATTTCCTGTCTCCGGCATCCCCGTTTTTCCCTTGTTCCCCGTCCTCCCTGATCTCCGAATAGTGGAACTCGTGCCCCCGGCAGACGGCGCCCTTCCCGCCCAGGATGCATTCCGACTCCAATACGATTTCCCGGTAGCCGAGACGCGCCCTCCCCTTCTTCATCTGCGTGGGAAAGGGCAGGACCCCCGCCAGGGGAAAGAAGGTCCCCTCGAAATCGTAGATGCCCTGCGAGAGATACATCAGCCCCCCGCACTCGGCGTACAGCGGCCCGCCCTCGCAGGACCAGGCCCGGAGAGCGGAGAGGAGGGGCCTGTTCGCCGACAGCTCCTTCGCGTACAGCTCAGGATACCCTCCCCCTATATAGACGCCGTCCGCACCGTCGGGCAGCCGGGAAGCGGAGAGGGGGCTGAAGAAGACGATGTCGATCCCCGCATCCCGCAGCGCATCCAGGTTGTCCTGGTAGTAGAAGCTGAAGGCCTTGTCGTACGCGACGGCGAGGGAAAGGCGCGGGGCAGTGGCCGGCCGCACGACCGCAGGCTGTTCAGGAGGGCGTTCTTCCCCCTCCCTGCTTCCGCTTCCCTTTAGCAGCGCGTCGAGGTCGATATGCTTCAGGATGGCCTCCGCGAGTTTCTTTCTATTCTCGCACGAGAGGGGGGACTCCTCAGCCGTGGCGAGCCCGAGGTGGCGGTGGGGAATCTCGAAGTCCAGGTCCCTGGGCAGATATCCCAGAACCGGAACGTCGTGGATGCATTCCTTCAGCCGCGTGAAGTGGCTTTCCGACGCCACCCGGTTGAAGATGACCCCTGCAAAGGAGGGAGAGGGGGAGGCGTAGGTCATGAACCCCTTCACCACCGCTCCGGCGCTCTCCGCCATGCCGTAGGCGTCGACGACGAGGACCACGGGCAGGCTGAGGAGCCGGGCCAGGGACGCGGTGCTGAAGTCGCCGTCGTACAGCCCCATGACGCCTTCCACGACCGCGATGTCGGCCTCTCCCGCATGACGGGTGAAGCAGCGCGCCACTTCCTCTGCGCCGCACATCCAGATATCGAGGTTCCGCGAGGGCCTCCCGGTGATGACCTGATGGAGCCCCGCATCAATGAAGTCGGGGCCGGTCTTGAAGGACTGCACCCGGAGCCCCTTCTCCCGCAGCGCGGCGAGGATGCCGAGGGTCATCGTCGTCTTGCCGCAGCCGCTGTGCGTTCCGGCGATCACTATGCCATGCATACCGGCGCAAGCTCCTTCAGCAGACGCATGTTTTCCCTGTTCGACTTCACCGCCACCCGGAGATACGTCCCGTCGAGCCCCATGAAGCTGGAGCAGTCCCGCACCATGATGCCCTTTTTCAGGAGGGCGGCGGCGATCTCCTGGGCATTGTCCCGTTTGAGCAGGTAGTAATTCACCGGGGAGGGGAAATACTGAATTCCGAGGAGTTTGAACCCGTCCTCCAGCACTTTTTTCTCGTTCCGCACCACCCGGAAGGTCTCCTCCTGGTAAGCGGTATCGTTCAGGGCGGCGATCCCCGCCACCTGTGCGAGGGTATTCACGGTCCAGGGCTCCTTGTATCCCCTGATAACGTCGATGACTGAGGAGGGAAAGACCCCGAACCCGATCCGGATGCCCGAGAGGGCAAAGAATTTTGTGAGCGAACGCAGCACGATGAGGTAGGGGTTCTTCTCGACCTCCTTGATGATTGAAGAGTCCGGCACGAAATCGATGAACGCCTCGTCGACGACGAGGAAGCACCTCAGTTTCTTCGCCGCCTCCGCGATCTTCAGCATGTCCTCCCGGGAGAGGAGATTCGCCGTGGGATTGTTGGGATTGCAGAGGAAGGCCATGTCCACCGAGGTGGCGAGGGCCGATTTATAGGTCGCCGCGTCCGTCTTGCCCGCCATGTCGGCGATGAACCGGTCGGGGTTGATCGCAAACCCGTTCTTTTCCCAGAGGATGTGCCAGGACACCTTCGAGGGGTCGTTGACCGCCCTCCCGTATTCCGAAAAGGAGGGGGCGGGGATAAGCACCCTCTCGGGCCGCAGGGCGCGGACGATGAGGTAGATGAGCTCGGTGCTCCCGTTGCCGCAGATGAGGGATTGGGGGTTCAGGTCCATGTGCTTCGCGAGCCAGAGCCGGAGCTGCTTGGTATCGGGGTCCGGATAGTGGCAGAGCTGCTTCATGGCGTCCTTCATATCGGACATCACGCTCTTCGGGACGCCGAGGGGATTGATGGAGGCGCTGAAGTCGATCAGCTCGCCCTCCTCGATGCCCAGTTGCTCGGCAACCCGGTAGATATTTCCGCCGTGCGTTCCCGTATGTTTCCGGGAGAAGACGTTCTGTTGTGTCATAGTGAGCTCCTCGCTGCCAGAATGAGTGTTGCCGCCGCTCCCGACAGCAGGGAGGCTATCTTGACGATGCGCACCGTGCTCTCCGAAGCGGTCATGAATGCCGTTGCATGGTCCCCGATCCGGGTTTCCCCGATATAGGGTTTTTCCACCAGCATGCCCCCGTACGTGGACGGTCCCCCCATCCTCACTCCGATGGCTCCCGACATTGCCGCCTCCGGCACCCCGCTGTTGGGGCTCGCATGCTTCCCGCCGTCCCGGAGCATGGTGCTCCAGGCGCTGCGGGCTGCGGCGGCGGAGCGGTACGCGATCCACGCAGCGATGACAATAATTATACCGCTTATCCGCGCGGGAACAAAATTGGCGGCGTCGTCCAGACGGGCCGCGGCCCGTCCGAAATGCAGGTACCGTTCGTTCTTGTACCCCACCATGGAATCGAGGGTGTTGACCGCCTTGTAGGCCATGGCGAGGGGAAGCCCTCCGAGGGTGAGGTAAAATACGGGCGCGATGATGCCGTCCGAGAGGTTTTCCGCGAGGGTCTCCATCGTGGCCTTCAGCACCTCCCTCTCGGTAAGGGAATGGGTGTCCCTGCCGACGATCATGCCCAGGTTACGGCGCGCCGCTTCCAGGTCCCCCTCCTGCAGCGGCCGTATCACTTCCCGCGCTGAACGGATGAGGTCGCGGGTCGCCACGGTGGTCGCCGTGAGAAAGACGAGGAGGGCCAGGGAGAGGAGGGAGAGGGGCGAATACCACGCAGGCGCCCCCTCCCCCATCCGTAAAAGCAGGGAATTGAGGAAAAAGGTGACCAGGAATACCGGCACGACGATGAGGAGGACCAGGAGCATGCCTGCCCGCCTCTCCTGGGACGGCGTCCTGAAAAAGCGGCGCAGAAAGGCCTCGGCGCGGCTGATCGCGCTTCCGATGCAGCGCACCGGATGGGGCATCCAGCGGGGGTCCCCGATAATGCCGTCCAGCAGGAGCGCCGCAGCGAGCACGAAGGGGGAGACGAGCAGGGGAGTGGCTGCCTGGTACGGGCTCATAGGCCGATCAGCCCCTCGATGAACTTCATGTCCAGGTTGTCCCGGACCGTGGCGGCGAGGCGGTCGAGGGCCTGCTCCTTGAGCGCCTGGTAGTTGACTCCGGAGTCGATGGGGGAAAGCCCCTTGCGCCTGCGCAGGTCGTTGACGACCCCCCGGCGGAACGCATCGTTGTCGAAAATGCCGTGCAGGTACGTGCCCCAGCAGTTGCCGTTGCGCGAGCCGTCCCGGGTCGAACGGCGGGGTCCGGAGTGCCTCTTCACCCTGAAGAGCCCCAGCTCTCCGCTGCTCTCTCCCATATGGATCTCGTACCCCTCCAGGGAGGCACCCTGCGCCACCCCGTACTCGGCGAGCCAGGGGGCATGGGAGACCGTCGCCTCGGACCGGCAGGTGACCTTCTCATGACCGAAGACCGTTTCGATGCGCAGCAGGCCGATGCCTTCCATCTCCCGGTGCGGGCTCTCCACGCCGTCGGGATCGAGGATCTTCTCCCCGAGCATCTGGTAGCCCCCGCACATGCCGATGACCTGCGCCCCCTTTTCATAGGCCCGCCGTATGCTCCCGTCGAGGCCCCTCTCCCGCAGGTCGAGCAGGTCCTTGACCGTGTTCTTGGAGCCGGGCACGATGACGAGGTCCGCATTCTCGATATCCGCCGGATTCCGGGAAAAGAGGACCTCCACGTCCGGCTCATGGAAGAGGGGATCGAAGTCCGTGAAATTCGAAATATACCGCAGCCGCACCACCACGACCCTGATCTCCGCGCGGTGCGCCGTGTATTCGGTGGTGAGCCTCTGGAGCGCCAGACCGTCCTCCTCGGGAAGCCCGATGTCTCTGATATAGGGGAGGACCCCCAGCACCGGCGTGCCCGTCTTGAGCCGTATCATGTCGAGGCCGGGGGCGAGAATGGCGAGGTCCCCCCGGAACTTGTTGATAATAAATCCTTTAATGAGCTTACTGTCCCTGCCGAGGAGCTTGACCGTCCCGTAGAGGGAGGCGAACACCCCTCCCTTGTCGATGTCTCCCACCAGGAGCACCGGGGCCTTCGCAAGCCGGGCAGCCGCCATGTTGACGATGTCCACGTCCATGAGGTTGATTTCCGCGGGACTGCCCGCCCCCTCCAGGATGATGAGCTCGTGCTTCCGCGAAAGCCGGCGCCAGGACGCCTGTACCGCCTTCCAGGCCTCCTGTTTGAATGCGTAGTATTCCTGGGCCTTCATGCAGGAATGGACTTTCCCCTGGATGACCACCTGCGAGCCCATCTCGCCCGAGGCCTTGAGCAGGATGGGATTCATGTCCACGGTGGGCTCCACTCCCGCTGCTTCGGCCTGGAGCACCTGCGCCCTCCCGATCTCCCCGCCCTCGATGGTGATGGCGGAATTCAGGGCCATATTCTGGGCCTTGAAGGGGGCGACATTGATTCCTTTCTCTTTGAAAATCCTGCACAGGGCCGCGGCAATGAGACTCTTTCCCGCACCCGATCCCGTGCCCTGCACCATGAGCGCCTTAGCCAAGAGGACCTCCGTTTACCAGCTTTACTACGGGATATTTCTCCCAGAATTCTATGATATTGACCGCCGCGTGGTCCTGCTCGATCCTGAAGACATTCTCGAGGGGCACGCCCATGATGTGGCAGAGGAGGACCCTGTTCACCCCGCCGTGGGCGACAATGGCGATACTCTGCCTTTCCGGCGCGGCGCTCTTCCCCTTCGCCGCGTGGCGTTCGAGGATCTCCCCGAAGGCCCGTGTCACTCTCTCGCTTACCGAGAGGGTGCTCTCTCCATCAAGGGGACTGTGGCTGACCGGGTTTTCCGCCCATGCCTCGAATTCAACGGGGTATTTCTCCCGGATCTCGGTGAAGGACATTCCTTCCCACACGCCGAAGCTCCGCTCCCGCAGGTCGGGGATGATGATAGGCTGCCTCCCATGGGGCTCCGCGACGATTTCGGCGCTCCGTATCGCCCTGCTGAGGGAGGAGCAGTAGACCGCCGACAACGCCGGGAGGTCCTCGACGGTCACCTCTTCGTGGCTCCCCGCCTTCCCGCCGTCCGGCGCATGGATGTCCCGCAGGTAGCTCCGGGAGCAGGCGGCGTACGAGCTCTTCAGGTGGTCAAGAATAAAGGCGGAGGCGTCCCGTATCTGCTGCACGCCCCGCTCCGACAGGGGCACGTCGATGCTCCCCTTGTAGCACTTCTTCTCGCTCCCCTCCGTCTCTCCGTGGCGTATCAGATAGAGCGTGGTAACCATAGCGGCATGACCGTTAAAAAAAGTATTTCCGCGATTTCACTGAGTGCACCGAGGTTGTCTCCGGTGAGTCCTCCGAACTTCGTGCGGGTAAACCATGCAGTGAGGAGAGCGAGCAGGTAGCCGAAGAGGAAGAGGAAACAGAAGAGCGTGATTCCCCCCGTTCTATATACATTATAAAGATGGAATTTCAGAATAATCAAATACAGCACGAGCAGAAACAGCGATGAAACAACGATATCCCTTATGCGGGTATTTTCCACGAAAACCTTTCCGAGGCCCTCCTTGCGCGCCGATGTCCCGTGGTACATGGCGGGGACCGTCACCCATTTCGAGAGGACGGGAAGGAGGAAGAGCAGGCAGAGGACGGTGGGCAGGGAGAAGGAGCGGAAGAGGTGGAGGAGCAGGACGAATTTCAACAGGAGCGCCATGCCCAGTGCCATCGCCCCGGTGGCGCCGACAGTGCTGTCCTTCATCACCGCAAGCCGCTTTTCCCGGTCACGTTCCGGGTCCCCGGTGGACTTGACGGCCAGGGCGTCGAAGCTGTCCATCAGGCCGTCCATGTCGAACCCCCCGTTCGAGAGGAGAAGGGCGAGCATGACGAAACCGCAGGCCGCCTCCACCGAAAAGAGCTTCAGAGCCGCCAGGGCGGTAAAGACCATCAGGAGGCCCTGGAGCGCCCCCGCAAAGGGGAAGAAGGAAGTGGCGCCCGCCAGCTCCCGCTCGGTCAGGGTGCCCTTCACCCGGACCGGGATGATGGTGAGGAACTGTATGGCGAGGAGCATCTGCTTCATTTAATTGATGATCTCGTCCGATACTCCGGCTTCGCCGAAAGTCGCCATCTCGCGGTAGATTTTCAGTCCGGCCTCGATCAGCAGCAGGGCGAGGGCAGCGCCGGTCCCCTCCCCGAGGCGCATGTCGAGGTCGAGGATAGGCTGCAGGCCCATCGTGTCGAGCATGGCCTGATGCCCCACTTCCACCGACCGGTGGGCGGCAAACAGGTAGTCCTTTACTTTCGGTTCGATACAGTAGGCGATGAGCGCCCCTGCCGTGGAGATGAACCCGTCGATGACCACGGGCAGCCTCCGTGCGGCGGCTCCCAGGATCAGGCCCGCGATGCCCCCGATCTCGGCGCCCCCCACCTTCGCCAGCACATCGAGGGCGTCGGACGGGTCGGGCCTGTTGAGGTGAAGCCCCTTCTCGATCACTTTTATTTTATTCGTCAGCGATGCGTCGGTGATGCCGGTGCCCTTGCCGGTGACCTCGGCGACGGACCGGCCGGTGAGGACCGCGGCAATGGCGCTGGAGGGCGTGGTGTTCCCGATGCCCATCTCCCCGGTGCCGAAAATCTTATAGCCTTTTTTCGCATACCCGTCCGCCAGGGTAATTCCCACCTCGATGCAGCGGACTGCCTCTTCCCGCGACAGGGCAGGGCCTTTCGCAAAATTCTTCGTCCCCCGCACCGCCTTCATCACTACCAGGCCGTCGAGCTCCCCGAAGTCGTGGTCGACGCCGATGTCCACCACGATCACTTCGGCCCCCGCGTGCCGGGCCAGCACGTTGATCCCCGCGCCGCCCCTGAGGAAGTTCAGCACCATCTGCTGCGTCACTTCCGGCGGATAGGCCGACACTCCCTCTTCGGTGACGCCGTGGTCGCCGGCGAAGGTGAAGACGACCTTCTTGTCCAGGATCGGGCTCTTGTTTTCCGTTATGGCGACGAGCTTCCGCGCGAACTCCTCGAGCCTGCCAAGGCTGCCGGGGGGCTTGGTGAGGTTGTCAAGGCGCTTTTGGGCGACGGCGTAGAACTCCTCGTTGACCCCTTTTATGCTTTCCGCTGTGCTTTTCAGTAATTCCATCGATACCTCCTAGAGCGGAGTTTCAAAAGTCCTCACTATGTGTCATTGCGAGCGGAGCGCGGCAATCTCTCTTCTTAACAACGGGATCGCTTCAGGGTACGGCCCTTCGCAATGACAGACTTGTTGCTGTTATTTCTGAAACACCACCCTAGCACCTCCCGGTGCTGCGGCTATTTTATTCGAAGCGGGATCCCCGCGGTAACCAGGTACACCTCGTCCGCGACCGCGGCGACCTTCTGATTCAGCGAGCCCGCGATATCCCTGAATTTCCGCGACAGGGCGTTGTCGGGGACGATGCCCCACCCCACCTCGTTGGAAACGATGAAGAGCGAGGCGCTGCAGGCGGAGACCGCTTCCAGAAAGGCGCCGGTCTCCGCCTCGATATCCTCGCTGCCCAGCAGAAGGTTCGAGACCCAGAGGGTGAGGCAGTCGAGGAGGAGCACGTCGTACTCGGTATGGACCTCCTCCAGCAGTGCGGCGACCCGCACCGGCTCCTCGCGGACCGCCCACTCCTCAGCCCTCTCCGCCTTGTGCCGTGCAATGCGCTCCTCCATCTCGTGATCGAAGGCCTGGGCGGTGGCAAGGTACGCCTTGCTCCCCCCGCAGGCCGAAGCGCTCCGGAGGGCAAAGCCGCTCTTGCCGCTCTTTGCCCCCCCGATCACGAAAACGATCTTTCCTCTCTTTTCCGCCATTATTCCTTGTCGGACCCGATCATGTCCTTTTTGAACATGTCCTTCAGGATGTCATTGGCGCAGAACTTGCCGCACATGGTGCAGGAGTGGTCGCTCCCGTTGCCCCTCTTCGCCTTGATCTCCCGCGCCCTTTCCGGGTCGAGGCAGAGCTCGAACTGCTGCTTCCACTGCATGTCCCTTCTGGCCTTGGACATCAGCTTGTCCTGCTGAGTGTTCTTGTGCTTGATCATGTCGCCGATGTGGGCCGCGATCTTCGAGGCGATGACACCCTCCCTGACGTCTTCGGGGAAGGGCAGCCCCAGGTGCTCCGACGGGGTCACGTAGCAGATGAAGTCCGCGCCGTAGGCCGAGGAGAGGGAGGCGCCGATCGCCGCGGTGATGTGGTCGTAGCCGGGGGCGACGTCCGTGGTGATGGGGCCGAGCATATAGAACGGGGACTCGCCGCTCATCTTCTTCTCCATGATGATGTTCGCCTCAATCTCGTTGATCGGAACATGGCCGGGGCCCTCCACCATGGTCTGGCATCCCATCTCCCTGCCCACTTCCGCGAGCTCGCAGTTGATCAGCAGCTCCTGGATCTGGACCCGGTCGGTGGCGTCGTGGATGGCTCCCGCGCGGAACCCGTTGCCGAGGCTCAGGACCGCGTCGTACTTCTTCATGATCTCGACCACTCTATCGTAGTGCTCATAGAGGGGGTTTTCCTTGTTGTTGTGCTCCATCCAGGCGACCATGTAGGAGCCGCCCTTCGAGACGAGCCCTCCGTAGCGGTAGTGCTGCTTCCGGAGCATCTCCACGGTCTTCCTGTTGATGCCGCAGTGGATCGCCATGAAGCCCACTCCCTCGGCGCACTGCTTTTCGGTGATCTCGAAGAGCAGCTCGGCGGGCATGTTGACCGCGGCGCCGTACTTCTCGATGGCGAGGGCGAAGGCCTCATAGAGGGGCACCGTGCCCACGGGAAGCCCGATCGCGTCCAGGACCGCCTTCCTGATGCCGGGAATGTCGCCCCCGACGCTCAGGTCCATGAGCGTGTCCGCGCCGTACTTCTCCGCAACAATCGCCTTCTCGACCTCCATCTTGATATCGGCGATGTCGGTGGACGAGCCGATGGAGGCGTTGATCTTCGTCCGCAGCCCCTTCCCGATGCCGGTAATCGTCTTCGTCCTCGTCTTGTTCGCGGGGATGACGATCTTCCCCTTGCCTACGTGATCCCGGACGATTTCGGGATCGATCCCTTCACTCTCGGCTACCTTCCTGATCTCGGCGGTAACTTCTCCTTTTGCTGCCCTTTCCAACTGTGTCATGTCTTCCTCCTTTGAAAATAAAAAATCCCCAAGGCAAAATGCCTTGAGGATTGCACCCTGATTCACTTCATCCTCGTTCCTTCCATCCGCGAGAAGGGTTCCGGTTCATGGCCCACGGCCGGCATTCATGGCATCCTTAATTGCCATTGGGATGCACGCCGTCGGCGCTGAACTGTTTTCAGGCAGGTCTTCTGGCTCCCGGATCTTCCTACTCGCCGGCCTTCCCAGGATTCTCTCCCCAGTGGCTCAGTCGGCTTTTGTCCCCGGTCACAGCGGCGGGACCGCTCCCGATTCGGTGGTGACACCTGCGCGGGATTCCCTATTAAGCCTTTCGGCACCTAAAGTAGCTTATTGTATCCGAATCTCTCCCGTAAAAGTCAATAAAAAAATTCTCTCCCTCAGAGCCTCATGCGGCCTCCGCTTAAGAACGTGTCTTTTTTATTGCCTTTTTCCCTTATCCTTCATACAACCTTTTTCCGCCCCGCTCAGGGCGACCTCACCCCTTTTAAGAGCGGACATGCTTGGGGAGCAAACTATCAATTGTGAGGCACATAGACGAATTGCCCGTTTTTGTTAATAATAAAGAGTGCATAGCTGCCTGGTAGACAGCAGTCCGGCTTTGGACGTGTACACCAGGTTACCAGCAAACAGTAGATCCATGACTCACGAGGAGGGTTTTCCGGTGGCTGACGTAATTCTTCATGCCTTCAATTGGAACTATACGGAGGTAGCTGTTGAAGCCGGTGCAATCGCTGCCAATGGATTTGGTGCAGTGCTCTTGCCCCCGCCGCTGTACAGCAAGGACGACGGCCCTCAGTGGTGGCAGAGGTATCAACCAAAGGACTACCGTGTGGTGCGGTCTTTCCTCGGAAACAAGAAGGAACTGGAGGAGGCCATTCAAGCCCTGCACGATCAGGGTATCCGCGTCTTCGCCGACATTGTCTTCAATCATATGGCAAACGAGAAGAGTTGGCGGGACCCGAAGGAAGGGTACACGTTTCCGGGCGATGCGGAGCTGGCCCGCTATCGGAACGAGCGGGGGGCCTTTGAACGCGACAGGATCTATGGAACCCTTGATCACAACCTTTTCGGCCCGCAGGATTTCAACAATGAAAAAAATATCCAGTGCTGGGAGGACCTTTACGAAGCTACGGAGTGCTGGCTTGCGGGCTTGCCTGATCTCGACCTGAACGAGAGGGTCGTCGAGCAGCAGAAGACCTGCCTCCGGGCGCTTAACGACCTGGGATTCGACGGGTACCGGATCGATGCGATAAAACATTTGCCGGAAGAGCACCTGAGCCGGGTATTCGAGACGGAGGACATGAGGGGCAAGTTCCTCTTCGGCGAGTCCCTGACATGCAACGACGCGCAGGAGGATCTTTTCATCTGGCCGCTGCTCAAAGAAATCGATGTCTCCTTTTACGACTTCCCCCTCCACGAGACCCTGCGCCGTGTCTTCTCTCCCTGCGGCAGCATGCGGGAACTGGTAAACCCGGCAGCTTTCCATCAGGCACTGCCGTGGCACCGTGCGGTAACTTTCGGCGTCACCCACGATATCCCTTACAATGACTGTTTCCGGGGACAGCTTTTACACCCCCAGGACGAGTTCCTTACGAACGCCTATCTTCTCGGCCGCGACGGGGGCGTTCCGCTGGTCTTCTCCGATCATAACGAAAGTGCACTAGCGTATCAGTGTGATAGGGACCGCTGGTGCGCTGCCTGGAAAAGGAGCGACATTGTCGGCATGATCGCTTTCCATAACGCGGTGCACGGCGCTCCGCAGCGATCTTTGTTCGAAGCGGACGGCTTCCTTGTGTTCGCCCGTGGGGATTGCGGGATAGTGGCTATCAACAAGACGGAGGAGTGGCAGCATCCGCGCATCTGGACGTACGGACTGCGCCATGGCCGGTACCGTTGTCAAATCCACCGGCACGACATGCAGGTCGGCGGTGATCACTTCGAGTTTGCCCTTCCTCCCCGGCAAGCGCAGATGTGGCTGCGGCAGGAGAGATAGGTCAGGTCTTCCCGGAGTCAGGCGGTGCATTTGAGCGGCTGCACTTCCTTCCCTCTCAGGATCTCGTCCATCTCCTTCTCGGTGCTCCCGGCCGCCCGGTCCGTCTCTGCAACATTCGGCATCACCCCCGCCTCCAGCGCCTGCAGCGTCTTCTCGAAGGTCCCGACCAGCAGCCGGTTCACCCGCTCGTACCGCTGCCGGGCGCCGACCGGCTCGATCACTTTCCCGCTCCAGATGTCCGCCATCCGGTTGAACAGGAAGTTGGTGATGCGCCGCATCATGGCGGCAAGCGCCGCCACCTCCGGGCGAGCGAAGGCCGCCGTTCCCTCATATGCCGTCGCCGATTCGGTCCTGAGCCTGCCCGTCTCCCTGAGGTGGCGGTAGGCGGGGGTCCCCTTCAGCACGATCTGGTGGTGGTACAGGACATTGGCGGTGATGGGCAGGTTTTTCAACAGGTCGTTCCGCCTGAGGAACTCGAAGTTCGTGCGTACGTCGTGGAGCGTGGATTCGGGCTCGAACATGATGAACCCCACGTTCGGCTCGATCCCGTGGCGCCGGAGCACGGCGAGGGCATTCTCGTTCTGCGCCACGGTGGTCATCTTGTTCAGGCGCTGCAGCGAATCGTCCTTGCCGCTCTCGAGGCCGATGAGGATATGCCGCAGTCCGGCCTCCACCAGCGGCCCGATGGTCTCGTCATGGATGTCGTTGACCCTGCCCTCGATCCCGAAATGGAGGCGGCGCTCCTTCAGCAGGGAGGCGATGCGGAGAGCGCGCTCCTGCCCCTTCCTTCCCGGACCGAAGAAATTGGGATCGGTGAAATAGAAGTCCTTTCTCCCTTTTGCCGCGATGACGGAGTCGATCTCCGCGATGATATTCTCGGGGCTCCGGCTCCGCCAGAGGGAGCCCTTCCCGTAGAAGGGGTTGATGTAGCAGAAGGTGCATTTCCCATAGCACCCGCGGCTCCCCTGAATATTCACTTCGGGGATGCGGTACAGCCCTTCCGTGCGTACAGGGAACGGGAGGGAGTCGAGGTCCTCCACGAGCTCGCCCGGCTGCCAGCGGACAACCCCGGAGGCGTCCCGCGCCGCGACCCCCTTGAGGGCAAGCGGGTCTCCCTTTTGCCGTATGATTTCGGCCAGTCCGGCAAAGGTCGTTTCCGGCTCGCCGAGGATGACCGCATCGAGGGCCGTGCAGTCCTTCAGGAGCTCCTCGAAGGCGATGGTGGGGTAGAAGCCGTAGGCGACGACAGAGAGGCCGAGCTCGTCCTTCATCTGTTCGAGGAAGTGGAAGAGGGCGGAATTCCGCTCCCAGTGGTAGACCATGTGTACGCCGAGGAGGGAGGGCCGCATCGCCCGGACCCTCTCCGCGATCTCGGGATAGGCGAGCCTGTCGAGGAACCCCTCGACGATCTCCACCTCGTGGCCCCTGCTCTGCAGCATGCCTGCCGCATAGCCGCTCAGAAGGCACGAAGAGAGGGGAGTGTTGGCGATGTCGTTACAGCGTTCCGGGTTGATGCTCCGTGGGTGCTCCAGCAAAAGTATCTTCATTGAATCTCCTGCCACATGAAAGTGTTTTTACAGAAATGCAGCGTCTCCAACCGGTAGCGCAGCGCCTCGAAGGGCGGAGGGTTGTAGTAGGTCGGGTAGAGGAGGTCGGCCCCGGGCCGGAGGACCCCCTGTTCCTGCGCTTTCGCCTCGATGGGAGTCCCGGGCAGGATGCGGATATTGTTCAGCACCACCGTGCCCAGGTTTCTCTTCCTGCTGTGCAGCTCGTAGATGCGCTCCAGGAGGCGCACCCCCTTTTCCGCGGTCTCTTCCGTCTCCCCCGGCACGTTCACCATGAAGTGATACACGCTGAGCACATCGGTGCGCGCCGTGAGCTCCGCCGCCTTCAGGACGTCCGCTTCCTTCATCCTCTTCCCCAGCGCCCGGAGCGCCTCGCTGCAGAGGCCGTCCGGGGAGAAGGAGAAGCACTCGCATCCCGCCTTCTCGTAGAGAGCGACGTTCCGCTCGTTCAACTGGTCCTCCCTCATGAACCCGTCCCAGCGCACCTTCAGCTTTCTTCTGATGATCTCCCTGCAGATCTCGTCCAGGTGCCCCGGCGGGATGTTCAGGACCGGGTCGGTAAAATGGAAGCTTTCGATCCCGTATTCCTTGTGCAGGGACTCCATCTCGTCCACCACCGCCGCCGCCGGACGGCAGCGCATCTTCTTTCCCTGCAGCTTCGGGTAGACGCAGTAGGAGCACCCGAAGGGACATCCGCGCTTGGTCTCGATCCCGAGGGCCGGCACATAGGAGTTGAGGGAGAGGTAGCGGGTGGGGTCGAGCACGCTCCGGTCGGGGGGGAGGTACCGGGACATATCGAAGTCGCGAGAGGGGGGCGCCATCATGAGGGTATCGCCTTTCCTCCAGCAGAGCCCCTTCAGACGCGGAGGATTGTCCAGGGAAGAGAGGAGGAGAGGGAAGGCGGCCTCGGCCTCCCCGACGAAGCCGTACCGGATCTCCGGCAGCTCCTGCATCAGGCGTTCGGGGAAGAGGGAAAAGCCGGTCCCCCCCGCGATGATGGTCGCCCGGGGCAGAAGGGAAGAGATCATCTTGACCGCGACAGAGAAGGGAGGAACCAGGGAGGCGGTCTTGTTGCCCAGGGGGTCGATATTCCGCAGGGAGACCCCCACCACGTCGGGACGGAACTCCAGGAGAGCTTCCTTCAGGGTGCCGAAGGGGTCCTGTTCGATATTCATGTCGAGGAGCCGCAGGTCGTGCCCCCCGTCCTTCAGCGGCCCGGCGAGGGTAACGATCCCCAGGGGGTAGACCTTTTCCGAGGAGGGTCCCTCCACAGAGGGTGCCTGTACAAGGAGAATGCGCATGGTGTCTACTCCAGTAAAAGCAATGCGTAGTATTTGATGAAATCGTCCTTCTTCCCCAACGTGCGGAGGGCGAAGCCCGCCCGCCTGACGGTCTCGAAAACATCGATCCCCGCCCCCTCCATGGAGGGCCTGCTGTCGCGGGTATTGCGGCAGGAACCGTCGGTCGTGCAGGTCTCGCAGAGGGAGCACGGACCCGCCCAGAGGGCGAAGGCCTTGTGATACCCCGCAACAAAGGCCTCTCTTTCCGCCCGCAGCACCCTCCGCTGGAAAGCCTTCGTGGGCGGCTCTCCTGCGAGGAGCAGGGCGCGGGTGTAGTCCCCCAGGAGCTCCCGCGTTTCCTGCGGGGCCGGGCTGTGGGGCGGGCAGTGGGGGCTCCCGTACCGGTCGCACCCGAAGCGGCAGCGCAGATGCGTCCAGCCGGGGACATGGATGCCGTCCACGGAAAAGGGCTGCACCTGAAACCCCAGCTCCCTGACTTTCGCAATGAGGCGGTCCTCCGGGCTCACCCATACCCGGGCGAGGCTTTCCGGCTCCCGCGCCGCAACGAGCAGCGCGGTGTCGGTGCCCAGCGCAACAGGGTCGAGAGTGCAGAGTCCCTGCCGCACCAACTCCTCCCCGACCGCTTTCAGGGAGAAGATCCTTCCGTTGTAGGTATTGATGAACATGTTCAGGTCGAAGAGGGCGGCCTTTTCAGGGTGGTGCTCGAAAAAGAGATCGTGGATCACCATGACCCCTCCCGGACCCAGGCATTCTGCGGCGCGGGCCAGGAGCGAAGGGAGCTCCTGCTCGGAATACGCATGGATGATATTGGAAAGAATGACGAGGGAAAAGCGTCCCTTCTCCACCGGCCACTCTTCAAGGATGTTGGCGGGACAGAGGGTTACCCTCTCCCCCAGGCCCCTTTCCCGCATCAGCTCTCCGGTAAATTCCAGCACATCTGGGATATCCATCAGTGTGGCGCGGAGGGAAGGGGTCTCTTCGAGAAAGCCCGCGGCAACAGCGCCGGAGCCCGCCCCGACATCGAGGATCTCCTCCCCGGGAAGCGCCTCCCCGAAAAGGGGAAGGATCTCCTGCGTCTTTATCCGCGCGATGCAGTCCATGGCGCGGATGTATTTCCGTATCCTTTCCGCCCGGTGTGCGGGGTCCTCGCTGTCCGGCTTGCAGTCGACCCGCCTCCCCTCTTTCAGGCACTTCCCCAGGCCTGCCCAGTGGGGGATGAGGTCTCTCCGCCAGAGGATGGACTCTCCCTGGTACGCCTGCTTGCCGGGAATGAGATAGTCGCTGGAAAGACGTGTGGTGAAATAGAGGTCCCCGTCATGGTGCAGGAGTCCGAGAGTGCAGAGGGCGTGCAGGAACCGCGGAAGACTCTGCGGCGCGCAGTCGAGGGCGGCGGCGATCTCAGCGGCGGTCTTTCCCCCTTTTTCGAGGAGAGGGAATATCCCCGACTCCACTGCGGTGAAGAGCGCCTGGGAAAACCAGTATCCAGTGGCCAGGTCCTCCAGATATTGCGGACCGTTCCCCTGTGGGTCGTGCTTCATGAGGGGCAGCACGTTACGCTGCATGGAACAAAAAATCCCCAGGGCATCTGCCCTGGGGATTGCACCCTGTTTTCTTCATCCCCGTACCTTCCATCCTCGAAAAGGTTCTCATAATGGCGTAGCGGCCATGCTCATCGCCTCCGGCAGCCGGCTCCTTATCATTCAAAAGAGCTCTTTCCCGTTCGTATCGTAAACTGCAGGCTCTGTGCGATGAGATATCTCAGGCAGGTCTTCTGGCTTCCGGTTCATCCTACTCGCCGGCCTTCCCAGGATTCTCTCCCCAGTGGCTCAGTCGGCTTTTGTCCCCGGTCACAGCGGCGGGACCGCTCCCGATTCGGTGGTGACACCTGCGCGGGATTCCCTATTAAGCCTTTCGGCACCCGTTTGTTATGTTATATAAGTTGCGCCTCCCCTTTGTCAACCTGAAAGACGGCTATCTCTCTTTCTATTTACGCTTGAGGCCAGCGGCGTGGGCTTCACCACGCCCGGTGGAGCACTTTGTTCGACACGCGGTTTGCCGCGCTATTTTCATCAGGCTGCGCAGGGCCTCATTGACCGAAGCGTCATCAGGAAATGCTGCCGCAACATCAGGACTCAAAAGAACAAGGTTGGTTCCCTTTTTGTAGTCTTCAAAGTACTTGCCTCTTGTCCCTCTGCCTAAGTCTTCCCGTTTGTACTCTTTACGTATTTCCTCTTTTTTAGCCGTCTTCATATATTTTCCTCTCTTGCCTTGTAGCGCGCCTTGCGCTTACTATTCTTGTTTTTCCACGCCGCTCAGTATGAACGACAACCAGTAAATGATTTAACCTGGAATAGCCGAAAGTCAGGAAGCGGTGCTCTCCTGTTGAATGGTCAGGATCGTTGAAGGTTATTGACAGCGGACCACCGAACACTGTCGATGCCTCATGAAATGAAACCCCGTGCTTTTTGAGAGAGTATCCGATTAGTGGGGATAGAGTAAAATTCATAGATTATTTTATCATTATTCTTCGGTCTCACGGTTCTTTTGGGCAGCGCCGCGCGGTCCAATATAGTGAAACGGCTCCTTGTTTAGATTCAAAAACATTTTCAACTTCAGAGATAACGCAGGCAATTGTCAAGGGTTTAGCCGCCCCTCTCCTCCAAGAAGCTTTTTCCATTTTCAGATGAAAGTATTCTGTTCACTTCATCAATGTTTATTTTGTTTTATCAAGGTTTGAAAATGGCTTTCTTAAACATCTTTTCAAATTCATCGAACCCTTTTTGTGTCCAGAATCATAAAAAGGCTCCTCTCCCAATATACTTAGGATTTGTATGATTTGGCTGTCTCACGATGACACCTCGTACACGCTAAATTTGAGGGATATCTTTTCCGCCTAATGAATCGGAATAATATGGCATCGTACAGGTAGTTTTTATAGCCACATCTCCAGCACCTTTTCTCGGCCTCTGCCCAGTCAACGCCCAGCCCGGCTTCGCTTTCTATTGACTCCCAGGAATCAACTATTTCTCCATAGTCTTCATTAAAATACTCCGTGCGTGAATTATTTCTTGAAATAGATAGGTAAAAATGGGAAAATAGGACACACATACCAATAAGTTACTCACGGTTCTTTTTGGGCCTTCCCTCGGCCTTCGCGCCAACGACCTCCTTAGCCTTTCTCGATCCCTTGCACGAACTCTTCTCCTCCACAGGGGCCTGCCTGCTATGATAACGCAATCCTTCTATTCCTCCTCGGTCAGATCAGAACGAAGCATCTGGAAATAATGCTTTCGTTGTCAGAAGTGAAAAATCTCCTCTCCCAATACTGAGTCCTCTGTCTGTTATCGCGCGCTTGAGTATGGATACCTTTCCGTGATGCTGGGGATTTTGCTCGATATACCGGGCTACTGCTCAGAAATATCCTCGGATCCACTTATAAAGGAATGAAATCTTCCCACAGCCTGCCTGTCCTTCCATATTTACTGTTGTAATACTGCGTGTCACAATGTTCCTTGCATCATCTTGTAGAGCTTGCTCAGTTGCAGGCCTCACAAGCAGGTGAGTATGATTGCTCATCAGGCAGTATGCCAACACAGGGGCCTGCCATTTATCCAATATTTCTTCAGTAGCATCAAATACTGCTCCCGGTCCTTGGGATCGGTAAAAACATCCTCTCTGTTATTGCCCCTTTGGACAATGTTGATGGGGTTGCTTTCGGCAACTGCTCTTGCAATCCTTTTCATGCTTTAATTCTACCTATAGTACCCTCTTAGCATCAATTATTGGTATGTGTCCCCATTTCCTGCCATTGTTTAATCATCCTAACGTTTAATCTGCCAAGTTGGCAGTTCAGAAAATTGCATATGAACATAGCATATTGTGTTGCTTATATCAATGATAAAAATCTATTCTTTTTAATAACACAAACGTTACTGTCTTTGCATTCTCTGATATTACGGCTAAAAGAGTATAGAGGCTTTTATGGGAACCGCTGCAAGAAGCGCACAAGCTGCTCTGCCTGACTTTTAAAAGTATTTGCTCGAACACAAGCTTGTCCCGGCAAACCGGGTGATCTTTTATGCTTATTGGGTCAGTCGGTTTTTAAGCTACGCACGGAAACTGAGTAAACATGACCGAATATCACGAACAAGCGGCCGCTTCCTTTCCTGAAGAGCTGCGGTTGGATGGCAGTATTTAGAACGTCTAACAAAATGAATTTGTCATTCCGGCTCGTCCGGAATCGTTTCCTGCTGTAAGAAGGATTCCCGACAAGCGGGAATGACAACGCTTCGGAGTACCACGTCATTTTGTCAGATGCTCTAAATCCCTCTGACTCTTTCCCCCCCACTCTCTTTAAAGAGAAAATAGCGCCTCCCCACTTTGTGTCATTCCCGCAAGCGGAGCGGAGCCTGTCCCCGCGTGTCGGGGATAGTGGGAATCCTTCAGAAGAAAGGTTCCGGACGAGCCGGAATGACGGCAAGAATGACATCTCCCTACCGGAATGGCTGCAGGAACTGGACCCCGGCTTTCGCCGGGGTGACGGTCTGAGAAAGGCTTCGGTTTTCGCCGAGGTAACGGATTCTGAAACGAAGTGTGGGGTAGGTGGTATCCTGTCACAAAGACAGGTAGAGGTAGAGGAAAAGGACACAGGGGGCAGGGGGGTATCCTCTTGTCTGCAGCGAGCGTCTGGATGAGCAGAAGGCTGGAAGAGCAGAAGGGGGCAGGATACCCTCCCCTTTCTCCCCTCCCCTCAAGGGAGGGGACACATAGAAATGAACACCTGTCCCACGGAAGAGGAATGAGGAGATCCCCTGAGACCACGGAGGAATTCGCTCGCAAAGAAAGAGGGTGGCCTCTTAGCCCCTCACCAGAGGACCCCTGTTCAGGCAAGAGAGGTTCCAGTGAGATCCACGCAGCAAAGGCGGGGGAAGGTGAGTGAAAAGGATTTCCCCTTGCCCTATACCGACACCAGAGGCTACCGAAATACTATCGGACCGCCTTCAGATGCTCTGTACGAGCTTCATAAAGTAGTCAAGGGTGATAGCTTTCCTTTCGACGGGGAGCCGGGTGAATTCACTGAACTTCCGCAGCTTCTCCTCGTCCAGGGGAATGATCCCGGTGTCGAGCACGACGATCCGCTGGTACGAATCGAACATCGCCTCGAAATCGAAGTCGAAATCCTCTTTCCCCTGCCGGAACATCTCCTCCCAATGGTTGATCCACCCCGCTGAGAGGAAGAAGGTCTTCGGACCCGACGAGAGGCGCTGAAGCTCTTCCTTCCCCAGCATCGCTTCGAGGCAATTCCCCGCCCGGATCTTCTTCGCCTGGTAGTTCTCCATGATCTCCTGCATCTCGGGATGGCAGTAGCCGTAGACCACCTTGAGGTCGTCCGTACGCCCCCGGTGCTCCTGCAGCGCCCCCACGAGCTTTTCCTTCAGCCGGTCGAAATTGACATGCAGGGCGGCGTCGAGGAAGACGACCTCTCCGTCGAGCTTCTTTTCCCTGAGCAGATACTCAAGCTCATCCTTGAAGATGCCGCAGCTGATAAAGAGGACGGACTTCTTTTCCGTGCTGTTCATGTGTCCCTCCGGAAAACGGCATACATGACAAAAACGCGGATACGGCCCCTTTCCGGAAGCCGTACCCGCAGGTAGGGTATCCCCCTCCCTTACCCGAGACGGAGCGCTTTCCGCTTCGCCATGATATGGGCCTCGATGGCGTCCGCGGCCTTGACCGGGTCATCCTCGAGCAGCAGTTTTCCCCCGGTTACCTTGACCATGTCCTTCGTCAGGTAGTCCACCACGAGGGGGCTGCCGCCGATCATGGGTTCCGGGGAAACATGCGTGAGCAGGCCGAAGGCCAGGACGGTGAAGATGTCGGCGATGGCCTTCTGCTCCATGTACTCGGGGACGGAGGCTGCCACCGGAAGCTGGCTCGTGTCGCAGCCGAGGGTCCATGCCAGGGCCGACACCGTGTCGAGTATCTTTCCCACGTCCGTGCAGGAGCCGTAGGAGATGATGGGAGGCATATCGTGGGCCTCGCAGGCAGCCCGCAGCCCGGGTCCTGCCAGCTTCGTCATCTCCATCGTGGACATGGCGTTGTTCTGGTGGGTGGAGGAGCAGCAGCCCGCGCCGATGACCATGATGTCGCGCTTGATCAGCTCAAGAGTGAGGTCGCGGATCGATTTGCCGCCCTGACCGTGGCGCACCGTCGTACAGCCCGCCACGGCGGCCGCGCCCTTGATATTCCCCTTCTTCACCTCTTCGATATAGTTATTGATGTCGTAGCCGAACTTCTTGAGCACCGTTTCGGTTGTGTACCCGCCGATGCAGGAGCTCTTTCCGTTCCCGGAAGGCAGGGTGACCTCTCCCTTCGCCTTCTTGCGCGCCTTGAAGGTCTTGATGGCGGTCTCGATGATCTTTTCCGCCTGCTCTTCTGCGTTTTCAGGATTGAAGTCGATGTTCTGCACCCCGGTGAAGCGCACCACCGGGTCGGTGCTGATGAGCTTGGTCCCGTACGTGTCGGCGAAATCCTTCAGGGAGGGCACTGCGCAGTTGAGGTCCATCAGAAAAACGTCCACCACGCCGGTGGCGATGAAGAGCTCCTCCTGGATCCAGTTGCCCAGTTGGCCCCCGAAGACGTTTTTGTATTCGCCGCGGCCCGAGACATTCATGAGCTGCTGCCCCTCGCAGAGGGAGCCGTATACCTTGATCCCCTTTGCGCCGGCCTTTTTCGCGGCGGCCTGGAACTTCTCAGAGCCCGCCTTTTCGATGAGGAAGCTCGCAAAGACCGGCTGGTGCCCGTTCGCGACGATATTGACCGTTTTCGGGTCGAGGCATCCGATGTTGGATTCGCTTGGAACGATGTCGGCGGTGCCCATGATGATGTCCTGCATCACGGTGATGCCCCAGAGGGCCACGTACTCGTTGCTGAGCCCCAGGCGGAGGGCGGTCTTCAGGAGATCGACCGGGTCGTTGCTCACGTTGGTCATACATTTCGAGAGCGCGGTGATGATCTCGTTGGCCGGACCGCCGGTGTAAATACCCTCCCTCTTCCACGCTTCCTTGCGGCTGTCGAGGGAGAAGTAGTCCATCAGGGTGAGCGGCTGGTGAGTCGGCTTGTTGATCTCGCCCAGGATGAAATCGCCGAAGGCGGAGGCCAGCTCGTTCACCGGCTTCGTATGGTCGATGCCCAGCCCCTGGCACATCCGCTGGAGCTTGACCGGGTCTTTCAGGGTCAGGGACGATCTCCCCTCCCCGATCGCCTTGAGGGTGTTGGCGAGATTCCTGCACTGGTAGGTATTCGCCGCGGTGCCCATGATGGCGAGCTGCAGCAGGTTGCGGGCCACGATAACATCCCCGGAAGCGCCGCAGACGCCCAGCGGCGACTTTGCGCTGATGCGACAGGGTCCGTCCGAGCAGAGCTGACAGCTCAACCCCTTCTTACAGAACCCGCACTGGGGCTGCTGGGCCTCGAAACGCTCGAAAACAGTGCTCATGCCCCTGGAGACGGCTGCCCGGTGCACTTCATGGCTCGCCGCGTCCTGGTGTTTTTGCTTGAATCCTTTCAGTGTCTTCATTGTGTGCCTCCTGTTGACTCTCTGTTACTGCTGGTTTCCTGTGGGCTGCCGGAGTGCATTTTTCCGGCAGCCGGTTTCCTTCGCATATGTTAAAAAGAGGCAGGCCCCCCCTTCGGCGGGCCGTGCCTCTTCCCTGATCACTGCTTCCTGTCCTCCTGAATCCTGCTTCTACTTCACGGGCGGCAGGATGTCCTTCAGGTGTGGGAATTCGTCGACCATGTGCGGGAACTGCATAGCCTCGCCGAAGCGGTCGTTGAAGTCTTCTTCAAGCGCCAGCTCCACGTACTCGACCCGCCGCGCCACTTCGTTCGCCTCTTTTCTCTTATCGATGTTCAGAAGCGCGATACGGGCACCGTCGCCCGCGGCGTTCCCGACGTATTCCACCTTGTCGAGGGGGCAGTCGGGGTACATGCCGATGAGCATCGCCGCCACCTTGTCGATGTGGCTGCCGAAGGCTCCGGCAATGGCGAGCCTGTCGAAGGACTTCACCCCGAGCTTGCGCATCATGATGATGCAGCCCGAGTAGAGGGCGCCCTTTGCGAGCTGGATGGCGCGCACGTCCTTCTGATTGATGACGATGTCATGGTCGATGGAGGTCTCGTGCTTCCAGGCAAGGACGTATTCGGACACGCCCTTCTCGCCCATCCGGATCCTGTCCGACTTGACGTCCGTATCGAGATTCCCGTTCTTCTTGAGAATGCCGGCCCGGAACATTTCCGCGATGCCGTCGATGATGGCGGAGCCGCAGATGCCCTTCGCCTTCATATTGGTCTTCCCGTCGCTCCAGTTCTCGTTGCCGATAACCCGGTAGGTGGGCTCGAGGGTCTTCTCATCGATCTTGATCCTCTCGATGGCGCCCGGCGCCGCACGCATGCCGAACTCGATCTGCGCGCCTTCCAGCGCGGGACCGGTGGCGCAGGAGCAGGAGAGGAGCTTGTCCTTGTTCCCGAGGATCAGCTCGCCGTTGGTGCCGATGTCGATGAGGAGGGTGATCTCCTCCCTCTTCTGCGGCGAGTCCGCGAGCAGGCAGCCCACGTTGTCGGCGCCCACGAAGCCCGCCTCGATGGGCAGGACATGGACGTTGCCCCCCGGAAGGATGTTGATCCCGAAGCGTTCCGCCTTGATATCCGTCGATGCGTGGAGGGCGGGGGTGAAGGGCGCCACTCCCATGAATTCCGGATTAATGCCGAGGAGGAGGTGGTGTTGGGCCGTGTTGCCCACTACGGTCATCTCGCTGATGTCCTCGGTGGTGAAGCCCGCTTTTTTCGCGGCATTCGCCACCATGGTGTTCAGGCCCTCGATAATGGTCCTCTGCAGCTCCTTGAGGCCGGTGGTCTCGTTCAGCATGCAGTAGGTGATACGGGACATGACGTCATCTCCGTAGCGCACCTGCGGGTTCATCATGGACTCCGTCGCGAGGACCTCTCCGGTGTTGAGGTCGGTAAGGTAGCTGGCGCAGGTGGTGCTGCCGATGTCGACCGCCAGCCCGATGTTCGTCTCGACTTTCCCGGGCTCGACCCTGATGACCTCCTGGCCCATCCAGACGGTGGCCGTCACCTTCCAGTCACTCTGCCGCACCACGTCGGGCAGCTTCTGGAGGGCTCGGTAATCGATAGTGAGCTTCTTGAGACCATGCTCCTTTGCAAGCGCCTCCCCCAGTCTCTCGAAGTCTCCCAGGGGGTCGTCCAGGTTGGGCTCGGGGAGCTCGACATAGTACTTCCTGACGGCGGGTTTCAGCTTCACCTTGATCTTCCGCGCCGCCTTGCTGACGATCTGCTTGCCGGTCCGGCTCCCTTCGGGCACGAAGACGAGGACGTCTCCGTACACCTTCGTCACACAGGCGAGGCGGACATTCTCCTCGGACTCTTTCCGTTCGAGAACTTTAAGCTCCTTCTCGTCCTGGGGGCTCAGATGGCTCATCGCAGAGGTGATCCCCTCCTTCGGGAAATTCCCCTCCATCACCTTTATGCGGCATTTGCCGCAGACCATCTGTTCGCCGCAGGGCGCTTCAATCTCCACGCCCAGCCTCCGCGAGGCGTCAAGGATGGTGGTCCCTTCCGGGACCTGCCCGCGCCTGCCGGAGGGCTGAAAAATAATCGTGTGTTCCATGTGTGTTGCCTCCTTCATTTTCTTTGCTTTCTTCCGAGTCTCATAAGACGCCGTTCCTCTATTTCCAATGCTTCCTTATTTTCCGATTTACCGGGAAAGGCCGCAAAAAAAACTAAACCCTAAGTTTCTCATCCCGCACACGACTCCTCGGCCGGAGAAAGAGCCGGGAGAAAACGGCCGAGCACTCCCCCGTTAAAGAATGCGCTCTTAGAATTTAGTTTCTTCCGTTGTCGTTGTTCCCTTTCCCTGTGGTGCCCGGGGGAGGCAGCGCCTCCCCCGGAGCATGTCTGCCGGAGCAAAGCTACAGGTTACGCAGCTTCACCTTTCCTGAGGGTTTCGAGCATCTTCATCGCTTCGCGCAGCGCATTGGGAGCGTTGTCGGCCGTCACGTCCGCCCCGTACTCCTCCACCGTCTTTTCGGTGATCGGAGCACCGCCGATCATGATCTTCACCTTGGGGTTCTTCTCCTTGATCATCGGGATCAGCTTCTTGATGCCCACCATGGAGGTGGTCATCATCGCAGAGAGCATCACGATGTCGGAGTCCGTCTTGAGCTGCTCTTCAACGAACTTCTTGAGGGGAACGTCACGGCCGAGGTCGTGCACGGTCCAGCCCGATGCCTCGAAGATCGCCTTGATGATGTTCTTGCCGAGGTCATGCACGTCTCCCTGCATGACCCCGAGGACGACCTGTCCCCTCGCGCCGCCCTGCTGCACCTTGATGTGGGGCTTCAGGATGTCGAGCGCAGAGTACAGCGCCTTTGCGCAAAGGAGCGTCTCGGGCACGAAATACTCATGGTTGTCGAACTTCTGGCTGACGACTTCCATGCCGCCGGCGAGGCCGTCCATGGTCACCTTGTAGGCGTCCAGTCCCAGCGCCACTGCCTCTTCGGCCGCCTTCTTCGCATCGGCTGCCTTGTAGTTGATGACGGCATCCTGCAATCTCTTGATTATCTCCTGCTCTTTTTCTGCTGACATAGTGTTTCTTCCTCCTTGTTTGGTAGTGGTTATTTCTAGCTATAGACTCCATACTTTTTGGAGCAATCCACAATGTGCTTTGCATTCCA
>JAXLZK010000026.1:0-36578 GCA_046350935.1 Thermodesulfovibrionales bacterium
CTTTTTCGACCACCTGAAAGCGCTCTCCGCGTAGCACCTCCCGGCGTAACCCCTCTACACCCAGGGAAAGCGGAAATCGATACTGTTTCCACCTGCTATTGTTTTCGCCCGTAAAGTCAGGATAGAATGGTGCAACACTCCTTTTACCGTCCCCCCTCTTACCCTAAGAGGGGGTGAGGGGGAGTTACGAGCGAGCGAAGGGGAATTACGAGCAATGAAGCACCTTCTCAATGATCGCACCCTGAAGAAACAACGCCGGGAATTGAGGCATAACCAAACCGATGCAGAAAAGGCATTGTGGGCAAAAGTGCGCAACAGAGGGTTTCACGGAATGAAATTCTTCCGTCAATACAGCATTGGCCGCTATATTGTAGACTTCTATTGTCCGGAGATGAAGCTCGCTGTGGAGCTGGACGGCGGACAGCACACTCACTCCACGAAGAGGGAGCAGGATGCAGCCCGCACGGAATACCTGAAGAGACAAGGAATCGAGATAATGAGGTTTTGGAACCATGAGGTGCTGCTCGCTCTGCAGAGCGTCCTGGCTAAACTGGAGCAGAAGATACCGCAATAATAACCCGTCCCCACCTCCCCTTAGCGTAAGGGGAGGCAACATTCGTAACTCCCCCTCACCCCCTCTTACCCTAAGAGGGGGAAAGGCAAGGTGCTCCGCCCCCTCTCTCCGCCCTCTTCTCCATATCCTCACCTATTCGAACGGGCAGCCAAAACAGAGAAAAAAACAGAAAAAACAGACACCTGCATAAATAGTTGTATTTGCCCTCTCCGCACGTAGTGCAGTTTTAGTGCATACACCACTGATATTCTTGCTTTTTTATCTTCCTTCCCTGATAATACGGTAGAGCGTGCCATATATCTTTTTTTATGGTGCAATTTCGTGTACAATAGATACTCGTGGCGACAGGGAGGCCAATGCGATGTTTTTGAGACGATTTTTCGCACTTCTGGTTTCGTTTACGTTCATGTCAGCGGTCCCGGTGCATGTCTTCGCAGAAACGGCTGAAGAGGCCGCAGGGAGAAAGGTGGAAAAAGACTACCTGAAGCTCTTCTTCGACGACGAGCTTCTCGTCTCGACGGCGACGCGGAGCCCGAAACCGATCACGCAGGTCCCCGAGAACATCGCGGTCATCACTCCGAGGGAGATAGACCCGCTGCACGCCCATACCCTCGCCGACGTGCTCAACACCGTGGTCGGGGTCCAGATCCGGGCGTACGGGGGGCCCGGCACCATCGCCACCGCGCTCATCCAAGGCGCGGACCCCGCGCATGTCACGCTCTACCTCGACGGGATCAGGATGAACACCGCCTCGGACAACCTCGTGGAGGTCGGCTCGATCCCGGCGGCGCTGATCGAGAGGATCGAGATCATCAAGGGGCCCGCCTCCTCGGCCTGGGGCTCGGCCCTGGGGGGCGTGATCAACGTGATCACGAAGGCGGGGAACACCACGAAGCCCCTGCGCGGGGTCTTCACCGCCTCCCTCGGCGAGCAGGACACGCACCACCTCACCGGCGAGCTCTACGGCAGGCTGGACGCCTTCTCGTACTACCTGAACGCGGAGCGGTTCCGGAGCGGGGGGCTGACCCCAAACAGCGAGGTGGACCAGGGGAATTTCTACACCAAGCTCCGGTACTCCCCCGCCGACTCCCTCGACCTCTCTTTCAGCGCGGGCTACAACGACGGAGACCGGGGGCAGGGACAGTACGAGACGTTCGACCTCTCGTTCCGGAACAGCTTCAAATATTTCTTCACGACCCTCTCCCTCGCCTACCGCCCCTCCGACGCACTGACCTTCGACGCCTCATTGAGCAGCCTCGAACAGACCTCCAGGATTCTCACCGACCAACTGAGCAGCGGCATGCAGCTCTCGGAGGCGGTCTACGACAACAGGTCCCAGGCCGCGAACCTGAAGATGACGTATAAAAAGGGGATCCAGAACCTCGTCCTCGGCCTCGAGGGGGAGGAGAGGACCCTGAAGTCCGCCACCATCGCGGACAACAGGAAGGACCAATTCCGCTGGGCCATCTTCCTGAACGACACCCTGCACTTCGACCGCCTTGCCCTCACCCCGGGGCTCCGGTACGACTTCAGCGACACGAACGGGGACTTCACCAGCCCGAGCCTCGGCGCGACCTACCGCCTCAGCGACGGCCTTCTCCTCCGGGCGTATGTGGCCCGGGGCTTCAACCTGCCGACCCTCTTCGCCACCTACGGGGACAACCTCCTTTTCCGGGCCAACCCGAACCTCGAGGTGGAGAAGGTCTGGTCGTACCAGGCTGGGGTCGAGACGACGGCGCTCCGGTACGCCCTCCTCAAGATATCGTTCTTCCGCCACGACGTCTCGGACGCCCTCGATACGGAAAGGATAACGAGCTCCACCTTCACCGTGGTGAACAAGGGGCGCCAGAGGAGGCAGGGAGTGGAGTTCGAGGCGAAGACGGTGCCCTTCTACAATGTCTCGCTCTCCGCGGGCGGGACCTTCGTGGATGCCGAGGACCGCGACACCGGGGAGACGATCAGGAACACCCCCCGCTATACGTACGACTTCGGGCTGCACTACGACAACACCGAAAAGGCCCTGAAGGCCCTGCTCAGGGGCAGGTACGTGTGGTGGAACGCGGAAGCCGTCTACGGGGCCGTGTACGACTCCTTTCTCGTGGACCTGGACATGGAGAAGACCTTCTTCCTCGGCAAGGGGCACGCGGTCGCCCTCTTCGTGGCGGGCCGCAACCTCTTCAACGGCTCCCAATACTGGTTCAGCTCTTTCAAAAACCCCTCCCGGTGGTGGGAGGCCGGCCTTAAATACAGCTTTTGAAGAAGGAGGTGATGTTGTCGATGAAGAGGATCCAGGTGCTCCAGAAGGGGAAGACGCCGACCGGGATTACCGGTGTTTGCTGCTCCGGCGCGTACGGTCCCATTTTTGGGGCGTTGTAAGTATCCACGCCGGGCCGGGAAGTGGGGCGTGTGTCTCTTCTCCGGCCCATCTTGGCCCGGACCTTTATCGCAGTCAAGAATCTTTACCGCAGTGAGGAGAAGGAATGGTATCACGTTTTTGCACGGTGTGGGAAGAGAAGAGGGATGCGCAGCACCTCCTCTTTTCGACCCTCTATGGTTCGGCGGTCAGGGCTGATGAGTCCCTCCTCCGCGACCTCCGGGAGGGAGCCCTCCCGGACGAGGAGAGGGACGCCCTCCGCGAGGCCGGCATCCTCCGGGGCGAGTACGACGAGCCGGGGAGGATGGAGCGCTTCTTCGACGACTACAACCGCGACGCGAAAAGCGCCCATCTCACGGTCGTCCTGAACCTCGCCTGCAACCTCGCCTGCCGGTACTGCTTCGAGGGGACCCGGAAGGGCGACTTCTTCATGACCGAAGAGACCGCGCGCGGCCTCGCCGGGTTCGTGCTCGGCCGGGACTTCGGGGGGAGAGAGACGGTGCACCTCTCTTTTTACGGCGGGGAGCCCCTCCTTTCGACCGGGCTCATTACCTATCTCTCGGGCCTGCTGAAGGGGCCGCTCGAACAGCGCGGGAAGCACTACCGCTTCTCGCTGGTGACGAACGGGACCCTCCTCACCGAAAAGGTGGTGGAGAGGCTCGTGCCCCTCGGCCTGCAGGGCGCCCGTATCACCCTCGACGGCCCCCAAGAGACGCACGACTCCCTCAGGCCGTACAAGGCGGGAGGCGGCTCCTTCGACACGATTGTCGGGAACATGAAGAAGGTCTGCGGGCTCACCACGCTCCAGGTCTCGGGCAACTTCACCCGGAGCACCTACCGCCGCTTCCCGGAGCTGCTCGATTACTTCCTGGCCGAGGGGCTCACGCCCGACAGGGTGCGCTCCGTCATGTTCTCCCCCGTCACCGGGGAGTCCGCGGAGTTCGCCCTGCCCGACTTCCGGGAGTGCTGCGACCCGATCGTCGAGCCCTGGGTCGCCGAGGCCGCGGCGTACCTGCGGGGCGAGATCATCAAGCGGGGGTACAGGACGCCCCGCCTGGGGGTCGCGGTCTGCGCCCTGGAGGACGAGGGCTGCTTCACGGCCCATTACGACGGCAGGCTCTACAAATGCCCGGCCCTCATCGGGCGGGACCCCTACTGCGTCGGCACGGTGCGCGACGGAGCGCGGGACCACCGGGAGAGCCACTGCCTCGACAACTGGAAGAACGCGGAGTGCCTCGGGTGCGCGTATCTGCCCCTCTGCTTCGGGGGCTGCCGGTACAGCCTCCTCGTGCGGAGCGGGAGCATGCGGGGAGTCGATTGCAAAAAAGCTTTTTTCGATAGAGCGTTAAAGGATTTCGTGCTGCAGGATCTCGAACAGAAGGAATGAATTCTTGAATGGGTAATAGGCTTGTATCTCTCCTCAGGGCCGGAGCTGCGCGCCTGTTGACGCGCAGGCCGGCGCTCCGTCTTCCGCCGTGGCTGCTGTTGTGGCTGCTGTTGTGGGCTTTCGTCCCGTTTCCGGGTTTTTGGGGCGGCTCTACCGGAATATTTGGCGGCATATTTGGCGGCGGCATATTTTCCGGCGCAGCGTACGCCTGCGACGTCATCGTGGTCAAAAGCGACGCCCTGCCGCTCTACGACCAGACCGTCAGCGGCATGGAAAGCACGCTGCCCTGCAAGATGACGACCGTCTTCCTCCCCCCTCAGCGGGAGCAGGAGACGATCGCCTCGCTCGGGGAGAGGAACCCGGACGCGATCATCGCGGTGGGGACGTACGCCTTCCGGAAGCTCAAGAGCGCCCGGGTCCCGAACCTCGTCTATACGATGGCGATCCCCTACGAGTCGGATACCGACCTCGCGGACAACATCCCCGGAGTCGGCATCCTCATCGCTCCGGATGTCTTTATCGGGAGCATCGTCGAGGTCTTCGGTCCCATCAAGACGGTAGGCGTCCTCTACCATCCGGGCAATGCGTCGGGCTATGCGCACGAGGTCCTCACTGCAGCCCGGGCCAGGGGGATCGAGGTGGTGCCGCTCGAGGTGCAGGCGGTGGAGGACGTGCCGGTGGCCTTCCGGGAGCTCAGGAGCAGGCCGGACGTGCTGCTGATGCTGCCCGATCCCGCGGTCGCGAGCCCGGAAGCGTTCAACGCCGTGCTCCTCTACTCGTTCCAGAACCGCGTTCCCCTGGTGTCGTTCGCACGGAAATACGTCTCGTGGGGGGCGGTCCTCTCCCTTGAAGTAGACCCCTACGACATCGGGGTGCAGACCGGAGAGCTGGTAGGGAAGATCATCAGGAGCGGAAAGACCTTCTCCCGGAAGGTGTATGCGCGCAAGGTGCGGCTCACCGTCAACAAGAAGGTCGCTCAGAAAATGTCCCTCTCCCTCAGGGAAGCCGGCCTCCGGCGGGCAGAGATCGTGCGGTAGGCGGCGGAGGGGGCCGGTGTTCTCTCTGAACAGGAAGAGCTTCACTTTCCGGATGGTCCTCACCATCGCCGTGCTGGTGCTCGTGCTCCAGACGCTCCTGTCGGTCATCCTCTACCGCATGCATGTCCACGGCATCAAGGAGGGCCTCATCCAGGAGGGCGAGTCCCTCGCCCTCATCCTCTCCAACAGCGCCGTAAGCGGGACCTTCGCGGAGAGCCCCGAGCAGCTTGCGGGAGTGGTGCAGGGCATCCTCCCCCTGAGGACGGTCCTCGCGATCCGGATCTACAACAACCAATGGAACCCTCTCTTCGAGGAGCGGAAAGCGCCCGGCTTCCTCTCGGCCGTCCACCAGCTCTCGCCCGCCGAGCGGGAGAAAGTGATGAAGACGGAGCGGTTCGTCGAAACGTCGGGCGCGTTCGAGTTCATCCGCCCGGTCTCCCTCGAAATCCTCGACGACAGCGAGGCGGCGCTCTACGAGAACAAGCCGATGCGGAAAAGCAAGGTCATCGGCTACGTCTCTCTCGCCATGGACAAGAGCCACTATATGAGCGAGGTCCATTCCCTGCTGTTCACCGTCTTCGGGGTCACCCTGCTGCTGCTCCTCTCGGGCGCCCTGATCATCTACGTCCTCGTCGACCGGGCTTCCGTTCCGCTGCGCCACTTCGCCGAAGCGGCGGAGAGGATCGGCAGGGGAGAGGACGCAGTGACGATACACCCCGGCCCCTACGAGGAGATCTCACAGCTGGCCGACGCCTTCAACCGCATGGCGATAGGCCTTGAGGAGCAGAAGAGGGAAAACAAACACCTGATGGACAGGCTGGTCGCGGTGGCCCGCATCGAAGCCACCGGCACGCTCGCGCGGGGCATCGCCCACGACTTCAACAACATCCTGACGATCCTGCGGGGGTATGTCCACATTATGCGCCAGAGGACGACCCCCACCGGCTTCCCCAGCTCGTGCATCAACAACATGGACGTGGCGATCGACCGGATGAGCAAGCTGGTCCGCGACCTCATCGCCTTCAGCAGCAACCGGGACGTTTCCTTTGAGAACGTGGAGATCAACACCCTCATCGACAGCCTTGAGAAACCCCTCCTGTCCGCCCTCGGGGAGGGGATCGCGTACCAACGGAACCTCTGTGCGCATATCATGAACGTGCGCGGCAACCCCTCGCTGCTCGAACAGGTGCTGATGAACCTCATCCATAATGCGGCGGACGCCATGGAGGGAGTGGGGGTCCTCAGGATTATGACGAAGGAGATTTTCGGGGCCGAGGAGGAGGGGCCTTTCGCCCTCGACGAAACCAGGCGCTTCGCCCTGATCGAGATCTCCGACACCGGCCCCGGCATCGCGGACGAGGTGAAGAGCAAGATGTACGAGCCGTACTTTTCGACGAAGGAAAAGGGCCGGAACTCGGGGCTGGGGCTCTCCATCGTGTACGGGATCGTTAAAGACCACAAGGGCCTGATCCAGTGCCGCTCCGAAATGGGGCAGGGCACCACTTTCGCCGTCTATTTCCCCCTCGTCGAGCTGTAGCCGGGGCGGCAAAGGGCAGGCGCCGCTTCCTCTCTCACCGCGGCAGGGTGAACTCCACCTCCCGGCCCCGGAAGGGGCAGCGGAAAGCGAGGGCGCATGCAGTGAGCTGCATCCCCTCCGTGTTTTTGTTCCCTGTTCCGTATTTCGGATCTCCTATCACGGGATGGCCGATTCCGTCGAAATGACGGCGTATCTGGTGCAGGCGCCCCGTTCTGATGATCACCCGGGCGACGGAAGAAGCGCCCTCCGGATCCGACGACTCCACTTCGTACTCGGTGAGGGACGGCTTGCCGTCGAGAGGCCGGTCGATGACGCCCCGCGTTCCCCGTGCACCGAGGCAGCCGAGGACTTCGACACGGTAGTGCTTCACGATGCGGTTCAGGCGGAAGAGCTCCGAGAGGCGCGCAGCCGCCTCCCTGGTGTGGGCCAGGAGCATCAGGCCCGCTGCCTCCCGGTCGAGCCGGTGGACAAGAAACACCTCCCGTTGAGGAGAGGAGTGCAGCTCCGCCCGGCGGAGAAGCGAGCAGTGGTCCCCGTACCGGGTCCCCTGGGCAACGAGCCCTGCCGGTTTGTACCAGACGCTGTACCGCCCCTGATCGCTCAGGCATTTCGCTTCGGGAGGCGCCTGGGAAAGGAGCTTTTCGTCGTAATGGAGCTCGAGGATGTCCCCCGCAACGAGGGGCGCCGTGGCCCTCCGCAGCCGCTTCGGCCCTCCCCTCCTCCTCAGGACCCAGACGGCCCCCTTGCTCATCGCGTCCTTGACCCTGCTCTTCGAGAGGCCTGAACGGGTGGCCAGAAAGTCGCAGACGGTCCCGGACGCACCGGGTGCGACCGTTTCCCGTATCACAAACCGTCTCGGACTCTGCCGCTGCATCCCCTAGAATACCATAGCCGGCCCCCTTTACCGGGCCGAGCGATCGTCCGCTTTTTTCTCCATCTCCTTCACCCTCTTCAGGACGTAGCCGAAGGAGGGCTCGGTCAGAGGCGCATAGACGAGAAATTTCTTATACGCTTCAAAGGCGTCGCTGAGCAGGCCCGCTTTTTCGCAGGCGAGGGCCTTATTGAAGAGGGTCTTGTAATTCACCGGGTCGAGCCGGAGAGCCCTGTCGTAATCGGAGAGGGCCAGGGCGTACTGCCCCTGCTTATAATAGACGAGCCCGCGGTTGTTGTAGGCCTCGGCGCGGCCGGGGTCGAGCTCGATGTTCCTGCCGTAATCGACGAGGGCCTGCTCGTAGGAGCCCGTCTCGTTGAATATATCGCCCCGCAGGGAATATGCGGTGGCCCGGGCGGGCTCCAGCTCGAGCGCCCTGCTGAAGTCGGCCAGGGCGAGGGCGTACTGTTTCTTCCGGCTGTACACGATCGCCCTGCCGTAGACGGCGAGGGCATCTTTCGGGTTTGCCGTCAGCGCGGTCGTGTAGTCCTGCAGGGCGCGGTCGTCGTGTCCCAGAACGGTGTGGATCCCGCCCCGGAGGGAGCGGGCCCTAGCATTGGAAGGCTCCAGCGCAAGGACCCTGTCGTAATCAGCCAGGGCGAGGGCGTACTGCCCCCGGACATAATAGGCGTACCCGCGGTTCTCGTAGGCGGCCGCATAGCGGGGGCTCAGCGCGACGGCCCTGCCGTATTCCTCCAGCGCCCGGTCGTACAGTCCCTTCGCGAAATAGAGGACGCCCCTATTGTTATACGCCCGTGCAAAGGAGGGGTCCAGCTCCAGGACCTTCCCGAAGTCCTGCAGCGCCTGCTCCTCATCGCCTTTCTCCTGGTATGCGCGCGCCCGGTTGTAGTAGGCGGGGGTGTAGCGCGCATCGAGCGCGATTGCCTTGCTGTAGGCGGAGATCGCCTGTTCATAGCGGCCTCCGTTCTGGTGCGAGACCCCCAGGTCGTTGTATCCTCCCGGCGAAACCTCCGGCGCCGTTGCCGCGCACCCCGCCAGCAAGAAAAGAAGACCTGCCGTTGCCATGCCCCTCTTGATCATACACGCTCCCTCGGATAAAACTCTCGTACGCGGCGCCGCCCCGCGCGCAGAGAAAGCGTAGGGGGAGCAGAGGATGACAGTACGAAAAAGGGCTTCAGGCCGAGGAGGAAATACCGAACACTACCGTGAGCAATCGTCGAATCCGGGCGCGGCGCCGCGTACGAGGCGCTCTATTATAGCACAGCGGCAAGCCGGGCCACGCTCCCCGGTCGGGAGGCAGGGCAATCGCATCAAAATATCTACTCAGTTGCTATCCCTTTGAGATTGCTTCGCTCCGCTCGCAATGACAGAGAAACGATTTCTCTTTAGAGCGTCTAACAAAATGAACAATAGCGGCTCCGGAGTAAGTCCTTCTGTCATTCCCGCAAGCGGAGCGGAGCCTGTCCCCGCTTGGACGGGGATCGCGGGAATCCTTCCAGGGAATGATTCCGACCGATCCCGGTCGGGACAAGAGCCGGAATGACAAATTCCCTTATACGTTCATTTTGTTAGACGCTCTTAGTCTTCCTCTCACCCTTTCCCTCTGCCTGTCTTTGTCAGTGCGAAGGGTCGTACACTGAAGCAATCTTGTTGTTTTCCCTTCCATTGCTCTTTAGATGCGTCTGCCCTGATCGGGAGGCGAAAGCATGTCCACGAAGAGGCTGTTTGTGCTATAATGAAACTTCACCCAGGAATGCCGAAGTGGCGGAATTGGCAGACGCGCTAGGTTCAGGGTCTAGTGGTCGCAAGGCCGTGCGGGTTCGAGTCCCGCCTTCGGCATTTTTTCTTTTCCTCCGGGCATCCGCCGCATGATACGCACCGGCAACACCGAAACCTCTTCCCTCCTTTCCGCATACGAAGCGGACGAATCTGGTATAATGGGGGCGTACACGACCACGCCGCCACGGCGGTTGCATGCGCGGCACGCCGCGCCGCGCGGGAAAGGGGACGATGGCCTCACAGGACAACAAACAGGGACGTGGGAGCAGGGCGGGCAGCTCTGTGGGCAGGCTCTTCCTCTCGTGTATCGCCGCACTCGCATTTCTTGCCCCCGCCGCCTCTTTCGCCCTGAACCCCGCTCCGGGAGACGCCCCCGGCTCTCCGCCCAACTCTCCACCCAACTATTTGGCAGAGGGGAACCGGTACCGGAGCAACGGGGAGTGCGAAAAGGCCCTGGAGAACTATGCGAAGGCGCGGGAGCTCCGCCAGTTCCTGCCCGCTGAATCGTACGATCTCGCCGCGGCGGAATGCTATATCGTCCTGAAGAGGTACGACGAGGCCGTCGAGTCGTATACCAGGGCCATCGCGGGCACGAGGAACAGGGCGCTGCTCTCCGAGCTCTACCGGAGCCGGGGGAAGGCCTACTACCTGAAGGCGGCGCAGGGCCCCGCACTCGATATGGCCTACCTGGCGCTGGCGCAGAGGGACCTGAAGGAGGCGTCCGCCTCAGGCGCGGACGTGGCCGACATCGAGCAATCCATCGCCCATGACCTGAAGGTGAAGAAGCCGCTGTCCGCTCCGCCTCCCGACGAGCACCGGAGCACGGTGACGGGAAAAGAAGTGGCCGTCATCGAGAGTAGGAGAAAAATGGTGGTCGGCGACGGGGAATACACGCTGCATCTTTCCCGCACCACCCGGATAACGGACAGGGATGCGCAGCCTCTCACCGTTTTCGACGTACGGCCCGGAGACATCGTCGATTTCACCTACTCAAACGGATACCGCAATGCCGCCGACGCCATGATGCATGTGTCCGCCCTTACCGTAACACTCCACCGTAGTGTCCCCCTCCAGGAGAGGGCCGAAGGGGAAGCGGACCGGCAGGAGGAGGAGCTCCAGCGGATGACGCAGAGGATAGACGACCTGGAGCGCGCGGTCGGGGATCTGAAGGAGCAGCAGGAAAAAAAGGAGGAAGAGAAGCCTCCGGCAGTCCTGAAACAGGAAGCGGCCCCGGACAAGAAGCCCAAAAAGAAGAAGCCCCTCGCCGCAAAGAACAAGGCATCTGCAAAACCCGCGGGAGCCGCGGAGAAGGCAGCGGAAAAGCAGAAAGAGGACGTTTCCCGGAAGTCCGTTGAAGAGTCCCTCAGGAAGATCAGGCAGCACAAAGGCCTCCCTGCGCCCCCCGAAAAAGAGCAGGGCAAGACAGGGGAGCACGTTGCCCCTGAAAATCACCCCGACGCAACACCCGGCAAAGATACCCCCTAACAGCATACTGAAGAAGTTTTCTCGCTGTCAGTGCGAGCGGAGCGAAGCACTCTCCTCTTTGGAGAATTCACTCGCTCCGAGAGTGCTTCGTCGCAGAAAAAGCTCCTCGCAATGACCTTTTGAGAGCTTTTCAGCGCTTTGCCGGGCGGAAAGCCGCATCTCTCTCTTTCTATCCTCTCTCAAAGAGCATTCTCTCATTCTCTATTTGCATAGCGGAAAGAACTGCACTACGCATTCGCCACAAGGTTTTCTATTGGGCTTGACAAAATGAATAACAAAGTATAACATTGAATATAAAAATACAGAAAAGTTGAGGTAGATAATGGACAAGCTATTGAACATAAAGGAGGCTTCTGAATTCCTGAAAGTATCGGAAATGACAATACGCCGCTGGACCAACTCAGGCAGGCTCAAATGCTTTCGGGTCGGAGGCAAGCGTGAGCGGCGTTTCAGGATTTCTGACCTCCAGGAGCTGCTCCAGACGGACCGTGAGGAGATATCCCTGGGATTCAGGGGCGAAAAAGTGCCCAACGAGGCCCATATCTCCCATTTCTACACAAGCAGCGAAGAGTCCTTTGCGCTGGGAATTCCTTATATAAAGGAGGGAATCGACCGGGGGGAATTGATACTCTGCGTTCTACCGGAAGAGAAGAAGCAGCGTTTCTGCTCCGGACTGGAAGAGCAGGGCGTGCTGCTCAACGTGCTCGAACAGCAAGGTATCTTCACGGCCATTACGGGGAGGGCGAGCCTCGATGCCCAGGCGGAAGCAATCCGCTCCCTGTTGGAGAAATCGCAGCTCTTCAAGGGATTTCGTTTGCTCGGCGATATGGTGTGGACCTTCGAGCAGTCCTGGGACTTCTCTCAACTCTATGCCCTGGAAAAAATGACCAATGAGATACGGGTCGGAAAGAATTCCCTCTTCCTGTGCCAGTACGATACGACCCGTTTTTCAGCGGACATCGCTTTCATGGCGATGCAGACCCACAATTATACGGTATACAAGGATCATGTGCGGTCGAGTCCCTACTTCGACATTGCAAAAGGCTGGGTTCCAGCCGCTTCATCATAGCAAGCGCAGCGAAGGGGAGGTAGTCGTATGGAGGAGATTTTAGACAGGATCACCGGGAGTGTCGACAACGGTGAAGAGGAAGAAACGGTAAGTCTGACCGAAGAGGCACTGGCTGCCGGAGTGGACCCTATCGCAATCATTCAGCGGGGGCTCAGTCCCGGCGTGGAGAGCGCGGCGAGAAAATTCAACGAGGGGATCTATTTCATCCCCGAGCTTATGCTGATGGCGGAGTCGGTAAGAGCGGGTCTGACAGTGCTGCTGCCCCGGCTGGAAAAGATCCGTAAAGGCGATTTCTGCGGAAAGATCCTGATGGGCACTGTCGAAGCTGATGTGCATGACCTGGGAAAGAATATCTGCCTGAGCTTTCTCGTGGCAAACGGTTTCGAGACGGTGGACGCCGGGGTCGATGTATCTCCCGGCTCCCTGGTAGAAATGGTGAAGAGGCACCAACCTGATATCGTCGGCATCGGCTCGTACATGACGACCACCCTCCCCGCACTGAAAGCCGCCATCGACTCCATACGGAATAACGGCTTTGCGGGAAAAGTGATCATCGGCGGGGTTGCCGTAAGCAAAGCATGGGCCGATGAGGCAGGCGCGGACGGGTACGCCGACGATGCATGGGAGTACGTGAACCTGTGCAGGAGCCTCATGGGTCTTGAGAGGCGCATGGCTGTTTCGGGGTATGGCCCCGGATCGGCAAAAGTGAAAGTACGGTGAGGAGGGAACCCCGATGAATGCAGAGATCCAGGAAAAAATAAACGCGATCATGGCGATGGTGAAAGCGACCATCGAGAAGAGAGACCGGGGAGAGTCCCTCGCACCGATCGAGAGGATCATTCTCGCAGCCACCCAGAACGATCCCGACCGGATACCGACAGGGACCTTCTTTACCGACAGCATCGCCAACTTCTACGGGCACACCTGCCGTCAGGTGGAATCAGACCCGCAGTTGCATGCAGAGCTTATCATGCGCTGGTACTCCGATTTCGATATGGAATTCGTATGCGAGGGCATCGATACCATGACGAGTGAGCTCCATGCGATGGGCCTCGTAGAACGCAAATGTCCCGAGAACGTCCCAGCGGATATAAGTGCCCGCAAATTCGATGCGCTCTCCGATGCTGCGATGCTGGCGGAGTGGGAGCGGGCGGTGAAGCGTTTCGACCCCGAAAGCAACGGACGACTTCCCCTGAGGCTGAAGCTCTATGAATTGCTGGTTGAGAAGACCGCGCCGCAGGGATATCCGGTGATTGCAGCGCCGTCCTCTCCCTTCGCGCAGGCGGTGCTGGCGATGGGATACAAGCGCGCGGTGCTCACGATGCGGGATAGACCCCAGATCTTTCACCGGGCCATGGAACTGCAACTGGAAGCGAACATGAAGTGGTACCGGGCGCTCGGCAGCAGGGGAGTGCATGGCTTCATCTGCATCGACGCCTGGAACTCGATTCCGAACTTCAGGAAAGAGCAGTTGTATGAGTTCGAGAAGCCCTATGTGAAACGGCTCATCGGCTCCCTGATGCCCGCCCCCTGCATCCATTTCTATTGGGGGCTGCGCCACTGCGGGCCGTCAAACGGTGCAGGGCCCGGCGGCTGGATCGAGTTTCTGGAAAAGAGCGCGGAAACCGGTACTTTCTGTGTCACCAATCTGGCCCCTGATTATTACACGGCACCCTCGGACGACCTCAGGCTCTTTCGCGAGACGGCGAACAGGCTGGGGAAGAGCTACATCGTGGGACTCAAGGATGAATTGCTGTTCAGGGGCACCGAAGAGCAGATCAGGGAGGAGGTCCGCAGGGTGATCGAGGGGCTGTCCCCCTGCAACGGCGGCTGCTTCATCGTGCCGAACAACATCCCTGTCGGCACTCCTGCAGGGAAGGTGAAGGCGTTTCTTTCCGCCCTGCATGAGTTCGGGACCTTTCGCAGGGGCTCGCAATAAGTACCGGAGGGGAACCGTCATGACGTCGAGGGAAAGAGTCGCAAAACTGCTGAGAGGGGAGCACCCGGACCGCATCGCGGTGCTCCCCGGTATCGGGGACCACGCGGGCTGGGTGAACGGCCTGACGATGGATATCATTTATCATGACGCGAAGAAGGCAGCCGATGCCCAGGTCAATGCCCTTCGGGAGTACGGATACGATGTGGTCACCGTACAGGTCGAACCGAGCTGGCCGGTAGCGGAGGCATGCGGCTGCTCCGTCACCTATCCTCCGGACAAGTGCCCCTGGATTACCGACCGGGCGATCAAAGGGCCGGCTGACGTAGACAGAATGGGTATCCCCGACTTCATGGCCCACGCCGCTACCCGTACCATCATAGAGGCGACCGCACTACTCAGGGAGGCGGTGGGAAACGAAGTCATGGTGGCCGGGTATATGTCCGGGCCCCTGACCTTCGCCCTTCAACTGGTAGCATACAATGATTTCATTATCAAGACGCGGAAAGACCCGCCCTTTACCGAGGCCCTGGTCCATAAGGCGGCACAGGTTGCAACGGCTTTTGCAAGGGCGCTGAAGGACGCAGGAGCGGAGATGCTGGTGGTCTGCGAGCACGATCTTCAGTTGCTCTCTCCCGAGTTGGGCGAAAAGTACCTGCTGCCTGGCCTGCCCGAAATCTGTTCTGTTTTTGAGCACACTATCCTGCACACGTGCGGCAGGGTCGCAGCGCACCATGTACAACTGGCCGATGCCGTCTGCGCCCTGCCGCACCTCGATTTTATCTCCTTTTCCTGCGATATCTCCATTCCGAAGATGATCGAAATATATGGAAACCGCATGGGGATATGCGGCAATATCGACCATATTCACCTGCTCCCCTCGGGGACTCCGGAGGAAGTGCAGGAGAGCTGCCGGGCCGCAATCGACGAGGGAATGAAAGCCAGGGCGTTTTTCCTCTCCCCGGGATGCGAGCTCACCATCGATACGCCGCCTGCGAATGTAAAAGCCTTTGTGCGCTCCGCCGAATTGTACGGGAGGTACGCCTGATGTTCCGGTTTGCCCGGAAGCAGCAGATTGTCACGGTAGGGGAGGTGAGCCTCGGAGGCCAGCCGGGTGAGTACCCTACCGTGCTGTTCGGGGCGATCTTTTATGCAGGGGACAGCCTGGTGCGAAGAGTCAACTCTCCTGATTTCGACAGGGAGAAGGCTGCGGAGGCCATCGGGACAGCCCAGGCCAAATGTATCGAGGCGGGAGTGCCGCTCCTCCTCGATGTCATTTGCGCTACACCGGAGCAGGCACGCTCCTTCCTCGGTTTCGCCTTGGAGGCGTGTACTCTCCCTGTGCTCATGGACGGAACCACCCCCGACGTGCGGCGGGCCGGTCTTGAGCTGGCAGCGGAACGGGGGCAGGAGCAGCGGATCATCTTCAACTCCATTTCGGGCACTGTCAGGGATGAAGAGCTGCGGCAGGTGATACAGAGGGGATGCAGAACCGCCGTCGTGCAGCTCTTCCATCACAAGAAGCCGGGGATGCGAGGAAAGGTGGAGATGGCGAAACAATTGATCCCACGGGCCTATGATCTCGGGTTTGAGAGATTGATTCTGGATATGGCCCTGTTGGATATTGTGGAAGTGGGGACCTGTGCCCTGGCCATCCACGAGTTGAAAGAGGAGTTCGGTCTTCCGTGCGGCTGCTCTCCGACGCATACGCACCGGGACCGGTGGAGAAAAGCCCCTCTCTTCACCCGGAAAGAACAGGCGGCTGCAAGGGTTTCCTGCGCATCCCTGCTCCAGAGCGCAGGCGCCGACTTCGTGATGTACGACCTCAAGCAGACCGAGGTGATTCCCTCCCTGGCAATGGTCGATGCGGAGATCGCCTACGCGGCCGGGACCTGGAAGACTCACCCCCGTTTGAAAGAGCATCCCCTGTATAAGATCTTCAGGTGATGGGGCAGAAGCCTTATTATGTCGCAGAAAGAAGGGAGGTGAGAACCATGAGGATTTTTGGGGCACTACTGATCACGCTGCTGATGACGGCAAGCACTTTCTCGCTCTCCTTCGCAGCCGGAAATGCCGAGAAGGGGAAAAAGCTCTTCGATGATCCAAAGTTTGCCGGAGGGACGTCCGGGAGCTCCTGCAGCACGTGCCATCCGAACGGCAAAGGATTGGAGAGAGCGGGAGAGAAGGGGAGAACTGAATGGAAAAATCCGGGGGGAACATGGCTGACCCTTGAGGACGCGAATAATGTATGTATTATGATGGCCAATAAGGGCAAGACCATCGATCCCCGGTCGCAGGACATGAAGGATCTGGTAGCGTATATCAAATCGCTGAGCGGGAAGGAGAAGTAATAGGAAAGGGGAGAGCGAAATCGCTCTCCCCCTCCTTTCCCCTTCCCCTCCTAACGGGTAACTATGTCCATACCTATACGGAACCTCGCGCCCCTCCCTATTTGACAAGCTCCGGATTCTGTGATAAGTGTTAAGTATATTTAAGTACATACAGGGCAAGCCGGGTGCCGGGAAGACGGCACAGGGCGCACGCTTCGCACTTCCTCATCATCATACTGCTGCGTATCTTCTCCGGGTTACGGAACAACAGCCGCCGGAAAGGAGGAAAAAAGGATGGAAGCTCTCAAGAGGTATGTGGCGTGGTATCTCGTGGCGGCCCTGTTCATCATCGGCATCGCGCCGAGGACCGAGGCGGGCTTTGCCCCTTCCGGAGAGATCGCCCCCGCCCAGGCGGACAGGAGCGCCGATATGCAGAAGGTCCGGAGCGTCCTCGAAACGAAGATGGTGCGGGACCGGCTTGAAAAGCTCGGCTTTACCCAGGAGGAGATCCAGTCCCGGCTGAGCCGTCTCAGCGATCAGCAGGTCCATGAGCTTGCCCTCAATCTCGACCAGCTCAAGGCCGGGGGGGACGGCCTCGGCGTCCTTATCGCCGTCCTCGTGATCATCCTCCTCGTCGTCCTGATCCTGAACCTAACCGGGCACAGGGTCCTGGTGCGGTAGGGCCGCCGGGCCTGCGCTACGAAGAAAGGGAGATGCCGCCTATGAAAAGGCTCTTTCGGGCCATGCCGCTTTTCTTTGCCGCCATCCTCGCGGTCCAGGGATGCGTCACCGCAAAGACCTCGCCGCCCTACGGGGCCGCTTCCGCGGTCTACAGCAACGGCGAGCTCCGGGCGACGTATGCGGAGGCGGTGCTCAAGACCTTCGACGCCTCACGGAAGGCGCTGCAGGATTTCAACATGAATATCGGAAACGCCCAGAAGGATTCCACCGGGGGTATTCTCGATGCGACGCTGCCGGACAGGACGCCGGTGCATCTGGTCCTGAGAAAAGCCCCGGAGGGTGCCACGGAGGTGAGTATCAGGGTCGGCAGCGGAAACGAGGAGCTCGCGCGGGCCATCAGCAGGAAGGTCGAAGCCCGGCTCAGGCAGTAGGGTGCAGCCGGCGCAGAAGGAACAAGGCGGGGGCGCCGTGCTGCGGCATGTCCGGCCCTGCTGCTACTTCCGCTTCCGCTCCGCAAGGAGCTTCGACCTCCTGATGGCGCCCAGCAGGTAATCCCTGAACTTTTCGGGAAACAGCCATTTGATGCCGAGCTTTTCCGCCCATCTGATCAGCCCCTGGTCGGCGGTGATCAGCAGGGCGTCAAGCTCCATCGCCAGAAGCAGGAGGTCCACATCCTCCTTGCTGTCGATGATGCCCTCCCGAAGGGCCTCCCGGTACTTCTTCCTCAGCTCCGGGATCATCTCTTCGGCCCGCTTGCTCTCCGCTCCCCGGACCGCCTTTTCCGCAAGGCGCAGTCCTTTGTTCACTCTCTCTCGTATGTCTTCGATCAGCTCGTAGAGCAGGAACGCGGGGCAGCTCAGCTCGTGTTTCTTCGGGGGCTTCTGGTAGAGGTTCACCAGGAGGTCGCCCGGTATCCTGTCCCGCTCCACAAAGTGGAGGAGCTCCTCGAAAATGGACGGGGGCATGTAGAATTCAAAGATATGGATCTGGGCGGCGAATGCCAGAAAGGCCTCCAGGGCCGCGGTCGGCGTATCACCGAGGCTTGCCCGCACATCGGGGTTCACGAAGAGACTGGTATCCAGGACCACTTTCTTCGCCTTCCCGGTTCTTTTTTTAAGGAAGGATTCTCCGGAATTATGGGCGGAGCTCTGAACGGCGCTCTCCCTCCGCACCGTTTTCTTCTCCCTGCTCCCGTTTCCCGCCGCGTTCATCGTTTCCCCCTCTATGCCTTGCAGGTCCCGTACAGGTCGAGCCGGAAGGTGTTCCACTCGCTGCATTCCGTGCACCTCCCCGACCAGTCGGGAGACCGGTAGCCGCATTGGGAGCAGCAATAGGGGAGCAGGGACGCCTGCCGGATGCCGCACGCCCTCCTGAACTCCTCCAATGCCCTGGACACCTGGTTTCTCTTCATGTAGAGCTCGCCCCGCAGGCTGTAGAACTCGTGGGGGGCGAAGGAGCCGGTATCGATGGAGCTGAGGGTGTCGATGGCGTCATCCACCATTTCGAGCCGGTAGTAGAGCTTTCCGAGGAGGAATTTCAAGCGGTTGTCCTCGGGGGTGCGCGCAATGGCGTTCCGGTAAAAACGGATCAGCCTCCCCGGCTCTCCCACGCTGATGAGCAGGTCTTCGAGGCGGGCGAGGAGGATCATGGAATTCAACTGCTCGTAGCTCTTCTCGAGGAAGTTGATGGTCTCTTCCGTTTCCCCCTTCGAGATCATCACTTCGGTAATGCCGAGGTACGCGGGAAGAAAGCTGCAGTCCATCTTGAGCAGCGTCCGGAAAGCCTTCTCCGCCTTCTCCAGATGGCCGCTTTCGAGGCTCGACCGCGCGTATTCGTACTTGTACCCGAGGAGCAAGCACTCCTCCTGAGCCTTGTCCTTATCATTGCCCACCAGCTTGATGACGGACTTCTGGAGGGAGAGGAGATCGTCCCATTTCTCCTTCTTCTCGAGGAGCACGCGCCTCCGGTACAGGGCGGTGAGGTTCTCCGCGTCGATGTCGAGAATGTCGTCCAGGTAGCGGAGGGCGTCCCCGTCCCGCATCATCCGCTCCATCACCTTCGCCATCGAGAGGAGCGCCCGGAGGTTCGTGGGGCCGATGTCCCGCGCCTTCTTGTAATAATCGAGGGCGACGGCGTACTCGTTCTTGTCGAGCGCGATGTCCCCCAGCCGGAGAAGGGCATCCACGTGCTCGGGCTCCTCCTTCAGCACTTCGGTGAGCGCCTCCTTCGCGTCCTCCTGCTTGTTGCCCAGCAGGGAGTTGAGGGCCTTCGAATAGTAGGCGTCGATCCTCGCCTCTCTCTTCTGTCTCTTCTGGGACTGGAGGTTGTCGATGATCCGTTTCGTATCCCGTATGAAAGAGATCATGAGGACCACAAGGGCGCCCGCGATCGTCGACAGGAGTATCAGGACCACCTTGGGAACGGTGTAGAGGCTCCCGAAGGGGACTTTGACCGTTATCATCTCCTGGTTTTCCATGGAAACGAGGCCGAGGGCCGCGAGGAAAAGCAGAAACACCAGTATCGATAATTTTCCCATCAGTGGTGGTACTCCCTCCCTTTGAGAATAGTCATGGCCCGGTAGAGCTGTTCGAGGAAAACGACCCGCACCATCTCGTGGGTGAAGGTCATCTTCGAGAGGGCGACGACCGCATCGGCCTTTTCCCTCACCTCTCCGGACACTCCATATGCGCCTCCGATCACGAAATCCACTTTCCCCCTCTCCTCAAGAAAACGCGCAAACTCGCGGGAGGTAAGCTCCTTGCCCCTTTCATCGAGCAGGACGTAAGACTGCGTCTGTTTCAGGATCCTCCGGCCCTCGGCAGCCAGGGAAGAGTCCCGGGGTTTCCCCTTCTCCTCCTTGATCTCGATCACCGAGACGGGGGCCATGTACCCCACCAGCGCGAGGTACCGTTCGATTCCCTCCCGCAGATACCCTTCTTTTGTCCTGCCCACCCAGACTATGCGATAAAGCATCCCCGTGCGGGGGAGAAAGCGGCGCTCCCCCCTTCCCGCTCCTTACGTTCCCCTTTCGAGGGGGATTCTCGGAGCGTCCAGCCAGAACTTCTCCAGCTCATAATAGGCCCTCGCCTCCTCCTCGAAAATATGGACGATAACGTCGCCGTAATCCATGAGGACCCAGCGGGAGTTCTCCGCACCCTCGATCCTCAGGGGTCTGCTGCCCCGGCTCTTCAGGTTTTCTTCGATGAAGTCGGCGATCGCCCGCACCTGCGTGGTGCTGGAGCCCGAACAGATGACGAAGTAGTCCGCGATGACGGTGAGCCCTTTCAATTCAAGGACAAGGGGGGCGACTGCCTTTTTTTCGAGAGACGCCTTTGCTGCTGCCAACGCCTTTGCTTTGCTTTCTATGTGAGTAACCTCTCTTCTCTATTTTTTCAGGATATTATACCAAAAACCGGCGGAGGATGGCAGGAGATCTTTTCGGCGCGCCCGGCGGCAGCGAGGGGTAGAATTCCCGGACGGGAAGTGTGTATTATTTCCGTGTGCTTTCCGCTCAACTTTTCACGGCCCCCGCGCCGCGGAGGAACGAGGAGGTTCTTTCCCATGTCGCAGAAGCCGGACTCGATCCGCGCTGAACAGATAAGTCGCTTCAAGCGGCTCTCGGAGATCGGCCTGACCCTCACCGGAGACCCGACCGCCGTCTTTCAGAGCATCGCACACCTGCTCGGCGAGCTGCTCCATGTCTCCGTGGTGAACCTTTCGGAGATCCGGGGCGACACCCTTTTCTTTCTGAGCTGCTATGTGAAGGGGAAGGTCTTCCCGTACCCCGGCTCGTGCCTCCTAGCCGAAACACCCTGCGCCACGATAGAGCGGTGCAGGGATATCCGCATCTACCACCGGGTCGCGGAGCTCTTCCCCCGGGCCGATTTCCTGCGGCTGCACAATGCCCACACCTATTGCGGCATCCCCGTCCTGGACGGAAACGGCGCGGTGATCAGCGTCATCTGTTTGCTCGACGAGCGGCCGCGCAGCTTCTCCGACGAGGACCAGTACCTCCTGAGGATAGTAGCGCAGAGGGTCGGCGCGGAAATAGAGCGCCAGAAGATCATCAATGAGAATGTCCGCGTTATCAGAGAGCTGGAACAGATGGTAGACAAGGCTCATGACGAAAGGGCCAGGACGGAATCGATCATCGCGGCCATCGGCGACGGGATAAGCATCCAGGACACCGACTTCAGGATCGTGTATCAGAACCAGATCCATAAGGACTTCATGGGGGGCCATGCCGGCGAGCAGTGTTTCGCCGCCTATGAACACAACAGTGCCGTCTGCGAGGGATGCCCTCTGGCGCTCTCGTTTCTCGACGGAGAGATCCATACCGCCGAGAGATGCGTGTTCTTCGACGGGGTCCCCGCCTATTTTGAGATAACCGCCTCGCCCCTCAGGGATTCTGCGGGGAGGATCATCGCCGGGATCGAGGTCGTACGGAACGTAACGGAGCGCCACACGCTCAAGTCGCAGCTGCTGCAGGCCCAGAGGATGGAAGCGGTGGGACAGCTTGCGGGAAGGGTCTCCCACGACTTCAACAACCTCCTTACCGCAATCCTGGGTTTCGGGAGCATCCTCCAGATGGAAGCCGCACCGGGGAGCAGCGCCCGGACGCATCTCGACCAGATTTTGCTGGCGGCGGAGAGGGCCGCCCATCTCGCCCGGGGAATGCTCGCCTTCAGCAGGCGGCAGATACTGCACCCCCAGCCGGTCAGCCTCGACGATATCGTTGCGAACGTCAGAAGGATCCTCGAACACCTCCTGGGGGGCGGGATAGCCCTGGAGTTCGTCCGGAAGAGCGAAGGGCCGTCAGTACTGGCGGACGTGGGCCAGATCGAGCAGGTCCTGGTCAACCTTGCGGCAAACGCCAGAGACGCCATGCCCGCGGGCGGGCGCTTCGTCGTAGAGACCGGGATCGTAGAGATCGATAGCGGGTTCATCCAGTCCCACGGGTTTGGAGAGCCGGGCGCGTACGCCCTTCTCTCCGTCTCCGATACCGGCATCGGTATGAACGAGCAGACGCGGGAAAAGATATTCGAGCCCTTTTTCACTACCAAGGAAGCGGGGAAGGGGACAGGGCTGGGGATGTCGATCGTCTACGGTATCGTCAGGCAGCATGGCGGGTATATCAGCGTGGTCAGCGAGCCGCAGAGGGGGACCCTCTTCAGGATATACCTGCCGCTCATGAAGGGGCAGCCCCTCGCGAAGCAGAAGCCCGCTCTTTCCCCTCCGAAAGGAGGGACCGAGACGGTTCTGATCGTAGAGGACGACCCCGGGGTGAGGCTGCTCACGAAGAGCGCCCTCGAGAAATTCGGCTATTCAGTCGTCGAAGCCGCGGACGGCGACGAAGGGGTGAGGAAGTTCGGGCAGCACGAAGGCCTGATTCACCTCCTGCTGCTCGACGTAATACTGCCGAAAAGAAACGGCAAAGAGGTATACGAAGCGATCAGGAAGGCCAGGGGGGACATAAAAGCCCTTTTTATCAGCGGCTATGCGGGCTCGAAGCTCGCGACGGCGGGGATCGACGAAACAGACCTGAACTTCATCCCGAAGCCCCTTTCGCCCTATGACCTGTTAAGGAAAGTGAGAGAGGTATTGGATCAATGATTCCTGTGCGCCGCGCGTGAAGGGCGGCGAAGGAGGGAGGAGACTGCAATGGAACAGGACAGCAGCATCCGGGAGATCATCGACGCGCACGGCGGCAGCGAGCTCTGGAACAGCCTCGGCACACTCGAAGCCGAGGTCTCTGCGCGGGGGCTTTTGTTCACCCTCAAGCGAAGGCCGGTCCTCGATCATGCCCGCATCACCGTCTTCACCCATGAACCGAAGCTCTTCTTCCACGATTTCCCCTCCCCGGGGCTGACCGGCGAGTTCATCGGGGAGGAAGAGGTGCGCATCGTTGCTGCGGATACCCGGATCGTGGCGCGGCGCACCGCCCCCCGCTCCGCCTTCAAAGGGCTGAGGCGGCTCGTCTCGTGGGACGACCTCGATTTCCTCTACTTCGGCGGCTATGCGACCTGGAACTATCTCGTAACCCCTTTCCTCTTTCTGCGCGAGGGCTTTCGTTTTGAGCTACTGGAGCCCGCCGGGGGCGCTCCTCCGGGATCGCTCCGCCTACGGGCGACCTTTCCGGACGATATCCCGACGCACAGCAGGACCCAGGTTTTCCACTTCGATGAAAAAAGATATCTGCAACGCCTCGATTATACCGCGGAAGTGGTGGGCAGCTGGGCCCGCGCCGCGCACTCCTGCGAGGACTATCGGGACTTCGGAGGCCTGAAGGCCCCGACCCGGAGGCGCGTACGACCCATCTTCTTTGCGGAAAAGCCGCTGCCGTGGCCCATCCTCGTTGCGCTCGATATCCACGATATCCGCCCCGTTCGTATCTGAATCGGGAGAGAGCGGCATCATCGGGAGGCTCACCGCCCCCCCCCTGCGCCGGTTTTATCGCGCTTCCCGCATCATTTCTCTTTCCCGACAGTGTAAAATGGTATACGATAGAGTTGTTCACTCGCTCGCCAGGGGGTACTCGTTATGACACATCGCCATGACTTTGCCGGAGAGTTCATCGGCACTTTTCTGCTGGTCTTCTTCTGCTGCAGCTCTGTTGCCGTCACCGTGCTGTTCTCCTCGCATGTAGGACTGTTCCAGATCGCCGTCATCCAGGGCCTGAGCGTCACTCTGGCGATCTACGCGACCCGGTATCTGTCCTGTGCGCACCTGAACCCCGCCGTCAGCGTCGCGATGGTAATCGGGGGAAGAATGCCGGCCGCGCGGCTGCCGACCTACCTCAGCGCCCAGTTTGCCGGAGCCTTTGCCGCGGCGGCGATGCTCTACCTTATTTTCGGCGACTCCATCGCCCGCTTCGAACAGATCCACGGAATTATCAGGGGAACGCCTGAATCGGTCAGAACAGCGATGATATTCGGCGAGTTCTACCCGAATCCGGGTGCGAGCGCAACAGTAGCGGCCACTACGCTTACCGCCATGCTTACGGAGGGCATCGGCACTTTTGTCCTCGTTTTTTTCATCTTCACGCTGACTGAGGACTGCAACCTGGGGAGGCCCGATGGGATGATCGCCCCGCTCTTTATCGGCATCGCGGTCGCCCTGATCGTTTCGGTCACGGCGCCCCTCACGCAGACCGGCCTCAATCCGGCGCGCGATTTCTCCCCGCGGCTCTTCTCACTGCTGCAGGGATGGGACAGGGCGGCCTTTTCACATGAGTGGTACGGCTCTCTCGTCGTCTACATTGCGGGGCCGCTCGCGGGAGCAGGCCTTGCCTCACTGTTTTTCACAAGGACCGTTGAACCGCTGATGAAAGGCAAGAGGAAAGCGGATGCCTGCCGCTGTGATGAAGAGCAGCGATAAAACGACCGGAAGCAGGGGGCAGGAAACATACGAAGGCGGCGGGCCGCCCGTCAGGAAAGCGCAACGATAGAGATCCCCACGGCGTACAGCACGGCCGCCAGCAGGAACAGGGCCGTCTTCGCCGCCCTGCGCAGCCCTGCCGGACGGATGTATTCTTCGGCAAGCCCCCACAGCCCGTTAAAGCCGTGGTAGAGCGCCGCGGAGAGAAACACCACATCGAAGGTCTTCCACCAGGGGCTGGAGATCCTTTCGAGCACGACCGCGTGCGTGATCTTTTCGGGGCCGCTGAAGTGCATGACGAGAAAGTGGACCGCCAGCCCCGCCACGAGCAGCACGCCGGTCACCCTCTGGAAGAGCCACCCCGCCACGCCCTTCAATAGCCGCCTCCCAGAAAGACCCACGCCCCTGCAAGGCAGAGGACGGCGCCCACCGCCGCCGCCGTCCAGAAGAGGGGCTTCTGGAGCCGGGTCGAAAGCCCCATCTCAAGGAGCGTCACCCGCACCCCGTTGAACGCGTGAGCCACCACGAGGGCGAGCAGCCCCACCTCGCTGACCCGCACCAGCGGGTTCCGCATCGTCTCCATGAGCTCCCTGTACTCCTCAGGGTCCCTCAGATGGCTCAGGACATAGAGGTGGAGAAAGATATAGAGCGTCAGGGCCACGCCCGTCACCCGATGGATCAGCCACGCGAAGGAGCCTGTCCGGAGCTTGTATCTCATCGTCTTTTCCTTATCATCTTGCCTTGGGCGCCCCCACACCGTGCGTGCGCGCACTCCTGCTCACGACTTTTTCCATTTCTTCTTCACCGCCAGGCGCTTCAGCTTCGAGATATGGTCCGTTATGTCGATCTCCTTCGGGCAGGCCTCCACGCAGTTGTAAATGGAGTGGCACCGCCAGACGCCCTGGACCTGCGCCACCTTCTCGATCCTCTCGTCAGTGGCCCGGTCCCGCGTGTCGCCGATGAAGCGGTATGCCTTGAGCAGGGCGGCGGGACCGAGGTACTCCTTGTCCGCCCAGTAGCTGGGGCAGGAGGAGGTGCAGCACCCGCACATGATGCAGGTGATGGATTGGAGGATCTTGTGCTGGTCTTCCGGGCTCTGGAGCCTCTCCCGCTCCGGAGGGGGCTCGTTGTTGATCAGGTACGGAAGGACCAGCCGGTTCTTCCCGAAGAAGAGGTCCATGTCCACCACAAGGTCCTTGATGACAGGAAAAGCGGGAAGGGGCTCCACAACGACGACCCCCCTGCTCCCGTCCGCCGCGGCCCTTTCGGCAGCCCCCCGGTGCCCGCAGGAGGGAGAGGAAGGGGCGAGCAGCGGCACATCCTTGATAAGGGTCTGGCACGCGAGGGCGTTCCTGCCGTTTATTTTCATGGCGCAGGAGCCGCAGACGCCGTGGAGACAGGAACGGCGGAAGGTGAGACTGCCGTCCAGGGTGTCCTTGATCCGGATCAGGCCGTCGAGGACCCTTTCCGTGGGACTCATCTCGACGCAGAACTCCTCCCACCGCGGCCCCGCGTCCTTCTCCGGGTCGAACCTCTTTATCCGATACCGATAGCTTTCCATGTCAGTACTTCCTCTCCACCGGCTGAAACCGGGTGATGGTGACCGGCTTGAACCGGAACTCGAGGCCCCCTTCCCTCCTGAAGGCGAAAGTGTGTTTGAGCCACTGCTCGTCGTCCCTCTTCGGGTAGTCCTCCCGGGAGTGGCCGCCGCGGCTCTCCCTCCGCTGGAGGGCCGACCCCGCAATCACCTCTCCGAGGGAAACGAGATGCCGGAGCTCTATCGCCTCCAGGAGCTCCGTGTTGAAGACCCTGCCCTTGTCCCTGATCCCCACGCGCTCCGCCCGCTCCCTGCACTCCTGCAGCTCCCGGGTGAGAAGGGAGAGGTCCCCCTCGTTCCTGAAGACAGAACACCTGTCCATCATCAGCTCCTGGAGCGTGTCGCGCACCGCCCCCGTCTGCTCGCCCCCCGGGCTGTTCAGGAGGGAGTCGATCTCGCCGCGCACCCGGTCCGGAGCGCTCTTCGGGATTTCCATACTCTCCGCCTTTTTTATATGCCGCCCCATCGCCATCCCGGCCCGCCTCCCGAACACCACAGTGTCGAGCAGGGAATTGCAGCCGAGCCGGTTCGCCCCGTGCACCGAGACGCAGGCGCATTCGCCCGCCGCATAGAGCCCCCCGACGACGGCGCCCTTTTCATCCCCGAGGACCCTGCCGTCCACATCGGTGGGGATGCCGCCCATGGCGTAGTGGGCGGTGGGCAGGACGGGAATCGGGTATTCAGACGGGTCGATGCCCAGATAGATCTTGCAGAAGGTCGAAATCTCCGGCAGTCGCTCGTCGATGATCCCCCTGTCCACGCGGGTGAGGTCGAGGAGCACATAGTCCTCTCCGGCGATCCCCCTCCCTTCCCGTATCTCGGTCATGATGGCCCGCGAGACCATGTCGCGCGGCGCAAGGTCCTTGATGGTCGGGGCGTAGCGCTCCATGAAACGCTCTCCCCCCGCATTGACCAGAATGCCCCCTTCGCCCCGCGCCCCTTCGGTGATGAGGATGCCGAGGCCCTTCAGCCCGGTGGGGTGGAACTGGAAGAACTCCATGTCTTCGAGGGGCAGTCCCTGCCTGAAAAGGATGCTCAGACAATCCCCGGTGCTTGCGAGGGCGTTGGAAGTGGTTCTGAACACCCGGCCGTACCCGCCCGAGGCGACCAGGGTCGCTTTTGCGTTGAAGACATGCAGCTCGCCGGTCCGCACATGGACAGCGACGGCCCCCCTGCAGGTCCCGTCTTCGATAACGATGTCGAGCACATGGAACTCGGGGAACACTTTGACTCCCTGCAGCTCGCTCTGCTCGGAAAGGGCGAAGAGGATGGCATGGCCCGTTCTGTCCGCCGAATAGCACGCCCTGCGCACCGGTGCGGCGCCGAAATCGCGGGTATGCCCCCCGAAGCGGCGCTGGGCGATCTTGCCCTCCGGGGTCCGGGAAAAGGGGACCCCCAGATGCTCCAACTCCACGATGGTGCGGATGGCGTCCTCGCACATCACCTCGATCACGTCCTGGTCCCCGAGAAAATCGCTGCCCTTGACCGTGTCGTAGAAGTGCCATTCCGGAGAGTCGGGCTCCTCGTTGCCGAGGGCCGCGCCGATGCCGCCCTGGGCAGCCCCTGAATGGGAGCGGGTGGGGTAGAGCTTGGTAAGCACCGCGACCGAGCCGTGCCGGGACGCCTCGATGGCGGCCCGCAGCCCTGCGAGACCGGAGCCGATGATAAGAGAATCGAAATGGTGGATCATACCCGTTCAGCCTCACGCAAAAAAAAAACAGGATGCTCCATAATCGCATAGATTCCCGGAAAAAATCCATAGGAACGCGGGGGCAGGGGAGAACCACCCTGCTGAAAAAACAGCGCTTCTTTCAGTAGAATGAGGATACGGAGGGGGGGCTGCTCACCCCGGCGGCGGAGGGGGGCGAGGAAAATCTGTCACAAGCCTCCGGGCATCGTCAATGGAAAGCGACGTGTTCGGCAGGGCAATCGCATCAAAATATCTACTCAGTTGCTATCCCCTTGGGATTGCTTCGCTCCGCTCGCAATGACAGCAAGGAAGGGGAAGACAATGACAGAGGGAGAGGGGGGCGCAATGAGAGAGGGAAAAGACTCGCAATGACAGAGAAACGATTTCTCTTTAGAGCGTCTAACAAAATGGACAATAGCGGCTCATGGAGTAAGTCCTTCTTCTGTCATTCCCGCAAGCGGAGCTGAGCCTGTCCCCGCTTGTCGGGGATCGCGGGAATCCTTCCAGGGAATGATTCCGGACCGATCCCGGACCGGGCCGGGACAAGAGCCGGAATGACAAATTCCCTTATACGTTCATTTTGTTAGACGCTCTTAGTCTTCCTCTCACCCTTTCCTTCTGCCTGTCTTTGTCATTGCGAAGGGTCGTACCCTGAAGCAATCTTGTTGTTTTCCCTTACATTGCTCTTTAGATGCGTTTGCCCTGGCGTGTTCGGCCTGATGCATTCCTCATCCCTCAAGGGGATTGTCGAAGCAAAAATTGTACTCACACCGGATATCTCTATTTTGCCTCGACAAAACAGTAAAAAATACTTGACATGCAAAATCATGTCTGTTTTACTACTGTACGATTGTACGAGAAAAGCGCTATAGAATTCACAGGGCATCTACTGGTAGGGTGGCGCAATAGTGAGATGGTGTACCGAGGAACTGCAGCAGCGTTGTTGAGAGCGGCAAAGGAAGTTCAAGCGGATAAAGAGCTATAGAAAGATACCGAAGCTGCTTGTTGCCTTGCAACAGCAAGGATGTCGACAGAAAGGAGGTCGCTGCACAAGATAATGGCTGAGCCGCTCTTGCCTCAGGAACAACATCTTTCTCGTCCAACTTGCCCGTTGGAAAGGAGATACGATCGTGAAACGTACCGTGCACTACTCCGACATCATTTTTAAAGCCTTTACGCTCCTCGTCTTTTCTACCATGGTCCTCATTCCCTTCGCACCCGTCCTCGCTGAAGCCTTTGTAGTGGAAACGGCTGATGAGCGAGCCATTCCCGATGGGTGGCAATTGACTTTGCAAATCATTGATCCTGAATTCGACAACGTATATTTCAGAGCACTCTGGCAGAGGCATCAAACAATTTATGGATCAGCAAGCTTGACCAGGTGACCGGCAAGTTTGAGGCAGGCTCGACCTATCAGTTAGCCACCGGCTTGGCTCCGGTCGACGCGGACAATGCCAACGGCCCCGAGTGGGTGTACTCAAGCAGCGGTGTCGTTTCAATCATCTATACCGTGCCTGATGCTACCTACGGATATCGACTCAAAGTCGCCAAGGAAGTAAATGCCGGCGGAGCAGCTAACGCCGCCGGCTGGACACTATATTACGTGCCTAATGCCGCAGGAGGACGCTGTGCCCTCGGAACCTACCCGGAGAACACGGGGCCCTCAAGAATCCTCTACCAAAAGCTCACCGACGGAGTTGTCAAAGTATACTGGCGCAACTCTCTATTATAATGAGCAGGAGGAAACTGAATTGAGTGCTGAGGCGAGCCAGGCGCATTTCAGTTTTTGACGGCACTCAAATTGCGCTGGCGCAGGTCCCAGATCTGACTGATCCTAATGTTTTCCTGAATGCGTGGCAAGCACAGCAAGAAACCCCATGATCTATGACATAAACGCCGGCTCCAAGACGTGCGTGAAACAAACAGCAGTAAGGGCAGGCTTTCCCGGATTCTCGATCTCGACGGAGACGCAGATAAGGAAACGATGCTTTACCCTTGAATATGGATATCGGACAATTGAAGTGTACCAAAAACAAACGGATGGGTCTTGGCTGAGCATAAAGAGAATACAAGCACAGGCTCCGGAACGGTTCATCTCTTCCCTGAACCCTTTTTAAAGGGAATGATGACAAATGGTATGTAGTCTATGCGACCCTGTCAGTAGCGGCAAGTGATTTTTACACTGATCCGACCGCAACCGGAAGTATCTGGATTGCCTCTCTCCGATGACTCACTGAATGATAAAGTAACACCGGCTGCGCCAGCAAGCGTTCGAGCCCGAAGCCCTGATACTGCCGAATGGGAAGACCGGCATCTATTACACCTTACAGCCTCTATGATGAGGAGTGCTGGTGGAGTATACTGAACAGGGTACGCTTAGAATGACACGAATTATTTTACCCTAGCCAGAGGAGGAGGAAACCATCCGGAGTACGGAAAGAGGGGAGTCGGGACCGGTACAGTATCCGGTCCCGACTCCTTTATAAAAACAACCCTGAACCTTTGCTTCCCTCTTCAGCGGCTCCCTCCATACTTCACGGTGAGTAGTCGTAGTAGGAGGTTCAGTACTCCATCCGGTAACATACACACCGCCATACGGACCGATGGCCATGGCAGTGGCGGCGATCTCATCCCCCATTTGCTGCCGGGCTGCTGTACCGTGTCACTCGTCGTTCATTGCCGTTGGGGTCATAGACAATGGTGGCATAGTCCCAGCGTGTCCGGTTCCAGTACTCACCGTCACATAGATGGTGCCGGACGGACCGACCGCCGGCACATGATCCAAATTTGGTGCCGGACGGGCTACCCAGACCGCCATTGGGGTCATAGGCGATAGTGGCGTAGTCAGTGGCTGTCCCGCTTCCTTACTATACCGTCACATTATTCCCCGGGCCGTTGTACCGGGCTACCCAGAGCTCATTGCCACTGGGGTCATAGGCAACCGTGGCGTAGTCCAAGCCTGTTCCGCTTCCATAACTATACCCCGTCACATAGACATTTCCCGAGTGAATCGGTCGCCAGGCAATGGCACGATCTTCCCCATTTCCCGGGCCGTTGTACCGCACCACCCAAAGCTCATTGCCGCTTGGTCGTAGGCGACCGTGGTATAGTCATCGCCTGTCCCGCTTCCAGCACTCCATCCCGTCACATAGATGTGCCGGACGGACCGATAGCCAGGGCTTGGGCAAAATCACATCATTTCCCCCGGGCCGTTGTACCGCACCACCCAAAGCTCATTGCCGCTTGAGTCGTAGGCGACCGTGGCGTAGTCAGCGGTCCTCTCGCTTCCACTACTATATCCCGTCACATAGATGGTGCCGGACGGGCCGACCGCCAGGGCAACGGCAGAATCACCCCAATTTCCCGGGCCGTTGTACCGAGCCACCCAAAGCTCATTACCGTTTGCGTCATAGGCAACCGTGGCGTAGTCAGTATTTGTCTCACTTCCCTTACTTTCTCCCGTCACATAGACGTTCCCCAAGGAGTCGGTAGCTATGGCTGAGGGATCGTCTTCCCCATTTGCCGGTCCGCTGTACCGTGCCACCCACAGTCGTTTGAGATTCCGATCATAGGCGACCGTGGCGTAGTCACAGTTGGTTTGGCTTTGACAACTTTGCCCCGTCACATACACGTTTCCGGACGGGCCGACCGCTATGGCACGGGCAAAATCACTCCCGCCGCTGTTGTACCGTGCGACTTCAGCCCCGACAGAAAGAGGATCACACAGCACCAGCAGTACCGAAAAGACCCACGCTCTTTTCATCGTTTCACCTCCGCCCGACAAAGATAGTTTCCTCTCACGCATAAGTAGCAATAAGCATGCCGAATTATGAACTATTTACATTTCAATGAGTTCTGATAAATGATCTTGATGGACAGAGATAAGTGTTAAATTATCCGACACATCGAGGCTTTAGTATCCCCTTTAGAGGGCACAAGGGGTCTTTTCCGAGGGGCAGCACCTCCCGGCCGCCTCGGAAAGAACCCTCTGAATTTCTGCTACCACCAGCAGAAGGGAGTACTGTAAGTAGTTGTGTTATATATTTATTGTGTAAGGACCACAAAAAAGCAAGAAGGAGAAGTGCAACAGCAAACCGTCTGATCAAACAGGACGGAAGGGGTCGTGCAATAGCGTAAAATTTTTCGACATTCCTATAAATTCCTCCCACAGAAAACATATTTAGAGCGTCTAACAAAATGAAGTGGTACTCTGAAGCATTGTCATTCCCGCAAGCGGAGCGGAGCCTGTCCCCGCCTGTCGGGGATCACGGGAATCCTTCTTACAGCAGGAAAAGATTCCGGACGAGCCGGAATGACGGACAAACGGGCCGGAATGACAAACTCATTCTGTTAGACGCTCTTAGTATTGTTCCGCCTCAGACGGAAAGGGACTTGCGTGCTTTTTGCGCAGTTTCTCTTCACGCTGCTCAATGCGCTGTTGTTCCTTGCACCGGGAACCTGGTCGTCCTTCCTGAATGCCGCCGCCGCGCAAAAACTGCTTCTGCCAGGCATAAAGACCGTTGGCTGCAGTTGGTAGTGGTCGCAGAGGTCCGAGACCGCAACTCCTCGACCAAGTGCCTCTTGAGGATCAGTACCTTCTCCTCGCAGGGCAAACGCATCTAAAGAGCAATGTAAAGGGAAAACAACAGATTGCTTCAGGGTACGACCCTTCGCAATGACGGACATTGCGAGCCACTAACCCCTTGAAACGCCAGGGGTTCTTTTTCAAATGACCCTGCGTGTCATTAGGAGCGGAGCAAAGCAATCTCAAAGGGATAGCTAATGAGTAGATATTTCGATGCGATTGCCCTACTCCATCGCCTCCTCTCCATTGACAATTCGACGCATGTATGGTGTTATACAAACACTTTCTGAAGGGAGGCGCGGAAAAGTGGTACGTTTTCTTATCGGTCTGTACGTGGCGGCGTTTGTGTCCACCCTTGCGGGCTGCGGAGGGGGCGGCGGCGAGGGGAGCGGCTCCGGGAGCACGGGGGCGTCGTCCACGATCAGCGGGCAGGTGCAGGCGAGCTGGATCAACGGCGTGAAGGTCTGCGTGAAAGAGACGCTGGGAACCCAGGAGGAGAACTGCGCCGTCAGCAGCGGGCAGGGCACCTTCACCCTGGGCAGCGCGGAGGGAAAAGAGCTCTCGCTGCTGATCGGCGGGGTGGAGGTCGGGACGGTCCCCGGAAACCAGGTTGCCGAGGGAATGACCATCACCCCTGCGGTTCTGTCCGGCGGGGACACCCTGAAGGAAGTAAAGATAAAAGCCGTCTTTCACCAGTCCGTCACGCCCGTCTCGGGGTCCGGGGATTCCGCGGTCTACGATCTGAGCTCCCTGAGCGAAGCGGACATCAACGCCCTCGACCTCGCGAACTATCTGAACGGGAGCACCTCGGGACTGCTCGTCGCCGGGAAAGAGATCGACTACATGAAGGAGCTGCGGTTGGTGGTCAATACTCCCGCCGCCAGCGACTTCACCTGCACGGCCGCGGCCGCCACCGGGAACGGAGCGTCCTGCACCCTGCCGACCCTCGCGTTCTCCTGCACCGCGACCGTCGAGACCTCCACCGACGAGGACAGCGGGCTCGTGGTCGTCACCGGCCGGTATGCGGCATGCACGACCAACTGGTCGCGCTCTTCCGAGGCATCCCCTTACAACCTGCTGACCACTCCCGTGTCCCTGTCCTACTCCGTCCTCGGAATCACCCCCTCCTCCGCCTCTTCAACACTGAATACGGAAGCCGACTTCTGGGATAGCGCTACCGCGTCGTGGGGCGTCATCTACCGGAGCGACACCCTTTCTCCCGATCAGGACAGGAGCGACAGGATCTATTTCGGGGAAGCCGGAAGCGTCGAGATAAAGGCCCAGGTCCCCGAGATGGTGGGGGGCGACTGCACCACGCCCGCGGCGGTCGTCTGCAGCGGGACTTTCAGTCAGTAGGAGAGGCGGGAGTTACTCAGCGGAAAGGCTCCTCCAGCTTGGCGAGGGCCTCGGCGGCAATGGTCCCGACCTTCTTGACCAGGACGGCATCGTTCTCGTAGAGCCAGGTTTCCCGTGCATCGCCGAGGAGCGCGCGTATTCTCTCCCGGCCCTGCCCGATGCCGAGCTCGCCGAGTGCCCAGACGGCCTGCCCGACGATGCAGACATTCTTCGACTCCAGGGCACTCACCAGATCGGGCACCCAGTCCCTGACTTTCTCCATGTCCACCTGTCCGATCCTGCAGACCGCCCACAGGTATCCCTGGCAGGTGCACTCGTCCCGCTGGAACTTCCGCAGCCGCAGGGAGATCCTGCCCCGCAGCCCGGGGATGTTCCTCGCGATCTCCCCCATGGCCTCGGCAATACCCCAGCAGCTCATGGTATCGTCGAAGGCCTCGAAGATGCGCCGCCACTTCCGGGAGACCCGGTCGGGCATGATCCGCGCGAGCTCGCCGAGGGCCTTTGCCGCGACAAAGCGCTGCTCCATATCCTCGTCGTACAGGGAAGAAATGATCCCGTTTATCTTCCGGGGGTCCTGTATCGCCTCCTGCACCAGGGCGTCCCTTCCCAAAAGACCGGTCCCCTTCTCCGCCATGACGCATCACCTCCCGGTGAGAGCAACAGTTCCGCTTCTTCGATACTACACCATCACCTGCTTCTTTTCTAGTCCGGGAGGCTCCCCCAGGAGGGAAGAAAATCACCCCTCTCCCCTGATCACGTTCTGGGGAGTCCCGGCAAGGAAAGCGAGGATGTTGTGGACCGTCGTTTCGAGGATCCTCTCCAGGGCCTCCTGGCTGTAAAAGGCGATATGGGGGGTGAAGACGACGTTGTCCCTGCTCAGGAGGATATGGTCCTTTACGATTTTGCCCAGGGATTCCAGCTTCCCCGTGTCGTAGAGGAGCTGCTTCTCCTCCTTGATGAGCTCCTCGCCCTCCAGCACGTCGAGCCCGGCCCCCGCAAGGATCTTCTTGTCGAGCGCTTCGAGAAGGGCCTCCGTCTCGACCACGCTCCCCCGCGCGGTGTTGATGAGAATCGCTCCCTTCTTGATCGCGTGGATGTTCCCCTTGTTGATCAGGTGGTGGGTGTTTTTGTTATACGGCACATGCAGGGTGATGATATCCGATCTGCCCAGCACTTCCTCGAAGCTGCCGTAGCAGAAGCCCAGGGCCTCCGAAATGACCTTGTTCGGGTGGGTGTCGTATACCAGGACATCCATGGCAAAGCCCTTGGCGATCCTGATGACGTTCAGTCCGATTCCCCCGGCCCCCACCACTCCCAGGGTCCTCCCCTTCAGATCGAACCCCTTCAGCCCCTCGATGGAGAAGTCGTAGCGTAGACTTTTTACATACGCCTTATGGATATTGCGGGAGAGCGCCAGGATCAAGGCGAAGGTGTGCTCCGCCACCGTGTTCTCCCCGTAAAAGGGCACCGTCGCCACGGTGATGCTCCTCCTCCGGCACTCCTGCATGTCGATATGGTCGAAGCCGGTCGAGCGGGTCGCCACCAGCTTCAGCCGGGACATGGCCCGGAGGACCGCTGCGTTCACCTTCGAATAGATGAAGACCGAAAGGATCTCTGCGTCCTTTCCCTTCGGCACGCTCCCGTTGTCGAGGGGGCCGGCAAAGAAGTCGAGGGTATGGCTCCGCAGCTTCTTCCTGAGGTATTTCTTCTCCCACTCCCTGATCTCGAAAAAGGCGATTCTCATGGCGCATTCCCCTTTGCGGTATCGCCGTGGTGCAGGCCGGGAATCCTTCTACTCGATGAAACACTGCGGGTCTCCGGCCAGGAAGTCGCCGCCGCCCTTCGCCTGCGAGGCGGCGTAGGCGATGGCCCGGCATCCCCTGCAGTGCGTCCACCGCGCACACGCACCGCACTTCCCGCCGTACCGCGTCTTGTCGCGGAGCGCCGCGAGGACAGGCGATGCGGCCCATATCTCCCGAAGGGAGTCTTTCCGCACCGTGCCCAGCCGCACAGGCAGCCTCCTGCAGGGTACGACTGTTCCGTCGGCCAGGAGGGTGAACCCGGAGAGCCCCGCAGCGCACCCCCCCACGGGCACCTCCCGTCCGTCCTGTCCTGCGCTCCGGCCGTCTTTCCGGTCATCGTTCCGCTCCTCCCCGGTGAGGCGCATCTGCCGCGCAACAGGGTCGCCCGTCACGAGGGCGAGCTTTTCGGGTTTCGAGGCGAAAATGCGGGTATAGAGCTCCTTCACCTCCTCTGCAGGCAGCATCCTGTCCAGCAGGTCCCGGCCCCTCCCGGAGGGGACAAGGCGGGAGAATCCGAGCTTCTGCACTCCCAGGGAGACCGCGAGGTCCATCATCTCCGGGAAAGCATCGGCGTTCAGGGAAGAAAGGGTCGTATTCAGGGTGACCGGAATCCCCGCACCGACGAGATGACGGACACCCCGCACCGCCGCGTCAAAGCTTCCCCTGCCCCGTATCTTCTCATGCACCTCACGGGGGCCCTCCATGCTCACCTGCACCCCCTTCACCCCGTGGGAGGCGAGCATACCGGCTCTCTTCCTGTCGATAAGGGTGCCGTTGGAGAGGAGAAAAACAGCAAAGCCCCGCAGGGCTATTTTTTCGAGAATTGCGGGAAAGTCCCTGCGCAGGAACGGCTCACCGCCGGTCAGGGTGAAGCTGGATGAAAAGGAGATGCCGTAGGCGGAGCTCCATTCCTCCAGGGTATCCGCTATCTCCCCGATGACGGCCTCTATCTCCGGAAAAGAGAGCTCCTCCTGCCCGCTCCCCGTCTGATAGCAGTGGGAGCACCGGAGATTGCAGCTCTCGGTAAGATGCCACTGGATAAAAAATTCCTGGTCGCTATGAAGAGGCATGGAGAATTATACCGTACTCC
>JAXLZK010000026.1:36678-58070 GCA_046350935.1 Thermodesulfovibrionales bacterium
ACAGGCGGACAGGGCACCCACCTTTGGGGAGACTTCCCTGTCCGCCCCTTTTGTCGCCCGACGGGCAACATCAACTCTTTCAGCTCTTTCACTTCTGGCATGCAACGCCAGGATTCTGCAGCGCTGCGCTCTTCACTCCGAGCCAGAAAGCAGCCTCTTTTGCAAGGGCCTTTTTGCCCACCTTCTTCTTCATCCCGCTTCACCTCCTTTCAGAGAGACATGGTGCTGCGCCCGCACTCCTATAGTATCACACAGAGAGGGGATGTCAACATAAAAGCAGAGTGAAACAGGCAAAAGCAGAATAAAGCAGAATGAGGCAGAGATAAGAGAAAAAATGCTATTTCTTTTTTCTGTTGTATCCTGTCTCTTTCTGCCGTCCCCTGTCTTTCTTCTGCTTCACTCTGACTGAGAGCGTCTAACAAAATGAACAAAAGCCGCTCCTGGACGCTCTTATTCTGTCTTTTACGCTCCTGCCCCGACGGTTGGGGAGGGAACCTTCATCTTGAATTCGTGCTCCGGCCAGAAGCCTGCCTCCGCCAGGGCATTGACAATCTGTTTTCTGCCGACGATGCCCGCGAGTTTCTTATGCTCCACAACCGGGAGCATAAGGCAGCGGAGGGACACCATGAGCTCCACCACATCTTCGATGCGGGTTTCCGGCATCACCGTAACGGGACTGCTGCAGTACCCATGCTCCGCATGTCCGCAGCTCATGATGGACTGCGCCTCGATCTCGTAAAGGGTCTTCCCCTGCCTGACCGCTTCGAGCACATCGTACTCAGATACGATTCCGATCACCTCGATCTGCTCATTGACCACCGGCAGGGCCGAGTAGGGACAGAGCAGCCTCTTCACGATGTCGGTCCCCCTCTCCTTTGCCTGGATGCTCATCCTCGGATGCATTATGTCTCGTGCCGTGATACAGGACATGGCACACCTCCTTTACCAGGGGTTGTTCGGGAAAGGCGACTTTCTTACTTAACTTGTAGCAGAAAAACCTCCTTGCTGCAAGCCCTTTCAGCGGAGGTCTCCCGGAGAGTGATGCAGAGGCCTGACATACCTCCTCGCGCCGCAGCGCCCCTTGTTGCAATGTACAAAGAATTTTATTTAAAATCAGGATAGTTTTTGTTGCAGTCCCACGGGAAGACTCTGTTCGCTTTCTGCATGCGCCCGATTTCTATACCTCGACTACCCCACAACGAGAGAAGAGGGAGGGGGAAAAGCGCCCTGCGGAGACGCCGCGACAGAGTGAGGAAAAGTATTTGTTTCTTTTCAACAAGATGAGCACCGGCTTTCAGTTGTGCGAGATGATCTATGATGCCGCAGGCGCGCCGCACGACTACCGATTCCTTGCAATCAACCCGGCGTTCGAGACGCTGACGGGGCTGAAGCGCACGAGCGTCATCGGCCGCACTGTCCGGGAAATTCTCCCCTCCATCGAACAGCATTGGATCGAAACCTTCGGCAGGGTCGCGCAGACCGGGGAGCCGGTTCACCTGCGGCATTATGCGCACAACAGGGACAGGCACTATGACGCGTATGCCTTCAGCCCGCAAAAAGGCCGTTTCGCAGTCCTCTTCCTGGACGTTACCGAGTACCGGAGAGCGGACGAGGAGCTGTCCGCCGATTTTTCCGCCTTGAAGAAACTGCACGAGGTCAGTACGCACTTTGTCATGCAGGAAGACCTCGGTTCGCTCCTGGAGGGGCTTATCGATGCGGCTCTCTTCCTCTCCTCAGCCGAGAGGGGAACCCTCCAGTTGCTCGAACCCGCTTCGGGAGAATTGAAGATCCTGGCGCACCGCGGGTTCAACCGGTCCTTCCTGGAGTTCTTCAGCACGGTCGTATGCGACACCTCAGCCGTATGCGGGGCAGCGATGCGGCAAAAGGAGCGCGTCATTGTGGAGGACGTGACGCAGAGCCCGCTCTTCGCCGGCTCCCCGGCGCTGGAGGTACTGCTCGGGGCAGGCGTCCGCGCGGTGCAGGCGACGCCGCTGATCAGCCGAACAGGCCGGCTGGTGGGGATCGTTTCGACGCACTGGCGTGTACGCCACCGTTCCGACGAACGCGTCCTGCGCATGATGGACCTGCTGGCGGGGCAGGCGGCGGACGCCATCGAAGCGATGCAGGCGAAGGAGGCTCTCCGCGAAAGCGAAGAGCGGTTCCGCCGGCAGAACGCCGTCCTGCAAGGGATCAACCGGATATTCAGAGAGTCCCTGACCTGCTCTACTGAGGAGGAACTGGGACGTATCTGCCTCCGGGTCGCAGAGGAGGTGACCGGGAGCGCGTTCGGCTTCATCGGTGAAATCAACAAGGAGGGAAAACTGGATAATATCGCCATCAGCGATCCCGGCTGGAGCGCCTGCCGGATGGGGAGCACGACAGCCCACCAACGGGTATCTGCCGGCTCCACCATCCACGGCCTCTACGGCCGGGTGCTCATTGATGGAAAATTTTTCTTCACCAACAATCCGCCCTCCCATCCGGACAGCATCGGCACACCCCCCGGACATCCGCCGCTGAAGGCGTTTCTCGGGGCGCCCCTGCTCCATGGCGGAAAGACCATCGGCATGGTAGGACTGGGCAACCGTGCGGGCGGGTATCGCGCCGAGGACCAGGAAGCGCTGGAGGCCCTCGCGCCCGCAATCGTCCAGGTCATTATGCACAAGCGTATGGAGAGGGAGATCGAGCATCGGGCGTACCATGATATGCTGACCGGCCTGCCGAACCGGCGGCTGTTCATGGATATCCTCTCCGTAGAGCTGGCGAAGGCCCGGAGAAGCCGGGCGAAATGCTCCGTGCTCTTTCTCGACCTGGACCGCTTCAAATACATCAACGACACCCTCGGCCACGATATCGGGGATATCCTGCTCAAAGAAGCGGCGGAAAGGCTGAAGCGCAGCATCCGCGAATCGGATATCGTCGCCCGCATCGGAGGGGACGAGTTCAACATTTTCCTCACCGACATCTCCCACGCCGAAGACGTCGTCACCATTTCGCAGAAGATCGTCGATTCATTCAGAGAGCCCTACAAGATCGGAGGGCACAGTCTCGCGGTGAGCACCAGCATCGGGATCAGCATCTTTCCCGACGACGCCGGGGACAGGGAGGCGCTGTTTAAAAACGCGGATATCGCCATGTACCATGCCAAGGAGCTGGGGGGGAACGCCTACCATTTCTACGACCCCACGATGAATATCCGGACGATAGAACGCCTGAGCCTCGAAAGCCGGCTCCGGCAATCGCTGCACCGGGGAGAGCTCACGGTGCACTATCAGCCGCAGATCGACCTCCGCACCGGGCAGGTCGTATGCGCCGAAGCGCTCGTCAGATGGCAGCACCCGGAACAGGGGCTGCTCGACCCCCGGCATTTCATCCTCGTGGCTGAGGAGACCGGTTTCATCTCCGACATCGACGAATGGGTGCTCAGGACCACGTGCGCTCAATTCAAGCAGTGGTGGGACGAGGGCTTGCCCTCCCTCTGCGCGACCGTCAACCTCTCCGCAAAACAGTTCCAGAAGGCGGACCTGGCGGAGAGGGTATTCCGGATACTGGAAGAAACCGGGTTCGATCCCGGGCACCTTATCCTTGAGATCACCGAGGGTGTCGCAATGAAAAACCTGGTGCATACCGCTTCCACCATGACCAGGCTGTCGGAAAGGGGTGTGGGAATCGCCATCGACGATTTCGGCACCGGCTACTCATCGCTGAACCACCTGAAGAAACTCCCCATCCGGAAACTGAAGATCGACCGCTCCTTTGTGAAGGACGTCGCCACCGACCCCGACGACAGGGCGATCGTCGAGGCGGTGGCTGCCCTGGCCCGCAGCATGAAACTGTGTGTCACCGCCGAAGGGGTCGAGTCTGAAGAGCAGCGGGAATTCCTCGAATCCGTCGGCTTCCAGGAGATGCAGGGCTTCCTCTTCAGCAGACCGTTGACGGCGGAGGGACTCAAAGAGCTGATCAGCGGCGGGAAACGGCGCGCCGCGCAGGCGGACTGATCAGGCTGCGGGGAGCGGCGCGTGTCTCTTTTCAGCCCCTGGCGAGGTCTTTCACAGCGCGTACGATGGCGCTCCGCGAGATTTCCGCGTAGTCGAGAAGCTCGCGGGGCCTTCCGCTCCGGGGCATCTTCCGCACCGCAAGGGAGCGGACCGGGGCGCCGCTTCCGGCCAGAGCGCTGCAGACAGCCTCTCCTAGTCCCCCTTCAGCATAATGGTCCTCGACGGTGATGACCGCTCCGGTCTCGCGGGCGGCCTCTCCGAGGGTCGCCCTGTCGAGGGGCTTGATGCTGTACAGGTCGATGACCCGCACTGAAATACCCTCCTCCTTCAGCATCTCATGCGCTGCGAGCGCCTCGTGGAGCGTCACTCCCGCCGCAACCACCGTGACTGTATCGTGCGCGCTCTTCCGGAGCACCTTGCTTCCGCCGATAGGAAAGGCCTCCCCGCTCCCGTAGAGAACAGGGGTGTCCATGCGGGTGGTGCGGAGATAGACGATGCCGTGATGCTGCGCAGCCTCCTCCACCAGCCGTACCGTGGAAACCGCATCCGACGGGTACAGCACGACACTGTCCAGAAGCGCACGGAAAAGGGCGATGTCTTCGAGCCCCATCTGGGAGGGGCCGTCTTCCCCGATGGATACTCCGGCATGCGATCCGGCGAAGACGATATGGGGAAGAGAATACTGGCTCATCCGGATCTGGTCGAAGGCGCGGGAGAGAAAGGCCGCGAAAGTGGACACGAAGGGGACCTTGCCGCGGCGGGCGAGTCCCAGCGCAGCTCCCGCCATATTCTGTTCGGCGACATACATTTCGAAGAAACGCTCCGGGTGCCGGTCCCTGAAAATCTCCGCATAGGTGGAGTTGCCCACCTCGGCGTCGAGTACCACGATCCCGGGAAACCGGGGAAAGAGGTCCGCCAGTGCATGGCCGTATGCCCTGCGGGTGGAGACGGGCCCTCCGGGCAGGGGAGCACTCTTCACCATCCCGTGGGGCGGAGGGAGTGCGGGAGCGAGGTCCTCCGGGTCCGCTATGTCTCCCCGGAGCGAAATTTCGACCGGCCCCAGCCCCTTCAGCGCTTCCGCGAGCTCCGCTTTCGTGAGGGCCTTGCCGTGCCAACCCTCCCTGTCCTCGATGAAAGACACCCCCTTTCCCTTCGTAGTATGGGCGATGATCACGGTGGGAGAGCCTTCGTGCAGGAGCGCCCGTCCATAGGCGTCGAGGATCTCCGGAAAGGAGTGGCCGTCGACCACCACAGTCTTCCATCCGAAGGCGGAGAACCGCTTTGCGTAGGCCGGGAGGTCGTGTCCGTACATCGTCTCTCCCCTCTGGCCCAGGCGGTTCACATCGAGGACGCCGATGAGGTTGTCCAGACAGTAATGGGCGGCGAGCTGCGCCGCCTCCCATACCGACCCTTCCGCCGCCTCGCTGTCCCCCAGGAGCACATAGGTTTTACAGGGCAGCTTGTCGAGATATTTCGCATTCAGGGCCATCCCCAGGCCGATGGAAAGCCCCTGCCCCAGGGAGCCGGTGGCGGCTTCGGTGTAGGGAAAGGCGACGGAGGGATGTCCTTCAAGTGGACTCCCGAACTTCCTGAGGGAGAGCAGCTCGTTTTCCGCCATCCTTCCCGCCGCCGCCCAGAGGGCGTAGAGGAGCGGCGCCGCGTGCCCCTTGGAGAAAAGGAGCCGGTCGTTGTTGGGGTGGTCCGGGTCGGCTGCATTGAAGCGAAACACCCCGCCGAACAGGAGGGCGGTCATCAGCTCGACCGCGGAGAGGGAGGAGGAAGGATGCCCCGAGCCTGCCTCCGTCGTGGAAACAAGGATAGAGTAACGAATGAGTTTTGCGAGTCTTTCGAGTCTCCCTTTGCCGGGCATGGGACCTCTCTTTCGTAAAAATGCGGGAGGGATACGCCCTAGCATAGCAAAGGACGGGAGCGGGAATCCAGTAGGGGCGCAACGGTGCTTCCGGCCTTCGGCCGCCCTCTCCCCTCTCCCTCGAGGGAGGGGAGAGGGGAAGGGTGAGGGTGAAAGAGAGAGTTGTGAAGCAGCCTCTAATAAAATTCCCTGAGCGTGGCTTCGGCCCTTGTCCTGTCGAAAGACTGCTTCACCAGGGAGCTTTCGCTGATGACCGGGATCCTCTCCTCCAGGGTCGGACGGTTGTTCCTGTAAAGAATGCCGAGCGGAATGCGGTCGCCCCATTCGAGGGCGCGCCGGAAGGCCTCAGCCCTGTCTTCGGGGTTGTATTCGGGCTCAAGGCGGTAGACCCTCTCCTTGTACCAGAGAAAGGTGTTGACCTTGTTGAAGGTAACGCAGGGCTGATGGATATCGACGAGGCTGAATCCCTTGTGCTGCACCGCCGCCTTGATCATGGACTTCAGGTGCTCCCCGTCGCCCGCAAAACTGCGGGCCACGAAACTGCAGTCGAGGGCCACGGCCAGCGCGGCGGGGTTCAACTGCTCGGAGAGCACCCCGTAGGGTTGGTTCTTGGTGATCATCCCCTCCATGCTCGTGGGGGACGCCTGCCCCTTGGTGAGCCCGTAGATCTGGTTATCGTGGACGAAGAGCTTAACATTGATGTTCCTCCTGATGGCGTGCATCAGATGGTTCCCTCCCTCCCCGTAGCAATCGCCGTCGCCCGCCACCGCCATGACGATCATCTCGCGGTTGGCAAGCCGTATCCCCGTCGCCACCGGAAGCGTCCTGCCGTGCAGGCCGTTGAACGTATTGCAGCGGAGATAGTGGGGGAACTTGCCCGCCTGCCCGATGCCCGAGACGAGGGTGAACTGGTGCGGCTCCAACCCGAGCTCCACCATCGCCTCCTTGAATACCTTGAGAATGGGGAAGTTGCCGCATCCCGGACACCATGCGGGGGTGCGCCCCTTGTACTCATCCAGTGTGGGCATTGATCTCTCCTATCAATTTCTCGACGCTGAACGGCCGCCCGTCGTACCGGGTGATCCGCGCCGTGAATTCATACCCGGTCTCCATGCGCATGAGGCGCGCGAACTGGCCGGTGGCGTTCATCTCGGCGCAGAGGGTTGTCTTCGCGTTGCGCAGGACCTTAAGGTAGTCGAAGGTGTCGGTGGGAGGAAAGGGGTAGAGCTCGCTGAAATGGAGCATGGCGATGCTCTGCGTCTTCGAGAGCGCGTCCACCGCTTCCCGGACGACCCCGTACAGCGAGCCCCAGCAGACAATAACGATCCCGGGATTGCTGTCGCCGTAGAGCACGGGAGGGGAGATTTCCTGCCTGATGAGGGGCATCTTCCGAAAGAGGCGTTTCTCCACCATCCGTATCCGCGTCCCGGCGTCCTCCACGATATGCCCCTCCTCGTCATGTTCGTCGCTGTCCACCACCACCACATGCCGCGCCTCGCCGGGCACTCCCAGGGGCGAAACCCCGGTGTCGGTGTAGGCGAAGCGCTTATAGTCCGGGAGGTTCTTGAAGGCCTCTCCCCTCAGCCGGTAGTCGGTGTAGCGGAGCGCGCCGAGGTCGAACCCGTCGAAGGTCCATTGGGAGTCCGCAAGGTACTGGTCGGTGAGGATGATGACCGGGATCTGGTACTTCTCCGCCAGGTCGAACGCTTTATTGGCGAGGAAGAAGGCCTGTTCAGGCGTGCCGGGGGCAAGGAGCACCCGGGGGAATTCGCCGTGTCCCGCATGGAGGGCAAAGAGCAGCTCGCCCTGCTCGGTCCGCGTCGGGAGGCCCGTTGCAGGCCCCGGCCTCTGCCCGAGTGCGATGACCACGGGAATTTCGATCATCCCTGCCAGGGAGATCCCTTCCACCATCAGGGCGAAGCCCCCGCCCGAGGTGCCCGTCATCGCCCGCACCCCCGCATAGGAGGCGCCCAGGGCCACGTTGATGGCGGCGATCTCGTCCTCCGCCTGCTCCACGATCACCCCGTACTCCTTCCCTTTGCCGGTTATATAGGTCATGATCCCGGTGGCAGGGGTCATGGGGTAAGCGGAATAGACCTTGCAGCCCGAGGCGACGACGCCGAACCCGAGGGCGTCGTTGCCCGCCACGAGCATCCGGGCGGTCCGCGACGGGGGAGCGAGGGAGAACGAGCAGCCGGGACAGTTCCTCACGGCAAAATCATGCCCGGCCATTGCGGAATCGATATTGGCTTGTATAATACTTTCCCCTTTTTTGAAAAAGACCTCCCGTATGATTTCATGCAGGATGTCCAGGTCCATCCCGAGCATCCCCAGGATAGCCCCGGTGGCCACCGTGTTTTCCATGATCTTGCTGCCGCCGTGCTCCACCGCAAGGGCGACAAAGGGAATATCTAGGAAGTTCGGTCGCTCGTATTTCTGCTTCAGGGTGGAGGAGTCGTAGATGACCATGCCATGCCGCGAGAGCTCCTCTTCGTGGAGAGCGATGCTCTCGTTATCGAGGGCGACGATTATGTCGACCGCCTCCCGCGGAGCCATCACCGGGTTTTCGGAGAACCGTATCTGGTAGTAATTGTGGCCGCCCCGGATGCGGGATTCGTAGTCCTGGTTGGTGAACACATGATACCCGCTCCTCGAAAAGACACGGGAAAGGGTGTCGCCGATAGTCTGTATGCCCTGTCCAGCCTCACCGCCCACTTTTATCGAGTAGTCCATAGTGCACCGGCCTCGTTGGTTTTTAAAGAGTATAGAATAAAAGGTCTGTAACTTCAAGGGGGAGCGGACCGCTTTTCAGGGCTCTCTGCGTGATCGCTTCCGGCATGTTCGCCGTCATCGATGCCGGTACAGTGCGCTCTGCTGCCCCCCTCCGGCGAACTCCGCAGGGAACAGGAAGATGATTCATCACACGCCGGAATGATCATATCACCCGTGCATTCATTTTGTCAGGGGATCTACATTTATCACTTCACCTGCTATCTCCTTGTTTTACCGTTTCCGGAGAAGAAACTTCTTCAATTATGAGCAATCTCATTGCCTAACATATTGTTTTTATTGAAAATCTATTGCCAATCTTTCAGGCACAAGCGGAGCGGAGCGGCTGTTTACAAGGAGTGCGGGCATACAAAACGATCTTTAATAACAGGTTCTTAACAATTGTTAAGAAATGGACTTTTTTAAAAAAGACTATAGTCTGCCACAGTGGTGCGCTGATTGCAAGAACTTTCTCGGTGTCTGTCACAGAAAAAGGAAATATTCCCTTTTTGGTTCCCTCCTGTCGGCCTATCCCCTGAGAGGACTATTTTACAACAGCCACACAATAGCAAAAATACGCCGTGGAGAAAGGGGAACGGATGAACGGTGACAATTTGGTTACATTCAGGGAAAATGAGGTTGAGGGGAAACCATGACAACCCTGCAAGTTTCTGATTTTAAAGTGGTGCGAGAGAGGGGAGTTGAACCCCTACGAGTTGCCCCACTGGATCCTAAGTCCAGCGCGTCTGCCAGTTCCGCCACTCTCGCTTATTGATTTTACAGGAGAAATAATCTGCCCGTCAAACGAAGCGCCGGACGGTCCGCCACAAAGAAGAGCGGGGATATTTTCCCTCAAGGGAGGCACTCCCGAGGGACGGCGGCGGAGAAGGACCCTTTCCGCTGCCGGCGTGCCCGAGGGCGGGAGCTGCGCCTCACACCTCTATCCTGAACTCCGCGCCGTTCTGCACATCCGAAGCGGTAAGGCTTTCCCCCATGTTCCTCTCGATAGGGACAAACAACGGAGCGAAGCACTCTCAAGGGGATACGTACTGACCACACATTTTGATGCGATTGCCCTGAGACGCGGGGCAGGGCGCTATACTCCTTTCCCCAATTTTGCTATAGTAATTCAGTGAGGGCGGTTCTCCGCGGCTGCCTCCTGCTCGCGGGTAATTTCCTCTTCCGCGACGCCGTCCTCCTTTGATCGACCGTTATTACATGCGCACGGCTCATCTATACCAGAGCGAAGGAGGTTGTAATGGAAGAAAAGAGAATAGCAAACGTCAGCTCCTGACCGCCGCCCGGCGGTGCCGGTGGGCACCGGAACGAGAGCGCAGGATCACTCCCCGCCTCCCCCTCCGCATCGGGAAACGCCATGAACGTCGCAGGCATCCGCGAGGCCATTCAGAGAAAATATGCCGAAATCTCCGAGACTGCGGCGAACAAGTTCAATTATCTCACCGGAAGGGATGGAGCAGCTCAGCAGGGCTATGACCCGGCGGTCCTTGCGACCATGTCGGACGATCTCCTGGAGTCCTTCTGCGGCGTCGGCAATCCGTTCCGGCTCGGACAGATCATGCCGGGAGACTCCGTCCTCGACATTGGATGCGGGGCAGGGTTCGACATGATCGTCGCAAGCCGTCTGGTCGGCCCAGGGGGAAAGGTGTGCGGCATCGACATCACCCCGGAGATGGTGGAGAAGGCGAGGAGGAATCTATCGCGCGCCGCGGCGTCTGCTTACGATGTCCTGATCGCCGGGGCCGAGGATATCCCCTACGATGCGGGAAGCTTCGACGTCGTCACCTCGAACGGCGTATTGAACCTCTCCCCGATGAAAGAGCGGGCCTTCAGGGAAATCTTTCGCGTTCTCAAACCGGGCGGCAGGCTCCAGTTCGCCGATATCGTTCTCAAGGAAGGAGCGCCCTCCGCCGGAGGGAACAGCCTCGAAGACTGGTCGAATTGAATAGGCGGTGCGATCTCCGTCGGAGATCTGGTGCATCTGCTGAGAGAGAGTGGGTTTCCGCATCCCGAATACGCGGGGAGCACGCTTGTGGAGACTTCTGCATCCACCGGAGGGGGGCTGTTCCGCGCGGACAAGCCGCAAAGGGGGTAATGCCGGAAACGGCAGGGGCAAAAGGCGGGGGACCGGCGCGCCCCCCGCTCCCGTGATCTACTGAATCCCCGCTATGGTGTTGTAGACCGACTGCAAAGCGCTGCTGTCCGGGGCGCTCAGAAAGAGTCCGCCCGTCTGCGAAGAGAAGTCCTTGAGGATGCTCTCTGTCTCGGCAGTATACCCCTGCCCCTGCAGTCCTATCGTATACACGGGGATGCCGAGTTGCCGCGCATACGCCACGACGTCCTGCATCTTCGCCGTGCTCCTCTCCTTCTCAGCGCCTTTCATGACACTGAAGTTATCGAGTCCGTCGGTTATGACGATGATGGCCCTCCTCCGTGTTGCGTCCTCAAGGGCGGTATCCTGGAGCGCCCGGTAAATCGCATCATAAAGGGCGGTATATTCACCTGTCCGGAGGGCGTCAATGGCGGCGGTGAGCAAGGCCTTGTCCCCGGTAAAGGATTGCTGCACGGCAACGGTGCCGTCGAAGCCGATCACGGAGCCCCTGTCGGCGGTCCCCATATACCCCACATAGGTCTTCGCCGCTGCTTTTGCATCTGCAAGGGGTTTGCCGCTGCCGTCCGGTCCGTCCATGCTTGAGCTCTTGTCGATAACGAGGGCAACAGAGATGCCCTTTTCCTCCACCGTAACATAGTAATTCGCCAAGGCGGTCAGACCATCACTGTCCTGCACCTCGACCCGCGCGTTGTAGGAGCCCTTCGCCGTATAGGCATGGGAGGCCGTTCCGGAGGAGGACCACCCGGAATCCCACTGCCCGTCCCCGTCGAAATCGAAACGGTACGAGAGCGCCGCCCCGGCGTCATCAGTGGAGGCGGTCGCATCGAAGCTCACCATGTCCCCTACGTAGGGGTTCAGGGGAGATACGGCGAGAGAGGCGATGGGGGGCACGAGGGTGTGGGCGTCGGCGCATTCGGAAAGCTCGCCGTTCGTCTGTTCGATGCAATACTCGGCCTTCGACGGCGCGAACCCGAGATCATCAATGAAGGGAATTGGCTCGTTTGCCCAGTCGATGGTCCGCAGCACCGTGGACGTATTCTTCATCAGCGTCTTCGCCGCGTTCAGGAAAGGCACGGCATTCATTCCGTCGGTATCCCACAGCACCCGCGAAAGGGCATTCCAGTTGCTCCCCGCGCGGAGGAAATCAACCAGCGCCTCCAGGAGGGCAAGGGAGTCTCCCCCGTTGACCGCGTACGCAAAATCGGCGAGCCCGGCAATGCCCGCCGTCTGCTCCGCGACTTTCGTCATAAGGGACGCAGCGCGGTCCTCTGTTCCGATGCCCGCGACCGTCCCGGTGAACAGGCCCGCCATGATGAGGGTATTCTGCCAGGTGGCGGTCCCGCCAATGGTGGCGCCGGCATACTGCGCCTGCTGTAGAGGATCGTACGGCACTCCCCAGTTGCCCTCTTCCACCGAGAACCCCTTGTACAGCTTGATGCGGTAGCGTCCGTCGCCCAGGGAAAGGGATGTTTCCGCAGCGGCCGATTTCACGGCGGGGGGCCACCACTGAAAGGCCGAGAAGCTCTTTACCCGTTCGATGACAGCGTAGCGTGTATTCCCCTGGGAGTCGGTGATGTCCGCCCCGTACACCACCATTTCGGGATTCTCGAAGACGGCGGCGCTCCCTTCCCTGTCCAGAATGCGCACCGCACCCGAGGCTCCGATGTCCCGGTGCGCTTTCGCCTGCGTGGCGTTCAGGGCCTCCTCCGTCTCCTTGACGAGGGCGAAGGCGACCTTCACCGTATCAGGATTCTTGTCGGTATTGAGCAGGTTCTTCGGATCGCTTGCCAGGAGAGACTCGACCTTGCCGGTGAGCTGCTGGAACGTGGAAGAGGCGGCCGCCTTGTCCATGAACTCCTTCTTCCTCTCCGCGGGAAGGGACAACACGTAGGGGTTCATCCAGAGCAGCCCCTTCGCGATCCCCGCACTGTCGATCACGGCGGCGCCGGCCGAAGCCTCGAAATAGGAATAGAAGAGCGGGGCCCCCTGGGAATCGGTCAGAATGGCTATCTGGCCGTCTCCGGTGTCGGTGGCCACTCCGTAGACGGAATTCCCCACGGCAGGGTCCACTCCGTAGGTTCCATACAGGGTAAGCACGGTAAGGGGCTCTTTGTTCAGGGCCGATGCTCCCGGCAGAGAGAGCTCGAACCGCACATGCTTCGCGAAGGAGGCGGTCAGGGGAGGCAGCTCCTGGGCGCCGCCGTCATCGCCTTTCGAGGCTGCTTCTCCGCCGCCGCCCCCGCCGCCGCAGCCGGTACCCAGAGCAGCAACGCAGAGGAACAGGACAACAAGCAGACGCAGCGCAGGGAGCTCCTTTTTCATGCACTCCTCCATGTCGGTGCAGCGTAGTGTTGTTTCGAGCGAAATACGTCCGATCAGAGCGCAGCGCACTCCTGTTCCTCCCCGGGAGAGGCAGGGGTGAAAGAGGGGAACAGGGCGAGGCAAAGAAATTCCGTGATTACCGTGCTCCTGCTTTATTGCAATTCCCATGCCGCGTATGCAAAACCCCCTTTCCGCCCCTCCGCACGAAGAGGCGGGAGCTCACCGGGAGCCCCTTTCCGTGCGGCAGATAGGGGCAAATCACCCCTTTTCGGGGGCAAATCACGCCATCCCGCACGCATACAGGAAGAAAAAACCATACTCGCTGCAGCAAGGAGAGCGGGGAGGGTGACGCGCATCATAGGTGAAAAAGGGCGGTAATAGGGTAGGATAAGAGGGAAAGGCTATTGTTATGTTTACCTGTCCCTTTTGCAATCAAGCGCTGCAGGAGCGCACCACGGAAGGCTGGATCTGCGGCTGCGGAGAGACAATTCCCTTCGGATTCGAGCGGGAATCGGGCGAGGGGTGCGCAGCCTGCCCCGTACTCCACTGCCCGCGCAGGAAATAACTTCCCGCAGAGCGGGGCATCCCCTAATAAGAGCTGATCGATTCGGGGAGTGAGAAAAAATCCTCCGGCAGGCCCTCGTCCCGCTCCCGCCCCCTTCCCTCTCCGGGGAGCAGACTCCCTGCTGCTGCGGCGGCGGAACTGATGAACTCGGGCGCAGCGAAGAACTCCCCGGGCAAGCCTCCCGTCTGAAGGTCCCCGTCAGGATACTCCTCGGGAATGCCGAGGCCGATGTCTTCAGGCCTTCCGACTTCCTCCTCAGGGAGCGCTCCCTCCCCTGTTTTCCGGGGGGAGGCAAAAATGATGGAGAGCACGCGGGGCACGGGTTCGGTCCACTCTACAGGCGGAGGCTCCTGCTGCCTTGCCCGTGCCGAAGCCGCAGGAGTCGCACTCCGCTCGGTAACCAGAGCGGTGAACTCTCCCGTCCTGTCGATCACACCGATTGCGGCAGTAGAGGCGGAGCCGGGGCTCACTGATACGAAATATTCCCCGACTCTCTCGGAAACGGGCAGATAGAAGGCGTCACCGGAAAGAGCGTTGACGATCTTGAGATTCAGACTTCCGGCGCCTCCGGCCAGGCTCTTTTCGGTCACCTCCCAATAGACATAAAGCCGTTGCGGGGTGACCGCCAGGGTCACTATCTTGTCTTCGCGGTATTCGGAAGGCACAGCCCCCTCCCCACGGGAAGGCTGCTCTTCAGCCGGGAGCGCCCTTTCCTCCTGAACGGGGAGAGCGGCAGGTCCTTTCCCTGCGCCTGAGAGGGATCCGGTCTCCCTTTTCCTTCTCCTGCCTGACGGGGCTTTTTTTGCAGGGGAGCCGACGGCAGCCGGCCGCTTTCCGACGCGGGTCTTCCGTGCAGGGGCTTTTCTTTCGGATAAGGCGTTGATAAAGTCCTCTTTTTTCCAGGACCTTCCGGCCTTGATTCCGGCCTCCCGCGCCATAGTCCGCAGCTCCGCCATCCCTTTCGCCGCAAGCTCCTGTTTCCTCATCTCCCCCCCCTGTTTCCCGCTCCCTGCGCTGCATACGGGAAGAAGCTGCCCGGCGCCTCCGGAGCAGCATGCTTTTCCCTTATTATATAGCAACAAACGTCAAACCACCACCGGGCGGCAGCGGGGTTTTGGCGTCGCGCACCCCTATATTTTTCGGATCACCCCGATGACCCTGCCGGTGACGCTCACCTCGTCAGGAGGATACTTCAGGAGAGGCATATGCCTGTTTTCAGGTTTCAGGATCACCGCTCCCTCCTCGAAAAACACCCTCTTGACCGTCGCTTCGTCTCCGATCAGCACCACCCCTATCTCTCCGCTTTCGAGAATCGACTGCGGCTTCACCACGACATAATCTCCGTCGAGTATCCCGGCGTCCACCATGCTATCTCCCGTGATACGGAGGGCAAAAACGCCCTCTGCGGAAAAGAGGGTCCTGTCGACCAGGAGCTGGTCGCCGACCTCCTCAAGCGCCAGCACCGGGCTCCCTGCCCGTATCCTCCCGGCCACCGGCACCCTGAGCGCCTGTGCGGGGCGCAGCCCCGGTATCTCAATGCCCCGCGACCGGGCCCGGTTCAGACGGATTGCCCCCTTCCTCTCCAACGCCTTCAGGTGGGTGCGCGCAGCGCTCCAGAGAAAGCCGAAATGCTCTCCGATCTCCCGCACCGTCGGCGGATATCCGTTCTTTTCCGTGAAGATGACGAGGAAGTCCAAGACCCTCTTCTGTTTCTCCGTCAACCCTTTCAAAAAACCTCCCTCTTCTAAAACAGGGTGGGGGAAGCAGGCGGCGTCTTTCTCTTCCGGGGCGATGCCTCTGCCTTCTGCGGTGCAGTGCGCTCCCTGACGACCGTGACAGACCCCTTTTTCGGCGGCTCCGCCTTCTTTTCCGTCTTCCTCCCCCCCGTTCTCGCCCTCTTCTCTTTCGCTGTTTTGCTCATCTCTTTCTTTCGAGCTTCTTCCGTCCCTCTTTTCCCCCGGCTCTTCACTCCGCCCTTTTTGACTGTCTTCTTGCAAGGCCGGATTGTGCGGAAGGGCATATACGGGTAAAGGGGGCATTCCGGTATCTTGCAATCTGCGGCGCCGTCGGCAAAATAGGACATGCAATCATAGCAGCGGGCAAGGACAGCCTGCTGGAGAGTCAGGTCCTTTCCCTTCAGATAGCTCATCAATTCCTTCCTGCCCTGGGCGGATACTCCGTACTTTTTTATGGTCTCAAGCTTTGTCATACTCCTTCTCTCGCAGTGACGTGAACACGTTCCTTCGGGCGATTGCTCCCCGAAGCAGCGCGGTGCGGGGAAAGAAAAACTGCAACGGGGGTTTTCGGGGAGTGCAACCCTTCTCTCTGCACATACAATAACCTATTACTACTATACATTCGTATAGTTAATTTTGTCAATCGCGCCCAGAAGCGCTGCCACGCTTTCCGATTCCCTGCTCCATGAGCCGGGGTGGAGCGCCTCTGAATCATACGATTCCCTGTAAAATATAGTCAACACTGTCAAAAAAATTCTACAAAAAAGTTGCCTTTCTTTTACGTTTCTTGAAAAAGAACCCGCAACGAGCTAAAAGTCTCAACGATTCAATACGCTTCACCACAGATCCTCATGGCATGGGACTTGCGTCTCTCTTCATGGGAAAGTTGGTCAGTCTCTGAATTCCTGAATTGTGGAGGACATTGCGTGAAATACGAAATTTTTTCCATTTTGAAGAGACTTATCCACCAATCGAAGGACTTGAACGACTTTAAAATCAAAATCGTGCAGGAAGGGATCACTCTGAAAGTGGACGAACAGAATTCCTTATGGCTTTACCATCGAAACGATCGCTTCAAACTCGATGTCGATATGTCGCAGTACCCCTTCCTGAATTCGCTGGCTCTCCCCAAAAAATAAAACGCAGTGCGTTCTCACCCTCTCTAAGAACCGGCTCCGGAAGGCCGTTCCGGAAGGCCGCTCCGGGAGAGGGGCCTGCTCAGCGAGCAGTACTCGCCGATGCTCAGAAGCTTTTCGATGGCGCTGTTGACGGGGTAATAGATGCCCGTCCGCCTGACCTCGTCCGCAATAGCCGCCAGATCCCCCTCGCTCATCTCCATGAACGCGTCCACCACCACGGGATCGAAGTGCCTTTCCCTCTCCCCCTGGATGATCTCCCTCGTTTTCTCAAAGGAGAAGGGCTCCTTATAAGGCCGCTTGCTCATCAGGGCATCGAAGACGTCCACGAGGGCAAAGATGCGCGCCGTTATGTGGTTCTCCTCTCCCTTCAGTCCGCGGGGATACCCCGAGCCGTCCCACTTTTCGTGGTGCCCGAAGACCACCTCCGCGCCGAGCGCGAGCAAATCGATGTCCTTGACCAGTTCGTAGCCCTTCACCGTATGCGTCTGCATGATCGTCCTCTCTTCGGGAGTGAGTGCGCCGGGTTTGAGGAGGATGATATCGGATACGCCGATCTTGCCGATATCGTGGAGGTAGGAGCCGATCACGAGCTTGCTCATCTCCCGCTCCTCCAGGTTGAGCCGTTTCCCGATCGAGACGCAATAGGCCACCACCCGCTCCGAATGCCCTTCGGTCTCCATGTCCCGCAGCTCGAGGGCCTTGGCAAGCCCCCTCACCGCGTCGAAATGGGAGCGGGCAAGGGACTTGTACATCTTGTTCAGCTCGGTATGGTAGAGGAGGATTTCTCCTGCGGCCCCTTTGAACTGTCCGTATAGCAGGAGATAGAGGAGGACCGGGATCGAAAGGGAGAGCAGCGCGATAATGAGATTGTGCGTACCCAGGAACGTAATCTGCGGCGAGGTGCGGTATACTTCGAGGACCGCCGCTATCTCCCCTTTCCTCCATACCGGCAGGTACATTTCGAGGAGCTTTCCGTGCCCCTGCAGCGCGCTGTTCTCCGCGTCCGTCATCTCCTCGATCTCCGCCGTCATCCTGCCGGAGGAGAGGACCTCCCTGAGGTGCGCGTTGGAAGGAAAGGAGATGCCGATAAGTGATCTGTCCGTGTGGGCATAGAGCACCGTGGTATCGGGGGCCCATATCTTGAACTCCACCAGGTTGCCGTATTCCATGAAGACGGCGATCCGCTTCAGGAGTTCTTCGTGTTTTTTCGGATGGAGGCGGATATCCTGCGGGTCGAAAGGCAGCTCCTTCCGGCTGAAGTTCTCGAGCAGGCGGAGGGAGTCGCCCTTGTACACCTGCACGTCGGAATAATAGCGCGCAACGGGGAGCAGAACAGAAAGCGTGACGGCGATGATCACCGTCATAAGGAAGCTCCTTTTGAAGAAAGTCCTGATGAGATCGTGCGCAACGGATTCCGCCATGGGCCCCCTTCCTCTTCAGGGTGCGGCGGCAAACCCCCGGCTGCCTGCTCCCGCCGCGGCCGGCCGCGCACCCTGGTCAGAATTCTTTTCGGTCGTATTGTATCAGAACGAATACTCTTTTTGCCCGGCGCTTTTTCTGCACGAAAAGAGCGTGAAGAGGGGCGGCGGAAGCGCGTACCCGGACCGGCCGCTTGACAGCATACGGGGCCGTCACTAAACTATGAGCAGAACTAGGACGCCCTGCCGGTGTGCCCTGCACGAAGAGGCGCTCGAAAACAAAAAGCCGCTCCCCGGAAGAAAGGGGCTCCCGGTGGGCAGGGAGAAACCGCCATGAGAATCGTCGTATTGAACGGGAGCCCGAAGGGCAGCCGGAGCGTGACCCTGCAGTACGTGCATTTCATTGAAAAGAACTTTCCGCAGCATGCGTTCAGGATTTTCAACGTCGCGCAGCAGATAAAGGGGATCGAGAGGGACGAAGCCCTCTTTCGCGAAATTACCGGGGAGGTGAGAGAGGCGGACGGAGTCCTTTGGGCCTTTCCCCTCTATGTCTTTCTCGTCTCCGCGCAGTACAAGCGCTTCATCGAGCTCATTACGGAAAGAAAAGCGGAGGACGCCTTCAGGGGGAAATACGCGGCGGTCCTGACCACATCGATCCACTTTTTCGATCATACGGCCCACGCCTACCTGCGCGGCATCTGCGACGACCTCGGGATGAAACACGCGGGCTCTTTTTCCGCCGATATGTACGACCTGCTGCAAGAAGGGATGCGGGACAGGCTGAAGCTGTTCGCCATGCACTTCTTTGAGGCGATAGAGCGCCGGCTACCCGCACCGCGGGCCTACCCGCCGGTCGCAGCGCGCCCCTTCGAGTACCTGCCGGGCAGCGCGGGGCCTGCCCTGGATGCCGGCGGCAAGAGGGTCGTTCTCCTCACCGACTCCTCAGCTGCCGGGACCAACCTGGGCAGAATGATCGACCGTATCGCACACTCCTTTTCCCGAGGGATTGAAGTGATCGACCTGAACGCCGTCGCCATCAAAGGAGGGTGTATGGGCTGCCTTCAGTGCGGGTATGACAATACCTGCGCCTACGGGGACCAGGACTCCTACCGGGAATTCTACGACTCGCGGATCAAGACGGCGGACATCCTCCTGTACGCCGGCACGGTCAAGGACAGATATCTCTCCTCACGATGGAAGCTGTTCTTCGACAGGTCCTTCTACAACACCCACAAGCCGACCCTCGCGGGAAAGCAGCTCGGGGTGCTCATTTCGGGTCCCCTGGGACAGCTTCCGCATCTCAGGCAGATCCTGGAGGCATACGCCGAATGGCAGCAGGCGCACCTTGTCGATTTCGTCACCGATGAGTCCGGGGATTCGGCTGCGATAGACTCCCTGCTCGACAGCCTTGCGGGGCAGCTCGTCCGTTTTTCCGCCTCCGGCTATGTCAAACCTCCCACTTTTCTCGGCGTTGCGGGAATGAAGATTTTCCGGGACGACATATGGGGGAGGTTCCGGTTTCCCTTCCTGGCCGACCACGAATTTTACAAGGAGCGCGGGGCCTACGATTTTCCGCACAAGAACTACCCGTCCCGCATCGCCAATGCGCTCCTCCTGCTCCTGGCGCGCATTCCCCCGATGAGGAGGGAGATCTACAAGAAGAGAATGAAAGAGGAGATGATCAAGCCGTTGAAAAAGGTGCTGGAGAAGTGAGGGGGGCCGGATCTCCCGCAGCACTGCTCGCTTGTGTAGCGGACGCTACTGAAAACAAGCGCCCACCGGCTTTAGTGTAAATGCAGGGATACGCGGCACGTTTTCCGCGCTGCTCACGAAAGCAAAACAGGAGCCCGGCTCTTTGCACCCGTGCACTGCTCCTGAGAAGAAGGAGGGAGGACCGTATGGAGCTTGTAGCCCGCGTGGACGGCATCGACCATTGGCGGACATGGTTCTGGGACGATTGCGATTCCCACGGCATGTTCGGAATAACCCTCAAGCATACAAGGCGTATTCAAGGATACCTGGAGGGGATACCCCCGTATGATTCCGGCACCCTGATCTACCTGGAAGACGCACCCTATTTCCGTTTCTCGGGCCAGACCGTTCACGTCATTCACGGCCCCTACATCGTGGTGCCCTCCGCTCTGCCCCCGAAGAGCGCTGCTGCCCACAAGACGGAAAACGGGATCATCCTCTGGTGCAAGCGCAAAGCGCACGAGGGACCCTGGAGTGACGGCCTGAAAACGCGAGAGTTCCACGGAATCCCCTATGATATTCCGCAGTGTGCGAGCTACTATGGGTTCTTCCCCTTCCGTTTCAGAATAGAGCGGGACAGCTCCTTTACCACCCGATGGGTGCCCCATCATGCAGACTGCAGGTATTGCCGCTCGTTAAATGCATAGCAGGCGCCCCGGACAACGCAACGACGCACAGCCCCCGGCCGACCCTGCGGCGGCGCCGGGAGCAAAAGGCATCCCGGCGGGAAGGGGATACTTCCCCGCTGCCGCTCAGAACTCCTTTGCCCTCTGCTGCCCGTTCTGCATGAATGCCTTTATGCGGGCAACATGGCATCCTCTCTCACACACCACTTTTGCAAACTCGTTCGAGATTGCGAGGCCGCCTTTTCCAAAGGACATATCGACCAGATACCCGACCCGGTATTTTTCGGCAACCGACCTCTCCATTGCGAGCATGAGCTCCAGGGCCTCCGGCAAGGTCAGCTCCTTTGAGGCAAGCCGCCTCTCCATGGTGCCCGCCAGGTCCAGTGTTTCATCAATCTGAGGCGACAGGAACGCGAAGAGCTCGGGGGACAAATCCCCCGCCTTGAAACAGGCGAGAGCATGTTCCAGGATAACGGCGTGCCCCTCTTCTTCCCGCGAGAGTGCGGAGAACAGCTCCTCAGCGGCCCCGTTGAACAGGGCGCTCAGATCCCGGCAGATCCCGGCGGACCTCTTCTCGAATTCAATGAATTTTTTTATTTTGTCCGCCACGTCCATGCTTCATTCCTTGTCACGAGCAGCACTTGTAAAATATATACTCCATCTTGGAGGAGAATACAAGACCCTTAAAGTCCGGGATCCGGGGCGGGAGAAGTGAAAAAGAGAGGGCCGGTGCGTACACTTTTGCCTGCCTGCTTTTGGCAGGGCCGCTCCGGGACAGCGGAACGGTACCGGGCGGCCCTCCTGCGATCAGACGCTGCTTGGTACTGCGGAGGAGTGCGCCCTCCGCAGTCTCTTCATGTAGTTGTAGTCCCGCCTATGCGGACTTGTCCTCGAACTCCGCTTCGTAGACGTCCTCTTCATGGCGCTTCGCGCCCTTTCCGTTGCCATTGCCGTTGCCGTTGGCTCCGCACCCTCCGCCTCCGCAGCCTCCCGATGCTCCTGGGTGAGCGCCCTGCCCAGCTTGCCCTGATTGGTAGACATGCTCGGCGATCTTGTGGGAGGCCTT
>JAXLZK010000027.1:0-53578 GCA_046350935.1 Thermodesulfovibrionales bacterium
CCCTCCAGCGCCCCCCCTGCATGTATTCGATGTACTCATGGGAGAAACCCGCAATGACCGGATGAGAAGCGGTAACATGACTGCCTTCTTTCTTCCTTTCCGGAAAGGCGTCGCAAGCGATCTTTACGATCTCCCGCGCGACCTCCTTTGCCCGGTGCTCGTCGAAGGGGAGGTGCCGCGCTCCGCGTATCTTTACCTTCTCGGAGGTAGTGATCAGAGCCGTGTGGAACTTTTCCGCCGCCTTCGCCAGAGCCGGCATGATGCACTGGACATCCACCACCATTGCCTCGACAAGCCCGGTCATGAGGGAAAGCTCCTGATTCGTGAATCCGCCTGCCGCGGGGATCCCGTGGCGCATCATCACCTCATTCGCCGTACAGCACATGCCGCACAGGCTGATGCCCTTTGCCCCGCGGGCCTGCGCGTACGCCACTATTTCAGGCTCTTCCACCACCTCAATAAGCATTTCCGCCAGGGTCGGTTCATGCCCGTGCACCACAATGTTCACCCTGTCATCCCTGAAAACGCCGAGGTTCGCTTCAGCGCGCACCGGTGTGGGCGTGCCGAAAAGGATATCCGATACTTCAGTGGAGATCATGCTGCCGCCCCATCCGTTCGCCAGGGCGACACGGAGTCCCAAGAGGAGCAGCGAGTCAGGGTCCGAGTCCATTCCCATGGTGGTGCGGTCGAAGGCTTCCACGATTTCCCTGTCGATCCCCCGCGGGAGAATACCCCATTTTATCCATCTTTCCCGGGTCTTCCCGGGGGCTCTTTTCGTGAAGCTCACCCCTCCCCACTGCTTGCTGAAATCATCCAGGAGGCACTGCGCCACATCCCTGGCTACCTCATGTACCGCTCTGCCCTCGAATTCGACGCCGAGAATCCCCGCAACGCGGTAGAGCTTTCTCGCATCCCTGATGCCGATGTCCTGCGTCTCTCCGTTTGCCACGGCACGGAGCGTAAAGGCCATGTCGCGGCCGTGGTCGCCGTGACAGGCGCTTCCCGCACCGATCATGCGCACCAGCTTTCTCGCCGCCACCGTATCGACATCTGCTCCGCAGATCCCGACAGGTCCTTCCTCACCGCCTTTCCCCACCAGCCGGCAGGGTCCCATATGGCATACTGAACAACACGCTCCCGACTCTCCGATAGGGCAGGGCTTCATTTTTTCCGCCCTGTCGAAACAGGTCTCTATCTGTGAGTCCCTGCTCCATGCAAGGATAGTTTCGGCGCTCTCATCACCGCTTCTTTTTTTCATTTTCTATTACACCTTCCTCCCGTCAAAAATAAGAGCTGCACGGTAAGGGGGAGTATCCTTATCTTCAGCAAGAAAACTGATTCCCTCTGCAGGGGAAAGGGGGACTGTACACACAATCCCCCCGCATGACGATTATTGGCCCTTTACCCTGTTCTTGAGAAGCTGAAGCACCTCTCCCTGCTGAGGGAATCTCCCCGACTTGGTCTTGGAGAAAATCATCTCATTGCCCGTCTTGACTTCAAAGGCGCCGCTCACCGTCGACGGCACAAGCTCGGGTTTGACTCCCAACTCCATTTCGACCTGTTTCGCCAGAACGGCAGCCATCGGCCTGAAATTGCAGGTCACGCAATACTCGATTGCGACCTCCTTGACAGCGCTTCCCTCTTTTGCATTTTCCGGATTCATTCGGTCCTCCCTTTGATGGAATATACTTCCGTTCGATCGTCCTCTCCCGGTCCGCGGGTCTTCCCCCGCGGCCGGCTCCCTTCGCCCTGCACTACGGAGCAGGCGTGCTCCGCTCTTCGACATGCAAAGGGCCTCTTGCTTTACTGTATCCCGGGAGAGGGGAGAGGTGCTGTAACAATTACTACAATGTATCGTTTTAAGTACGGAGGCGGGGGAGAGAGCAGGGAGAGCGACAGGAAAAAACCTTGACACGCCCTCCGATCCGTTATACTCTTTAATCAGAGAGACGGAACAAGGTGGTGGACCCTGACCCCCATATCCTGTAGTGCCAGGAACAGATGCAAAGCGGGGGCAACAGCCGCCACCTTTTTATTGTCTTTTTTCGTTGTTCGGCAGAAGCCTTTCTTCCGGCCCTTCAGCGTCTGACGCCCAGAATCCCGTCCACCTGTTTTATCTTGTTGATGAGGGTGGTGATCTGGCTCCGGTTCTTGATCTCCAGGGTAATGTCCAGCAGCGCCCTCTTGTCGTGGGTGGAGCTGGCTTTCAGCTCGCTGATGTTCACTTCGGCCGCGGAGATCAGGGCGGTGAGGCTGGCCAGGATGCCGGGCTTGTCCATGCTCTCGACATGGAGCTTGGCGGTCGTGGTGATATCGGCGTCGTGGCTCCACTCCACGTCAATCAGTCTCTCCCCTTCCAGCGCCAGCCTCTCGAGGTTGGGGCATTCCTTCCGGTGGATGGTCACGCCTTTGCCTTTTGTAATGAATCCTGCAATTTTATCGCCCGGCACCGGCAGACAGCATTTGCCGATGTGGTACATGACGTTGTCGACGCCCCTGATGCTGATGACGCTCTTGTCGTTGCGGGGGGGCTTCGGCGGCGGCTTGGGGGCGACCGCCTCTTCAGGCCTCTCCGGCATGAGCCTGTTGACCACCTGATGCGCGGAAACCCTGCCGTATCCGACAGAGGCATACAGGTCCTCGAGGTCATGCAGACTCATGGTCCTGATCGCCTCTTCCAGCTTTTCGGACTTGAGAATCGAGAGGGGCAGGCCGTGGCGCCGCACCTCGTCCTCCATGAGCTTCGTCCCCAGCTCGACGCTCTTCTTCGTCTCCTCCGTCTTGATCCACTGCTTGATCCTGCTCTTGGCCCGCTGGGTGACGACGAATTTCAGCCAATCCTTGCTCGGTCCGTGGGAGGGGGAGGTGATGATCTCCACCGCATCGCCGCTGTCCAGCTTGTACCGGAGAGGGACGATTTTGCCGTTCACCTTCGCACCGATGCACTTGTGACCCACCTGCGTGTGAATGCTGTAGGCGAAGTCGACGGGCGTGGACCCCACCGGAAGCTCCTTGATATCTCCGTTCGGGGTGAAGACGTATACCGTATCCGGCACCACCTCTCCCTTGACCGCTTCGAGGAACTCTTTTGCATCCGAGCTGTCCTTGATCAACTCCCGCAGCCATGCGATGAAACGGGCGTTCTTATGGTCGAGGCTGTCCTTTTCCTTGTACCGCCAGTGAGCGGCGATCCCCTCCTCGGCGATTTCGTCCATGAACTTCGTGCGGATCTGGAACTCCACCCGGTCTCCCCCCGGCCCCACCACCGTGGTATGGAGGGACTGGTACATATTCGACTTCGGCAGGCTGATGAAGTCCTTGAAGCGCCCCGGCACCAGCGGCCAGAGGGAATGGAGAATGCCGAGGACGTCATAGCAATGGCCCACCGTATCGGTGACGATCCTGAGCCCGATGACGTCATGGACCTGATCGAAGGGGATCTTCTGCTTCATCAGCTTCTGATAGATGCCGTAGAAATGTTTTATCCTGCCCTTTATCTTCACCGGGATGCCCGCCTGGGAGAGCTTCTCCTCGACGATTTTCTTCACGTCGTCGATATAGCGCTCCTGATCCTCCCTGCGCTTGGCGACTTTCAGCTCGAGATCGCAGCAGAGGTCGGGCATGAGGGTCTTGAAGCTCAGGTCCTCGAACTCCGTGCGGAGCCAGCCAATCCCGAGCCGGTTTGCAAGGGGAGCGTAGATTTCGAGGGTCTCCTTGGCGATCCTCCTGCGCTTTTCTTCGGGGAGGTGCCCTATGGTCCTCATGTTATGGAGCCTGTCCGCAAATTTGATAAGAATGACCCTGACATCCTTCGACATGGCGAGAAGCATCTTCCTGAAGTTCTCCGCCTGGGCCTCCTCTTTTGTCTTGAACTCCACCTTGCCCAGCTTTGTGAGCGATTCGACGAGAAAGGATATTTCATTGCCGAACATTTCACGGATATCCTCGGCCGTGGTGCCGGTGTCCTCAATGGTGTCATGGAGCAGCCCCGCTGCGATGGTAGCGGTGTCCAGGTACATATCCGCAAGGGTGTCCGCCACGGAAAGGGGGTGGTTGATATAGGGGGAGCCCTCCATCCGTTTCTGGCTGCAGTGGGCCTCTCGGGAGAAGATGTAGGACTTCTTGATAAGGTCCGCATCCGCCCTGGGATTATAGGCATGCACCTTTTCCAGAACGGTATTGATGGTAATCATAAAAGATTATAACTCTTTCATAATACGTTACGCTATACGGCTTGTGGTAATATAAACGCTATGGAAAGATTGATTATACAGGGCAGCAAGCCCCTGAAGGGAGAAGTGCAGATCAGCGGGGCGAAGAATGCAGCCCTGCCCATCATCACCGCGTCCCTCCTCGCGACGGGAGAGAGCACTGTTTTCAGGGTGCCCGACCTGAGGGACGTGTCCACAATGGGAAAACTTCTTGAAAACATGGGGACTTCTTACCACTACGCCGGGGGGAGCGTCTCCGTCGATACAGCCGGGATCCGCCATTTCGAGGCGCCCTACGACCTGGTGAAGACCATGCGCGCCTCGGTTCTCGTTCTCGGCCCCCTGGTGGCGCGGTACGGCAAAGCCAGGGTTTCCCTGCCGGGCGGGTGCGCCATCGGTGCGCGCCCCATCAACCTGCATCTGATGGGGCTGGAGAAGATGGGGGCGAAAATAGTGCTTGAAGCAGGGTACGTCATCGCGAAAGCGGGCCGGCTGAAAGGCGCCTCCGTTTATTTCGACACGGCCACCGTGACGGGGACGGAGAACCTCATGATGGCGGCGGCCCTCGCAAAAGGGACCTCCGTCATCGAGAACGCGGCCCGCGAGCCCGAAGTGGTGGACCTTGCCGCCTGCCTCACCTCCATGGGCGCGAAGATAAGCGGGGCGGGCGAGAGCATTATCGAGATCGAGGGGGTCGACGAGCTGCGGCCCATACGGGGGCACGAAGTGATCCCCGACAGGATCGAAACAGGCACTTTCATGGCCATCGCCGGCATCACCGGGGGAGACCTGCTCCTCAGGGGATGCAGACCCGATCACCTGGGAGCGGTCATGGTCAAGTTCAAGGAGGCGGGGATCGCTTTCCGGGAGACCAGGCGCGGACTACGGGTCATCGGCCCTGAAAAGCTCTCCCCGGCGGACATCAAGACACGCCCCTACCCCGGCTTTCCCACGGATATGCAGGCGCAGTTCATGGCGCTGATGGCGCTGGCGGACGGAACGAGCATCATAAAAGAGACGGTCTTCGAGAACCGTTTCATGCATGTGGCGGAGCTGCGGCGGATGGGGGCGGTCATCGACATCGACGGCGGGACCGCATCCGTCAAGGGGATGGCCGCGCTCAAAGGAGCTCCGGTGATGGCGACGGACCTACGGGCTTCCGCCTCCCTGGTGGTGGCTGCATTGCGCGCCGAGGGGGAGAGCGTCATCGACCGCATCTATCACCTCGACAGGGGATATGAGCGGATGGACGAGAAGCTCAGAAAAGTGGGGGCCTCGGTGGAGCGGGTCACTTCCTGAACATCTTCCGCAGCTCCTCCCGTGAAAGGAAGATTTTCGTCGGCCTTCCGTGGGGACAGGAGTCGGGATTTTCGCACCGGGCGAGGGCTTTCAACAACTCCGCGGCCCGCACCCCGTCCGGGACCTCCCTGCCCCTGATGGAGGTATGGCACGCCATGCGCGCTGCTACCGCCTTCGTGAGGGCATCAACCGGCTCGAACCCTCTCATGTCGATCCCTTCTTCCTCCCTCCGGAGGAGCGCGGCGGCCACATCGCCGAGCAGCATCCCGCTGTCGGCATCCCTCAGCAGTTCGGGCACGCTCCTCACCACCACCGAGCCGTGGCCGAAATCCTCCACTTCGAGCCCCAGAGCGCTCAGCAGGGAAAGGTGGGCCAGGATCACCTCGTATTCGGCGCTCTGCAGCTTCACCGGATGAGGGAAGAGGAGCGGACACCCCCGCATTTCCGTCCTCCTCAGAAGGCTCTCGTAATTGATCCTCTCGTGCGCGGCATGGTAGTCCAGCAGCAGAAGCCCTCCCCTGTCGGGGACCGCCACCACGGTATCTCCGAGGTAGAGGACGGGGAGCGATAAAGCATACGCAGCACTCACCTCTTCGGAAACGGCGTACCCGAGGCCTCCGACCGGCATCTCCCTTTCCGGATAGGACCCCGCCCCGCCGCCCGGAGCGGGCATGCCTTCAGCAGTGTGAAAGGGCGAGGGGAGAGGGCGCTCGTCATCGGGATGCCGGACTGCTTCAGCATTCCTCCTCAGGACGCCCCTCACCGTTTGAAAAACGAAATGGAAGACCGTGCTCTTGCTCTCGAAACGCACCTCCCTCTTTGCAGGGTGCACATTGAAATCCACCCCGGAAGGGTCCATATCCAGGTAGAGGAAGAAAAGCGGATGCCTGTCTCCGGGCAGAAGCCCCTCGTATGCCCTGTATACGGCCTGGGTTACGCCGGGGTCCCTCACCGGCCTTCTGTTGAGGAACAGGTACTGGCTGCTCCTGTTGTTTCTCAGAACAGAAGGTTTGCTTACGAATACCGCTCCCTTTATAAGTCCTCCCTCCGCCTCTCCTTCCAGCAGACCTTCCATCAAGTCCCTGCCAAACACCTGCAGCAGCCTCTCCCGGAGGGACGAGGCCGGCGGCAGGTTCAGCACCGTTTCCCTCTCCCGGTGCAGGAAGAAACCGATATGCGGATGGGACAGGGCCGCCCGCGTTACGGCGTCGATGAGGTGATAGTTCTCGGTGGCGTCCGACTTGAGAAATTTTCGGCGCGCCGGCGTATTGAAAAAAAGGTCTTTCACCTCGATGCTCGTGCCCGCCGCCGGACAGTCCCGCACCTCCTGCAGCTCTCCCCCGCTGATCTCGATGCAGGTCCCCGGCCCTGCCGGTGCGGCGTCCTCCGCCCCTTCCCGCCCGGCGGTGGACAGCTTCACCTTTGCAACGGAGGCGATGGACGCGAGCGCCTCTCCGCGAAAACCCATGGTCCGCAGCGCGAAAAGATCGCTTTCGTCCCTGATCTTGCTCGTGGTATAGCGCTCGAAGGCGAGAAGGGCGTCTTCCCTCTCCATGCCCCTGCCGTTATCGGAAACGCGGAGCAGGCTCCGTCCGGCGCGGACCACTTCGATATCGATCCGCGTACTGCCGGCGTCGATGGAGTTCTCAACAAGCTCCTTGACCACGGAGGCGGGTCTTTCCACCACTTCGCCGGCTGCAATCTTGTTGCGGAGATGTTCGGGGAGAACGGTGATGATCGGCATTTCATATTGTACCACAGCCGCCGCGCCGGACAGCCGGGCAGGGCGGAGGGCTCAGTGAAAGGATCTGAAGCGGGCTCATCCGTGAAAGAGTATAATTTATAAGGGAGTGGAAATGTTCTTCGCACCGGGGACCCGGAACGTTTCCCCCCTCCAGAGAGCTTCGGGAGGAACGCGTGACACTCTTTCTTCTTGTCTTCTTCTCCCTGTACGGAGGACTGCACTGGTACGCCTTCGTAAAGGCGAGGGCCGCCTTAGCGCTCGGGGCGGGAGCTTCCCTTTTCCTCGCCCTCTTCATGGCATTCATGACGGCAGCTCCTCTCCTGACCCGCGTCACGGAAAAACAGGGGTACGAGAAAAGCGCTCAGATGCTCGCATATACCGGCTATATCTGGATGGGTGTCCTCTTTCTCTTCTGCTCCCTGTCGGCGCTCGTCGATCTCCATCGCCTGCTGGTTGCCGTTGGGGAAGCCGTTCTCCGGCGGAACCTCGCCGGGCTGCACGTTTCCGGCCGCCCCGCCTTTCTGATCACCCTCCTCATTACGGTCCTCCTCTCTTTGTATGCTTATTACGCAGCCGGGGCGATACGCCTGGAGAGAGTCGTCCTCACCTCGCCGAAGATCCCGCGGGAAGCGGGGACGCTGACCATCGCCCAGATCTCCGACGTGCATCTCGGGCTGATCGTGCGGGAGGAGAGGCTGCGGCGCATTCTCGATGTGGTCAAGCGGGCGGACCCCGACATCCTCGTTTCGACCGGCGACCTCGTGGACGGGCAGATCGCGCGTCTGAACGGGCTGGCGGAGCTGCTGCAGGAGATACGTCCTCCCCAGGGGAAATTCGCCATCACGGGGAATCACGAATATTACGCGGGGATCGGCCAGGCGCTCGTCTTCACCAGACAGGCGGGATTCACCCTTCTGAGAGGGGAGGCCGTCACCGGCATGATCAACATCGCAGGGGTGGACGATCCTGCGGCAAAGGCCTTCGGCCTTTTCAGCGATGTTTCCGAAAAGGCGCTGCTCTCCGCTCTTCCCGGAGAGAAATTCACCCTTCTGCTGAAGCACAGGCCGCTCGTCGACAGGAGCGCCGAGGGGCTCTTCGATCTCCAGCTTTCCGGACACACGCACAAAGGGCAGATTTTCCCCTTCGGCCTTTTGACCGGAGCGTTCTATGCCCTGAAGGGGACCGTCCAGGCGGGGTACGCAGAGCTTTCCGGGAAATCACGACTCTACGTGAGCAGGGGTTCGGGCACCTGGGGTCCGCCTCTCCGCTTCCTCGCACCCCCTGAAGTGACGCTCATCGAACTGAAACACGGCGCTGCGGGAGCCCCACTGTGGGAGGGGACCCCGGTGCGGGCTACTCCAGGCCGTACTCCTTGATCTTGTCGCTTATATTCTTGTAGCTTATCTTCAGGATCTCCGCCGCCTTCGTCTTGTTCCCCGCCGTCCGCACGAGAGTCTCCTGGATCCTGGTCCTTTCCAGCTCCTTTACCGAGTCCTTGAGGGAGAGGGGGGCGGGAAAGGCGTCCTCTTCCGGCCTGCATCCGGCCGCGAGGTCCAGATGCATCGGCTTGATCGTATCGGTGGTCGCGAGGAGAACCGCCCTGCGTATCACGTTCTTCAGCTCCCGGATATTCCCGTACCAGGGATGCTGCATCAGCAGGTCGAGCGCCCCCTCGCTGATCCCCCGCATCTGCTTCTGCAGCTCGTCACAGGCTTCCAGAAAGAATTTCTGCGTGAAAAAGGGGATATCCTCTCTCCTCTCCCGAAGGGGGGGCAGGGTGATGATGAACTCCCCGAGACGGTAGAAGAGGTCCTCCCTGAAGAGGCCCTTCCTGACGCTCCCTATCAGGTCTTTGTTCGTCGCGGCAATGAAGCGGACATCGATGTTCACCAGGTCGGTGCTGCCGAGTGGGTAGACTTCCTTCTTTTCAATGGCGCTGAGGAGCTTGCTCTGCATATACGACGACATATTTTCGAGCTCGTCGAGAAAGACGGTACCGCCACGGGCGCTCTCGAAATAGCCGAACTTGTTCCTGTCCGCACCGGTGAAGGCCCCCTTCCGGTACCCGAAGAGCTCGCTCTCCGCGAGGGGATCGGGGATGAGCCCGATATCGACGCGCACAAAGGGGTTTGAGGCCCTTTTGCTCATCGAATGGAGAGCACCGGCGATATAGGATTTTCCGGTACCGGTTTCCCCCTGGATAATGACGGAGAAGTCGGTTCCCGCCACCTGGTTGATCTGACGGATCACCTTCCTCATCGCGCTGCTCTTCCCGAATACGCCCTCCTGGGAGAGTTCAAGGGCGCTGTGCGCCCTCCTCACCTCTTCCTCAAGCTCCTTCATTTCGATCGCTCTCCGGAGCGTGATGATGAGCTCGTCGAAGGCGGGAGGCTTGACGCAGAAATCGTAGGCTCCGCTCCTGATCGCCTCCACGGCAGTGGGAATATCCCCGAATCCGGTCAGGATGATGACGGGCACGCTCCTTTCAATGCGTTTCATCTCATGGAGCACCTCGATGCCCCCCATGCTCGGCATGTTCAAATCAAGGAGCACCGCATCGGGCACGGCATCCCGGAAGAGCTCCACTGCACCCGCCCCGTCGGCCGCTTCCGTAGTGGAGAACCCCTCGTCACGCAGTACCCCGAGCAGCATCGCCCGCACCTCTCCGTCGTCGTCCACCACCAGGACCTTCCTCTTCATCGCACTCCTCATTGCTGTCCTCCGGCGCCCATCAACGAATTCCGAATCCTGCATCCCGGAGCGGGTCCGGACCAGGACACTCCACGCTGACGTCTCTTCCCTGCCCTCTTGTCCGGGAACGCCCGGGGCGGGACTATCCGGGACAGTGTCTCTTTCTCCCGTTCAGAGGAGACAGCAAAATACCCTTTGTGCTGTTCGATAGTATCGTATACGATGACAATCACCATAGCAGGAGAGAGGGACCCGGAACTCCACTGATTATATCAAAATTACGGTGCCCTGTGTTACAAATATTCTCCTTGCCGCCCTGCTGCGGCAGCCAGGGCAAACGCATCAAAATGCCAGGCCAGTACGTACCCCCTTGGGATTGCTTCGCTCCGCTCGCAATGACTGTCATTGCGAAGGGTCGTACCCTGAAGCAATCTTGTTGTTTTCCCTTGCACCGCTCTTTTGATACAATTGCCCTGCTGAGGCAGCCCCTTCTCCTGCCAAAAAACACTCCTGCATGGTATAATTTTCTGATGAAAAAAATCCTGATGAAGGGAAACGATGCCATTGCCGAAGCCGCGGTGCAGGCCGGTTGCAGGTTCTATGCGGGCTATCCCATCACTCCCCAGAACGAAATACCCGAATACCTTTCATGGAGAATGGCCGAGGTAGGAGGTGTCTTCCTCCAGGCGGAAAGTGAACTGGCCGCGATCAACATGGTATACGGCGCGGCGGCGTGCGGAGCGCGGGCCATGACCTCTTCAAGCGGACCCGGCATCAGCCTGAAGCAGGAAGGCATCTCGTTCCTCGCCGGCGCAGAGCTCCCGGCGGTCATTGTAAACATGCAGAGAGGAGGCCCCGGACTCGGCAATATTTCCGCGAGTCAGGCGGACTATTTTCAGGCGGTGAAGGGAGGGGGGCACGGGGACTACCGGCTCCTCGTCTATGCCCCGTATACCCTCCAGGAATTGTGGGACCTCACCTTCCTCTCCTTCGACAAAGCCGATCAGTACAGGACACCCGTCATGCTCCTCGGAGACGGAATCCTCGGCCAGATGATGGAGCCTTTCTTTCCGACTCCCTACAGAAAGCCGCGCCTCCCCCTGAAGAAGTGGGCGCTCACCGGCTGCGCGGGAAGAGGCCCCAACGTGATCAAGACCCTCTTCATGGGCGAGGGGGAGCTGGAGCAGCGGAACTATCTCTTACAGGCAAAGTACCGGAAGATGAGGGAAAAGGAAGTTCGTTTCCAGACCTACGACGTGGAGGATGCGGAGCTTATCGTGGTCGCCTTCGGCATTTCGGCCCGCATCGCCCTCTCCGCGCTGCGGAAGCTGCGCCAGGAGGGGCGCAAAATAGGCCTCCTGCGCCCCATTACCCTCTTTCCTTTCCCGGAAAAGGAGATCGGAGAGCTGGCAGGACGGAACAGGCGCTTCATTACCGTGGAACTGAATGCAGGGCAGATGGTGGAAGACGTGCGGCTCGCAGTGAACGGAAAGTCCGACGTGCTCTTTTTCGGCAAGCCCGGCGGAGGCATCATCACGCCGGAAGAGCTCTGCGAAAAGCTGCGGGAGAGCCTTTAAACTATATCCGGAGCGGCTCCACTGCGCAGGGATAGCAGAGGACAATCTGCTCCTTCACCTTCCTGATGAGCTCCGCCTTGGCCGCCCCAAGCTCCATCTTCACGGTGCACCCCGCTGCATTCCTGTGCCCCCCGCCGTTGAAGGCCTCCGCAATCCGGGCCACATTGATGCTGTTCCTCGAACGAAGGCTCACCTTGTACTCATTCCGGTCGACCTCCCGCAGCAGGATCGATACCTTGATGTTCTTCATCATCTTGGGGACCGAGACGAAAGTCTCCGTATCGTCGGGAGAGGCGCCCGTCTCCTCAAACATCTTCCGGGTAACGACGGTGACGGCGATCCCTCCGTTCACCTGCAGCGTATTCAGCACCCTCAGGTAGAGCTGAAACCGCGCTTCGGACCAGGTCTCGTTGATTTCCCGGTGGATGATGTGGGGGGGGGCTCCCGCCTGGGCCAGGTCGGAGGCGACGGCCAGCACGTCGGGCGTGGTGTTCTCGTACCGGAAATTGCCGGTGTCCACTACCAGCGCAGCATAGAGATTGACGGCCATTTCCTTGCTCATGACCACTCCGAGGGCGCGAAGGAGAGCATACACCATCATGCCGGTGGCCGCCATCTCGGGCAGCACCCACCGGAAATCCCCGAACGTCTTTTCCGTTTCGTGGTGGTCGATCACCACGGAGTACTGAAAAGGGAGGGAGGAAAGCGGCGATCTCTCCATCCCGGTGCGCTTTATTTCATTGCAGTCCACAAGGATGAGGTTCCTGAATCCGCCCGCAGAGACCTCCGGCACGGTCATTTCGTCAAAAGTGCGGTACCGGGCGCTGCCGGGCAGAAAGGCGTACTGCTCGGGGACCCGGTCCCTGCAGAGGAGGAGGGTCCTTTTCCCCAGCGCCTCAAGAGCGAGGGCGAGGGCGGCGGCGGAGCCAAGCGTATCTCCGTCGGGGTTGAGATGGGATACGATCAGGTACCCATCTTCCCTCTTCAAAAAATCGACGATCTCATCAGGGGGCGGCACGCTCATTGTCCCTCCGGAGCAGGTCCTTCGTCCTCCGGAATCTCCTTTTCTTTGATTTCCCTCAGGAGGCGGTCGATCCGGTCGCCGCGCGCAATGGAGGCATCGATCCTGAATTCGAGAACGGGAATGAACTTCACCCTGACCCGTTTCGACACCTCGCTCCGGATCAGCCCCTTCGCCGCATTCAGGATTTCGAGCGTTAGCTCCCGCTCTTCCTCCTTGAGGACGCTGACGAACACCCGCGCGATCTTGAGGTCCTCGGACATTTCCACGTCGGTGACGGTGACGAAGCCCAGGCGGGGGTCCTTCACTCTCCGCATGATAATGTCGGCGATCTCTTCCCGCAGTAGTATGCTTAATCTCTGTGAGCGCTTATAGGGATGCATGATAGCCCGCAGCCGGCGGCCCCTGCCGGAAAGCGCGATGGCGCGCACCCGGCAGGGAGTACGGCCTCTTACAGTTTCGCCGCTATTCTCTCGATGATATAGTTTTCCAGGATATCGCCGATCTTCAGATCGTTGAAATTCTCTATGGTGATGCCGCACTCGTAGCCGGTCTGGGCCTCTTTGATGTCGTCCTTGAACCTCTTCAGGGAGGCGATTTTCCCCTCGTAGACCACGATATTGTCCCTGATGACCCGTATGCCTTCGCTGGAGCGGCTGATCATCCCGTCGGTCACGTAGCACCCCGCGATGGTACCGAGCCTCGATACGTGGAAAGTCTGCCTGACTTCCGCCCGACCCAGAACCTTCTCCCGGAGAGTCGGCTCGAGGAGCCCCTCGAGGGCCTTCCGCACATCCTCGATGGCGACGTAAATGATATTGTAGAGCCGTACGTCCACGCCTTCCTTATCGGCGGTCTGCGAGGCTTTCAGCTCGGGGCGGACATTGAACCCGATAATGATCGCGTTGGAAGCGGCCGCCAGCATGACGTCGGATTCGTTGATGCCGCCCACCGACGCATGGATAACCCGCACCTTGACCTCAGGGTGGGTGATATCCTCAAGGGACTTCTTGATCGCCTCCACTGACCCCTGCACATCGCCCTTGATGACGATATTCAGTTCCTTGATCTGTCCCTCCTTTATCCGTGCATATAACTCGTCGAGGGTCAGCTTCCTGTGGCGCGCTATCTCGGCAAGACGCTGCTTCTGGAGTCTCGCCAGGGCGATCTGGCGCGCCTTCCTTTCGTCCTCGACACACGAGAACACGTCGCCGGCAGTGGGGACCTCCGCAAAGCCGATCACCTCCACCGGCGTCGAAGGTCCGGCTGAGGAAATCTTCTTGCCCGTATCGTCGATCAGCGCCCGTACGCGGCCCGAAGTCGTGCCCGCGACAAAGGCGTCGCCGATCTTCAGGGTCCCCGACTGGATCAGCACGGTCGCCACAGGCCCCCGCCCCTTGTCGAGCTTTGCTTCGATGATGGTTCCCCGGGCAGGCCTGGTGTGGTTCGCCTTCAGCTCCATCACCTCGGCCTGGAGCAGGATCATCTCGAGCAGGTGCTCGATCCCTATTCTCTTCTTCGCGGAAACCTCCACAAAGATGTTCTGGCCGCCCCACTCCTCGGACACCACTCCGCGCTCCGCGAGCTCGTTCCGCACCCGCGTGGGGTTCGCCTCGGGCTTGTCGATCTTGTTGACCGCTACAACGATAGGCACATTGGCGGCCTTCGAGTGGTCGATGGCCTCGACGGTCTGCGGCATCACCCCGTCGTCAGCGGCAACCACGAGGACCACTATGTCCGTAACCTTGGCGCCCCTCGCCCGCAGCGCCGTAAAGGCCTCATGACCGGGAGTGTCGAGAAACGTGAGGTCCTTTCCCTGGAGGGACACCTTGTACGCGCCGATATGCTGGGTAATACCGCCTGCCTCCGTCTCGGTGACCTTCGTCTCACGGACGGCGTCCAGCAGGGAGGTCTTCCCATGGTCGACGTGCCCCATGATCGTGACGACCGGCGGCCTCGGCATGAGGGCCGCTTCGTCCTCCGCCGCCTCTTCGACTACGTCCAACTGCTCAGCCGAGACGGTCTCCACCTTTACACCGAACCCTTCCGCCACCAGAAGGGCGGCATCCATATCGATGGGCTGGTTGAGGGTCGCCATGTATCCCAGCTCCATGAGCTTCTTGATCACATCGGAGATCTTCACCCCGATCAGATCGGCAAAGGCCTTGACCGTCGTCCCCTCTTCCAGCTTTATGGACTTCTTCCGGGGGGCGGTTATCTGCGGCTGGAGAGGCACTTCGGGCCGCCTGAACCTGTCCTTCAGCCTCTTGCCTCCTCCCGCCTTCTGGTCGGCCCATTTCTTGGGCTCGATGCGCCGGATCGCCTGGAACGCCTTCTGCATCCCCGGCTTCACCTTGATTTTCTCCACCTTCTCTACTTCTATCTCTTTCTTGAACCGGTCGGGGAGCTTGGGCTCTTCATCCTCTTCGGTAGTCGCGGCGGGGGCGGGGGCAGCCGAAGGCGCCTCTTCCGCAACGACGCTTTCCGCTTCTCCTGCGGCAACAGGCTCCTGCTCCTTCTCCCTCTCCGGGAAAGGACGCTCCTGCCGCTCTACGGCCCTTTCGGGCTCTTCCCGTCTCTCACCCTCTTCGGGGGTTTTCCGCAGGGCGGCCTGCTCCTCCCGCTCCTGACGCTCCCGGTCCTCAGGGGTCACCCTCCCCAGGAAAATCCCCCTGATGGTTTCCGCTTCCTCGGCACTGAGCTTCACGTTGGTCGTACCCTTCTTGTACTCGACACCGCGCATCCTGCCGGTCTCTTTCACCACATCGGTCGCTTTTACGCCCAACTCTTTCGCCAGCTCAGTGCTCTTTATTTCCTGGATAGACATCTATACTCTCTCCCTCCGGTTTTAAAGTGGGAAAACAAGAACAGGAATCGGAAAGCGAAAAAAACCTCGTACCCCTTGCCTCTTACTCCGCACTTTTCTTCTGCGCACTTGTAACATTACTCCTGAAATGTTATCATAAAAGACTTTTTAATGCAATGAACAAAGGAGGGTGAATTATGGCAAGCTGTTCTGTTTGCGGAAAAAAACGGATGGTCGGCAACAACGTAAGCCATGCAAATAACAAAACCAAGAACGTCCTGATGCCGAATATCCAGAGGATCAAAGTCGTCAAGGACAACGCCACCAAGAAGGCATACGTCTGCACCCGCTGCATCAGGTCCGGGAAAGTAGTGAAGGCCGTCTGATTCCAACGGGAAGCCAGAAGCGAGGAACCGGCTTTGATCGGCATGCGGCCCCCCCCTTCTGCTTCCTTCCTCTCCCCTTCCCCCCCTTTTTTTTGCTGCATTCCCGCTGCCGTATGAGGGACGCCGGCGCTATCCTTGCCTCACTTTTGAAGGAATTGGGGCTGGAGGAAAGAGTGCGGCTCGACTCCCTGCAGAAGGAGTGGAGAAACCTCTTCGGAGAGCCCCTCTCCCTCCATACCTACCCTGCCGAGATAAAGGGCGGGGAGCTGCTCATCGCTGTCGATTCCCCGGTATGGATGCAGCAGTTGAAATTCTACAAGCAGGAAATCGTCGGAAAACTGCAGGCGTACCGGATACACAGCGTCAGGTTCCGGCGTGGGACGGTCTATCGGACGAGAGGGAGCGCTCCGGTGGGAAATGCAGCAGGGAAACAGCCTTTCCTCTCCGCGCAGGACAGGCAATGGATCGAACAGACCCTTTCCGCGGTAGAGGACCCGGACCTCCGGGAAGGCTTCAGGAAAGCGTTGGAGAAAGCGATGGCGCGGAAAGGCCGTGATGCGCAGCCGAAAACGCGCCGCGGCCGGTAAAGGCCGGCGTCACCGCTCCGCCCCGCCGCGCACCACGAAAAGCCCTGGCCCTATGCCGACTCAGCCCTGTCTTCGTAGACGAGAAGGGAGCGCCCCCTCTTATCGATCGCCTCTTCGTTGATGATGCACTCGACCACCCCCGTCTTGGAAGGAATCTCGTACATGACATCGAGCATCACGTCCTCGAGGATGGCCCTCAATCCGCGTGCACCCGTCTTCCTGTCGATCGCCTTCTTCGCAATGGCGTGCAGCGCGCCCTCCGTGAATTTCAAGCGGACGTTGTCGAGGGAGAGCAGCTTCTGGTACTGCTTCACCAGGGAGTTCTTCGGCTCGGTCAGGATCCTCACCAGGGCCGCTTCGTCCAGCTCTTCAAGCGTCGCCACGACAGGGAGCCTGCCGATGAACTCGGGGATCAGGCCGTAGCGTATCAGGTCCTCCGGCTCCACGAGCGCCAGGGAGGCGCTTTTCTTTCTTTCGCCTTCCTGAACAGCGGCTTCAACGGTAAAACCGATGCTTCTCTTCCCCGTCCTCTGCTCGATGATCCTGTCGAGGCCCACGAAAGCGCCCCCGCAGACGAAAAGGATGTTGGTGGTGTCGAGCTGGATGTACTCCTGCTGGGGGTGCTTCCTCCCCCCCTGCGGAGGAATGTTCGCAACCGTCCCCTCGATAATCTTGAGGAGCGCCTGCTGTACTCCCTCGCCCGATACGTCGCGGGTGATGGAGGGGCTGTCCGACTTTCTGCTGATCTTGTCGATCTCGTCGATGTAGATAATGCCCCTCTGCGCCCTCTCCACGTCGTAGTCGGCGGCCTGGAGCAGCTTCAGGAGCACGTTCTCCACATCCTCGCCCACGTAGCCCGCTTCGGTAAGGGTCGTCGCGTCAGCGATGGTGAAAGGCACATCGAGAAAACGCGCCAGGATCTGTGCGAGGAGCGTCTTCCCCGTCCCCGTGGGGCCGATCATGAGAATATTGCTCTTCTGGAGCTCCACGTCCGATTTAGAGCCCCTGAATATCCTCTTATAGTGATTATGGACGGCAACGGACAGGACCCTCTTTGCCTGTTCCTGCCCGATGACGTAGTCGTTGAGAAACTTGTGGATTTCGACAGGGGTCGGAAGCTTCCGGGAGAATTCCTTGTCGGATATATGGAGCTCCTCGTCGATGATCTCGTTGCAGAGACCGACGCACTCGTCGCATATGTATACCATGGGTCCCGCTATCAGCTTTTTGACCTCATCCTGCCCCTTTCCGCAGAATGAGCACTTCAGGGCAGTGTCATTCACCTTTCTTGCCATCACAACCTCCCGTCAATGGTAAGGGAAACGGAAGACGAAGGGGAGAAGCACCCACGGCAGCCGCCTCCAGGCGCTCCGTCGCTTTCCCGCCTCCGGCCTCTTGCTATTTTTTACTCTTTACGATGGATATTACCTCGTCCACAAGACCGTACGCCTTCGCCTCGTCGCCCGACATGAAGTAGTCCCTTTCCGTATCCGTATGGATCTTATCGAAGGGCTGTCCCGTATGGCGGGCCATGATCTTGTTCAGGGTTTCCTTCATCCTCAGGATTTCCCTCGCATGGATCTCCACGTCGGTGGCCTGCCCGTAGAAGCCCGCCGTGGGCTGATGGATCATGATCCGGGAGTGCGGGAGTGCAAACCGCTTTCCCTTTGTGCCCGCGCACAGGAGCAGCGCACCCATGCTGGCGGCCTGTCCGATGCAGTAGGTGGCGATATCGGGCTTCACATACTGCATGGTATCGTACATGGCGAGCCCCGAAGAGACGACCCCCCCGGGCGAATTGATGTAGATATGGATGTCCTTTTCGGGGTCTTCGGTCTGCAGGAAGAGCAGCTGCGCGATCACCACGTTCGCCACGTTGTCGTCGATCGCGGTGCCGATGAAGATAATCCTGTCCTTCAGAAGCCGCGAATAGATGTCGTATACCCTCTCCGTTCTGCCTGTCTGCTCTATCACGATCGGGACTATGCTCATGGCCTATTCTCCTTTCTCCATCGTCGCCTTGCTCAACAGAAGATCCAAAACCTTTTTCTCGAAGAGGGCATGCCGCACTCCCTCCAGCGACCCGTCCTTCGTTATATAATATTTTATAACATTCTCGGGGGAGATATAATACCTCTGCGCAAGATTGAGGACCTCCGCCTTCACTTCATCATCGGAGACCACCACTCCCTCCTTCTCCCCGATGATCTCGAGCAGCAGGGAGGCCCGTGCGCTCTTGACCGCATGGGGCTCCAGCTCGGCCCGCAGCTCCTCGTCGGAGCGGGTTTCCGTGCCGCCCGACCGGATGTCGTTGATGAGGAGGCTGATTTCCGCCTGGAGCATGCTTTCCGGCACTTCAACGGTATGGGACTCAAGGAGCGTATCCAGAATCTCCCGCTGCTTCGCCATATCCGCACTTTTGCTCTTGGCGGAAAGCATATTCTCGTGCACCTTGCTCCTCAGCTGCTCCAGGCTCTCGAAGCCCAGATCTTTTGCGAGCTCATCGTCGATGGCAGGCAGACGGCGCTTCTTCACTTCCTTTATCGTGATCGAGAACCGGGGGGTCTTCCCGGCGAAGGGAGACTGCATCTCTTCGGGAAAAGCCGTCTCTATCTCCACCGCATCCCCCTTCTTCTTCCCGGTGAGGCCTTCGAAGAAATCCGGAGGATAGGGGCCGCTCCCCATTTTCAGGACGGCGTCCGTGGCCCCCTGCTCTTCGCCCTGTACGGTGTAATCGATAGTGACAAGGTCCCCTGTCTCTGCAGGCTCCTCGGAAGACTCGTAGGCGGCCCTTTCCCCGGCAACGGTCTTCAGCGCCTTCTCCACCTCGTCCTCCTTCACCTCCACCGGTACGTCCTTGACCTTTACTCCTTCGTAGGTGAGGTTCTCCACGCTGGGCATGACGTCCACGGTGATCGTCATGGTGAGGGACTCATTCCTCCTGAAGTCGAACTGCTCCTCCATCACCGGCTTCGAGACCGGCTTCATCCCCGCCTCTTTGAGGGCGTCTGAATAGTAGTGGGGCACCAGCTTCTCGAGCACGTCCGCCTCCACATTCCTGCCGAACTTCTTTTCAATCAGGGTCATCGGCGCCTTGCCCGGCCTGAACCCCGGAATCTTCGCCTGTCTCTGCGCCTCCTGAAGTCCTCTCCGGATCTCCGTCTCGAGAGCGTCCGCAGGAATCTCTATGGTAAGCCTCTTCCTCGTTGCCGATACATCCTCACGCGCCTTTAACAATGTGTCCTCCCTGCTGTGTAGTGCTTTAGTGCTTGAAATTCAATCGTTTAGTGTAATATTTCTCCTAGTGCTTTGTCAATTTGGGGCATCTTTTCAGGCGGGGGATGCGGGAGGGAAGACGCCGGACCCTATTCCTCAGCGGGGAGAGAGGAGCGCAATGATTTCTCGTGCGGTCTGCTCCACCGGGGCGGACAACCCCTCGGCAAAGTCTTTGCTGCCCGTCTGGATGCCGACGAAAGCCACCTCCGATCCCGTATCGTAGTGTATGATTTTCGCCACTCCGGAGAGGGGAAAGGTATGGGTGCTCACGATACCGTCTTCGATCAGCTCCGGAGGAACGACCCTCGCCTCGCCGGCGGCGCCCCCGAACTCGGCGGCATCGATGATCACCGTCCGTACGGGCTTCGCCCCCACGGCCCTGTCGATGACGTTCTCGGGTCTTTCGCCCGCGTCGAGCACGAGGATGCCGTCCCGCTGCAGAGGGAGGTGCCGCGCAATGTACGGGCCGACGCCGTCGTCGGCCCGCAACACGTTCCCTGCCGTTATTATAAGTATAGTGTCCGGCGGGCGCGGTTGTAAAAGTTTTTTTATCTCATCGTTCAACAAAGCGCACGTTCAGCAGATGGGTGGAGCAGGAGATGCACGGGTCGTAGGCGCGCACCAGCATCTCGAGCGCCAGGGTGATCTCCTCCTCGCTCTTCGGCAGGATCTCGGGCACCAGTTTTTCCATGTCATGCTCGATATTGCTCAGGTTCTGGTTGGTGGGGATGATGCAGTTCGCATTCACGATGATCCCTTTTTCGTCCACCTCGTAGTGATGGAAAAGGACTCCGCGCGGCACCTCCACCGCCCCCACTCCGCTCCCCGCCCTCACCGGGACCGCAGACCTCTCATTGAGTCCGACGAGGACCGCCTCGCTCCGGTCCACTCCCCGCTCCTGAGACTCCCGGACGATCCGCAGGGCGTCTTCGAGGCAGTGCACGGACTCGATCAACTGGGCGGCCGTGTTCAGATAGGGATTGGTGCACTTCGGCTTCATTCCCACGGCAGCGGCAACCTCCTTCGCCTTCGGGTGCAGTTTCCGATAGTTGAGATTGAAGCGCGCCAGTGCGCCAACAGCATAGGAGTCGCGGCTCAGTTTCGCATGCTTCGCCGAGGAGTGGGGGACGACGAACTCATTGGTGATCCTCCGGTACTCCTCCTTCGGCATCCTGACGCCGTCGGTCGATCCGATATCTCCTGAAAGCATGGGGTATTCCTCGTCGTCGCTCACCAGGGCGACATACTCCGTGTCCCGCTCGAACTCGGGAAAACGGAAAGTGGAAGCCAGCTCCACCGTCGCCTCCATGTCGGGCCGCATCCCCTCCAGGAGGAGAAGGAGAGAGTCCAGCTCCCGCTCCCCCGGCAGCTTGGTAAAGCCGCCGACCACCGCCGAAACAGGGTGGACGTGGCGGCCCACCAGGATCTCGCACGCCTCGTTGCAGGTCTTCTTCATCCGCAAAGCCCTGCGCACCACCTTGTTATGCGTATCCACCAGGGGGACGAAGCTCTTCACTCCCAGAAGATCGGGTGCGGCGAGCAGATAGAGATGCAGGATATGGCTGTCGAGGGTCTCGAGGTGCAGGAGAAGCTTCCTGAGCCGTATCGTCTGCTCGGAAGGGATAATGCCGAGGGCGTCCTCGGCTGCCTGCAGGGAGGCGAGAGTATGTCCGCAGGAGCAGATGCCGCAGATCCTGCTGGTGATATGCTGCGCCTCGAAGAGGGAGCGCCCCCGCAGCATGCCCTCGAACAGCCGCGGCGCCTCCACGACAGCGAGGCGGCAAGTTTCGAGTCTCCCCTCCTTCACATTGACCACGATGTTCCCGTGGCCCTCCACCCGGGTCAGATATTCAACGTTTATCGCGAGATTTTTCTTATTCATACCGGATCCTGCTCCCTGCAGGTGTTGTACATACCCATTTTGTTGCCTATAAGCTCCACGGAAATCCCGTACTTGTCGAACACGGCCTTCATTCCGCGCTGGTTGGGATTGCTCACCATACCGCGGCAGCCGTAGCATATGTTGCCGTTGTTGATGCACCACGAGTTGCAGCCGGCACGGGTAACGGGGCCGAGGCACGTGACTCCCCGCTCGTACATGCAGACGTTTTCGTTCAGTATGCATTCGACGCATACCGCATAGTCCGGCACCGGGTACGTGGTGCCCTGGAGAACGGCCCGCAGGACCTTCAGGAACTCGGGAGGATACACAGGACACCCGTTGACGAAATAGTCCACCGGCACCACCTGATGCACCGCCCGCGTCTTCTCTGACGGAAAGAGCCGGTAATGGTCCCCGTAGACGTATTTCCGGATATCATCGGGGTCGAACCGGTTCTTCATGCCGTTCACCCCTCCGATCGTGGCGCACGACCCATACGCAATGAGGACCCCGGCCTTCTTCCGTATCTCCCTGATCCTCCCGACAGCGTGGGCGTCCGTGATGCTCCCCTCCACAATGGCCACGTCCACGTTCCGGTCCCACTTCTCGGACATCACCTCCCGGAACTCCACGACCTCCACGATGTCCAGAACATCGAGGAGGTCCTCTCCCAGGTTCGCCACCTGGAGCTGGCACCCCTCGCAGCAGGCGAAGTCGTAAAAAGCGACCGTCGGTCTTTTCATATCACAATGCCTCGCTCACGTTTCTGATATCCGCATAGTTGAAAACGGGCCCGTCCTGGCAGACGTAGAGCCCCTGGATCTGGCATCTCCCGCATTTTCCCATTCCGCACTTCATATGCCGCTCGAAGGAGAGCAGGATCTGCCGCTCCGGGATCTTCTTCGCCAGCAGCTCCCTGATGACGAACCTGTACATGATCGGCGGGCCTACCACCACGGCGAAGGTCCTCTCCGGCTCGATATCCACGCCGGGGATAAGGGTGGTAATGACTCCTACATTCCCGGCCCAGTCAGGGGCGGCCCGGTCCACGGTGCATTCGTAGTGGACGTCCATGCGGCGGTTCCATTGATCGAGCTCATCGCTGAAAAGCATATCCTGCGGGGACTTGCATCCGAGGAGGATATGGACCTTTCCGAATTCCCTTCTGTTAAAGAGGACATGCTTGATAAGCGACCGGAGAGGGGCGATGCCGAGACCCCCCGCAACGATGAGGAGGTCGTTCCCCTCCAGGATGCGTATGGGGAACCCCTTTCCGTACGGCCCCCGGATCCCGATTTCGTCGCCTGCTTCGATCGTGTGCAGGGCCTCGGTCACCCTGCCCGCCGCCCTGACGCAGATCTCGAAGGAGCCGCGTGTGGCAGGGGAGGAGGATACGGAAATGGGCACCTCCCCCACCCCGAACACCGAAACCATGACGAATTGCCCCGGGTCGTGGTCGAGACTCACGCCTCCCTCCAGCGCAACCTCGAAGAGCTTCTCCTGCGGAGTCAGCTTCTTCGTGCGGAGTATCTTCCCCTTCCTGACGTTGTAATTGGATTCCTTGATCACCACTCTTTCCATACTTTCCTCATCCCCTCCCGATCAGCGCATTCAGGGTCTCCTTGAGCCGGATGCCGGCCATGCAGGTCCTGCTGCACCGTCCGCATCCGGTGCAGAAGAAGCGGGAGTAAGTGCTCACCGGATACCGGAACTTGCGGTAGTAGCGATGCTTCTGCCTGTCGGACCGCTCCTTCCGGAAGTTTTCGCCCCCGGCGACCTTGGCAAAAGGCTCGAGCTGACAGGAGTCCCATCTGCGCACCCGCGCGCCGCCCTTCGGATCGAGGGTCCCCTCGTCCGCGATATCGAAGCAGTAGCAGGTGGGGCAGACGGCGGTGCAGTTCCCGCAGGAAAGACATCTCTCGCCCACCTCTTTCCATACGGGGCTTCCGAAGGCCGCATCGAACAGCCCGGGGATCTCCCGCGGCTCGATCTCCACTTCGTTTCTGAAGGTCTTTCGCTTCGCCTCACGGAGCCCGGCCAGCTCCTGCAAATGGGCTTTGCCGGCGGGATGGAAGAGCTTCGTCGCCTCTACGATCTCGTCGCCGGTCTGCGTATGGATATGGACGATAAAGTACTCCTCTCTTTCGGTGAACAACAGGTCGTATCCGCCCGAGGGCATGCTCGCGTTCACCAGGGCGCAGCTCGCATGCTCGTCGCAGTAGTCGTTGCACTCCAGCCCGATGATGCCGATCTTGTTCGAACGGATCAGGTAGTTGTAGTCCTTGGGGCGGCGCGAAAAAACCATGTTGAGGCAATGGATGCCCGCCAGGTCGCAGGTATGGACGCCGAAGAGCACCATGCGCTCATAATAGACAACGGCTTTCACCTCGAATCCGTGTCGAAAGGTGTATTCAGTCAGGGTTTCCCGCTGCGGCATGAAGAACTTCTTCGGAGGGAGGATCGTGGGGATGTACCGGAGCGCTATCCGGTCACCCGAAGTGACTTCCTCGAAAGCGTAGGTGCCGTATCCCCGCGCTACGGGAGCGACTACTTTCTGCAGATGGGAGAGCCGGGAGATGAAATCGTCGAAGTCCTCTTTCTTCAGAACTGCATATTGGACATCTTTCATGGTTGTCCCTTCCGAGAAACGGGTTGACCGATAACTGCTTCCCTTGAGTGCACACACCTCGCTGTCCTTTTGCCAGTTTACCCCCGAGGTCCTCCTGAAGTCAACAAGGAATGCTGAGAGCCCGAGGAAGGGTTCAGGGGCGCGGAGGAAAGTGCGCCAGGGGGCTCCGCCAAAAAGCGGCTGTGGAATTTCCATCGCCGATTCAATAGAAGAAGGCCGCAAGCACGAGAAAGGCGCTCCCCTTTCCCACCTCTATCCAGCCCAGCGTCTTCAACCGTACCCGGTAGGGGAAAGCGGCAAAAACGAGGGTATCGAGGAGGGGAAGGAGCAGAATCAGCGGAATCCCCATCTCCGCATATGCCGCAAGGCACAACGCCACATAGAGCACTGCCAGGACCCGCCGGGAAGGCTTTTTGCTCAGCTGCACCCTCACTTTGAAGACGCTGGCGGCGAAGAAGAGGGCTACTGACGCGAACAGGGCGGGGTCCAGGATGCCCGATGCGGCAAAACGCGCCACCAGGGAGGAAAGGGCGAGAAGTGCAAAGCCCGCTATTTCGGTGACGAAGGCGTGCTCTCCCGCTCCTTTCAGAAAGAGGAGGTACAAGGCAGGCACAAAGGCAAAGGGGAGCAGCCGGAGAAGGGACGAGCCGAAAGCAGCCAGCAGGAGCAGCGTGGCCGCGCTCAGCTGCAGCACGAAGACCCCTCCAGCACGCTCCGGGGAGGGGCCGGCACGACGCATCCAGAGGACAAAGGCCTGCTTTGCATTGATGTACAAAGAAAGAGCGAGCAAGGGTGCGAGGGAGGCACCATTCACCGTTCTGCCCACGGCAAGGCCCGTCGCATAGGAGAGAAGCATCACGCTCCACGAGCCGTACTCTTTCAGAAAGTATTCCCGCATCGCTCCCGGGCGTGTCGCTCCCCTACCGCGCAAGGCAGCGGAGCACCTCTCCCACATACATGCGGTGATAGTCCTTTGCCTGATAATTGTCATGAATCCCGGGATCGATGAAGTGCTCCGGAACGATATCGTTGAAATAGATCTTCCTGCATTCGAGCACCAGGCGCGCTTCGGCGAAATGGACGGTGCCCGGCAGCCCCTCCGCCGGAGACAGCCCTGCAGCCGCAGCCTTATCGGTGTCTCTCCCCGAACGGGTACCGCATAGTTTCAGGGCCTCCCGGTACTGTTCACCAAAGAAAGAGAGGGTGAAAAAGGGCGCCTTCTCCATGAATTCGTAGGTGTACCGCGTGGGCCTGACAAAACAGAAACAGACCCTCTTGTCCCACAGTACGCCGAGGCCTCCCCAGCTGGCGGTCATCGTGTTATAGCTCTTCACGGTGCCTGCGGTGACGAGCATCCAGTCGGAGCCGATGAGCCGGAAGGAGTTGTCTGACAACGACTCGGGGTCCCACTCTCTCAATGCGCTTTCCCTTTCCATAGACGAAGGTCCTCCTTGTTTTTCAGGGTGTTCCCGCTTACCGATATTTTATCTTGAAATAGAGGATAAGGGAAACAAAAATGAATGAGACCATGTTGGCCGCAATCACCGGCAGGTCCCTGATAAGGAAGCCGTACACCATCCAGAGAAATATCCCCGCCCCGATAAGCAGAAACATCCAGAGAGAAATGTCCTTTGTCTCTTTCAGCCTCCAGCTCCTCACCACCTGGGGGATGAAGGAAGAGGTGGTAAGCACTGCGGCGGCCAGCCCCAGAAGGGTGACACCGTTGAAATTCTCCATAAAGTCTCCCGTTGCAAAAATAAAAGAGAGGGAACACCGCCGCTCCCTCTCTTTTAGTATACTGCGTGCTTCGTTTCTTCGCTATCGCACCTTGACCGCCTCCGCGGCAGGAGCTTTCCCTTCGGAAGGGGTGGTGATCGAGGCCGCCATGTACCCTACAGCCGTTCCCACTATGGATCCGACCACCAGATGCACCGAACCTACGCATACGATGCCCAGCATGCTCCCCACGGCCACCACCATCCGCACCACCACCGAGGGCTCCAGGCCCGTCCCCATCAGATGCTTCATTACTACCATCGCCCCGTAGCTGCCGAAGTAAAAGCCGGGAATCACCCCGAACAGAAGAAAAGAGAGTCCACCCAGTGCCGCGCCGATTTTCGTTCCCGTTCTCACTACTGTTCCCCTTGTTTTCATTGCCTTTCCTCCTTGTATTGTCTTTGCTTCCCTTCTGCCGCGTATCGTTTGCTTATACCCTCTCCGCCGCCTCCCTGCGCATTACGGTGTTCCTGTGGTGCATCATGTCCAGCGCCTTGCCCGCTGCCCAGCCCCCCACGGCAAGGCTCACCGTGCAGACCATTCCCGCCACCGCGATCCCCAGCACCATGGAGGCCCCGACGAGGATTCTCGAAAGCACCGTCGTCGCCACGGGGAATCCGAAGAGCGCTCCGGCAGCCTTCAATCCGATCACCCCTCCAATGAAAGACCCCGGAAGCAGCCCCGCAGTGCAGAACAGTATCAAGCCCATTCCTGTTCCGATGTACACTCCCCTTTTCTCCGCCGTCTTCATTGCCGTTGCCTCCTTTTTGCCTTTCTGAATGCGCTTATCTTACAGAATGCACCTTTCATGCCAATATAGTTTTCATTGTTTTATTTAGATTTTATATTTTTATTTCTTTGCGTTTCTGCAAAAGAGGCGGATGCTTTTGCAAAGCTGCAAAGGGAGAACATCCGTGCCGGCGCCTTTCTATCTCTCCTCCCGGCTCTTCTTCCGGTTCTCCTCCCGAATCTCCTCGCGGGCCTTTTCGGCCTCTTCCTCCATCTCATGAAGGCGCGTATAATAATCGGGAAATTCGTTCAGGTGCGCAAGAGCGATCTTCCCGGTGAGAAGCGGGTCATCGTCGGTTACATTTGTGGCGGGATCGGCCATGCCGTGCTCCAGCTCCACATTCATCCCTCTCCTGAACTGCTCCACGTTGAACCTGGACCAGTCGACTCCCAGGGCCTCGCCCACCTTTTTTGCCTCTTCCTCGCTGAAATACCTTCTCGCCGACATATCCACCTCCTTTACGTCCCCTCGCATCACCTGCTCATCCTGCAATAACAGCAGCAAGGCAGGGCAGGGGACGCAGTACATCAAGGGAAGATGAACAGGAACCCCGCCAGCCCTGCCCGGCATGCCCCGGGTGCGGCTACACCAGGGTAACCACCGTCACGCCGCTCCCTCCCTCCTGCGGCTCGCCGCTCCGGAACCCCCGCACAAGGGGGTGGCCCTGCAGGTGTTCCCGTACTGCCTTCAGCAGGATGCCTGTCCCCATCCCGTGAATAATCGTGATCTCCGCGAGGCCGGCGAGGGAGGCATGGTTCAGGAAAGGCTCGAGACGGGAGAGGGCGTCGTCCACCCGCAGGCCCACCAGGTTCAGCCTCGATGGAGCGGATTCCTCCGCATGCCTGCTCTCATAGGAGGCGGTCTCCCTTTTCGGCTGCGCTTTTTTCCCTCTTTTGCTCCTCAGATCGGAAACCGGCAGCTCCACTTCCATGTTCCCCGCCCGCACTTTCACCCTGCTGTGCTTCAGGTTGATATCGACAATCGGCGCATCATACCCGAGGGACTGGACAAACACCACGTCGCCCTCCTCAAGCTCATCGATGGAGGGGGCGCCGTCGGCCTCCTTCCGGAATTCCCTGAGCTCCTTTTCCACCTCCTCCTGGATGCGGCCCGCCTGCTTGAGGGCTTCACGGCTTTTTTCCTTCTCTTGCCGCTTCGCCTCCTCAAGGAGAGCGTGCATTTCGCGCTTCACCCGCGCAACGATGGAGGACGCGTCCCCGTACGCCTTTGCGAGGATCTCCCGCTGCCGGGCTTCCGCTTCGGCGCAGAGCGTTTCGAGGCGCTTGTTCCGCTCTTCGGCCTCGTCCCTCTGCCTCCTGATCTCGTCAAGGCCCCGCTCGTACTGCGCCCTTTTTTCGTTCAGGTCGGCGATGAGATTGTCGAACTCCACCTTGATGCCGCCCAGCATCGCCTTTGCCGAGTCGATAATGCTCCCGGGCAGGCCGTATTTCCTGGCGATCTCGAGTGCGTGCGACTGCCCCGGCTCTCCCACCCGCAGACGGTACAGGGGGGTAAGGGTCTGGAGATCGAACTCCATGGAGGCGTTCAGCATGCCCTCCGTCCGATGCACGAACCCCTTGATGTCCGTTAGATGGGTCGTCGCAAAGACCAGGGCGCCGCTGCTCCTCAGCTCTTTCAGCACGGCGCAGGCAAGGGCGGCCCCCTCGTCCGGATCGGTGCCCGTGCCCAGCTCGTCGATCAGGACCAGGGTCCGTTCATCGGCCCCCCTGAGGATCTTCGAGATATTCGTCACATGGGCGGAAAAGGTGGAGAGATTGCCCTCAATGGATTGTTCGTCGCCGATATCGATCAGCAGGGAGCGGACAAGAGGAAAGTCCGACGAGGAGTCTGCAGGGACCGGCATCCCCGATAGGGCCATGGCGAGGAGGAGCCCGATGGTCTTGATCGCGATGGTCTTTCCTCCTGCGTTGGAGCCCGTGATAACCATTACGGTATTCCCTCCGCCCAACTCGACATCGAGGGGGACCACCTGCCTCCCGCTGTCCGCTTTCCGGAGGGCAAGAATCAGGAGCGGGTGGCGGGCGCTCACCAGCCGGGTGGCTCCGGACTCGTTGATTCGGGGGACCTGCATCCGGAGGGAGTCGGCAAACCGAGCCACGGAATGCAGGGTGTCGAGGTAGACGACGGTCCGGTACTGCACGGTGATCTCCTCAGCCGCCTCCCGCACCGCTGCGGAAAGGCTCCGGAGGATGCGGATCTCTTCGGCCTTCTGCTCAGCCAGCAGGTTTTCGAGCTCATTGGAGAGCTGAATGATGGGGAGGGGCTCGACAAAGGCCGTCTCGCCCGATTTCGAGACATCGTGCACCACGCCGGGCACCTGCCCCTTCGAGTCCATCCGCACCGGGATCACCCAGCGGCCCGACCTGTTGGTGATGAAGGTATCCTGGAGGAAAACGGAAACGCTCTCCTCCCGCACCAGCTCTTCGAGCTTCCTCTGTATCCGCCCCTCAAGCCTCCTGATCTGCCCTCTTATTTCGGAGAGGGCGAAGGAGGCGCTGTCGAGAATGCCCCCCTCGCCGTTGAGAGAGCGCTCAAAGGAGCCGAGGAGATCCGGAAAGCCGGTAAGGGACGCACTCACCTCCCTCAGACGGGGGATATCCTCCCTCTCCCCGGCCTGAAGAAGGATTTCGGCAATGATCTGCAGGACCGGAATGAATCCCGCCAGCTCGAAGCCTTCCAGCACCGCACCTGCTGGCCTCACCCGGGCCATCAGGGGAGCGATATCGGGGAAAGAAACGAACCGCAGCGGCTCGCCCTTCTGCGCCATCAGCAGCATCTCTGCGATAAGCCCCAGCCTCCTCTCGATGTCCTCCTTTCTGCCCAGGGGGTGAAGGCCGCGAACGGACTGCCTCGTTGCGTCGCTGTGGGCAAATGAGCAGACAAGCTCAAGGATGCGATCGAACTCAAGAGAACGGAGAGAGGACTCCTCTACTCCGCTCCTGTCCGGAACGAAAAGGCCGATGCCGGGAACGAAATCCAGTGACAAATCAATCACCTTTTCCTAAAAGGGAGAGTACGATACTGACGATGCTGATCACCACTGCCCCACAAAAGGCCGGTCGGAATCCCTCCACATGAAACCCGAGGTCGAGAGCGGCGGATATTCCGCTCGTCATCCAGAGCATGAGGGCATTGAGCACGAAGGTGAAGAGGCCGAGGGTCAGAATGAAAAGGGGAAAGGTAAGGAGCTTGAGGACCGGCCGCACCACGGCGTTGAGCACGCCGAATACCAGCGCGACGAGAAGCAGGGTAAGCCCCCCTCCCGTGAAGGCAATGCCGGAAACCGTTTTCGCAGCCACCCAAAGGGCGACCGTGTTGATAAGCAGCCGGATGAGGAAATACACGTACAGATTATACCAGATTTCTCCCGGACAGGCACCCGCCGCCCGAAGACGTATCGGACACGCGCCGCGCCTGCAGCGCTCGGCGAAAGCCAAAAAAAGAGGGCGGAACAGAAGCTCCGCCCTCTTTGTATCGTAACGGTTGCGCTGCTGTTACTTCTTTTTCGAGAGTGTCCTCACAAAGGCGACAAGATCCGCAATATCCTGGTTTTCCAATCCGACACCCGATTTGCCGAATGCCGCCATATGGGTTCCGTCCCTTCCATCCCGAATGGTAATTGCGATAAATTCAGGATCGGCCTCTTTCTGTATGATCGGATTCCTCAGGTTCAGGCCGACGCCGCCCTGCCCCTTATTGCCGTGGCAGCTGACGCAGCGGATAGCGAACAGCTCCTCACCGTGGGCGGGATTCCCCGTGTATTTATCGATTCCAAACGGCTCGGGCTTCTGGGAGGGCCTATCCTTCGACACATACTCGATGATCTTGTCCACCTCGGTTTCCTTGAGCCCCGCCGCACTCTCTTTCCAGGCGGTCATCTGGGTTCCGGCCCGTCCCTCGGAAAGGACTTTCTTCAGGAACTTGTTGTCGGCCGCCCGCAAGAAAGCGGGGTTCATGATCGCGGGGATCGTCCTTTTGAACACCTCGTCGTAAATGCTGTCCTTCCCCGTGGTATGGCAGGCGACACAATACATCTTGTAGAGGGCCTCACCGTTGAGCTCTCCGGCAGCGTGAGCGTTTGTACCCTCGAACTGCCTGTATTTTTTAGGCATCTCTTCCGACCGCAGGGACAAGACATAAGTGGTGAGCAGGTCGGATTCCACGTCCGTCACGTCTGCCTTCATCTCGCTTGCCGGAACGATGTTCCTGGGGTCGTCGAAATGCTCCTTCATCCAGGCATAGACCGTCCTTTCACCCTGAACGAAACGCATGGGGAAGTAGGCGATGGGCTGGGACCCGACTCCATCGAGGGCCTTGCCGAGCACACCCCCAACGCCATCGAGCTTATGGCATCCCTTGCATCCCCTCTCCCTGAAGAGCGCTTCGCCCTTTGCGACATTCGCTCCGCCTTTGGTTTTCAGGCTCTCAAGACTGTGGCAGGAGGCGCAGGAGCTCTGGATATACTGGAGCGGTACGACCGGGTAGTCCCAGTGGGTTTCGTGCCCGAGGCCGTGCGCCTCCTTTTTGGAGAGCGCCCTGCCCTGCCCGTAATGGCATACCGTGCAGCCGAACTTATTGAGCGAATGGTTTTTCAGGTAATCCCCGCTGTGTGCGGTGAAGGGGAGCTTTGCACCCTCCATGCCCGGGTTTTCAACGCCGGCATGACAGCTCGTACACCGGTCCACCCGCTTAAGGCTGCCGAGATAAATCTGCTGGAGATCAACTTTTATTGCCTCCGCTTTCTTCTTCATGGCGCCATCTTTCGCTTTCTTGACCACCATCGCTTTGTACTCGTCCTGGTACCCCTTCCATTCCGGCGTAAACTCCCGGTAAACGGAAAAGGACATGAAAAGCAAAAGAACAACACCGGCAAGGAATAACAAAGTTAAATAGAACCTGTTGCCCATATCTCTCCCTCTCTCATTATATTCCTTCTTTGATATCCATCATTCTGAAAACCGAACACCACAGGTAAGCTCTTCAGCCCGAACCCCCCCATAGGAGTCTTTTACCATATCCTTTGCGAAGGATGCCGGGTCCATGTCGTACCTCCTGCACTCCCGCTGCAAAGCCGCTTCAAGGAGCTTTGCAAGCTCCTTATAAAACGACGAGCTGTCGAGCTCCTGTATCTGCTTGCAGAAGAAGAAACCCCAACGCGCAAGGTGTTCGGAAAGAAACTTCTTCCTTGCTTCATTGACGATCTCCTCGTTTTCCGTCTGGCCGCTCTTCCGGGCATACTCCTCTTTCCACGCAAGAATTGCCATGAATTCCATTTCGACGGCAATATGGTCCACCGGCTCCTTGTTGCACATCTCTTCATTTACCGAAAAGCCGAAGGCATGGTAAAAGCCTGCGATATCAGCAATTTCAAAAGGCTTCCTGGATATCTTTTCCCTGAGATATTCAGTCTCATAGGGTGATATCTTCCCACCGACATCAAAGACGGACAGATATTCGGACTGCAGCTCCTCAAGGGTATTCCCGCTTTCCAGCACTTTCTCCTTAAAGCTTCCGACATCACCAAGCAGGTCGCCCGCAAAATAGTTTTCGCTCCCCTGGAGAATCTCTCCGAGCATGTCCAGGTTTTTCGCCTCAGGGTAGGCGAATCCAAGGGACAGTATTTTGTATAAATACAGCATACCTTCCATGGCTATTCCACCCTCACCTCAGCCCAGGCAGGGCTCACCGCTTTTCTTCCCGCCGACTCCCTTCGCTCACCTTCCCACACAGAGAAAGCAACCGGCATCTTTTCACCGGCAACGAACTTGACGCTCAAAGGATCATTCACCACCAGCGGTCTTCTGAAGATCACCGTCCATTGGCCGTCCTTCCATTCGGCGTCGCCTGAAGTGTTTTCAATATTCTTGGACTTCAGGGTGCCCGCACCTTCGGAATTCAGCTCCTCGATGATCTCTTTATGGTCAAAAGAAAGGGGATTGCCCGCTGCTTTTCCCGGTGTAAAGATATCTTTTTCCGCCTGCGTCTTTTCCGTCCCGTTCCCCTTGACACCATAGTCGAAGTTGTACATATCGACGGTCATGTTGGGATAGGCGGATTTCACATTCTGAAAACCCGCTTGTTTATCCCTGCTTCTCCATGCCTTCCAATGCAATATATGCACCGGTCTTTTCAGTTCACCCATGAAGTATTCAGGAAGCGGATTTTTACTTACCGGGAACTGCAGGGCGGCTCCGTCGGAAAAATTCATTATCTTCGGTCCCACGTTCTGCGTGGAATCCTTCCACGAGAGCCTGAAGGCGATATATTTCCCGTCATTGAAGGACTGGACGGATACTTCCTTGACTCCCACATCCATAGGCTTCGGAACCACGAGAAACTGCCGCTGAAGAGGCAGACGGGAAGAAGGGATGCCCTTCCAGACCTCGTCGGTCAGTCCGACCTTACCGGCATCGACACTCTTGTGATAAGAGGTGAATTCCGCAAAAATCTTCTTTTTTTCCTCGGCGGAGGCGACTCCGGCGAGCAGAAACAAGAACATCCATGAGCAAATTATTTTTTTCAGAACCATAGTACCCTCTCTCATATTTATGGCGTGTTATGCCGGTAAACGTTGAGTTTCTTGTCATAAAAGTCCCTGATATACATCGGTTCGGTTATGGGGACCTTCACTACTTCGTTGCCTTTTTCGTCATACCCATAGGCGAAGCTGTTGTCCACTTTAAACCCGTGCAATATCCTCTCCATGCTCCCGAACAAAACCATCAACCCCTTCAGTGTCTGGTCGTCCCTGATATTCCTGTACGTCTGTATCGCAGCGCCGGCGCCCGGACCGAACATCTGCTCAAGGTATGCCACCGGCGCGTGCATCGGCGGGATATAGTAGATGTTTGTTTCGAGGCCGAACTGGGGATACAGCGGCAGAGCAAGCTTCCTCTCGTGAATCAGGTAATCGATAGGGTTGTCCTTCCTCGAGTTTTCCGGGGTGCTGACAAAGCCGTTCAGCCTGATCTTGCCGATGCAGTTGGTCGTGCATTGGGTCATCTCTCCCTGTTCGATCTTGGGATAGCACCCGATGCATTTCTCACTGACCCTCGTCTCGACATTGAAGAGAGACTTCTTGTACGGGCAGGAACGGACACATTCACGGTATCCCCTGCATCTCGACTGGTCGATGAGAACGATACCGTCCTCCTCCCTCTTGTAAATAGCCTTCCTCGGGCAGGCGCCGAGACACGCAGGATAGGTGCAGTGACCGCAAGTCCTCGGGAGATAAAACATCCATGCCCTGTGAGGGATCTTAATCCAGTCACCTCTTTCTATGGTGGACGCAACCTCGTCCTCACCTATGTTGGGATGTGCCCAGTCCTCGTCATCCGCAACATGCTGGACTATCTTCTCGTTCTTCTCCGCAGCCTCGAACAACGTCTTCCCGATGTATTTATTACCGTCCCACTCCTGGAGCCCGAGTTTCGACAGTATTCCCATATCCCACCCCTGGGGATATCCGCCGTACGGTTTCGTCGCCACGTTGTTCCAGAACATGTATTCCTGCCCCTTCCCCGAAGTCCACGTCGTCTTGCAGGCAAGAGAGCAGGTCTGGCACGAGATGCATTTATTCAAATCGAATATAATCGACCATTGCTTCTTCGGCCTGCCCAGGGGATACACATAGGCGGCTTTTCTGCCTAGTTGCCAATTGTATACCTTTCTCATTTGCATCGGATCATCTCTCCTTTATACCTTTTTAACCTTTATGTATTTGCCATCGATAAACGCCCTCATTCTGTCGTCTTCGTAGGTCGGCCTGAGATGCTTCGCTGTCGGCTCCCACGGCCCTTTCCCGTCAATCCCCCCGTTTTCCGCCTTGGTGATTTTCGCGAACCCTTCGCGGGGAGCACCGTTCGCGCAATGGATATCCGGGGCGAAACCCTTCCCGATCTTCTGCCCGAACCCGTCCTTCCGCACGAGGGAGTCCGTAAGGAGAGTGGGGCGCAGCCAGGCGCGGGTGCCGCTCTGGTGGCTGCCGTACCGGAACATCGCCTGGTAGTTCGTCTCCGGGTTCTTGGCAAGCCCGTCGGGACGGGTCTCGTGGCCCTTCACGCTGCCGAGGGTGGCGCCATAGCAGTTGTACCACATCCGGGTGACTCCCCGGGGAGTGCCGTAGTAATAACGGGCGCGGACCATGAGCCGCGCGGTGCGGTACTCGGCGCTGCCGGGTTTCGCTCCGCGGTACGGCCTGTCGGTGGGGTCGGCGTCAATGTAAACATAGTCTCCGTCGTTGATCCCCAGCTCCTTGGCGTCGAGGGGGTTGATATCCACGTATGCTTCGGTGACAAACGGGGTCCGCTTGTCATGCCGGTACACGTCTCCGAAGGGACCGAACCAAATGGCGACCATGTCGGTGTCGGCCGGCGTGGTATGGGTCCCGTGGCGATACTTCGGGGTATGGAAGATGAATTTGAACCCCTTCGACATGAGGGGATGCTTTGTTTTCAGCACGTCATCCGGTCCATACTGGACATTTCTTACCTGGCGTGTTTCACAGGAAAGATCCTTCGAGGAGAAGCCCCAGTCCTCAGGGCGCTTCGGCCGTATCGCGGGGTGGTGGCCCACGATGACGTTCGGCTCATGGAAGGTGGAATCGATGGGCTCCCGGTAGATAGGGATATTCTCCCCATGATCGAGGAACTCCCTTTCATGCCGGTAGAACTCCATCCTTCCGGACTTCGTGTACCACAGTTTGTCCTCATGTACCTGTTCCCAGCTCCCCATACGGGGATAGGTCCTGTTGTTCATGAGCGCGGGAACGCCTTGCTTCGCATTTGCCTCGAGCTCTCCAAAGTTGAATCCGGTCCCCGCCTGTGAGGCATCGAGAATTCTTTGCGCATACACGCTGACTTTATCCTCATGGACGAACTTCCAGTACTCGTCGAAGCGCTTGTCGCCGGTCAGTTTGCCGAGAGCATGGCCAATGCCGGCCAGGATCTCGATATCGGGCTTGGTATCGAAAATCCGCGGGAGCGGGGTACGGGGATGCACCTGCAGGAAAGAATTGGTGCAAGACCCGCTGAAGTCGGGCTGTTTGAACTCAGCAGCGTAATCGCAGCCCCAGACGATGTCGGCGTATTCGCAGGAGGCATTCCACCAGTAATCGGCAACCGTGATCATCTCTATTTTCGGCAGGGTGTTGTTGACGACGTCATAGTGCCACTTGGCGTTGCCGAGAAGAGAATTGGAGTTCGCGAACATTAAAGCCTTTGTCGGGGTGTTGATGTGCGTCTTCCCGCTGAACAAATGCCCGCCGACCCTGAGGGGGCGGTCTCCGTAGTTATAGTAATGGGCGGACTCATACACCGAATAGTACTTCTTGTGGTGCACCTGCTCCTTCGGGTCCTGCTCGATGTGGAACGGGTCCTCCGCGATGTAGACGCCGACGCCGTTCATCAGGGCCGTCTTATAATTGCCCGCATAGCTCCCCACGTTTCCGCCGGGATATCCGAGATTGCGGGTAAGGGCCGCTACGAAGAGCACCGCGCGGTCCTTCAGGTCGGCGTTGAAATACTGGTTCGAGCCCATGCCACAGGCGAACAGCGTCCCTTCCGGCCTCGCTGCGATGTCCCTTGCCAGGGAGATGATCGCCTCCTTCGGCGCCCAGCAGATCTTCGAGGCCTGCTCGGGCGAAAAGTTTTCGTTTATGTACTGCTTCATGAGGTCGAAGACCGGCCTCACTTTCAATGTCTGACCTTTCACCGTAGTGACCGTGAACTCGCCCTCGATCACCGGATCGACGGTGAACTTCTTGCCGAAATCGTTTCTGCTCACCGCCGTCAGCTTTTTGGAGGCTGCGTCCATCACCACATAATCTCCCCACTCGGCAGCCATCTCCTCCGTTACTATCTGCTTTTCATGTTCTTTAATGTGGTTGATCAGGGGGTCATCTTTCTTGACAACGACGGTGTCTTTCGTAGGCACCGCCTTCCGGTAATTCGGGATCACCTCTTCAGGCCGCAGCATTTCAAGGGTGTCCATGCGCACCAGGAAGGGCATATCCGAATATTTCTTCATGTGCTGCACATCATACAGTTTCTCATTGATGAGAACATGGGCGATCCCAAGCATGAACGCCGGATCGGTACCCGGCCTGATAACGATAATTTCATCGGAACGGCAACCGGTGGCCGGGTACTCGACGGAAACGGCAACCACTTTCGTCCCTTTCAGTCTCGCCTCGGTGAGCCAGTGGGAATCAGGCATTTTCGTAGTGATCCAGTTCATTCCCAGGAGGATGATCATCTTTGCATGCTCCACCGAGTTCAGATCGAACTCGTTGGTCTGCATTCCCAATACCATGGGATGTCCCGGAGGAAGGTCCGTATGCCAGGTATAGCTGTCCAGACCCCTGCCGCCGAGCGCCTTGTCGGGGCCGACGCCGCGGACTTTCGCATCGAGGAGCGCAAGCATGTTGCTCAGCCGGTAATAACCGTATACTCTGGTAAATCCGAGAACGGTCATGCCGCCCCTTAATTTGATCGCCTGCGTACCCGCCTGCTTCATCGCCTCGATCATGGCGGGATCATATCCCTGTTTTGCAAGGAGTCCGGCTCCTGCAGCCCCGGAATAGGTCCGCGCGATATTGTTCAGCGCCTTTGCAGAGAGGTCGAAGGCCTCATCCCACGGCAGCTTTACCCATTTATCCTGACCGCGCTTTTCGAAATACTCCTTTGGGGGCTTCCCTGTCCCCGGGTCTCTCGGCATCCCCGCATCGACCCACTTCTTGAAGCCTACGCGCACCATAGCGCCTTTTACGCGCCTGTCGCCATAGAGGCGGCGGACGAGGCCCAGGCCCTTCTGGCACGCCCGCGGGTCCCAGCGGTGCGAGGCAGTATTTCCGTACAGGTCCTTTGCCTCGCCGTACCGGTAGGAAGGGCTTATCCGCGTGACAACGCCGTTCTTCATATGTGCCTTCAAAAGACAGTTGTGCGTATCGTTGGGAGAACAGAGGAAGTGGAAGTGGCTGTCCTCCTTGTAGATATTCCGGTATACCTTTTCCCAGTCCCTGTTCGGATAGGCATCCAGGGCTCCTTCGGATTTCGGCTTGAGAAAATTGAACAGTTTCGAGTCACACCCTGCAACGATCATCCCTGCTCCGGCTCCGGCAGCAAGGGTCAGGAAAGACCGTCTCGACAACAATCTCTGCCTCTCCTGCATTTCCGCTTCCTGTGTATCCTTTGTATCCTTCTCCATCTTATCTTTCTCCATTAGCTGCTCCCCTTCTCTTGATTGAAGTGCAATGATGATATCTCAATTTAGTGCACCGGCCATTGGCTCTTGGACCAGTAGAAGGCCCAGTTCGGGCCTCTCAGCTCGGTGCCGACATAGGTGAAAATAACAAAGCTGACCAGGAACAGGGTGAACAGGGCTATCGCCCCCATTCTCGTCGAGCCGGTTTTCTTGATAACAAGATACGACCAGACGATCATGAAAAGTACCCAGAGGTTGCCCGGGTTGATCAAAGTAATCAGCAGCTGCGGCACATTGGGCCACCAGGTCCTGAACCAGCCGAAGTTGATGACGAACGCGAGCATGGCGACAAGCACTATTGCCCCGACATACAAGGCCTGTAGGGCCACTCCCTTGCCTTGCTTCCCTGCAAACCATACGCCGACATGCTCCGTTTCCCTGTCGAGGTACGGGATCAGTGCGAGACCCAGAAGGGCAATACCGGGGAGCCCCACGCCCCCCATGAAAGCGGAGTACGAAAGGAGCTCCTGGAGCCCCAGGAAGTACCAGGGGGCTTTCGCGGGGTTCTCGGGAATAAGGGGGTTGGCAAGCTCCTTGAGAGGTGCATCTATGTAGAAGGAGTAGACAAATACTCCCGCCATACACAGGAAGAGAACAGCCAGTTCCGCGATCAGAAGGTTCGGCCAGCTGAGTACGCTATTCTCCACATCCCTGTCGACAGCCGGCGTTTTCCCCTGAGCAAGCTCCATCAGGCCGTATGTCTTGTTATGGGTGAAAATTCCGCCCTTCTTTTCCGGAAGCGACAACATCTCCCTGTCGCTCTCCTTTACCTCGAAGGTATCAGGTTTTGTCATGCCGCCGTCTTTTCTGATCCTCCAGAAATGTATGCCCAGAAAAATAAACATTAAAATCGGGAAAAGCATGATGTGGAGGAGGTATACCCTCGTAAGGGACTCCTTCCCCGCTGTCAGTCCGCCGAGGAAGAGTTCCTTCGAAAACCCTCCGATATCGAAATACTTGGTGATGCCGAGAGAGTCGGTGATCTCTTTGGGCGACTGGATGATGTTTGCGACAATAACCAATGCCCAATAGGAAAGCTGGTCCCAGGGAAGCATGTAGCCCGAGAGGTTGATCCCGAAGGTGACGACGAGAAGAGCAATCCCTATGAGCCAGTTGAATTCCCTGCCTTTTTTGTAAGAACCCGTATAAAATACTCTCGCCATATGCAGCAGGACGAAGATGATCATCCCCTCACCGGCCCATTTATGGATATTCCTGGTCAGGTTTCCGGAGGTGACCACATACTTTATATCTTTCACCGTATTGTACGCGTTCTCGATGGAAGGGTTGTAATAGATCATGATCACGATGCCCGAGACTATGGTGATAAAAAGCAGGAAGACCGACATGAGCCCGAGACCGAACGTGTAGGTGGGCCGCAAGGTGTTGACATGCGTCTTGACTCCCTGCACATGAAGAAAGAAGTTGTTGAACATCGCGGCGGCCCGGGACTTATCGGACGTGGGCTTGCCGCCGCGCAGGAAAGATCCTATAAAGGAATCCTTAAGGGACTTCAGATTTTCTTTGAACTTGTCGGTTCCCGACTTACTTACATTGTCCATTGTATCAACCTCACCGGAATCAAACATTGATTTTGAACTTCGTCCCCACCGGGACGTCCCGCATGGTATCGACTACGAGGCTGCCGTCCACATCCTGGCTTATCTCGAGCCATGCAAGATTTCTCGGCGCGGGGCCCCCGATGACCTTGCCGTTCTCGTTATACTTCGAACCGTGACAGGGACACTGGAAGCCTGTCTCGGTGATCGCCACTATGCACCCGAGATGCGTACAGATGCTCGAAATGGCGTGCAGGCCGTCATCGTTTGCAAAGATGAAAACTCCCCTGTCGTCCAGCTTTTTCACGGTGCCCACCGGAAAGCTGTCGGGCTTCCCGATCTTGAAGCGCGTCGCTTCTTCGTACCGCACATTCGCTTTCGACATCCTGAAAATCCCGGCCAGCAGGGTAAATGAGGAGATGACCGCTGCGCCCATGGACGCCAACCCGAGGAAATCACGCCTCGATACTTCCGATTTGCCTTTAGTCTCGCTGCTCACGTAACAATACCTCCTTAAACAAGAGCCTTTCCATAGTGATTGCGTCGACAGGACACCGCTTTGCACAGAGGCCGCATCTGATGCACCTGTCCTCGTCTTTTATGATCGCGGAGCCGGTGCCGAGAGGGTCCCTTCCATACCTGTTCCGGTAGAGGGAGGCGAGGATGTCGTCTCCCTTGATATTTTCGAGACTGACAAGCCGGAGGCAATATTCAGGGCAGACATCGGCGCACCCGCCGCAGAGGATGCACTTTTCGCCGTCGAAAATGGTGTTCACCGCGCAGTTCAGGCATCTTCCGCCCTGCTCCTGCGCCATTGTCTGATCGAAGCCTTTCTCCACCACCTCGAAGACGTTCTGCACCCTCTCCTTCACCGGTGCAGCCGGCACCTCCTGCCTTGCGATCTTTTCATAGTCCTTCCCGAGCGGCACAACATTGTCCGGAAGCTCCCGGTGCGCCTCCGTCGCCTGCAGGCGCAGGGTCGTTCCGCTTATGTATTCATGGATCTTCAGCGCCGCCTTTTTCCCGCTCGCCACCGCATCGATCACCAGCTTCGGACCATAGGCAAGGTCGCCCGCCACAAAAAGCCCCGGGACCGAGGTGGACGTAGTATCGTGCTGCACGCAGATCATGCCCCGGTCGGTCAGCTCGATCTCCAGGCCGCACTTGTCGATGCAGGACAGATCGAAGGCCTGTCCCACTGCAAAGAAGACCGTATCTGCGGGAAGGGTCATCGTATCGTCCTCATCGTACCGGGGATTGAACTTCCCCTCGCTGTCGAAGATCGAGACGACCTTCTTGAAGGTCATGGACTTCACCACTCCCCGCCCGTCTGCATTGATCTTCAGGGGGCCGTAGCTGTTGAACCGTTCGATGCCCTCTTCCTCTCCCTCCTCGATCTCCACCACGTCCGCGAGCATCTGGCTGAAGTCTTCCAGGCAGACCAGTGCGACCGACTCCACTCCTTTTTGCCGGAGGGAAGTCCTCGCAACGTCGTAGGCGACATTGCCGCCTCCGATCACGACGACCTTGGGGCCTATTCTTACCTCTTTGTCGGTAAAGACATCCCGCAGGAAGTCGACCCCGCCGAGGACCCCCTTGCTGTCGTCCCCCTCGATGGGAAGCATCCTCGACTTCTTCGCACCCACCGCCATGAGCACCGCAGCGGAGCCGTCGTACAGATCCTTCAGCGAGATGTCTTTTCCCACCTGGACGCCGAGCCTCACGTCAACTCCCAAAGCCTTTATGGCATCGATCTCCGCCTGCAGGATCTCTCTCGGGAGCCGGTACGGGGGAATTCCGACAGCCAGCATGCCGCCCGCCACTTTCTCCATTTCGTACACGACGACCTTATACCCCATCAGGGCAAGCTCATGGGCGCATGCGAGACCTGCCGGTCCGGATCCGACGATGGAAATGCGCTTTGCGGTGTTTTGTGCGATGCCGGCTATCCCCATACCCACGTCCTTGTATTTCTGCAGGAAGGTACGGGCGAAGCTCTTCTTGTCGCCGTATATTTCCACGCCGTACTTTTCCGTGACGAACCGTTTCAGTGCCCTGATGGAAACGGCGGCATCGATGGACCTCCGCCGGCACGCCATCTCGCACGGGGCCCCGCATATCCTGCCGCATATGGAGGCAAGGGGGTTCGGAGTGCGCGCAATCCAGTACGCCTTCTCGTAATCGCCCTCTGCGATCGCCCGCACATAGCCCCGCGAATCCGTGTGGACCGGACACCCTGTCTGACATTTGATGTTCTGTTTCCAGTATTGCAAATCGGGAATCACTACTTGAAAGCTTCTTGCCATTTTAGACTCCTTGCTCGATCATTCCGCCCGTTTCGGTTCAGGCCCTCTCCCGGAGCTCCCGCACCGATCTCCCGGGGAATCTGGGTGAGCATGACAACCTCATAATTAAGCAAATATTATGCCAAAATAGGGAAACGGGAAAGTGTTGTTCTGTCTCTGCCCACTCATGAAATTGATTTCACCCTATTTGAGACAATTATGTCCCATCTCTGCCGACCTCCTACTTACTCCTCCCCCAGACCTCTTTTTTTTCAGCAATTAAACCTATAGGGGCGTAAATGCCGCACAAAAGAGACAATAATGTCTCGTTTAGCGTACTTTCAAGGACATTCATGCCTCGATATCCAGTCCATATCTCCTGATCAGCCGATGGATCGTCTTCCTGTCGATTCCCGCTTTCAGGGCCGCCTTGGAGATATTGCCCGAAGTGATCTTCAGGAGCGTCCTAAGATACGTCCTCTCGAAGGCGGCAAGCCATCTCTCTTTCGCCTCCCTGTACTCAAGGTTATCGGTGGAAGCGGGAAGAGAGGGCGCCAGGGAGAGCTCCCGCGGGAGATCGCCCACATTGATCCTGTCCGAGTCCGACAGGACGACTGCGCGCTCGATAATGTTCTGCAATTCCCGGACGTTCCCGGGCCATGTGTAATTCTCGAGCACTTCCATCGCCTCCGCAGAAATGCCGGTGACGTTCTTGTTGTTCACTTCCGCGAACTTGTGCAAAAAATGCGAGGCCAGAACAGGGATGTCGCCCGCACGCTCCCTAAGAGGAGGAACTTTTATGTGGATAACGTTCAGGCGATAAAAAAGGTCCTCCCTGAACGTCTTTTCCTGCACGCCTTTCCGCAAGTCTCTGTTCGTCGCCGACAGGATCCGCACATCGATCTGGATGAGGGCATTGCTGCCGATTCTTTTCACCTGCCGCTCCTGGACGGACCTCAGGAGCTTCGCCTGCATGGAGAGAGGGATCTCGCCGATTTCATCGAGGAAGAGGGTCCCTCCATGGGCTATTTCAAAGAGCCCCTGTCTGCTCGAAGCGGCGCCCGTAAAGGCCCCTTTCTCATAGCCGAAGAGCTCGCTCTCGAGCAGGTTTTCCGGGAGGGCGGCGCAATCGATGGCGACAAAGGGGCCCGGCCTCCGCGCGCTCCGCTCATGGATCGCCTTCGCAACCATCTCCTTGCCGGTGCCGCTTTCGCCGGTAATCAGGATGTTCGCATCGGTCTCCGATACCCGCTGAATCACGCCGCAGATCTCCTGCATTGCATGGCTTTTTCCGATGATTTCCTGCAGGGCGTCGCTTTTCAACTGCTCCTTCAATTGCCTGTTTTCGTCGAAAAGTCTTTTCTGTCTCAGCGCCCTTTCCAGAACGAGCCCCAACTGCTCTGAAGAAAAAGGCTTCGAAATGAAATCGAAAGCCCCCCCCTTCACCGATTCGACGGCCGTCGGGATGTCGGCAAAAGCGGTTATCAGAATCACCGGGACCCCCGGATTGACCTCCAGTGAGGAGGCAAGGACCTCCATCCCGTTTTTGACGGGCATCCTGAGATCGGTGAGGACGATATCGGGCTCCAGCTTCTTCAGCCTTTCGATCGCCCGGCTGCTGTCTTTCTCGACGATGCACTCGTGGCCTATTCTTTTGATGATCCTCGAATAGTTTTCAAGCATCTCCTCTTCGTCGTCGATCACCAGAACTTTTGCTTTTCCCATAGAGAGCAACCCCTGTTATCCCGCTTTCCTCTTGTTGGGGAGATAGAGGGAAAACGTGCTCCCTTCCCCCGGCGTACTCTGCGCCCTGATATCCCCCCCATGGTTCTTCATGATGCCGTAGCATATGGAAAGGCCCAAGCCCGATCCTTTTCCCAGACGTTTCGTGGTAAAGAACGGATCGAAAATCCGGTACAGGTTTTCCTCCGGTATTCCCTCTCCTTCGTCTCTTACCCGTATGATGATTCCTTCCCGTTCAACCGGATGTTCGGTTTCGATCACGATACTCCCGCCGCCGGGCATGGCGTCGATCGCGTTCGAGATCAGGTTGCGGAACACCTGCTCCAGCCTGTCGCTGTCTCCGTACACATGGCGCGTATCCGGGGAGAGGGAGAGATGGACGGTGCAGCTGTTCATCTGGAGGTCCCTCTGGAGCATTCCGATGACCCCTTCTATCAGCTTTTTCAGATTGATCTCCTCGACCTCGGACGACTGGTGGCGCGAAAAAATCAGGAGATCCTGTATCGTCGAAGAGACTTTGGCCGCACACGAATAGATGACATCGAGGTCTTTCATCACGACTGCCGGCAGCTCAAGCTCATTCGCCTCCATCCGCAGGCACTCGATGCGGTTCAGGACGATGCTGATGGGGTTGTTGATCTCGTGGCAGAGCCCCGCGGACAGCTCTCCGATGGCTGCCTGCTTTTCGGATTCGATCAGTCTGTCCCGGGTCCTTTTCAATTCGACTATCTTCATTTCAAGCTGCTTGTTGAGGTCGCTTATTTCCCCGTATGCACGCTCGATCCCGATTTTTTCGCTGCGCAGCCTCTCGAAAAGCCGGTAGCGGTGGATCGCTGCCGACGCCTGGTTTGCTATGGAGAGGAGCACCTCCAGCTCTTCGCGCGCCAGCGTTCTTTCGGGCCGGAAAGCGATCAGGAGGACCCCGTGGCGCTCGCACCCGGTGAGCATGGGAATGCAGATATGCGAGAGGTCGCCAGCGTATTCCGCCCTGATGTTGCCGCAGACATTCGCGCTCCACATATCCTCGCTCACCGCTATATAGGGCAAGCCGTACCGAAGGGCGGGACATGCTTCCACCGAGGAATCGATGTGGATGTCTCCCGGTACTTCTCCGGACAGGGCGTACGCAGCCAGCTTGAGCTGCTGATCGTTTTCGAGGGTGTAGATGGAGCACAGCATGGGGTGAAAGAGCTGGTAGGCCCCCTCGACGATTGTTTTCAGCGTGCTGTCAAGCTGAAGAGGAAGATATCCGATGATATTGTTCAGCTTGACTATGGTGGCGAGGGCGTGCTCGATCCAGTCCCGGATGTTGACCTCCCTGTTATACTGCATAGCTTCTCTTCCGGCAGGCCGTATCAGCTCCGGGAGAGAGGAGCCCGGCCCCGCAGCGCCACACTCCCCTCCTTTCCTTTGTATGCAGTACGCACTTCATTGCTTCCTCTGTGCATTCTTGCTTGTTTCCCGTCATTTTTACCTTCCCTTTTGAATGATGCTCCGTTAAGCCCATCCTACGGCGTGCCGTGAAAACCCTCCACTGCCTCCACGAGAGCGCGGACGTTCTCAAAGGAGGTCTCAACAGGCACTTCACAACCCGAGCCGACTATGTAATTGCTCCTTCCCCGTGCTTCCAGGATCCCCTGGCGTACTGCGCCCCTTATCTCCGTCGGCGACCCGCTCACAAACAGGTAGGTGTCCACTGTGCCGTTTACCGCCACCGCGCCCAGCAAAGAAAAAACCTCGGACAGAGGAATCCCACTGTCAATTGTTGCAATATTTATGCCTAAACTCTCGAAGCAGGGTAGTATCTTCCTTGTATCGCCCGCTATACTTATCCATGAAGCACACGCACCCTCAGCCTTCAGCGAAGCATAGATCCTCTTCAACCGTTGGGCCTCATAACGGCTGAAAAAAGACGGGGGGAGCACGGCCGGAGATGCCACGGGATCGAAAACCACCACGCAGTGGGCCCCCGCCCTGAGGAGGGCACTCCCATAATCAATCGAAACCATCTCAATAAAATCAATAACTTTTAAAACAGCATCCGGATCATCCGCCAGGCGATAGAGAAACGTCTCGATCCCCATTACCTGAGCGGCGATACTGGCAGGCCCCAGCATGCACGAGGCAACCAGGCACTCGTCGCCCGCCGCCTCCCGCAACCGGGCGCATGCCTCAAGGACGACAGGCATTCTCGCGTCTTTCAGCGGATCGGGCCGCCGGAGCAAACCTGTGTCGCACAGGCGCCCCAAAAGCGGTTCGTGGACGGCCGGATAGGCGTCATCCTCGTACCGGAGGGGACACCCGAGCGCTTCCGCCTCCACCGACAGATCGGCGGATGCGAAGAGTACGTCGTGGCCTATCTCGCCGCGCAGCCGCATCTGGCACTCTGCGATGAAAGCGCCGTCGGTCACATACCTCTTGATCGTGGAGCCGTTCAAACGGGCGGAAACACCAAAAAGCTGGGGAGCGATGGGGATCCTGTCGGGAGTTCTTCCTGAAATGGCGCGAAGCATTCTCTCATACGCTGTCATGACCGCTCCTCATTCCCTTCCGGCCGTCCTGCCGCACTAGATTTCGATCAAAGAGGGAGTTTGGGTCTACCGGAAAGGGAGAGTACTGTTGATGCAGGTACGTTCCAGATAGCGGAGCGCTTCAAACGGGTCCTTTGCGACAAAATCCACATTCAGTTCCTTCGCTGTTGCCTGCTGAATCGCGGCCCCCCCCGCGATCACCCTTATGCTCTGCAGGTCCACTTTCGCAAGGATGTTCCTGATTTCTTTAATGGAAGGAATGGTGAGGGTAATGAGGCTGCTGACACCGATATACCCTGCATCCTCGATGACCGCTTCCTTGACGAAATCATGCGGGGCAACGTCCTTCCCCAAGTCGATTACCCGGTACCCGCTCGCCCTGAAGAGCATCCGTACGATGTGCTTCCCGAATTCGTGTATGTCGCCCCGTATCGTACCCACGACGATAGTTTTTTCGGGAATGGCATCCACCAGCGACGCGGAGGGCAGGTAGAAGCCCAGCACTTCGTCCAGAACCGCCATGAGCGCCCGCCCCGCGAGCATTATCTCGAGAAGATTGAACTCTTCGTTCGTGCACTTCGGATCGAGCAGACGGAGCGCGGCAGTCAACCCCTCGCGGACAAGGGCCTCGACAGGGAGCCCCCCCCTTAAAAGACCCTCTGCGCATTCCACGGAGCGCCGCAATTCTCCGTGAGTAATGGCATCGATGAGACGACCTATTTCGTCTTTATTTCCACAGTACATATCACGTCCCTGCCGCCCTTACAGAAACTTCACCTTTCATTATAGCCAAACAGGGCGGGATATAGCAAAGAGCGGGATGCCGTGCTACCGCTTCCCTCCCCGCCCTTTTCCCCCTCTCTCCAAAGTGTCTTTGCGGGCAGTGACCGTTATGACGAAGTTCTCGGGCTGCAGCTCAGGGTTCTTTTCAAGCTCCTCCACAAAAACGTCAATCGCCTTGCGCATAAAGTCGGAAAAATGTACATACCTCGGGAGCGCGTGAATTCTCTGCCGCGTGTCTTCATCGATCGATGCGGTGTACTTTGCCATACCAGCTCCTTCTTTGATGGATTCGGGAACTCCGCTTGTCCTGCCTGGGCACTCCGCCCCGGCAGAGGCCCTGTGAGTGTACCACGGGAAGCAGCGCCACGGCGACTACAGGGAGCGCGCGCGCCGCTGCAGACCGGCGGCCGCCACCCGCTCCTTCTGGTGTTCCTTCTTCCCGGCGTCCCTTTCCACGAAGAGCCTCTCCCCGGTGAAGGGGTCCTGCCCTGTATAGTACATCAGCGTCGAATAGGTGGCAGGAAGGGGCGTAAAGATCTGCACCTGTTCAGGAGAAATCTTCAGCTCGCGGGAGGTAAATGCCCGGAGCTTTTCCATAGCCTGCATATCACACCCCGGGTGCGCGACGAGAAGATAATAAGTAAGGAACTGTTTTTTCCCCATTTTTTTATTCAGCGCATCGAAGGCTTCCTTGAATGCCTGTACATACTTCCTCCCCGGCTTTCCCATTCTCTTCAGGACGGAATCCTCCGTATGCTCCGGGGCGATCTTGAGCTGTCCGGAAATGTGGTGCTCAACAACGTCCCGGAGATACGCCATGCCGCAGGCAGTGTCCTCCAGGACCATGTCGTACCGTATTCCCGATGCGATAAAGACCCGCTTCACCCCCGCGATGTTCCTGAGCGCCCGCAGGAGGTCCCGTTGCCGGGCATGGTTCACCTTCAGGTGCGGGCACTTCAGGGGGTACAGACAGCGCCTGTTCCTGCAGCTACCCTGCTTCAGCTTCCTTTCGCATTCAATGCCGTACATATTGGCTGTGGGCCCGCCCACATCGGCGATGTAGCCCTTAAAACGGGGGTGGCGCGTCAGGGCCTCGGCCTCCCGCACGAGTGAAGCGATGCTCCGGGAGCGGACCGTCCTCCCCTGGTGCACCGCGATGGCGCAAAAGTTGCATTCTCCGTAGCAGCCCCGGTGGGTGGTGAGGGAGAAGGTAATGGTGTCCAGCGCCCGCACCTCCCCCTGCCTCCCATAGTACGGATGCACCTTCCTCTCGAAAGGCAGGGCATGGACCTCGTCCAGCTCCTCAGGGGAGAGCCCTTCCGCAGGAGGGTTCTGCACGAGATACCGGGTATCCTGCCGCTGGCATACTCCCCGTGCGGTCAGAGGGTCGTTGTTTTCATAGAACAGCCGGAACATCTCGGCGAACTTCGCCGTATCGTTCTTTACCTCCTCATAAGGCGGCAGCAGGAGGTACTCCTCATTCGGCTCCTTGGCGCTGTAGCATAGTCCCCGTATATCCCGTATGTCCTCTCCCCGCTCCCGCCTCCGCGCTATTTCAAGGACGGCTTTTTCCCCCATACCGTATACGAGGATATCGGCTTTGGCGTCGAAGAGCAGGGACCTCCGCACGGCATCGTCCCAATAGTCGTAATGGGCGATCCTGCGCAGGCTCGCCTCGATTCCCCCCAGGACAAGGGGGACGGTATTCTTGAAATACCTCCGTATCAGGTTGGAATAAACGATAGTGGCCCGGTCAGGCCTGCGGGTATTCTTTCCTCCGGGAGTAAAGTCGTCGCTTCGCCGCTTTTTTTTCAGGGCGGTGTAGTTGGCCACCATGGAATCCACGGAGCCGGCGGTAATCCCCCAGAACAGGCGCGGCTCTCCCAGCCTCATAATGTCCCGGCCGTCATTCACCGCAGGCTGGGCAATAATCCCCACCCGGTAGCCGGCCCCCGCGAGGACATTTCCGATGACCGCAACGCCGATGTGCGGGCTGTCGATATAGGTGTCCCCCGTCACCAGGATAATATCCAGGCTCTCCCAGCCGCGCTCTTTCATTTCTTCCCGTGTTGTCGGCAAAAACATCGACTGCATCTTCCTCCGGCCTCTTTATTGTGAGGTGAGCAGGAGAGATATTGCAAGAAGCTCCTCCCCGTGAGAGGGGAGCGGCAAGAGCCCAGGGCGGCTGCTTCGGTGAGGGGAGGGGGAGAAGAGAAGGCCTTTTGTGTACAATAGACGCGTACGGGCCGCCGCTGCGGTGCTTTGCCGTAGCACAGACATTTTGAATGGTAGGGATACGGAGGGACAAAATGGTTGAGGTAAAATGGTTGAAGATGAAGGATACCGCGCAGATTCCGCGGTTTGCCCACGACGGCGATGCCGGCTTCGACCTTGCTGCCGCAGAGGACGCCATCATCTATCCTTTTCAAAAGAAACTTGTCGGGACCGGCCTCAAGGTGGAGCTGCCCCGGGGGTACGAGCTCCAGATCAGGCCCCGAAGCGGGCTGTCTTTAAAGACCGGCCTTTCTGTCGCCAACTCGCCCGGCACGATAGACAGCACCTACCGGGGAGAAGTGGGAATCATCCTTTACCATGCGCCCCTTCTGCACTACAACGGTCTCTGGTCGTTCGTCGCGGCCCTCCTTAAAGCAGTGCGGACCCCCCTCGTCATCAGGAAGGGCGACAGGATCGCGCAGGGCGTGATAAGCGCCCTCCCCGTACTCGCCTTCCGGGAGGCCGCGGAGGAAGAGCTGACGACCACGCCGAGAGGCGGCGGTGCCTACGGCTCGACAGGAACACAGGCGCATGTGCGGGGAGAAACTACTGTTTCAACTCCGGAATGAGGAGCGAGCGCATGTCGCCGGGAAGCTGCGCAACCGCATCCGAAGGGAGGATGGTCCGGGAAGGAATGCCCCTTGTGGCAGAGGGACGGTCATGGTATATTTCAGAGATACCGGCGTTTCCCTGCTACGGAGCTCTCGGAGGGAAATGCACGGAAGGGGGTAGAAATGAACGGAGCACCTGACCGCGCTGCCGGGGCGCCATCGGAGTATGTCAACGACTTTCTGTTTTTTGTGGTACGGCCAGGCCCCACCAGGGCGCAGGGAACCTACACATATTGTTCGGCGCAAACCTGTACCGCTTCCTTCCCTCACCAAAGGGCGGCACGGCCTCGCTCTGAACTCCGCACTGAGAGGCTCCAGCTCGTAAACATGGGTATACGAAACATGGCGCTGGAGAAAGGGATTACGATACGGCGGATCCCCGGGAATTGCGCCGGCATCGCTCCTGCGGCGGAGGGGTGGTACTCGGAGCTCCTTCTCATTGAGAACGCCCCCGCCTCCTTTCCGGAGGAAGTGGTCGCATACGGCGCCCTCAGCCTGCTGAAAAAGATCCTGAAATCCTGCATACTCCAGGACGTTGTTCCCGATACGCTCCCTGAACCGGAAGAGCTCCAGAGGTTCATCGAGAACCTGTGCGAAAAATACAGGGGCAACTTCGATTTGCGGGATGCAAGGAATACCAACCCCTTCCCCTCCTCCTGAGGGCATAGGCAAAGGGGAAAATGCCGGCCCTGCCGGTCGCAGCCGAAGCCACTGTCGCAGGAAATGCCGCTGCCGCAGGGGATGATTGTCTGCAGACACACCCTGACAGGCAAATTATGTATAATAAGACGCGGAGAGCGTCCTCCCCGGAGGAATATCTTTACGAATCAGCACCGTAGCGGAGAGAGGCAATAAGGGAAGCTTCAGAGACATCCATGAGCACGAAAGACCTTACCGGCGCCACCCATCTGGAAGAGAGGATCTCGGCGGTCATGGACGCTGTCCATGCGGCGAAGAACTTCGATGAAATTATGATCGGCTGCAAGGAGCAGATCCTCGGATTGGTCAATGCAGACCGGCTCACCCTTTATGCCGTCGATCCGGTAGCCAATGAGATATACTCCCGCTTTTTTACCGGTGAGGGGGTCAAGGAGATCCGGGTGCCCCTCTCGTCCGAGAGTCTGTCCGGCTATGCAGCTTTCAGAAAGAAAACCGTAAACATCAGGGACGCCTATCACGAAGAAGAGCTGAAGAGGATCGATCCGGCCCTGAGCTTCAACCGCAGCTTCGACCAGAAGACCGGCTACCGCACCCGCCAGGTCCTGGTGGCGCCGATGCTTTTCAACGAGGAGCTGGTCGGGGTCATCCAGTTGATCAACAAGCATACCGGAGATTCCTTTACCGAGGAGGAAAAACGGTCCGTCGAGAAGATCGCCTCCAAGCTGGCCGTCGCTTTCCGCAACCAGATCGAAAGGATGCTCAAGAACCGCCTCGGCTACCTCGTGATCAAGAACATCATTTCCGAACAGCTGCTGGACAATGCTGCCTCCGAAGCGAGAAGGGAGGGCAAGGACCTCTGCACGGTCCTCCTGGCGAAAGGGGTTGCCCGGAAAGATCTCGGCGAGGCGCTGTCCCTGTTTTACGGATGCCGGTTCATCGAATTCGAGGAGGGCTTCCATCTCCCGCCGGAAGTGCAGAAGGACCGGCTCAAGATTTCCTATCCCTATCTCAGGAAGGCCTTCTGGGCGCCCGTCGGCTACGAGAAGGAGGAATACCTCGTAGCAATAGACGATCCCAAGCACATTAAGACGAGCGAAATCGCGACCCTCCTGCCCTCCGGGAAAAAGTTCAGATTGATGGTCTCGTTGAAGGAGGACATCCTCAGGTTCATCGACTTGCTCGAAAAAGGCGGGGAGGCCAGGTCAGGGGCGATGAAGGACCTTCCCACCATCGATGCGTCGAATATCCTCTCCGAGCTGAATGTCATCTCGGAAGAGGAAGAGGAGGAGCAGGATTCCGAAGTCAATGAGAACACCAACGCCATCGTCCGGTTCGTCGACCAGATCATTGTCGAGGCGTACAGCAAGGGGGCCTCGGATATTCACATCGAATCGGATAAAGGCCTTGGAAAAGTGAAGGTACGCTACCGGATGGACGGCGTCTGCTTTGACCAGCATACCATCCCCTACAGCCACAGCAGCGCCATGGTTTCCCGCATCAAGATCCTGTCCAGCCTCGACATCTCGGAAAGGCGTCTTCCGCAGAGCGGCAAAATAAAGTTCAAGCTGAAAGACAAGATCATCGAGCTGCGCGTGGAGGTGACCCCCACGGTAAAAGGCGAGAATGTGGTTATGCGCATTCTCGCCTCGGGCAAGCCCATGGAGCTGGAGCAGCTCAATCTCTCGGAGCGCAATCTCGAAATGCTTACGGAAATTATTTCAAACCCCTACGGTATCGTCCTCGTGGTCGGCCCGACGGGCTCCGGGAAAACCACGACCCTCCATTCGGTCCTGCGGAGAATCAACACGCCCGAGAGAAAAGTATGGACCGCCGAAGACCCTGTCGAGATCACCCAGGAGGGGCTGAACCAGGTCCAGATGAATGCAAAAATCGGGTATACCTTCGCTCATGCCCTGCGCTCCTTTTTGCGCGCCGACCCCGACGCCGTAATGATCGGCGAGATGCGCGACCAGGAAACCGCCCAGGCCGGCATCGAGGCATCCCTGACCGGCCACCTGGTGCTGAGCACCCTGCACACCAACAATGCTCCGGAGACCATTATCCGTCTCATCGACATAGGGATCGACCCCTTCAACTTTGCCGATGCCCTGTTGGGAGTGTTGGCGCAGCGGCTGGTGCGGACGCTCTGCAAGGAATGCAAGATCTCCTATCCTGCAACGCAGCAGGAAAAGGATTTCTTCGTAAACGCGTATGGGCCCGAGCTCTTCTCCGATGACTTCAAAGACCTCGATATGAGCTCGCTCCGTCTGTCGAAAGCGAAAGGATGCGACAAATGCAACAATACGGGCTACAAGGGGCGCACCGGCATCCACGAGATCCTCTCCGGAACGAAAGAGGTCAAAATGGTCATCCAGAGGAAAGGGACCGCTGAAGAGATCAGAAAGCAGGCAATTCAGGACGGCATGCGCACCCTGCACCAGGACGGCATCCGCAAGGTCCTGAAGGGGCAGACTGACTACGGCCAAGTGCGCAGCGTCTGCATGACAACATAGAGGCGAAACCGCTTCCGGAGCCCCTTTCAGGGCGATAAAAAAGGCCTGTCCTTTTCGGGGGCAGGCCTTTTCTCTATTCTGATGCTGCCACCACAGCAACCCCTCGTTCCTCCTTGCAGAGGATAGGTGGCTTTGTGCCATACAGTTACCTGTACTTTACCTTGATTGCAGTGGCAGTCTCTTCGTCTTGATTAAAGACTAGCACGGAAGGTATATGCTGTCAATACCCCCCGAATCACCGTCCGCATAGGTTATGGAGATAGTTACCAGTTTAGGGGAGAGGGAGGGGGAGGAAGAGCAATAGCAAGAGAGTATTATTGCATCTCTTAGTGAAAGAGAACAGCTATCCAGGACCACCTAAACATCTCTCCTCTTAGAGAAGGGACGCCATACGCATCCTCCTCTTAGTACGTAAGCATCCCTTAAAAATAGACAGATAATAGAGGCCATCAACTGTGGGACACTATCCTCAACAGCCGGTTATTCGGTGTCTTCTTGTTCATTGCTCCTCCTATGATCTGGCTTGGATACGTGCGGATGCCCTAATAGCAAGGTTCTGTGATTGGAAACGGTTCAGGACGCTACGGGCCATCTCATCATATACTGGAGCTTTCTTTTTAGGATCAGAGATCGTAATAATCAGAGAGAATGGTTGTGGTCT
>JAXLZK010000027.1:53588-54003 GCA_046350935.1 Thermodesulfovibrionales bacterium
GCCGCCATCGGCTTCCTCATCTTCAACGCCATGGCGAGTCAGGAGTTGAACCTTCAGTCGCCACTTATCACCGCGTTCACCTTTATCGCTGAGATTTCCATAATAGGTGCGTACGGGAGCCCATTTTCGCAGCTTCTCGACCTGATACGACTCATATAACAATCCAGGATTCTTGTGTTCAGGCGGAACGAGACCAACAAACTTTGGTTTTATTTCTCCTGTTTTCCGAGAAATCTGATTTCGGTAAACGCCGAAATGTGCATCGATGTGGGTTTCACAGTACTCACTCCCCCACCGCGCACCGCGAGCAGGAGCGAACGCGACAGTCATCCAGATCTCACCAAAATAGCGTCCATTATGATAGAGTGAAGGCGGATAAGGAAAATCATCCCACTCTAGAAAATAGCCGGGCCGG
>JAXLZK010000028.1:0-38592 GCA_046350935.1 Thermodesulfovibrionales bacterium
CTTAGAGCTTTTTTGACAGCACGTCCTGAAGCATCTGCTTGTCCAGGCTGAGGTCTGCTACTATCTTCTTAAGCCGGAAGTTCTCTTCCTCCAGCTGTTTCAACCTGCGGAGTTCAGACGGCCCCAGTCCTCCGTACTTCTTCTTCCAGTTGTAAAAGGTCTGCTCACTGATCCCCATCTTCCGGATCACCTCAGCTACCGGGGTGCCCGTTTCCGCCTGCTTCAGTGCAAAGGCGATCTGCTCTTCTGTAAACTTCGTCTTCTTCATGGCAAAACCCTCCTCCTCAGGATTGTTAATTTTGCCAGATTTCTCCACTTCTACGTTGACTAGTTTTTCGGGAGAAGGTCACAGGCACTGAATCCCACGGAAATGGTATTAATCCGATATTGATGCACAGCGGTTGCGGTCACTCCCGAGTCATCGAATATCGCATAATTTATCCCTGGCCCCAATGCGCTGGCATAGATCACACCATTAAATCCACAATCCTTAATTAATTCGCAAAGATACTGGCTTGGCAGGTATTCAAGATGGGCTGACTTGGGCAGAATCGGCATTGTCAGTTCCTCACCCAGGCGGCATAATAGCCCCATATTTTTAAATATCAATTCAATTTGCTCGTCCTCAGGCTCGAAAGGCGAAATCGTTTTTCGTGGATTGCGCAGATCGGCAAGCTCTATGCTTTTACTCACTTCGAATTCAGCGACACAGGCCAGTTCTCCCTTGTGTGGGCGAACTTCGGATATAGCCGTCGCCGCATCGGAGGCAACATACAAGCATGGAATGCCAACTGGATTTGCCCGCCCATTACCGGAGGAGCTCGCCGGCGGTTTTCCCATTTGCTCCATGGTATATGGTTCCGAGTGCTCGCAGATTCTGGCGCGATAGATTTTATTGGGGATATCCTCGGGGGAAGCCCTGAGAAAGCTGAATAATTGCTTAAGTTCCTTGGTTGGTTGAAATTTCTTGGGGAAAAAACGGTTGCGATGTTTTAATTCCTCGCGGAAATCCTCCCATTCCTGCACTGCGGAGAGGTCGCCCGCCTTGACGGGTATATATTTCCTCTTAATTATGTCAGGATCATTAAGAACCAGACTCAACAATAGCTCCGCTTGTTCTGGCTCCAGCTTTTCAAACAATGCCCAGTCTTTTCGCAACAATGATTCTATACAACAAGCGCTGAAGTCATCCCCCTCTATATAAACGCCAAGGGGCTTTTCCAAATAATCGATCAACGCGGGTGGGTCGATGAGCTTGACCATATTGCCGCCACAAAAATCGCAACGACCGGTTTCTTTTGAATGCTGCTCAATTTCTCGGGAAAGAAACGCATCTCCAAAGCAATTGCCACAACACTTCCTCATCAACTTACGTTCCCAGGAAGTGCGCTATCAATTCAATGTGGTGCTGCATGGAGAGTTTTTTGACAAAACCAAGGCCGGGGTAATGCTCTCTTTCATGAAAGCTTATGAATTCCTCAACGGCTTTGGATCGATAAATCTTCGATTTCGGAGCGCTCACATCTTTAGCAAGCTTCCGTAGCGCCTCCAGGAATTTTCCACCTGGGTCGGTAGGAGTCTGCGTACGATCGGAGATATAGTGCTTGACGAACATGTCATTATCTTCCTTCGAATCAATGAAGGTCAAATGTATCGCCACCGCATAAGCCGGTCCGCCAGACTCCATAAATTCATCGCCTACAATCAGGAAGTCACCAAAACCATCTGTGCCCTCATCATCGTAGGTGATATGCAAGTCCGAGAAGTGCTCGACGTCAGGGTGCTCCCGGTTCGTTCTCTTGATGAAGCCATCACGGATAAGCACGCGGCGAGCTCCCTTAAACTGGCGCCGATATAATCGACTGCAAAATTCCTCTATGAAGATGTGCTCCTCGATTGCATTAACCTTTTCCAATGCATCCACCAGTTCTCGGCCATGTGGATACCCATAATGGATAATGCTAATTGGTCGAGACAGGTCCTTGCAGAATTTTCTGATAGCGTTTGGCTCCGATTTCGAGTTGACAATATATCCCAGCGAAAGGTTGTCGTATCCGGAAACAATATCGGAAATACCTTTGTCGGAAAGTGGGGAGGAGCTACCGCAAAGCTCACCACATTGAGGATTGACGATAAGCACAAAACGAGCCTCATGCTCCACGAGAGCCTCAAGCGCCCGGCGCAACCCAGCAAGATTTTGTTTTACCGGCTCAATGACCGGAACGATCTTCGCGTGAGACATACGCTTCGCGTTTTCGCGTATAGAAACAAGCTCGTACTGCTTACCTCGAAAATAAGGATAGTACACAGTTCCTCCTGAATTCATCTCGACTAAGCTGCAAAGCAGGTCCCGATCTTAGCGTCCAGTAATTTTAACAATTGCGCTTGCTGACCAGCGGCGAGTTTACATGAGAGAGAGGCTGACTTGAGCGAATTGGGCATTAAGCTGACAAATTCGCGCAATCGCCTGCTATTGCCGCGTGTCTTCAGGACAGTTACAATTTCATCGTGAGCCACAATCGGGCTGAGTGTGCAGAAAAGATCTCGGCACACCTGATATATGCGGGTATTCGGCACATTGGGCACAGCCCCAAAACGCCTCTTGATGATTTGCTCATATTCGTTCTTACGTAGAGAATCGAAGATAACGGGCGGCCGAACCGTTCCTTTGAGTGATAAGGGCTTTTGCACAGTGCGGATTGTGTTGCGGTCGGTAAGTATCATCAGACCAATATCGGTTCCCACGACCTCTTTTACTTTCTCCAGCTGCGAATCCGCTGTTATTACATTAATTTTATCGAAAAGCTGTCGATAAGCAGCTATTTGCCGCGTCAGCCGTTCCATGCCATCGTAGGCGGATTTAATCTCATATACGGCGCTGGTCCCATTTAAAAGCACAACATCCGCTTTGCAAATGCCCGTGCGAAACTCGGTCAGCATGAAAGTAGTATTCAGCGAATGCACGCCCATCAAAAGTTTCTGCGCAATGGCATTCTTATATATATATTCGTTTCGATAATTATGGAATAATATTGAGTAGACCTTATCAAAGAAATCCCGTAGGCTTGTTGATGGCGCAAACTCATGGAGGAAACCTGTCTCCCGTAGGAGACTAGCCGCAAGGGGAGAACGACCCTTTGTGGCCAATTCCTTTATAACCGCTGACGAGAAAAACCGAGCAAGGCTTCCCGCCTCTCTGTTTCTGTGTGTCAAATTGGCCCCCTCTCTTCGACAAACCCTCCACTTGCTCACTATGGAAATATAATACGCAATACAAGGAGAAAGAGCAACATTCACCGGCACGCTTCGCGCATTTCCGGAGCATAATCGGCACGACTCCCGGGAAAAAAGTCCCCTCTTGCACTCACAAAGGCCAAGACACGGGACCATTGAAAATAGAATTTCAGGATGTTACTATAACTGCATGGATTTTCTTCTGCTCGTTATAGTGGCTGCGATCCTTGTCGTCCCAGGGTACTTTCTTATTACTAAAACCTTAATAATGCCCTTCAGCAATAAGGTAGCTTGGCTCATCATATTTCTTGTTGTTCTGGTGGTAGTAGTGGCTATAATTTCTCCAGTAATTCGAGACTACTTGCTGCAGTTAGTGACATCCAAAACGTGATTTCTATGGCAATCATCATGATCTCCTCATAGGGAATTCCGAAGGATCTTTCCAAATATTGAACCGTCTCTTTATCGGTACTTCTCTGCATTAGCCTTAAAAGGCCCACCTTCCTTAGAATGTTTCCGAGGACGCAAAATCGAACTATTCGCATGATCCCTCCTTGGTGGCATTATATATTTATATTACGCGCAGGTTGGAAATCCGAAGCCCCAGTAAAAGATCCCTCCGCTTTTGGGGCGCACTCATAAGTATGAGAACGCCCTTTAGAGAAGAAAAGAGAGAAATCATGAGAGCGCGAAGTTCACATTTTTGATAAATGAGAACGTACATAAACGTCTACGCGTCAAACGCGCTTTGTAGGAAGTAATCCTTCAGGAGTATGTTGCCAGTCTTTTGGAAAGTTCGGTTCCGACTACAACTAAAAACCCCTGCGGGTTCTACCGCAGGGGTTTTTAGTTATGGCGGACATGAGAAATCACGGGCAATATTTTTTCTTCTTATGCCCGAATTTATTTCATGTTATGCCCGCAAATTTTCACCTTATGCCCGAACCGACAAACCCGAGCCCTAGATATCGATGTTCTTCGCCTCCAGGGCGTGCTTGGTGATGAACTCCTTCCGCGGCTCCACTTGGTCGCCCATGAGGATGGTGAACATCTCGTCCGCCCTCACCGAGTCTTCCACCGTGACCTGCAGGAAGGTCCTCTTCTCGGGGTCCATGGTGGTCTCCCACAGCTGCTGCGGGTTCATCTCCCCCAGCCCCTTATAGCGCTGGATGGACAATCCCTTCTTGGACCCCTCCGTTGCAACGGCGAGCAGCTCCTTCAGGGAGGGCGCCTCCCTCATCTCTCCGCCTTTCACTTCGATCGAGTAAGGGGCCGGCCCCAGGGCGTGCGTCAGCTCCTTATAGAGACCGGCAACCTCCTTGAACTCGGGGTGGAGGAAGAGAGGGGTCGAGAGGGTCAGCTTGTAGTTCTGTCTCCTCACGTCGACGGCAAAAGCCTCGTGCTCCTCGTCCCCGTGGATTTCGCCGTACTTAAGGGCGGGCAGCGCCTCTCTGAGCGCGCCGAGGAGCTCCGCAACCGCGTCCTTGTCCTTGAACGTCTCCTTTTCCACTCCCTTTTTCAGGAGGAAGGCGATCACCTCAGGGTCGTTCCGCTTCTTTTCGAACCACCCGATGAGTTTTTCGAAGGTGGCGATCTTCTTGAGAAAGGGGACGAGTTTCTTCCCGCCGACCTTGCCGGTCGGGGTGACGACATGCATGTCTTCAGCCGCAAGGTCGAAGAGCATCGCCATGAGCTCCGTCTCGTTCTGGACGTACTTCTCGGTCTTCCCCTTCTTGATCCTGAAGAGGGGCGGCTGGGCGATATAGAGATACCCCTTTTCGAGCAGCTCCGGCATCTGGCGGTAGAAGAAGGTGAGGAGGAGAGTCCGGATATGGGCGCCGTCCACGTCGGCGTCGGTCATCAGCACGATCTTATGGTACCGCGCCTTCGCGGTATCGAATTCCTCGGGACCGATGCCGGTGCCCAGGGCGGTGATCAGCGTTTTGATCTCGTCGGAGGTCAGCATCTTGTCGAAGCGGGCCTTCTCCACGTTGAGGATCTTTCCCCGCAGCGGCAGGATCGCCTGGTAGCGCCTGTCCCGGCCCTGCTTCGCCGATCCCCCTGCGGAGTCTCCCTCGACGATATAGAGCTCCGAACGGGCGGGGTCCTTTTCCGAGCAGTCCGCCAGCTTGCCCGGCAGCCCCGTATCCTCCAGCACGCCCTTTCTGCGGGTCAGCTCCCGCGCCTTCCGGGCGGCCTCCCGGGCCCGCGCCGCCTGGATCGCCTTCTCGATGACCTTGCGGGCGACAGCCGGGTTTTCCTCGAAGTAGGTCGAAAGGGCCTCGTTCACAATGGACTCCACGATGCCCTTCACCTCGCTGTTGCCGAGCTTCATCTTGGTCTGCCCTTCGAACTGGGGGTTGGGGAGCTTCACGCTGATGACGGCGGTCAGCCCCTCCCGGATGTCGTCGCCCGAGACGCTCTCCTTGCCCTCCTTGATGATCCCCGAGGAGGTGGCATAGCTGTTCGCCGTCCGGGTAAGGGCGGATTTGAAGCCCACCAGGTGGCTGCCGCCCTCCCGGGTATTGATGTTATTGGCAAAAGTGTAGATGTTCTCCGAATATCCGTCGTTGTACTGGAGCGCGATCTCCGCGGTGATCCCGTCCTTTTCCCCTTCGACATAGATGGGTTTCGGATGAAGGGGGGTCTTGTTCTTGTTCAGGTGCTCCACAAAAGAGACGATCCCCCCCTTGTACAGGAATTCCTGGTGCTGCTCGGTCCTCTCGTCGGCAATGCTGATCTGCAGCCCCCTGTTCAGGAAGGCGAGCTCCCGCAGGCGCTGTGCCAGCACATCGTAATGGAACTCGGTCACCTCGAAGATCTGCGGGTCGGGCTTGAAAGTGATCTTCGTACCCCTCCCCTTGGTTTTGCCGGTGACAGTGAGCGGGGTGACGGGTTTGCCCCTCTCGAACCGCTGCTGGTAAACGACCCCGTCCTGTTTTATCTCCATTTCGAGCCACTCGGACAGTGCGTTCACCACCGAGATGCCCACCCCGTGCAGGCCGCCCGAAATCTTGTAGGCCTTCGATTCGAACTTGCCTCCCGCGTGGAGCTCGGTCAGCACGATCTCCGCGGCAGACCTCCCCTCTGGGTCGCCGGGATGCGGCCCCGTGGGAATACCCCTCCCGTTGTCGATCACCGTGCAGCTCCCGTCATGGTGCAGGACCGCCTCGATAACGGTGCAGTGCCCGGCAAGGGCCTCATCCACGCTGTTGTCCACCACTTCGTAGACGAGGTGATGGAGGCCCTCGATGCTGGTGGACCCGATATACATGGCGGGCCGCATCCGCACCGCGGAAAGGCCCTTCAGTATTTTTATCTCTTCGGCCCCGTAGGCCGTTTCAACCTGCTCTTTCATTTTATCAGTCATCTTTCTCCTCTTTGGGGGCGCGGCGGGCGCCACCGGCTCCGACGGCCGGCGCTTACAGGCGCATCGGCATTACTACGTATTTATATTCCTCGCTGCCCTCTTCCATGATCAGGGTGGGACTGAGGGGTTCATTCATCGTGAAGACGATCCTCTCGGCATCCATGACGCCCAGGGCGTCAAGGATATAGCGGGCGTTGAAGGCGAGCGTAAGGGGGCTTCCCGCATACTCCACCGTAATCTCGTCCTTCGCCTCCCCGAGGTCGGGATTCGAGGCGGAAATGCCCATCGTCGCGGCATCGAGGTCCACCTTTACCGCGCTGCTCCTCTCCTTGCTCATGATCGAGACCCTTCTGAGAGCCCTCATGAGCGTGTTCTTATCCACCGACATGACCTTTTCGCCCGCTGCGGGGATGACCTGCTCATAGTTCGGATAGGTGCCTTCTATCAGCCGCGTCAGGAACTGGATGTCGTCCAGGATAAAGAGGATATGGTTCTTTCCCAGAGTCAGTTTCACCTCTTTCGATTCGGGGGTCAGAAATCTCCTCAACTCGGATAGGGACTTCCGCGAAAAGATGATCTTCTTCTCCTCAGCAGCTCTCGCCCCGACCGTTTTCCTGGAGAGGGCGAGGCGGTGTCCGTCCGTCCCCACGACGGTCAGGGTGCCGTCCGGCTTTATATGAAAAAGGAGCCCGTTCAGCACATAGCGCGTATCCGACTCCCCCGCTGCATACAGCGTCTTGTCGATCATATCGAGGAGCACCGGAGAGTCCATTACCATCTCCTCAGCCTCCCCGGAAAGGGACGGCCAGACCGGAAACTCCTCTGGAGAGAGGCAGGCCAGACGGAAGAGGCTCTTGCCGCTCTTTATTTTCAGCCACTTGTTGTCAACGGATTCGAGGGTGATGTCCCCCTCCATTTCCCGCACGATCTCGAAGAGCTTCTTTGCGGGAATGCAGAGGGTCCCCTCTTCAGCCACGGTCAGGGCGATAGGCTCCTTGAACGCGGTTTCGAGGTCGGTAGCAGTAATGGCGCCGCCTCCTTTCTCCGCTGCGAGAAGGAAATGGCTCAGGATGGGCATGGTGTTCTTCTTCTCCACGATGTTCTGAATAGCCGAAAGCTTTCTCTGCAATTCATCCTTTTCTACTGTTACCTTCATGAACTCCCTCCGGAAAAAATAAAATAACTCGTGTCACGTCCGGGAAACAATGCCTCTCGTACCGGATTTCCCTTCCTCAGATACCCGCTATTCTCTTTTCGACGTTTTCGACGCTCTTGTTGAGGTTCTCGTCCTTCTTCCTCTTCTCCTCTATCTGCTTGCAGGCATAAATGACCGTCGCGTGGTCCTTCCCCCCGAAATACCTGCCGATCTCGCTGAGGGAGAGCTGCGTGTGCTGCTTGGACAGGTACATCGCTATCTGGCGGGCGTTGGCGATTTCCTTCGTCCGCTTCTTCGCCTTCAGGTCCTGGATCTTCACCCCGAGATAATCGCAGACCGCCTTCTGGATGCTCTCGACGGTGACCGGCTTGTCCTCGTCGGCGATCAGGTCCTTGAGCACCACCTTCGCCATATTCAGGTCGATGGGCATGCCGGTAAGGGAGGTGTGAGCGCCCAGCTTGATAAGGCACCCCTCCAGCTCCCTGATGTTGGACTTGATCCGCGAAGCGACGAAATACGCCACCTCCTCGGGGATGGTGAGCTTTTCGAGCTCCGCCTTCCGGTAGATGATGGCGACCTTCGTCTCGACTTCGGGGGGCTGGATGTCCGCAATAAGCCCCATGCTGAACCGGGAGCGGAGCCTGTCCGTGATGTCCGATATTTCGAGGGGCGCCCTGTCGCTCGAAATGACGATCTGGCGCTGCTTCTCGTACAGGGAATTGAAGGTGTGAAAGAATTCCTCCTGGGTCGTGGTCTTGTTCGCGATGAACTGGATGTCGTCGATAAGCATCACGTCCACGTTCCGGTATTTGTCCTTGAACTCTCCCATCTTCTCGTGCCGCAGCGAGGAGATGACCTCGCTGGTAAACTGCTCGGCGGAGACGTAACAGATGGTCAGGTCGGGCCTTCTGTCCGCGATGGCGTTGCCGATGGAATTGATGAGATGCGTTTTCCCGAGCCCGACCCCCCCGTAGATGAAAAGGGGGTTGTAGGCAAGCCCCGGGTTCTCCCCTACCCTCTTGGAAGCGGCATGGGCGAACTGATTGGACGGCCCCACCACAAAGGTATCGAAGGTATACCGCGGGTTGAGATGGATTCCCCTGATGGCAAGCTTGTTTTTCCTGTTTTCCAGCCGGGTGTCCAGCTTGCGGAGGGCCTCGTCCTCCTTTTCGGCGGTCTTGAACCGCACAAAGACCGGGTGTTCAAGGAGTTTTTCCGCTGCTTCCGGGATGAGAGAGGGGTAATTCTCCTCTATCCACTCGCGATAAAACCTGTTGGGGATCTCGAGGGTGATGACCCTGTCCTTGAGACTGAGGATGCGTATGGGCCTGAACCAGAGCTCAAACAGGCTTTCGCCCACCTCTTCCGTAATGCCGAGAAGGCATTGATTCCACAATTCCTCAGTATTCACCAGTTCTTCGTCTCCACTCTGTTTCCGGGATTTATCACGACGGCAGAGAGAGATGCCTTATTTTCTGCCAGTGTATTCATCAAGTTATCAACAAATTGCCAACAATTGTTAATAACTTGCCGTTTTGAAGTACGCTCATTATATCCTATCCGTGAAAACAAGGGCAATAAATTGTTGGCGAATCCGTGGAGAAAAAAACCCCGCCGAAAAATACCCGTTCCCTTAATAAAATTAAGAACTTTTCGGGGAGAAAACCCTATGCATTTTCTCGAACTATCCGGGTTTTCCCCTTTTTCACCGCGCCTACTGCTACTACTGCTTTTTATTTTTAAAAGAATAATAGTAGTGCTCTCCATGCTTTTCCGGAAATTCCCTGTCATAGAGACGACCGCATGCCGCCGGAATTCAAAAACCCCTTAATAAAAAGGTCGATCTCCCCGTCGAGAACGGCATCCACATTTCCCGCCTCCACATTCGTACGGTGGTCCTTCACAAGACGATACGGCTGGAGAACATAGGAACGTATCTGGTTTCCCCAGGAGATCCCCTTCTTATCGCCGATAAGGTCGTCCATCTTCTTTTCTCTCTCCTTCAGGGAGATATCGTACAGCCTCGATTTCAGTATTTTCATGGCGAGCTCCCTGTTCCGGTGCTGGGAGCGCTCGCTCTGACACGAAACAATGATTCCCGAAGGGACATGGGTAAGCCTGACTGCCGAAGAGACCTTGTTCACATGCTGCCCTCCGGCCCCCGACGCACGGAAGGTATCTATCTTCAGATCTTCCTCCCTGATGTCTATCTTCACATCGTCCTCTATTTCCGGGTAGACCAGCACCGCCGAAAAGGAGGTGTGCCTCCTCTTGTTGGCATCGAAGGGGGATATCCGCACCAGGCGGTGGATCCCCGCCTCTCCCTTCAAATAACCATAAGCGTAAGGCCCCTCGACCGTAAACGTAACGCTCTTTACGCCCGCCTCGTCGCCCGGCTGGAGGTCGGCGATTTCCACTTTGAAGTGATGGCGTTCCGTCCATCTCAGGTACATCCTCATGAGCATCTGCGCCCAGTCCTGGCTCTCGGTGCCCCCCGCCCCCGGATGGATGGTAACGATGGCGCTGTTCTTATCCACTTCCCCCGAAAGAAGAAGGCGCAGCTCAATCTCCTCAGTCTCCTGCCTGAGCTCTTCGATCTCCTTTCGTATCTCGTCGAGGAAAATATCTCCTTCCTCCTCTCCAAGTATCCCGAGGGACTCTTCGAGGTAGAGGGTCTTTTTCAGGGCGGCTTCGACCGGCTTCAGGGCGTCGTGGATATCCGTCTTCTTCTTCTGGAGCTCCCGCATCTTCTCAGGAGAGGACCATACCTCCTCTGAAGAAAGCTCCTTTTCTATTTTTGCAAGGCGTTCCTTCTGTGCAGCGACATCAAAGATACCCTCTGAGCGCGAGCACCTTCTCTTTGACCTTTGCGATTTCCTCTCTCAATTCATTCTGTAAAAGCATTGCGTCTCCTCCCCGTGTCTCTATTTTATTTTCCCGACAAGCAAGAGCAGGAAGCATACAATATTCAAGTAGGAAAAGATGTCTCCGTACTTGGTATACGCGGAGACCTTTGTGTCGGTTCTGATCTCCCGCACCATGTATGTCCTTTTAAAAAGCTCTGTTTTTCCAATGATCCTTCCGTTGCTGTCGATAAAGCCCGATATGCCGGTGTTGGCGGCCCTCACCACCGGCTTCCTGTTCTCGATGGCCCTGAACACCGCCATGCTGAAGTGCTGGTAGGGCCCCTGCGTCGTACCGAACCACGCATCGTTTGTTATCGTGACCATGAAATCCCCTCCCTTGACGAAGAACTTTCTGACAAGGCCGGGGAAGATAATCTCGTAGCAGATGAGGGTGCCGAAGCTTCCGAAAGGGGTAACTGCCTTGATATAACTGTCCCCGGGAACGTAATCCCCGATCCCCGCCCCCAGCGTATTCACGAAGAAGAGAAGGGGTTTGAGGGGAACGTACTCTCCGAAGGGCACAAGATGTATTTTATCATAAATGTAGGTAATATTTCCATTCTTATCAAGGAGTACCGCACTGTTCGTGTATCCTTTTACGGATTCGCCGTTCCTGAAAAGGACGCTTCCGAGAAGGAGATAGGAGTTCAACTGCTGTTCAAAGGAGAGGAGGCGGGTAGTAAGGTCTTTATCGCTCCCGAAGAGGAAGGGCACCGAGGTCTCGGGCCAGACGATCAGGTGGGGGGCTTCCTGGGCTGCGGCAAAGGAGAGGTTCCTGAAAGCCGAGAGGACGGACTCCTGATAGACGGGGTCCCACTTCTTGTCCTGTTCTATGTTCCCCTGTATTACGGCGACTTTTATGGAATGCCCGTCCCGGTGCTGATACAGGCGGTACAAGCCGTAGACAAAGCTGAGGACGAGGACGAGAGCGAGAAGGGCCAACCCGCCGTACGTGGGGAGAAAGGAAGCGAGCGGACGCTCCTTCTGCCTGCGTCGCAGCCTGAGCAGGTCCGTCAGTGCCCCGTTGACCGCAGCAACGAGAAAGGACACGCCATACACGCCGGTCATATCGGCGATCTGGATAAGGGGCTGAAACAGATACTGGCTGTACCCGAGGCTAGACCAGGGGAAGCCGCTCAGGGCATAAGAGCGGAAGAATTCGAGGGTGGTCCAGAGCACGGGGACGAGGAAGAGGGAGGGGATGTCCCTCTTTTTGACGAAAGAGACATAAAGAAAGGAGAACAACGCGGGATACAGGCTGAGGTAGAGGCAAAGGAGCAGGACGATGAAAAGACTCGGAATGAAGGGGATGTTCCCGTACTTGTTGATGGAGTGGTAGATCCAGTAGGTGGTCCCGAAAAAATAGACGACGCCGAAGAGGAAGCCCGCCTTGAACGCGGTTTTTTTATCGCTGTTGCAGAGGAAAAGGAGAAGAGGGACCAGTGCGACCCAGGCCAGGGGAAAAATGTTGAAAGTGGGAAAGCTCAGGGTGAGCAAAAAACCTGCGAGGAGGGCAGGCCAGTACCACCTATGAAAAACCGTTCTGTTTCTTTCCATACCTCTCCCTGAATGATTAAAGAAGCAAGGGATTTTTCCTTTCAGTAAGGCAAAATCAGGGCGCCCAAATATGTTATCATAAAAAAAGTTATGCCCGCTATCGTTATTATACCGGCCCGCTACGCCTCAACCCGTTTTCCGGGAAAACCCCTCTGCCCCCTCTTCGACAAGCCCCTCATTCAGCATGTGTATGAAAGGACGATGCGCGCGCACCGGGTCAGCCGCGTCCTGGTGGCGACCGACGACGAAAGGATCCGGCGGGCGGTGGAAGGCTTCGGAGGAGAGGCGGTCATGACCTCGCCGGACCATCCTTCGGGCACGGACAGAATCGCCGAGACCCTCCTCCTCTTGCAGGCTTCGGGCCGGGGGGTCCCGGATACGGACGTGGTGGTGAACGTGCAGGGGGACGAGCCGATGATTGCGCCCGAGATGGTGGACGAGGTAATCGGCGTGATGGACGATGCAAGGGCATCCCTGGGGACCCTCATGAAGAGGATCACGGAAAAGGGGGACGTCGCCAACCCGAACGTGGTGAAGGTGGTGAGGAACGCTGAAGGCTTCGCCCTGTATTTTTCGCGGGCGCCGATCCCTTTCCACCGGGACGGGCATGAGGAGAGCCTCTTATCCGATTCTTCCCATTTTTTCAAGCACATCGGCATTTATGCCTACAGGAAGGACGTCCTCCTCCGGCTTGCACTGCTTCCTCCCTCACGCCTGGAGGAGATCGAAAAACTCGAGCAACTGCGGGCCCTGGAGAACGGCTTTTCGATAAAAGTGGGCGAAACATCGTTTGAAACCATCGGGGTGGATACCCCTGAAGATCTGGAGAGGGTGGAGAAATGTCTAAGTACATCTTTGTGACAGGAGGAGTCGTTTCGGCTCTCGGGAAGGGCATTGCCGCGGCCTCGATAGGGTCTCTCCTCGAGTCGAAGGGCCTGCGGGTGACCCTGCAGAAGCTTGACCCCTATATAAATGTCGATCCCGGCACCCTGAGCCCTTTCGAGCACGGAGAGGTCTTCGTTACCGACGACGGCTGCGAAACGGACCTCGACCTCGGCCATTACGAGAGGTTTACCCATGCCCGAACGTCCGTCGAGAACAACTATACATCCGGAAAGATCTATTTCAACGTCATTACCAAGGAGAGGAGGGGAGACTACCTGGGAGATACCGTCCAGGTCGTGCCGCACATCACCGACGAGATACGGAGGGCGATCAAGGCGGCTGCCACGGACGAGTACGATGTCATCATCGTAGAGATCGGGGGCACTGTCGGCGATATCGAAAGCCTCCCCTTTCTCGAGGCGATCCGGCAGTTCCGGTACGACGTGGGGAGGGAGAACGTCCTCTATGTCCATCTCACCCTCGTCCCCTACATCACCGCGTCGGGAGAGCTGAAGAGCAAGCCGACCCAGCACAGCGTCAAGGAGCTCAGGGCGATCGGTATTCAGCCCGACGTGCTCATCTGCCGGGCGGACAGGACGCTGTCGGCGGAGGTCAAGAGAAAGATCGCGCTGCACTGCAACCTCGATCCGGACGCGGTCATCGCCGCGGTGGACGTGGAGACGGTCTACGAGGTGCCCCTCTGTTTCAAGAGCGAAGGCCTCGACAGGCTCCTCGACAAGAAGTTGTCCCTTGCCGGGCATCCCGAGCCCGATCTCTCGGTCTGGAGCGAGGTGGTGACGAGGATAAAGGAGCCGAAGGTGCAGACCACCATCGCCATCGTCGGGAAGTACGTGGGCCTGAAGGACGCTTACAAGAGCCTCACGGAGGCGCTGATTCACGGGGGCATCGCGAACAACGCCCGGGTGAATTTCGAGTGGGTCGATTCAGAGAAGATAGAAGAGAGGGGGGCGGACGCCTTCTTTGCCGAAGTGGACGGCATCCTTGTGCCCGGAGGGTTCGGTTCGCGGGGCATAGAGGGAAAGATCGAGGCGATACGGTATGCGCGTGAAAAGAAGATCCCCTACTTCGGCATCTGTCTCGGGATGCAGACGGCGGTGATCGAGTTCTCGCGCAACGTCTGCCGCCTCAATGCGAACAGCACCGAGTTTGACGCAGAGACGCAGGAGGCCGTCATTTACCTCATGGAAAAGTGGTACAACCACAGGACGGGGCGGTTCGAGGAGCGCACCGCAGCTTCGCAGATGGGAGGCACCATGAGGCTGGGGGCCTATCCGGCCGTCGTGCAGGAGGGGACGAAGGCGTTCAGCGCCTACCGCAGAAGGGAGATTTCGGAAAGGCACCGCCACCGCTACGAATTCAACAAGAAATATCAGGAGATTCTCTGCAGCAACGGCCTGACGATCAGCGCCACCTCTCCGGACGGGGAGCTGGTCGAGATCGTGGAGCTTGAGGGCCATCCCTGGTTCCTCGGGTGTCAGTTCCACCCCGAATTCAAGTCCAAGCCCATCGAGCCGCATCCCCTGTTCACGTCCTTCATCGCAGCGTCGATCAGGGAGAAGAGGGCGCTCTTTCCGTAAGGTCTCTTTCACCGCAGAGTACCCAACCCCTCCCAACCTCCCCGCCGGAATCTACCCTTTCCGCAGCAGGCAGGCATGGGCGGAGAGGCCGGCGCCGAAGGCGAGCATGACGCACCACTCTCCCCTCTCTATCCCCCTCCTCTCTATCTCTTCGAGCACATACCATACGGTGGGTGACGAAAGGTTCCCGAACTCGGACAGAACGGTGCGGACCGGGCCGACCTGCTCCTCAGTAAGCCCAAGCTCCTCCCTGACCGTACTGATGATCTTCTCCCCTCCCGGATGCAGCGCCCAGTGCCGTATCTCCCCGCTGCGGAGCGAGAGGGGTGCGAGAAGTTCCTGCACCGCGCGGGAGACCGCCTTCCTGACGAGTCCCGGCAGACGCAGGGAGAGCCGGTTGTGCAACTGTCCCTCTTTATGGACGTAGCGTATATCGTCCCGGTATTCAGGGGCATAGAAGCTTGAGGAGGAGACCAGCTCGAACCCTCCTGAACAGTCCCCGCTGCCGACAACCGCCGCCGCGGCCCCGTCGGCAAAGAGGGCGTTGGAGATGATGAGACTTACGTCATCTCCCATCTGGAAGGTGGCGCTGCAGATCTCGACCGCGATGCTCAGGGCTGCGCCGCCGCGCCGTCCTCCCGCCAGCGCCGCCGCGAGCTGCAGGTTGGGGATGGCCCCTCCGCAGCCGCTCCCCACGAGATCGTAGGCCCGTGTGCGGGAGGGGAGACCCAATCTCCCGATGAGATAGGTTGAAATGCCGGGACAGATATACCCCGTGCAGGTATTCACGACAAGACCGTCCACCTCGTCCGCCGCCACTCCGGCGCGGTCCAGGGCCGTACGCGCCGCCTGTTCGGAGAGCTCTACCGACCAGTGGGTGAAACGGGCGATGCGGGAGTCGGGGTCTTCGTCGAGGAGGCAGTCTGGAGAGTCGAAGGCGAACCGTCTCCGCAGGATGGAGGGATGCGCGTAGACCTTTTCGATCAACGCGCGGCTCTTCTCGCTGAGCCGTCCGGCAAAGTGGCGCGCAAGAAAATCCTTCGCGTAGTCCTGGGTGGCGGTGAAGGGGGGTGAAGCAGTCGCAAAGGAAGCGATGCGGATGCCCTCCCCGGCAGGAAGCCTCATGCGGCAACTCCGAAGGTCCGGAGGCCGCGCCGTATGAAGCGGGTGTATCTCCACAGAGGCGGCCTGATGCCGCAGCGGTACCCCAGCCGGTGGAGCGCCGGAAGGAAGGGGAGCCGCAGGGAATCCGAGCTGATACAATTCATGCGGCGCGCCGCGTAGTGCCGTATCTCGTTCACCGCCCAGGAGAAATCCACCTCGGGCGAGAAGTAGAAAACCGGCTCGAGCATTTCTTCGGGAGAGAGGGAAAGGAGCCCCTGTCTCCTCGCACTTTTCGCAAGCTCCGTCTCGGGATACATCCGCACCCCCGTGTTGAAGAATACCACATCAGAGGACCGCACGCAGGTCTCAGCAAAGCGGAGGGTCTCCCTGATGGTCGCCCTGGTCTCCCCCGGTCCGCCGACCATGAAGATCCAGAGACAGGGCAGCGCGTGGCGCCGCACCACCTGTGCGGCCCTGCTGACCACTCCTGAGTCAAAGCCCTTGCCGAGCCCGGCGAGGACCGCGTCGGAGGCGCTCTCCGCAGTGATGCCGATGCTGCGGAACCCGGCATGCTCCATCGCGGTCAGGAGGGCGTCGTCCACAAAGAGGGGATTCAGCTCGAGGCTCTGCAGGCGGGCGCCGTGGCGCATTCCCGCCAGCTTTTCCGTCACGGCCATGGCGTGCTCGGGGGGAGAATTGAACACATTATCCACAAACTCGATCTCCCGGAGACCTGAGGAGGCGAGCGTGCGGACCGCCTCCGCAACGCTCTCCGGAGTGAAAAGCCGGTAGTGCTCCCCCTCGATCTTCCGGTACGTGCAATAGACGCACCTGAAGTGGCACCCCAGCTTCGTCTGGAGCGGTATCGTGGAGAGCTGCGAAAGGTAGGCCTTCACATCGATCCAGCGGGTGAAATCGGGGCAGGGACATGCAGCGGCATGGGGAGGCGCTCCCGGCGGGTTTACCACGATCCTTCCGCCGCTGCGCCAGGCGATGCCGGGGATCTGCCGGAGCGCCTCGTTGTTGCCGAGGCTTTCGAGGAGACGGGGAAAGAGGGATTCCCCGTCCCCCAGCACCGCATAGGAAGCGCCGGTGCGGCGCATTATTTCCTCAGGCATCACCGCCAGTGCGGCGCCGCCAAGGACGAGGGGGGCGGCGGAAAGCCGGCGGAGGGTCTCCGCAAGGGGGACCAGCTCCCGGATGAAGAAGGCCGGCTCCTGCATGTCGTTGTTGTCGATGTTCCGTACCGAGAGGCCGATGACGTCCGGCTTCCGGACCGTCACTTCACGCTCCGCCTCCCAGAGGGGGTCGCGTGCGAACATGAGGTCCAGGAGGCGTACGGTATGCCCCGCCTTCTCAGCGGCGCCCGCGACGCAGCACGCCCCGAAAGGGACCACCGGGGCGGGGGAGGCGTGGCGGTTGGTGCTTATCAGGAGTATATCCATGGCGCAGGGGAGCGCTCCTGCGGCGCTTCTCCCTGAAGCCCTTTCCTCCGGCCCGGTCCGGGAGCCTGTCATAGCATTCTCAGGGGGTGTCCGAGGAGGAGGAAGAGGATCCCCATGATGATCACCTGTACGATCCATCCGATGATGCAGACCCCCACCGCCCGCAGAGTGCTGGTGTAATCGAGGGCCTGACGCACGCTGATCACCATGGCGACGAGCATCCAGACGGATGCGATGAAGAAGATGACCCCGGTGAGTCCCGGGATGATGCCCGCCACCCGGATCATCCCGGGTGCGCTCGAAAACCCGGTGGTGCGCAGCAGCTCACCCAGGTTCGAACGCGTCTGGGGCTGGGGCAGCAGCTTCGTGCCGATGAGATAGGTGAGGTACGCCCAGAAAAACCAGCCCGCGATGGCGGTGATTGTTCCGGCGATGACGCCGATCGCGCCGCCCTTTGTGATGCTTCCCACCCCTGCCGCAAGGCTGGACAGGATCACTACCGTCATTGCCTGGGAGATCGCGTTTTCGTCCTCCTCCACCTCTTCGTACACCCGGGCATCCAGACGGGCGGCGCTGAGAATCCGGTCTTTAAAACTGGTCATGATTTCCTCCCCGTGCATGCACTGCGTGAATACCGTATGGAGAATGCCTTTCAAGGGTGTGCAGACACACCTTACCACAATTATACCGTTTTGCGCCGCCATTGCAATGTGCTTCGTTTCCGCGCTTCCGCTCCTGTTTGACAGCCCCCCCTTTAAAGGATATACTTCTACAGAGCATCCGGCAGAAGGTGCGCACCCGAAAAGCCGTCGTTCCGCTCCGCGTGCGGGGACGACGGGAGCAGGCCCTCCGCAGGAGCTGCTCGTGCCCGCTTTGTGCGGTGCTCCGGAAAAGGGTTCCCTTTCAGGAGAAGGTGCGTCCTGTCAGGGCGGCATCGTAGAGACCGAAAGCGTACGGAAGACCCAATGGCCGATACTCCTCCCGGAAGAGGACCGAAAGAGATGCACCCCACCGGCGGCATGGGGCCGCACTGGAAGGCGATCGCCGCCCTCCTGCTCATAGCGGCGCTCATGTACGCATGGAGCACGTATGTCGGTACGGAGGGGGGGCAGACCACCGCTCCGGCGAGCTACAGCCGCTTTATCGAGCAGCTGAACGCCGGCAACATAAAGGCGGTGACCATAAAGGACCAGCGGGTGGACGTGGAGCTCTACCGGGAAGTCTCTCTCAAGATTCCTGGAGAGCCGAAGTCCGCCCCTGTCAGGAGCTTTCACACCTTTCTCCCTCCCTTCCAGGGGGAGGGACTGCTCACCTCCCTTCAGGAGAAGGGAGTGACCATCACTGTCAAGCCGCAGGAGAAGGGCTCTTTCCTCGGGCAGATGCTTGTCTGGATACTTCCCTGGCTGCTGATCATCGGCTTCTGGATCTTCATGATGCGGCGCACCCAGCAGATGCAGGGAGGGCCAGGCGGTCTTTTCGGCTTCGGGGCGAGCAAGGCCAAGCTGTATGACGTCAAAAAATCGACCGTAACCTTCAGGGATGTCGCGGGAATGGAGTACGTGAAGAAGGACCTGATGGAGACGGTAGACTTCCTGAAGAAGCCCGAGAAATACAGGAGACTCGGCGCAAAAATCCCCAAAGGCGTGCTCCTCGCGGGCTATCCGGGTACGGGGAAGACGCTCCTCGCCCGCGCCACCGCGGGAGAGGCAGGGGTGCCCTTCTACAGCATCAGCGCCTCCGAGTTCATCGAAATGTTCGTGGGGGTGGGCGCCTCGCGCGTCAGGGACATGTTCAAAAAGGCGAAAGAAGCGCAGCCGAGCATCATTTTTATCGACGAGATCGACGCGGTGGGCCGCACGCGCGGGGCAGGCCTCGGGGGCGGGCATGACGAGAGGGAGCAGACCCTCAACCAGCTCCTCAGCGAGATGGACGGCTTCGAGCCCAACGAGGAGGTCATTGTGATGGCCGCGACCAACCGGCCCGACGTGCTCGATCCCGCCCTGCTCCGTCCGGGGAGGTTCGACCGCCGCATTCTCATCGACCGGCCCGGCCTGCACGAGCGCCGGGCCATCCTCGAGGTGCACACACGGAACAAACCGATTGCGGGCGATGTCGAGCTCGAAAGCATTGCCCGCGGCACCCCCGGCATGACCGGCGCCGACCTCGAAAACCTCGCAAACGAGGCCGCCCTCATCGCCATTCGGAAGAATAAGGACAAAATCTACCGGGAAGATTTCGAGGAGGCGCGGGATATCATCCTGATGGGCGCGATCCGGGGCGAACCGATCAGCGATATGGAGAAGAGGATCACCGCATACCACGAATCGGGGCATGCCCTCGTCGCCTGGATCCTCCCCAATACCGATCCCCTCCACAAGGTGAGCATCATTCCGCGGGGAATGGCGATGGGGGTGACCCAGCTCCTGCCCGAAGAGGACAGGCACTACTATCCGCAGTCATATCTGATGAACAGGCTGAGCGTGGCACTGGCCGGGATGGTGGCGGAGAAGATCGTCTTCAACGACACGAGCACCGGCGCGCAGAGCGACCTGAAGGAGGCCACCTCCCTTGCTGAGAAGATGGTGGCGCAGTGGGGCATGAGCGACAAGGTCGGCCCCGTAAGCCTGGGGAGAGGGGAGGAACACCCCTTCCTCGGGCGGGAACTGGCCCAGCCGAAGCGGTACAGCGAGAACATGGCGTGGCTTATGGACCAGGAGATACGGCGGCTGATCGTCGAGGCGGAGGCGAAGGCAGGCAGGATCCTGAGAGAAAACCGGCATGTCCTCGAAAGCCTGGCCGAGGCCCTGATGAGGGAGGAGGTCCTGGACAAGACCGCGATAGAACGTATCATCGAGGAGTCGAAAATAAAGGAGACGGACGGAAAAGGGGCACCCGTAGGGTGAGGGAGACAAAGAGCATCGTATTTCTCGGCGATTCGTTGACGGAGTTTTTTGACTGGCAGCAGCGGTTTCCGGAGCACCGGGTGATGAATCTCGGCATCGCGGGAGAGACGGTGGACGGGCTTTTGGGCCGCATGGACAGGGTTCTGCTCGCCCTCCATGATCCCGATCTCGTTTTCGTCATGTCCGGCATCAATAATATCGCGATGGAAGACCGTGAGATCGCGGGTCCCTATAAGAAAGTCATCAACAAGCTGGTCTCTTCCTACGAAAGGGCCGCCATCGTGGTGCAGAGCATCCTGCCGGTCGAGCTGTCTTGGGTGGATAACGGGGTGATCAGGGAGCTCAACGCTTCCCTGCGTGAGCTCGCCCTCACCTACCGGGCTGGATACCTCGATCTCCACCCCCTCTTCCTCGACCCCTCCGGAAAGCCCGACAGGTCCCTCCTCCTCGGCGACGGGGTCCATCTGAGCGAAAAGGGCTACGCCGTCTGGTCCCGTGCGGTGGAAGACCTCCTTTTGCATTCCCTGCATCCTCCGGCCTCCCGCCTTCCTTCACCCGGCAGTGAGGAGAGAGAAGTCGAATGATTCCGAAACGGGTCGAAGAAATGTCGTCGTTCATTGTCATGGACGTCCTCGAAAAAGCCAAGGAGATGGAGCGGGCAGGGACCGGCATCATTCATCTCGAAATAGGGGAGCCCGACTTCGGGGTGCCCGACTGCGTGCGCGAGGCGCTCTGCAGGGCGGTGCGGGACGGGCATACGCACTATACACACAGCCTCGGCATGATCGAACTTCGGGAGGCGGTCTGCGAATTTTACGAGGGCAAGTACGGCGTCCGCATCGACGCGGATCGGGTCGTCATCAGCTCCGGGACCTCTCCCGCCATGTTGAGCATGTTTTCGGTGCTTTTGGAAACGGAGGACGAGGTGATCATCTCCGACCCCTACTATGCGTGCTATCCAAATTTCATCACTTTCCTCGGGGGAAAGACGGTCACGGTGCCGGTGTATGAAAAAGACGGTTTTCACTACAGGCCTGAAGCCGTCCGCGAGGCTGTCACCGCGAAAACGAAAGCGATTGTCGTCAATTCCCCTGCCAATCCGACCGGCAGCGTGCTGCCCAAAGACCGCCTCGAAGCGATCAGCACGATCGGCCCCTGCGTCGTTTCCGACGAAATCTATCATGGCCTGGTGTACGAGGGAGCCGAGCATACGATCCTGGAATGCACCGATAACGCCTTTGTCCTGAACGGTTTCTCAAAGGCCTTTGCCATGACGGGGCTGCGGCTTGGGTATCTGATCGCGCCGCAGCGCTTTGTCCGCCCTCTCCAGAAGATCCAGCAGAACTTTTTCCTCTCTCCCAATTCGGTGGTCCAGATCGCCGGAGTCGCCGCTCTCCGGGAGGCGGACGGCGAAGTCGCGCGGATGAGAGCCCTCTACAACGAGAGGAGACGGTACATGATCGACCGGCTCAGGGAGATCGGCTTCGGAATTACCGTCGAGCCCACCGGCGCCTTTTATGTGTTTGCCGACGCGCGGCATATCCTGAGCGATTCCTACCGGCTCGCTTTTGAGATATTGGAAAAGGCGCATGTCGGCGTAACGCCCGGCATCGATTTCGGCAGAGGGGGGGAGGGGTATCTCCGGTTCTCCTATGCGAATTCGATGGAAAACATAGCGGAAGGGCTGGACAGGATCGAGAGATATCTGAAGAACAGAGAGAGCAAACAGGCGTGAGCGAGGAGGGGGTATCAGGAGAGCAGGGATATGCCCCCGCTTTTCATCACCCCCGCTTCCGGCAGCGGTCCGGCGCGAAATGAGGAGTTGGTGGTATAATGGTTCCATCATCAGGACGGATCTCTACCGGGGTGGGCCATGGAAAATGAGGGCGCAGGGCTGAGCAGGAAAGAATATCAGGTGCTCGTCGAACAGGCGCCCATTATGGTCTGGCGTGCTTCAACCTCGACCGAGTGCGATTATTTCAATGCGCGATGGCTTGCCTTCACGGGGCGCACGATGGAGCAGGAGCGGGGAAACGGCTGGGCGGAAGGGGTGCATCCCGACGATTTCCAAAAATGCCTCGCTATCTACCTCACCTCGTTCAAAAGGCGGGAAGTCTTCGAAATGGAGTATCGCCTTCGGAGACATGACGGGGTCTACCGCTGGATTTTCGACCGGGGAGCCCCCTTTTATGACGAGAGCGGTGTTTTTCTGGGCTACATCGGAAGCTGCATGGACGTAACGGACAAGGTCGAGGCCCAGGAAGCGCTGTGCAAGGCCCGGGAAGAAGAAATAGCGCATTTGAAAGAGTTGATCCCGATTTGCTCTACCTGCAAGAAGATACGCGACGACAAGGGGTATTGGACCCAGGTGGAGTCCTACATGGCGAAGTATATCAAGGCCGATTTCAGCCACAGCATCTGCCCGGAATGCCTGCAGAGGCTGTACCCTGAGCAGTGTAAAAGAAGATCCGACAGGGAGAAAGGATGTGCCGGAGGCGCGAAACCGCCCGCTCCGCGATGATCCGGCGCCCGCGTCCGTGACCTACTTCGGCAGCAGGATTTCGAGGAGGCGGTCCAGCTCGTCCAGCGAGTAGTACTCGATCTCGATCTTTCCCCTCTTCGCCTTGTGCTGTATCCGCACCTTCGTTCCGAGCGACCTGATGAGCTGGTGCTCGAGCTCCTCCACCTCGGGCAGCTTGTCCTTCCTCTTCTTCGCTTTGGACGGCGAATCCTCCGCCGACTTCTTGCAAAGCGCCTCGGCGGCCCTCACGCTCAGCCCGCCGCTGATGATCCGGTTGGCGGCCTCGATCTGCTTCTGCCGGCTTTCGAGGGAGAGCAGCGCCTTGGCGTGCCCCAGGGTAAGGCTGCTGTTGTTGATGAGCGCCTTGATTTCGTCGGGCAGCTTCAGGATGCGCAGGTAGTTGGCGATGGTCGCCCTGTCTTTGCTCACCCGCTGGGAGAGGGCCTCCTGGGTGAGGTTGAACTCCTTGAGGAGCCGCTGGAGCGCGTCCGCCGTCTCGATGGGGTTGAGCTCTTCCCGCTGGATGTTCTCGATGAGGGCGATCTCGATGGCGTCCTGGGAGGAGACGTCCTTGATGAGGGCGGGGATCTTCTTCAAGCCCGCGAGAGTCGCCGCTCTCCACCGTCTCTCCCCGGCGATGAGCCGGAAGGCGCCGTCCGCGAGCCGCGATACGATGACCGGCTGGAGCACGCCCTTCTCCTTAATGGATGCGGAAAGATCCTGCAGGGCCTCATCCCTGAATACCTTCCTCGGCTGGTACTCGTTCGGCCGTATCTTGTCGATGTCGATCTTGATGACCTCGTCCCCCTTTTCGGGGAGCAGGGCCTCAAGCCCCTTGCCGAGCGCCGCTTTCATTCAGAATCTCCTTTGCGAGGGAAAGATAGCTCTGTGCCCCCTTCGAGCGGGCGTCATAGAGGATGGCGGGCTTCCCGTGGCTGGGGGCCTCGCCGAGGGTGACGTTCCGCGGGATCATGGTCGTGTACACCTTCTCCTTGAAAAACTTCTTCACCTCCTCCTCAACCTGGCGTGCGAGGGTGTTCCGGGCGTCGAACATGGTGAGGAGAATCCCTTCGATGTCGAGCGAGGGGTTGAACGCCCCCCGCACCAGCTTCAGCGTCCGCGAGAGGAGCCCGAGACCCTCCAGAGAGTAGTATTCGCACTGGACCGGGACGATGACGGAATCGGCGGCAACAAGGGCGTTCAGGGTCAGGAGCCCGAGGGAAGGGGGGCAGTCGATAAAGATATAGCGGTACCGGTCCCTGACCCGCGCGAGCTCATTGAGGAGAATCCTCTCCCTCCCGTCCCGCTGCACCAGCTCCACTTCCACGCCGAGGAGGTCTATGGTGGAGGGGACGATGTAAAGATGGGGAACGGAGGTCTCCCGGATCGTCTCTTCGAGGGGGGATCCTCCCGTATAGATGTCGTAGAGGCTTTTTTGTACGGAATCCCTGTCGATCCCGAGCCCGCTGGTGAGGTTTCCCTGGGGGTCCGTGTCGATGACGAGGATGTCCTTTTCCGCAAGGGCGAGCGACGCCGAGAGATTGACCGTCGTGGTCGTCTTCCCCACCCCGCCCTTTTGATTGGCAATGACGATTACTTTTCCCATAAGAGCCTTATTGTATCATGTAAAGACAGAGTAAAGACAGGTAGCGGTAAAGGGAGAGAGTAAAGCGGTCTTTTTGTTTTTTCTCAACCTTTCCCTTTCCCTGTCTTTATTCTGTCCTGCTTTGTTTCATGAACTCGATCCAGATGGGGAGGGCGGCCTTTGCCCCGGCCTCCTTTGCGCCGATCGGCTTATGGTTGTCCCTTCCCACCCATACTCCCACGACCAGCCGGTCGTCGAACCCGATGAACCACGCGTCGGAGAAATCGTTGGTGGTTCCGGTCTTCCCGTACACCGGCCTGCCCAGCTCCTTCGCCTTGGTGGCCGTCCCCATCTCCACCACCGCCCCCAGGAGCTCCCGCATCTTCTCCACCGCCTCCGGGGGGAGCACTTCCTCGGAGCTGGGGTAGACCTCTTCCAGGGAGACGCCCTCCCGGGTGAGGACCCGCTCGTAAGAGACGGGCTCCATTCTCCTTCCGGTGGCGAAGACCCCGTAGGCGGAGGTGAGCTCCAGCAGGGTGACATCGGAAGCGCCGAGGGCGAGGGGAAGGTAGGGGTGAAGGGTGCTCTTTATCCCGCATCGTTTCGCCAGGGTGATGATGGTGTCGATCCCTATGCTATGGGCGAGGCGGACCGTGGCGGTATTCAGGGAGAGGGCGAGCGCCTTTTTCAGCGTGACGGGGCCGCGGTACTCCCCGTCGTAATTCCGGGGGGACCAGGAGAGCCCCGCCCGCGCTCCGGGGAAGGAGATCGGCTCGTCCAGGACGGTATCTTCCGTCGACATCCCCTTTTCGAGGGCGGCGCTGTAAACGAAGGGCTTGAAGGCGGAGCCCGGCTGGCGGAGGGCCAGGGTCGCCCTGTTGAACTGGGTCTCCCAGAAATCGTTTCCTCCCACCATCGCCTTTATCTGCCCGGTCTGCGGGTCGAGGGCGATCAGGGCCGCCTGCACGCCGGGGCTCACCCGCTTGTTGATCTCCCGTATCCCGTTCTGCACCGCCTCCTCGGCGATTTTCTGCAGGGCGAAGTTGATGGTGGAGTGGATGCGGAGACCCGACGTATAGATCTTTTCTCCGTAGCGCGCCTCGAGCTGCTGCCGGAGGAATTCCACGAAATAGGGGGCTTCATACTTCCTGTTATGGGGAGCGGTGGGAAGGGGCTCCGCACCGGCCCTTTCGTACTCCTCCCGGGAGATGAAGCCGCTCTGGAGCATCTTCTTCAGCACCGTCTGCTTCCGCAGCAGGGCCTTTTCAGGGCTCTTGAACGGAGAATACTGGGAGGGGGCCTTCTGCAGGCCGGCGAGCAGGGCGGTCTCTCCCAGGGAGAGGTCGGTGAGGGTCTTGCCGAAATAGGTCTGGGCAGCGGCCTCGATGCCGTAGGCCCGTGCGCCGAAGTACGCTTTGTTCAGGTACATGCCCAATATTTCATCCTTTGTGTAGCGCTTCTCGATCTGGGCGGAAATGATCGTTTCCTTTATCTTCCGCGCAACGCTCTTCTCCGGCCTCAGGAAGAGCATCTTCGTCAATTGCTGGGTGATGGTGCTCCCCCCCTCCACAATGCTCTGCGCCATGATGTCCTTGTAAAAGGCGCGCAGGATGCCGATGAAATCGACCCCCGGATGTGAGTAGAACCGCTGGTCCTCGATGGCGATGAAGGCTTTCTTCACCTGGCCCGGGATCTTGTAGTGCGGGACAAAGTTCCGCCGCTCCAGGTAGAGCTCGGCAAGAGTCGTGCCCTCCGAGGAGTAGACGAATGAGGACTCGATGGGGGTGTAGGTTTCGAGGGATCTCACTTCGGGAAGGTCTGAGAAGCTCCAGTACAGAAAACCGCCGAAACCGCCGAGGCATAATGCGAAAAAAGGGAGAAGCAAAAAGCGTGTCCACTTCGGGGAAGACATGCCCCTATTATACCAGCAAAGCAGGAAACGGTGTAAACCGGGTCAGATAGGGGGCGAGGGTGCACCCTCTTTCTTTGCGAGCGAAGGGAGGCCCTGACTCCCCCTCACCCTCGCCCTCTCCCCCACACAGGGGAGAGGGGATTCATCCTCTCTTTCTGTTTCCTCGACCTTTACCTGCTTCTCTCTCTGCCTTATTCTGTCTCACTCTGTCTTTCTTTTTCCCTGTCTTTACTTCTGTCTCACTCTGCTTTACTCTGCTTCACCTCTGTCTTTTCCTGCTCTACTCTGTCTCACTTCCTCCCCTTTTTCCCTCACCCCTGCGAAAGCCGGGGTCCGGAGTCTTTGAAAGGGACTGGATCCCGGAAAACTGTGATATAGTATTTCTATGATTCTGGAGCTTTCCCATGTCCCCCACAAACCGGGGGTTTATATATTCAAAGGCCAGAAGGACAAGGTCCTCTATGTGGGTAAGGCCAAGGATCTGCGGAACCGGCTGAGGAGCTACTTTCAGGAGTCCTCCTCCCTCGAGCCGCGCAAGGTGGCCATGGTGAGGATGATCAAGGACTTCTCCTACATCGTCACCGGGAACGAGCTCGAGGCCCTTATCCTGGAGGCGAGCCTGATAAAGCGCCACCGGCCGAACTTCAACATTGTCCTCCGCGACGACAAGAACTACCCGTACCTCAAGCTGACTGTTGTCGAGGAGTGGCCCCGCATCGAGGTCGTGCGGGGGATCAGGAGGGACGGGAACCTCTATTTCGGCCCATACATCCCCTCCCAGGCCATGTGGGAGGCGCTCTCCTTCATCCGGAAGAATTTCCGCCTCAGGACCTGCAGCCACCCGCTCGACAAGCCCATGAGGCCCTGCATCCAGCACCAGATGAAGAAATGCCCCGCTCCCTGCGCCGGCCTGGCGAGCAGGGAGGAGTACCGGGAGATCATCGAGGAGGTGAAGCTCTTCCTTTCCGGCAAGCGGAAGGAGCTGCTGCAGAACCTCGAAGCCAGGATGCACGCCCTCTCCGAAGAGATGCGCTACGAGGAGGCGGCCCAGGTGCGGGACAGCGTTTTCATGCTCAGGCGGGCGCTGGAATCCCAGAAGGTCCTTGCGCCCGAGCTGGGGGATGTGGACGTCATCGGGTATTACCGCGAAGACGACAGCGCCGCGGCGAGCGTCCTTTTCTTACGGAACGGCATTCTCATCGGCGCCAAGGATTTCTTTATCGAAAAGGTCCTCCCTGATTCCGAAGGGGAGATCATGCAGAGCTTCCTTTCGCTCTTCTATGCCAAGGAGATCGTTCCCGCACCCCTTGTCATCGTCAACGTGCTCCCTGCGGACAGGCCGGCCCTGCTGCAGTGGCTCGGGGAGAAGAGGGACGGCACGGTCGCCATCGAGGCGCCGAAGAGGGGCAAAAAACGGGAACTCCTGCTCATGGCGGAGGAAAACGCGCTCCATCACGCCGAGTCGAGGAGAAAATCCCTGGGCGACGGTATTCTGAAGGAGGTCAGAGAGAAGCTGAAACTGTCGGCCGTCCCCCGGTCCATCGGTGCATTCGACGTCTCGACCATCCAGGGGAGCGAGTCGGTGGGCGCCTTTATCTACTGGGAAGGCGGGGACTTCAGGAAGGAGTTGTACCGCCACCTGAAGATACGGGAGGTGCAGGGGGTGGACGACTACTCAATGATGAAGGAGATCGTGGGGAGGACGATGCGGAGCCTTGAAGACGCCGTCCCCGACCTCATTCTCATCGACGGCGGAAAGGGGCAGCTCGAAGTGGCCCGGCAGGCTGTTGAGGAGCTGGGCATCGAGACCGACATGGTGGGGATCGCAAAGAAACCGGACAGGGCGGTCCTGCTGAGCAACGAGTTTATTGACCTCGAAGACAGAAATAAGGCATCATTATTCCTGAAAATGATCCGGGACGAGGTCCACCGGTTCGCCGTGGAGTTCCACCGGAAGATGCGGGACCAGCGCTTCATGGCGTCCCCCCTCGAGAGGATACCGGGGGTCGGCCGGACGAGGCGGCTCGAGCTGCTGAAGCGCTTCGGCAGCATCGACGGCATCCGGAACGCCTCGGTGGAGGAGATTGCCCTGATGAAGGGCTTCACCAGGAAGACCGCGGAGCGGATTCTCGAAGAAGTGGCAAAGATCCGGAAAGAATAAATAGTTCACCGACAGAGGTGGAGCAAAATAAAGCTCTGCTGTTTTTCTCCGTTTCACTCTGTCGTTATCTGTCTTATTCTGCCTCATCTCTGGTTTCTTATTTTATTATAAGGAGAGAAGATGCATCTATATTTCGGGCTCCCTGGCGTACGACCGGATTATGGACTTTCCGGGGAGGTTCTCCGACCACATCCTGCCCGACAAGATACACATCCTGAATGTCTGCTTCACCGTAAACGGGATGATCGAGAAATTCGGAGGCACCGCGGGCAACATCGCCTATTCCCTGGCGCTGCTCAACGAGAGGCCCGTTATCCTCGCCACCATCGGGAAGGACTACCGGAGCTATTTCGACTGGCTGAACAAGAACAGGATCTCCATCGAAGGGATAAAAGTCATCGACGAAGAGTTCACTGCCGGCGCCTATATCACCACTGACCAGTCGGATAACCAGATCACGGGTTTCAATCCCGGAGCGATGAAGCATCCCTCCGGGTATCATTTCAGGAGCGCGGAGCCGGGCAATTCCCTGGGGTTGATCGGGCCGGGGAACCTGACGGATATGAGCGAATATGCGGGGGTATACCGGAGCAGGGATATTCCCTTCATCTGCGACCCGGGGCAGTCCCTGACCGCATGGGACAGGGATGCCTTCGTTGAGTGGATACGGGGCTCGGCCGTCCTGATCTCCAATGATTACGAGCTGGAACTGATCATGAACATGACGGGCAGGGACAAGAGGGGGCTCCTCGACCTGACCGGGACGATCATCACCACCCTGGGGGAGAAAGGCTCCCTCATCAGCACGAAGGAGTCCGAGACGGCGGTGGCTCCTGTCCGGGTGAAGGGGATCGTGGACCCCACCGGAGCGGGGGATGCCTACCGGGCGGGCCTGGTAAAAGGCCTCGTCCTGGGAAAGAGTCTCGAGACCGCGGCGCGTATGGGGTCGGTCACCGCCGCCTACGCGGTGGAGCACTACGGGACTCAGGAGCACCGCTATACTTTCAGCGAGTTCGCGGAGCGGTACCGGAGCAGCTTTCACGACTCGCTCTAGTTTTTCATCCGGGCTTCGGCCCCCCTTCGGGTAACCCCTCCCGGCCTCCCCTTAGCGTAAGGGGAGGGGCGGATTCCCTCTCTTGGAAGAAGAGGGGGGAGGGGGAGTCAGCCAAAGTCGCATCCTTAACCTTGCGGGGAGGGTCCCATGATCAATGAGAAAGCGCTGAAGGAGTACCTTTTCAGGGAATTCACGGGAGTGCGCCGGGTGGAGATCCGGAAGCTCGGCGCCGGGGTGCAGGGAGCGGGGTTTCTCGCCTCGGTGATGGCGGAGGAGGGGGAGCGCTCCTATGTGGTCAAGGCCCTTATCCCCGAAGGGCTGGGGCATGACTACCCGTCCGACAGGGCCGCCGTGTTTCTCCTCGATCTGGACGAATACAAGAACCTCCCCCGGCATGTGCGGGCGGTGGACGTTCTTGCGGAGTGGGAGGACGGGACCCTCCACTCCATCGGCGGGGGGATCGAGTACTATCTGCTCATGGAGCGGGCGGAGGGAACCGATTACTTCACCGACCTCGCCGGGTTTGCGGAAAAGGAGAGGCTCGTCCCGCCGGACAGGGAGAGGATACGGGCGATGGCCGCCTATCTTGCCGGAATCCACGCCGTGAAGAAAGAGTCCCGGGCGCTCTACTGGCGCAAGGTGCGGGACACCGTGGGGCACGGGGAGTGCCTCATGGGAGTGTTCGATACCTATCCGGACGGAACGCTGAGCTACGCGGAAATGGCGGAGATCGAGAAGGGCTGCGTGGAGTGGAGGGCGCGGCTGAAGCCGAAATGCCACCGCCTCTCCCTTATTCACGGGGACTTTCATCCGGGGAACATCTGGTTCAAACCGGGAGGGGGGCTCTCCGCACCGGGTGCCGGAAAGGATGCCGGAACGGACTTCGTCCTCCTCGACAGGAGCCGCGGACCGTGGGGCGACCCGGCCGACGATATCACCGCCCTCGCCATCAACTACATTTTCTTCTCGGTCATCCGCCACGGGCGCGTCACCGGGCCGTATTACGAGGGGCTCGCCCTTTTCTTCGAGGAATACGGCAGGCTCTCCGGGGATGAAGAGCTCTGCGAGGTGCTCGCCCCTTTCTTCGCCTTCCGGGGGGTGGTGGTGGCGAACCCCGTCTTCTATCCAGCTCTCAGCGCTGAGACGCGCGCGAAGATCTTTTCCTTTGTGCGGAATGTCCTGGCCGCCGACCGCTTCGAGGTCGAAAACGTGAACGCGTACCTTGCTTACCCGCCCGAAGCGCCGTTAAAGCGCATGTAGGTCTCCCAGATGAGGAGGAGCTCGCGGGTGGCCCTCAGGTCTCCGGCGCAGTAGCGGGCGATATCGCTGCATCTCCCCGCGTGGAAGAGGCTTCCCACCTCGTATCCGGTGATGCCGTCCGCCTTCGGGCTCTTGATGGCGAAGGTCCTGCACCACATGTCGAGGCTGAACCGTCTTTTCGCGGCTCCGTAAAAGGTGAGCTGGTCGAGGAGGTCGATATGCGCTCCGTTGTAGCGGTTGGGCATCAGGTCCCTGCTGGGCTTCACCCTGTTCACCGCGGAGCGGACGAGGAGGAACGGACAGTCGAAGACCCTGCCGTTGAACGTGACGAAGCTGCTGTAAGCCCGGACAGCGCTCCAGAACTTGTCGAGGATCTCCTTCTCGGTGCCGCTTTCGTACCGGATGCCGTCCTCCTCGAAGGAGAGGAGCGGATCTCCGGGGTTCTGGAAATAGACCGCCCCTTTGTTCGTGTCGGGGTTCAGCATGCCGATGGCGACCACCTGGCCGGTAAGTGGATAGAAGGAAAGGCTCTCCCGGACTTTTTTCTCCTCTTCTTCCGTCGCAACCCCTTTCAGGAGGTATTCCCGGACAGAGGGGTCCAGCGAGTCGAAATCCATGCCGACGGTTTCTATGTCGAAGATGACGCGGCTCATTTCTGTTTGCAGGCGTCGGCCGGCCGCTGCGTAACCCCTTCCCTCCTCCCCTTACCCGAAGGGGAGGAGGGAATTCCCATGCGCCTTCCTCATGCCGAAGGAGTTAGTGTGCTTTACGCCGCCTTGTTGAACTTCTCGAACACCTTCCAGGTCTTCAGGGTGTCGATGGCCCGCTGGAGCTGCAGATCGTCCTTTTCCTCCACCTCCACGGGCGCGGTCTCCTTCTCGTCGGGGCCTTCCGGCAGGCTCTCGTTCTTGAGGTGCCTTTCGAGGTCCTTTTCCCTGATCACCGTGTGGTTGGATTTGCCGTCCTTCGCTTCGAGCTTGACCACGATGTCGGGGGAGATGCCGACGCTCTGGATGCTGATTCCCTTTGGCGTGTAGTATTTGGCGGTGGTCAGCCGCAGCCCGGAGCCGTCGCTGAGGGGAATGAGGCTCTGCACCGACCCCTTGCCGAAGGTCTGGATGCCGACGATAACGGCCCTGTTCCAGTCTTTCAGCGCTCCGGCCACGATTTCGGAAGCGCTCGCGCTGCCCTGGTTGACGAGGACGACCATGGGGATATCGGCGTAGTACGTCGCGTTTCCTTCCGTGCTGTACTCGACCTTGTCGCCGTTCCTGCCCTTAATGTATACCACCAGCTTCTTCGGCGGGAGGAACTGCTCGGAAACCTCCACCGCGCTGTTCAGCAACCCTCCCGGATTGTTTCTGAGATCGAGGATCAGGGAAGCCATCCCGTCCTTTTTCAGGTTTTTCAACGCCGCCGACAGGTCGGAGGCGGTAGACTCCTGGAACTGGGTGAGCTTCACATATCCGATGGAGGAATCGATCATCTTCGATTTCACGCTTTTGATCTTGATCGTGTCCCGGGTGAGGGTAAAGTCTTTCGGCTCCTGCCATCCGTCCCGTATGACGGACAGGGTGATGGAGGTCCCTTTCGGTCCGCGCATTTTCGAGACCGCATCCGTGATGCTCATGCTCTTCGTGAGCTCTCCCGCGATCTTGATGATCTTGTCCCCCGCCATGAGGCCCGCCTTGTATGCAGGGGTGTCTTCGATGGGGGCGATGACGGTGAGCACCGCGTCCTTGACGCCTATCTGGATCCCGAGACCGCCGAACTCGCCCTTGGTCTCGACCTGGAGCTCCTTGAAGGAGTCCGGGGTCATATAGCCGGAGTGGGGGTCGAGGGAGATCATCATTCCCTTGATCGCCCCGGCAATGAGGTCTTTTGTCTTCACCTCATCGACGTAGTTCTTCTTTATCATGACGAGGACCTCGGTGAACGTCTTAAGCTCCTCATAGTTGCTCTGCGCGCTCACCGATGCCACTGTCCATCTCCCCACGAGGACGCCTGCGAGGGCGAGGGACACGATGACGACTGTCAGGACCCCTTTCTTCTTTTGAAACATTTTTTCCTCCCTTTATCTTCTCAGCCACTGCTGCGGATCGAGGGGTTTTCCCTTGTACCGGATCTCGAAGTAGAGCCCGCTCGTTCCCAGGGTGCTGGACTCACCCGTCTCTCCAAGTGCCTGATTCTCGTTTATTATAGCTCCATTCCTCAAAAAAATCTTCGCCAGGTTTCCGTAGAGCGTGTGGTATCCGCCCCCGTGATTGATGATGACGAGCTGACCGTATCCCTTGAAGTCGTCCGCAAAAACGACCTTGCCTTCATGGACGGCCTTTACCGGGGCTCCGCCCACGGCTTTGATGTGGATGCCGCTCCTGAAGACGGGCAGGTTGAAGAGGGGGTCGATCTGCGCGCCGTACTGGATGACGACGCTCCCCAGCACCGGCCAGTGGAGCCTCCCCTTCATGCGGAGGAAGTCGCTGTCCTCCATCGGCGCCTCTTCTTTCGTCGCCGGCGCCCCCGGCTTCGCCCTGACGCTTTTCTTGTTCCGGAGCTCTCGTTCCCGCCTCTCCGACTCCTGGATAAGGGAGAGGAGCTTGTTGGAGGACTCTTTCAGCTCGCGGACCATGTTTTCATAAAGGCTCTTCTCTTTCCGTACACTGACGAGGAGGGCCTCCCTTTCCTTCTTCTTCTCCCTTAGGGAGTCCTCAAGCTTTGCCAGCTTCTTCTCCTCCCTCTTCAGTTCGGACGAGAGCTTCTGGAGTCCCGCCTCCTTTTCAGCAAGGACCCTGAGCTCCTCCTTGAAGCGGGTGATCAGCTCGTAGTCGTGGGCGGAGACGGCGCGGAGAGAGCGGATGATGCGCAGGGACTGTGCAACGTCCTCTCCGCTCAGCAGGACGAGGAGGGCGTCCTTGTCGGCGCTGAAGGTAAGGAGGGCGCGCAACCGCCTTTTCAGGCGTTCTTTGTGGGTATGGAGGACGGCGCTGTCCACCCTGATCTCCTCCTGGAGGGAGGCGATGGTGGCGAGGATGTTTTTTATCTTTTCCCGCTGCACGGAGAGCTGCCTCTCGATTTCCTGCAGCTCGGCGGTCGTCTTTTTCAGGTCGTCGAGGACGGACACCTCCATCTTCCGGGCCGATTCGAGCTTCTTTTTGCTCGTCTTCAGGTCTCTCTGCACCCGTTTGTACTCGTCCTGGGGCTTTTCGGAAAGGGCGGTGTCCGTGAGCGCGAAACCCTGGATGACGAGCAGAAGGAAGAGGGGGGCGAAAGAGGATGCGATGCGCCGGGCCGGTCTTCTCAGTCTCCCTCCATTCAAAGCCTGAGCCTCCCGATCGCGATGGCCGAACCGATGACGCCCAGGACGACCCCCACCAGGGGAAGGACAAAGAGGGTCTCCAGAGGGAATACCAGCGTCTTGAGGAGAGGAATCACCACGCTCAGCCGGTAGGTAAGGGCAAAGTAGAACAGGAAGGCGCCGATGACGCCGATGACGCCCCCCATGAGACCAATGACGCCCCCTTCGATGAGGAAGGGCATCCTGATGAACCCCCCCGTGGCGCCGAGGAGCTTGATGATCTCGATCTCCTCCCGTTTCCGGTAGAAGAGGATTTTGACCGTGCTGTAGGCGACGAAGACCACGCCGAGGGAGACGGTGAAGAAAATGATAAGGCCGATATTCTGCGCCGACCTCTTCAGCGCATGGATCGCTTCCGCTATCTTCTCTCCGTAGTAGACCGACTCGACCCCCGGCAGCTTCCTGATCTCATCGGACACCCGCGACGCAGTGGCGGCGGTCACGAAGTCCCGCTTCAGCTTCAGCTCGACTGAAGAGGGGAGGGGGTTTTCGTCCAGCCCGTCGAGGACATGGGGCGACTCCTTGAGCGTCTGCTTCAGTTCCCTGAGGGCGCTCTCCTTCGGGATGTAGGCGGCGCCTGCCACCTCCGGCCTCTTCTGGAGGGTGCCGAGCACCTGCCGGCCCTCCTCGTCGGAGAGGCTGTCCTTCAGATAGACCATCATCGAGAAGCGCTCCGGGAGGCGGCGGGAGAAGAGATCGAGGTTGTACAGGAAAAAGAGGGTGAGGGTCACGATGAGGAGACTCGACGCCACGGTAAAAATGGAGAGAATGTTGATCCATTTCTCCCTGCAGAGGCTCCGGAAAGCCGATCGGAACGGGTACGACATGTCAGGCCCCCCCCTCTTCGCTCAGACCGCCTCCGTCCAGCTTCAACACGCGCTTGTCGGTGCCCCTGAGCAGCTCCCGGTTGTGGGTCGCGATAAGGATCGTAGTGCCCTGCAGGTTGATGTCGCGGAAGAGCCTCAGGATATCCAGGGCGGTATTGGGGTCCAGGTTCCCGGTGGGCTCATCCGCAAGCAGCACCAGCGGGTCCGCCACGATCGCCCGCGCGATGGAGACCCTCTGCTGCTCCCCCCCGGAAAGGCTTTTTGGATAGCTGTCCGCCAGGTTGCGCAGGTTCACCTTCTTGAGCGCCTCGGAGACGAGGCTCCGTATTTCCCTCTCCGCCACCTTGCGGATCCTCAGGGCGAGGGCGACATTATCGTAGATGGTCAGGTTGTTGATCAGTTTGAAGTCCTGGAACACGACGCCGATTCTGCGCCTGAGGAGCGGGACCTGGGACGGCTTCAGGGAGGCGAGGTGAAGAGTGTCGATGGTGATGTCGCCCTCATCGGGTGTTTCGGCGCGGTACATGAGCTTGAGAAAGGTGGATTTTCCGGCCCCGCTCGGCCCCGTCAGAAAGGCCATTTCTCCTTTCGGCAGGGTGAGGGTGACGTTCCGCAGGACCGTGTGGTAGTCATAGTATTTCGAGACGCTTTGAAACGTTATCATAATGCTCCGGGCGGTACGGTTTATGGCAGGCAGCCGGGAGAGGGCGCGTGCTCTCCTCAGGCCGGCTTCATAAATCCGGTCACTGTTTCTACTAAGTTCTCCGCGGTGAGTCCGAAGAGCTTCAGGAGCTCGTCGGGGGAGCCGGAGCACCCGAAGGTGTCCTGCACGCCCACCCTCCGCACCGGCAGGGGATGGGCCTCCGCAAGGAATTCGGCAACGGCGCCGCCGAGGCCGCCGACGACGGAATGCTCTTCGGCGGTGACGATGAGCCGCGACCTCTGCGCCGCCGCAAGCAGGGCGTCCGTGTCGAGGGGCTTGATCGTGGACATATTGACGACTCCGGCGTCGATCCCCTGCTTCGCCAGGATGTCCCGCGCTTCCAGCGCCTTGGCGACCATGATGCCCGCGGCAATAAAGGTAACGTCGCGGCCGAGGGAAAAGACGTGGGCCTTCCCTATCCGGAAGCGGTATTCATCCGGCAGCACCGGCGGCACCTTCGCCCTGCCGAGCCGGACATAGACCGGCCCCTCGTATCCGGGCATCGCGTCGATGACCTGCTGCGTCTCGTATCCGTCCGCAGGGACGATGACGGTCATTCCGGGGATCACCCGGGTGATGGCGATATCCTCCAGGGCCTCATGGGACGCCCCGTCCTCTCCCACGGTGATGCCGGCATGGGTTGCGACCAGCTTGACGTTGAGGTGGGAGTAGCAGAGGGTCTGCCGGATCTGCTCCCACGCCCTCCCCGTCGCAAAGATGGCGAAGGTGGAGGCGAAGGGGATCTTCCCGGTCAGGGCCAGGCCCCCCGCGGTGCCCACGAGGTCCTGCTCAGCGATTCCCATGTTGAAGAACCTCTCGGGGAAGGCTTTGGCGAACTTCGCGGTCTTGGTGGAGCCCGAAAGGTCCGCATCGAGGACGACCACCCGTGGGTCCCGCTTTCCCAGCTCGAGGAGGGCCGCCCCGTACGCATCCCGGGTGGCGACCGCCTGCCCTGCAAAATGCACGGCGCGCCCTTCCCCTGCGGTGGCGGAACCCTTTGCTGCCTGCTCTGCGCTGATAACCGACGGTTCTTCTCTACTTCCCATTCTCTCCCAGCTCCTTCAGCGCCCTCTCCAGCTCCTCGTGCGTGGGGGTGAGCCCGTGGTACTCCGCCTTGTTTTCGAAGAAGGAGACCCCTCTGCTCTTTATCGTCCTGGCGAGGAGGACGGTGGGCTTTCCTTTGATTTTTTCCGCCTGGTCCAGGGCGGCTGTGATTTCTTCCATGCTGTGGCCGTCGAGCGGGAGGACATGCCAGTTGAACGCCCTCCATTTGTCCGCCATCGGCTCCACGTTCATGACGTCCTCGCACCGACCGTCGATCTGCAGGCCGTTCAGGTCTACGATGGCGCAGAGAGTGTCGATGCGGTAATGCCCTGCCGACATCGCCGCCTCCCATACCTGCCCCTCCTGGGTCTCCCCGTCGCCGAGGAGGCAGTAGACCCGCGCAGGGTTTCTGTCGAGCCGCAATCCGAGGGCGATGCCGTTTGCGATCGAAAGGCCCTGTCCGAGGGAGCCGGTAGAGACTTCGACCCCCGGCAGCAGCTTGGACGAGGGGTGGCCCTGGAGGGGGCACCCGAGCTTCCTCAGGTCCTTGAGCAGGGCGCGGTCGAAGTACCCGGTGAGGGCGAGGGCCGTATAGAGGACGGGGGCTGCATGCCCCTTCGAGAGGATGAACCTGTCCCTTTCGGGCCACTGCGGCTCCTGGGGACGGTGTTTCATTTTGTAAAAATAGAGGGCGGTGACCAGGTCCGCCGCAGAGAGGGAGCCCCCGGTGTGGCCGGAGCCGGAAGCGGTGAGCATCTTCAGAATTTCTATCCTGACCTGGCGTGCCTGCTCTTTGAGAGAACCGACAGTCGGGGAGTGTGTTGCCGCAATCATCATCAAAATCCTTCCCAGCGAAATTTGACTATTATATATCATGAGGAGAAAAAAGTGGTAGCAAGGGCGCGGAAAAGCAGGGGCGGAAGCATCGAGAGGGCAGAGCCGGAGAAAACAACGGGAGGGCGTTTACTTCTCAGCGTGAATTGTGTAGAGTAACTAGCAGCAGTGGAGCAGCGGGCATCAGCAGAGGGGGGAAGACCCGGCCGGGAAGCGCTCTTGCCGTCTGCATGCCGCGTCGCACAGTGAGCAACTCCCCCCGGACACGCGAGAAGAGAGTGGACAGCGACCCTACTCACCGACACCTGATCGAAACCGACCCGAATGCCGCTCAGGAGGAGCTCCTCGTCGAGCAGGTAAGGCAGTTCTACGCCCTCGCGCCGTTCGGACTCGTCGCAACTTTTCTGAATTCCCTTTTCGTTTTTTTCATTCTCCAGGATGCTATCCCGCAGCGGACACTGCTTGTATGGACCGCGGTACTGGCATGCATCACCCTGCTGCGCGGAGTGCTTGTCGCTAAGTTCCGCCGCAGCCCGCTCCTTCCGGCTGAGGCCCGCTCCTGGAAAACCCTTTTTCTCGTCGGCTCGACCCTTTCCGGTTGTGTATGGGGAAGCATCGGGTTCTTTCCGTTTTCCGGCGCTTTCCTGCTTCAGGAGGTCTTCATCACCTTTGTCCTGGGCGGCATGGCTGCGGGGGCTGCCGCGAATCTCTCCGCCTCGAGAAGGGCCTATCTGCTCTACAGCGCTCCGGCCCTGGCCCCGCTCGTCGTCCGGTTCTTTCTTATGGGCGACCCCTTGCATTTTGCGATGGGGGGCATGCTCGCCCTGTACGGTCTTATTCTCTTTCGGGTGTCGCAGAACAGCTATCAGATCAACCGGACGTCTCTGCTGCTGCGGTTTGAGAACAGGGGCATGGTCGAAGAGATGCGGAGCGCCAAGGAGCATACGGATGAGCTGAACGAACGGCTCCTCGCCGAGATGGCTGCCACAGAGAAAGCGAAAAGGGAGCTCAGGGTCCATCGTGACCTCCTGGAGAGGGAAGTAGAGCAGAGGACGACGGACATCGTGTGCGCCAACGATCAGCTGCGGGTGGAGATCGAGGAGAGGAAACAGACGGAACAGGCCCTCCGGGAGAGCGAGCGGCGCCTGTCCCACGCCCAGGGCCTTGCGCATATCGGG
>JAXLZK010000028.1:38692-53686 GCA_046350935.1 Thermodesulfovibrionales bacterium
CGGGGACAGGGAGCGGATCGAGGAAAAGATCAGGAGGGTGTTGCGCGAGTACAACGATTATGAGTTCGACTGCCGGATCGTTGCGAAGAGCGGCGAGGAGCGGTTCGTCCACGTCACCGCCCAGGTAAAGTTCGCTCCGAACGGACGACCGGTGCGTATCATCGGGACGGTGCAGGATGTCACCGAACAGCACCGGGCGAATGAGGAGCTGCAGCGATCGCGCGAGGAGTTGCGCACGTTTGCCTCGCACCTGCAGTCGGTCATCGAGAACGAGAGGACCACGATCGCCCGGGAGATCCACGATGAGCTCGCCCAGGCATTGACGGTGATGAAGATCGATCTCGTCGATCTCGCCGGCGATTTCAGGGAAGCAGGGGGGAGGAGGGAGCGGCGGTGCGCGGTAAAGTGCGGGCGATGACGTCCTATATCGACGAAGTGATACGCAAGGTGCACCGGATCGCCATGGAACTGAGGCCGAGCCTCCTCGACGACCTGGGGCTGGAAGCGGCGATCGAATGGCAGCTGGCTGAATTCCGGGAAAAGACGAAGATCCGGGGGGAGCTCAAGGGCTCCCTGGCTGATGCCGCTCTTCCCCGCGACATGGCGACCGCGCTGTTCCGCATCTTCCAGGAGGCGTTGACGAATGTCGCCCGCCATGCGGATGCGGACAGCATCGAAATCGGATTGCGGAGCAACGGGGAGCGCATCTTCCTCTCCGTCAGGGACAACGGGAAAGGAATAGAGGAGGAAAGCCTTGCGCATGCACGGTCCCTCGGCATCCTCGGAATGCAGGAGCGCGTGGCGGTGCTGGGAGGGGAGCTGTCGATCAACGGGGCGAAAGGGAAAGGGACGACCGTTCTCGTCTCCCTTCCCCTCAGAGGATGTGCTGCATGAGGGGGCAAGGTACCCATCCGGTGGAGCAGCGTGCCCCTTTCCTCATTCGCCGGGAGGGGCGATCCCCTTCCGGAGGGTATTCTCGCTGATCGTCTTCGGATTCATGAACTGCAGGAGATAGTCGGGGCCCCCCGCCTTCGAGCCGACCCCGGACATGCCGAGGCCCCCGAAGGGCTGCCTCCCGACAAGCGCCCCGGTGATCTTCCTGTTGATGTACAGGTTCCCCGCCCTGAGCTCCTCCTTCGCCCTCCGTATCACGGCGGGGCTGCGCGAAAAGATCCCTCCCGTCAGCGCGTATTCGGTGCTGTCGGCGAGGGCGAGGGCCTCTTCCACGTCCGCCGCCTTCAGCACCGAGAGCACCGGACCGAATATCTCCTCGCGGGCGACGACCGAGTCGGGCGATACTTCGAGGAGAACGGGGCCCCGGTAATACCCCTCCCCCCCGGCTTCCCGCACCAGCAGCGGATTTCCCTCCTCTTTTCCCTTCTCCACATACGCCTGCACCTTCTGAAGCGCCTCCCTGTCGATGAGGGGACCCATGAACGTGGCGGGGTCCTCGGGGGGGCCGATCGCGATGCTCTTCATCGCCTCTTTCAGCCTCCCGCAGAACTCAGCATACACGTCCTGCAGGACGATCACCCGGGAGCAGGCTGAGCACTTCTGTCCCTGATACCCGAGGGCGGACACCAGGACCCCCCTGACCGCCTCGTCGAGATCGGCGGTCGCGTCCACGATGATCGCGTTCTTTCCCCCCATCTCCGCCACCACCCTCTTTATGCTCGTTTGGCCCGGACGGGTCCTGCCGGCAAGCGAGACGATCCGCACCCCGACCTCCTTCGAGCCGGTGAAGGCGATGCAATCGACGCCGGGGTGTTCCACCAGGTGCTCTCCCACCTCTCTGCCGGGGCCGGGGAGGTATTGGAGCACTCCGGTGGGCAGTCCTGCGGCCCTGAAGACTTCGATAAGCTGCCAGGCAACGACGGGGGACAGCCCTGACGGCTTGAGGATAACGCAGTTTCCGGCGACAATGCCCGCCGACGCCATGCCGGTGGGAATGGCGAGGGGGAAGTTCCAGGGAGAGAGCACCACCCCGATTCCCCGCGGCTCGAAGAAGTACTCGTTCACCTCCGCCGGATAGCGTCCGAGGCGCTTCGGCTTCGCAAGCTCCGTTATCTGCCGTCCGTAATATTCAAGATAGTCGATGGCCTCCGCAACGTCCGCGTCCGCCTCAGGGATCGGTTTTCCTGTTTCGTACACTTCGAGGGCCGCGAGCGCGAACCTCCGTGCCCTCATCTCTTCAGCGGCCCTGAACAGGTACCCGGCCCTCGTTTCGGGCGGGGTCCTCCTCCAGGAGGCGTAGGCGGCCTTTGCTTCCCCGACCGCCCTCTCCGCCTCCTCCCGCGAGGCGGAGGAAACGACCCCCACGACTTCGTCGGGCCGCGCCGGGTTCACGGAGAGGATCTTCCGGACGGTAAAGATCTCCTCGCTGCCCAGGAGGAGTGGATAGCTCCTCCCCAGTCCGTTCCGTACCGTAGAGAGAGCGTCCTCCATTTTCATTCTGTTGATTTTTTTGGAAAAATCTGTCTCCGGCTCGTTTCTGAAAGCGGTCCCGCGCTCTTCCTCACTCTTCGCTTCAGGCGCGGGCTCTTCGGGGTGCGGGGGCCGCACGAGCTCCTCGAAGGAGATCCCTTCGGCAAAGGACTTCCGGAGAAAAGATTCGTTCGAGGTGTTTTCGAGGATCCTCCTCACCAGGTATGCCATGCCGGGGATGAGCTCTCCCACCGGGGAGTAGACCCGCACGGGCACCCTGACGCGCATCCGCCGCAGCGCGTTCCGCACCGGGTCTCCCATGCCGAAGAGGACCTGGAACTCGAAGCTCCCCCGGGGGGCTTCGAGCCTTTCGGCAAGGGCCAGGACAGTGCTGATGCTCCGTAGGTTATGGGTGGCGAAGGCCGGATAGACTGATGAGGTGTTCTCGAGGAGCATTCTCGTGAGCTCCTCGTAGCAGCGGTCCGTCTCGTCCTTCCGGCGATGCACCGGCACCGGCCACCCCTTCTGCCGGTGTATCGCCGTTTCATAGTCCCAGTACGCCCCTTTCACGAGCCGCACGGAGAAGCGCCGCCCTTTTTCCTTTGCCCATCCGAGGAGTGCAGCGAGGTCTTCCCGCGTATCCGTGAGATATGCCTGGAGCGCGATTCCCGCGTCGTGAAAGCCGGGGAACTCGTCGAGAATGCTCTTGAAGACGGCGATGGTGAGATCCTTATAGTAATACTGCTCCATATCGAAGGTAACGGAGGCGCCGAGCGCGCGCGCCTGCTCGAAGAGGGGGCGCAGGCCGTCCTTCATCCGTTCGACGGAGCCTTCTCCGTTCAAGGGGTCTATCTGAGAATAGAATGAGGAGATTTTCAGGGAGAGGTCCAGCCTGTCCGCGGCGGGCAGGGGGGCATGCCCGTCCTGGTCCGACGGGATGCGCGGCTGGATGCGGGGCGCGAGAAACGCCAGAAGCTCCCGGTACCGCGCGCCGTAGCGCTCCGCTTCGCTGTCGCTCACGACCGCTTCGCCCAGAAGGTCGACGCTCACCGCGGCGCCTTCCCGTTTGAGAGACTCGAGGGCGCCGAGCGCCTCGTGAGGGCCGGCTCCGGCGATGAACTGCCGGGCGAGGGACTGTGTCGAGGCCCGGATGACCGCGGCGAGAATCCGGGGGACGGCGCTTCCCCGGGAGAGGCGTTCAATCCCGCGCCGTACGAGGGGGGGAGTGTCCGGCACCTCGTCGAAATACTCCCTGAAAAGCCTGAGCAGCAGGGTGTCGTCCTTCACGACCGGCAGGACATCGATGAACCTGAGGAGCTGGATCTTAAAGGAATCGTCCCGCATCGCCCATCGGGTGATCCTGCCTTTCCATCCCCTCCTGTCGAAAAGGGAGGGCCGCTCCTCCCTCAGGAAAGAGAAAAGCGCGAAGGCGATATTCCTGACGTCTTCCTCGATGCTCTTGCCGTGTGCCATCCTTCCCCCGCGCTGCGCTCCTTTCAGGACATTTTAGATCATTATACCAGTAACCGGCCCCTCCTCCCAGGGCAATCGCATCACAAGAGCGATTCAGGGGAAAACAGCAAGATTGCTTCAGGATACGACCCTTCGCAATGACAACTAGTGCGCCCCTTTCCTCTGTCATTGTCTTCCCCTTCCTTGCTGTCATTGCGAGCGGAGCGAAGCAATCTCAAGGGGATACGTACTGACCACACATTTTGATGCGATTGCCCTGCTGCGCACCCTGCGAGGAAAAAAAGGACCGTCCCCTTCCGGGGGCGGTCCAAAATGGTGCGCTTTCGCAAGCGCCTTGGGGAGGTTACTGCAGAGAGCAGCTGAAGTTCCTTTTATCACCTTCCTGTCGGCCGTGTCGGCAGCGACGGTTTCTTTTTTCTTTCTGCTTACTAAATTAATGCATATTTCATGCCAGGTAGGAACTGCTTGATTTGGCGTGGAGCGGGTAGTTTCCTCATTGGTGAAAATACAAAGGGAGCATGGGAAAAGTACGGAAACGCGGAAAAGGAAAGCCTTCCGTTGTTTCGCTGCGCTCAGGGGCGGTGCTCTCCGGGGAGCGCACCTGTGATATACTTTCCATAAGCGTGTCTTTCAAAACGGGATGAACCTGAAACGATCATATGCAGGACACGGCGCATCCAAAGGGGGAAAATTTGGCAAAGGGCGGATCCGGATCCTATAAGAGCGAGAAACGGAAAAAAGAATTGATGAGACAGAAAGAGCAGGAAAAGAAGAGACAGCGGCGCTTCAAAAAGGAGGGAACGAAAGAGGGAGGAGAGGAAACTCCCCCGGAAGGCGGTGAAGGGGCAGGCGACCCTTCACCGGAGGGTACCGCTTCTTCCTGAAATCCTTCCCCTGAAAAAGAGAAAGAAAAGGGTACGGCGGCGTACCCTTTTCTTTCTTCTATGCCAACCCCATGATTTCCCGGACGGTTTTCATGGTTTCTTCCGTTACGGCCTGCGCCTTTTCCGACCCCTTCCGGGCGATGTCGAAGAGCATTTCCGGATTGCTGATAAGCTCGTTGCGTTTTTCCCAGAGGGGGGCAAGGTAGTGGAAGACGTTCCTGATGAGGACTTTCTTGCAATCGATGCAGCCGATTCCCGCGGTTCTGCATCCCTGCGCAACCTCCGCCTGCTCCTCTGCGGAGGAAAAGATCTTGTGGAGCTGGTACACCGGGGAGAGCTCCGGGTCTCCCTTGTCGGACCTCCTCTTGCGCGCGGGGTCGGTCATCATGGTCCGAATCTTCTGCTCCACCACCTCGGGGGAATCGCTCAGGTAGATGGCGTTATCGTAGCTCTTCGACATTTTCCTGCCGTCGAGGCCCACCACCTTCGGAAATTCGGTGAGCAGCCCCTCCGGCTCGGGAAAGACCTCCCGGTACAGGTGGTTAAACCTCCGGGCGATCTCGCGGGAGATCTCGAGGTGGGGCAGCTGGTCGACGCCCACGGGGACGTATTTCGCCCGGTAGATGATGATATCCGCCGTCTGGAGCACGGGATACCCGAGAAAACCGTAGGTGGACAGGTCCCTGTCCTGGAGCTGCTCCTGCTTTTCCTTGTACGTGGGCACCCTCTCGAGCCATCCGAGGGGGGTGATCATCGAGAGCAGAAGGTGCAGCTCCGCATGCTGGGGCACCATCGACTGGATGAAAAGGGTGGATTTGTCGGGGTCGAGCCCCGCGGCGATGAAGTTGACGAGCAGGTCGGCGGTGCTCTCCTTTATGGAAGAGGGGTTTGCGTAGCCCGTGGTAAGGGCGTGCCAGTCGGCCACGAAGTAGAAGCAGTCGTACTTCTCCTGGAGCCCGACCCAGTTTTTCAGCGCACCCGCGAGATTGCCGAGGTGCAGCTTTCCGCTCGCCTGCATGCCGCTCAGCACACGCTCTCTCTTCATCGTTCCTCCTTGCGTACGAGTGCGATATTCCCCCTGCGTGCGGCAGGGACGGCGTCAGATGACGCCGATAAGGCCGAGAAACAGCCTTACCAGGGGACGTACTATATACCCCGCCAGTCCTGTCGCCACCAGCACAAGGACCACGATCATCCCGAAGGGCTCTATTCTCCCCAGCGCATGCGACTGACGGTAGGGCAGGAAGCCCATGAGCACCCTTCCCCCGTCGAGGGGCGGAATGGGGATCAGGTTGAAGGAGGCGAGGATGACGTTGACGCTCACGCCTGCGGTGAGCATCATCACCACCGGCTTGAGAATTTTCGTCGTCACCTCCTCGGGCGCCAGGACGACCGAGGGGGCGATCACATACTTGAGCAGGATGACGCTCGCGAGCGCAAGAAGTATGTTGCTCCCGGGTCCGCCGGCCGCCGAGAGGGCCATGTCCCTCTTCGGGTTCCTGAAATTGTGGGGGTTGATGGGCACCGGCTTAGCGTATCCGAAGACAAACTGCCCGTTGGTAAAGACGAACAGCATGATCGGCATGAGGATGGTGCCGAACGGATCGATATGGGCGAGAGGGTTCAGCGTCAGCCTGCCCAGCATCTTTGCCGTAGGGTCCCCCAGCTTGTAGGCGACATACCCGTGGGCCACCTCGTGCACGATAATGGCGATAAGGATGGGAATTGCGGAGATGATGACCTGCCGCACTATATAAAACGCTTCCATGGTTTCCTCTGTATCTCTCCGGGTCAGATCGGGTTCAGTATCCTGTCGATGACCACCCGCGCCTCCACCAACGGGTCGATGAAGGAGCTATCCATGTCGTGGTCGATATCCCTCTTATTGGAGAGATAGGTGATGCGGTCCTGCATCCTGTTCCGCAGGAACTGCAGGTAGTCCGTATCCCGCGGCGGCTTGTATTTGCCGTCGAAATCGGGACCGAAGAGCTCGGTCCCGTTCCTCGGCACCATGAGCCCGGGGAAGACTTTCCAGGCCCTCCATTCTATCGTGTCCCGTATCATCTCGGTGACGATCGAAAGGGAGAGCTCCTTGGGGATGTCCTCTTCCCTGCCGGGCAGCCCGAAGGCGTGGGTATTCATGATAAAGCACTCCGTTCCGCTCTTGAAGAGCTTCATGAACTGCTCGCAATCCACCGTCAGGGGATGCACCCGGAAGGGGTTGGCAAAGGGCTCGATCACGAGCTTCGCCAGCTCTTCAGCAGGCACGTTCTCCACGCCCTTCGCCCTCATGGTGCTGAGGGACGCGCCCATCGCGACTGCGAGCCCCCTGTCCGTGATCTTGCAGACGGGAGGGAGGGAGGGGTCTTTCTGGAGCCAGATGACCTTTCCCGGCCTCTTGCAGGAAGGGGCGTGGTTGAACATGTCGCGGGTCTTGAGGCAGCGGCCGTTGTCGTTCCGGATATCCCGGCAGACCATTATCCTCTTGCCGGGCTCGGGCTCGGTGACCGCCACGTTCTGAGCGGAGTAAAAGTATTTGATAAGGGGGTCGTCGAACTCCACCGCGTCGGTCTTGTCGAAGAGGCTCGGCTCGAGGGCGACGGTGATATCGTTGTCGAGGTCGATGAGGAACGCGTCGTCGTGGATCACCGTGACCTTCTCGCTTTTCTTCAGAGTTCCCGCGTGGTCGTGGCTGTTGGTGATGGAGGACGTGCCGGAGCCCGAAAGGCCGAAGACCGCCACCGGCGGGTGATGGCCGACGGTCTTGATGCCGCCGTGGCAGGCCACCATGTTGTGGCGGACGCCGGCGGTCCAGGCGAGGGTCAGGGTCCCCTTCTTCCTCTCCCCGAAATAGCGCAGTCCGAGGATGGCGATGCAGTTCTCCTTTTCGTCGATGATCACCAGGCCGTTCGGAAACTCGGGGTCGTACCACTCGGGATCGGCGAAGACCATGATGTCGGGCTCTTCAAGGGGGCGCGACTTCTTGAACATATCGGTCCACGGCTTCATCCAGGGGGCGAAGTTGATGCCCCAGTCGAGCATGTTCTTCGCATCGGTCGCCGGGCTCAGGAGGTGGGCCTTGATCATGAAGTCGTGGTGGAGCCCCACGACGGCTTCGAGCCACAGCCCCTCGCGCCTGTTCAGCTGATAGACCGCCTCGCCGAGGATCCTCAGGTACTTGTCTTTCTCTTTGCCCATCTCCCTGACCAGTCTCCGCGCCCGGGCCGTGCGGCCGACAATGCCTCCGTCGTTCGAGACGAGCACTTTGGCATCCCTGGGCAGGCCGAACTGCTCGGGCCGATAAAAACGGTGGGATGTCGCCATCACCTCGGGCTGCCTGAGCGCGAGCGTGTACAGCTCTGCCATGGTGGTCTTCCGTACGGAGTTTGCATAGAATGCACTCTCGATCATCGCCCTCCAGGCGGAGCGGGGTAGCCGGTGACTGGTTGCCATGTGCGGGGTCCTCCTTGCGGTAGCGCTCTCTTGCCAAAAATGCACACCCTCGTATGCCGGCAGCACGAGAAGACGGAAAACAGACAGCAGCGGGGATGCAGACAATCCTGTATTATCACAAATTAAATGACAAAAAGCAAAAGAGCAACGGAGAACGGGAGGGGCACAGGGTAAACGCATCAAAAGAGCGGTTCAAGGGAAAACGGAATCTTCAGGCTACGACCCTTCGCACTGTCCGTCATTGCGCCCCCCTCTCCCTCTGTCATTGTCTTCTTTCCTTCTGTCATTGCGAGCGGAGCGAAGCAATCCCAAGGAAATCCACCGGCAGGACGGGATGACCCGTTTGCCCCGGTGCAGGCGGGCTATTCCCTACTGCTCTGGAAGAACCCGACGATCAGCACCACGACCATGGCGATGCCGGACAGTGCGTAGATGATCAGCCCCCAGGTGGTCCGGCCGAAGGTGTCGATGAAGAACTCCCTGTTCGAGATGAAGCCCCAGTAGAGGACGAAGCAATAGGAGACCAGCAGCCCCAGTTTGTACTTCCCGAGAAGAAGACAAAAGGAGTTGAGGACCACGAAAATCAGCATCTGTCCGAAGGGAATCGCCAACGAGCTGGTGTCGGTAAAAAACTTCAGAAAGTTGCCTAACGTCTGCATGCTGCTCCTCCCCTGCTGTTTTTTCCGACATCATACCACGGGAGGAGCAGAATCTGCACGGGGCCTATTTCAGAAGGCGGGAGGAGTTCAGGAAGACCAGCACGTCGGGCATGATATGGGCAACCGCCGCCCCGACCGGCGAGAGGACGCCCGCGGAGGCGAGGGCGATGCCGACCACGTTGAAGAGGATCCCGAGGGCGATGTTCTGGCGGATCACCGCAAAGGTGCTCCGCCCGATCCTGATGGCTTCGGGGATCTGTTTCCACTCGTCGCGCATCAGGGCCACGTCGGAGGCCTCGATCGCCGCATCCGATCCCACGGCCCCCATCGCAACGCCCACATGGGCCTGCGCCAGGGCGGGTGCGTCGTTGATTCCGTCTCCCACCATGAGGACCTGCCGTCCCCCCGCCACCAATTCCTTGATTTTGCTCACCTTGTCCTCGGGGAGCAGCCGTGACATCACCTCCCGGATCCCCAGGGTCGCGGCTATCGAGCGGGCGGTCCTCTGGTTGTCGCCGGTCAGCATCACCGGCTCGTGGAACCCCATCCGCCTGAGCTCGGCAAGCGCCTCGGCCGTCCCCTCGCGGACGATGTCGGAAACGGAAATCACCCCGATGATCGTCCCCTCCTCGCCCTCCCGGCTGCCCAGGCCGTCGTGACCGTCGCCGCGCCCGTCATCGCGTCCGCCGGTGTTTCCGCCCGCATTTTCGGCAGAACCGCTCGCGCCGTTCCGGGCGAGCAGCAGGACCGTCTTCCCCTCTTCCTCCCTCCCGGCGATGTACTCCTCCACGTCGGCGGAGAGATGAACGCTCTTGTTCAGGAGCAGCTCCCTGCTGCCGAGGAGGATGCCGGTGTCCTTCACCACCGCCTCGATGCCCATTCCGGGGAGCACGCAGCACTGGTCGGGCTCCGGCACCTTGATGCCCATTTCCAGGGCCTTTTTCATGATGGCCCGTGCAAGGGGGTGTTCTGAGTAGCGCTCCGTGCCCGCGGTGAAGGCGATGATCTCCTCGTCGCTGTGGCCGGAGAAGCCTTTGATATCGGTGACTACCGGGTTCCCAACGGTCAGGGTGCCGGTTTTGTCCATCACCAGGGTATCCACCTTTGCCAGGGCCTCGAGGTAGCGGCCCCCTTTGATAATGATGCCCCGCTTCGCCGCCCTGCCCATGCCCGCGACGACCGCCAGGGGCGTGGCGATGGCGACGGTGCAGGGGCATGCCACCACCAGGACGGCAATGGCGTTGGTGAGCTTCCCGGTGAGCAGCAGGGTGAGCACCGCTACCACCAGGATGGCGGGGGTGAAGTAGGCGGCGAACTTGTCGGCGATCTTCTGGACCTGGGCCTTGGAGGACTCCGCCTCCTCCACGAGCTTGATGATCCGCGCGTAGGTGGTATCCTCTCCCGTATGGGTCACTTTGACGAAGAGGATCCCGTGCTGGTTGATGGTCGCCGCATAGACGCTTTCTCCCTCTTTCTTTTCGACGGGCAGCGACTCGCCGGTGATGGGGGCCTGGTTGACGAAGCTGCTCCCCGAGACGATGATCCCCTCCACCGGGATCTTCTCCCCCGGCTTCACAATGACGATATCGCCCTTCCGCACCTCCTCAGCCGGTATCTCGCTCTCGGTGTCTCCTCTCTTCACCCGCGCCGTTTTGGGCGCCATGCTCACGAGCTCCCGTATGGCGGAGCGCGACCGGTCCATGGTAAAGGAGTCGAGGAGCTCCGCGATCAGCATGAAGAGGGAGATGACGGCGGCGGAGCGGAACTCGCCGATGGCGGTTGCGGAGACGACCCCAAGGGCCATGAAAACGTCCGCGGTGATGGTCTTCTCTTTCAGGTCGATGAACGCATGGCGGAGGAGGGGATACCCGCCGATAAGAACGGCCGCTATGTCCCATAGATGGATCAGCCCTCCCCTCTCCTGCAGAAAGCCCCTGCCCACCCCCGCAAGACCGAGGAGCACCAGGAAAAGCACCCCTGCGATGCGCAGGAGCTCGAAGCGCCGGGACCCCTCCTCCCCGTGCCCATGATCGTGCCCGTGCCCGTGATCATGGTCGTGAGCCGGGGACCCCCTCTCTGCCGCTACCTTTATTCCGAGCTCATGAAGGACTCCGATAATGGCCTTCCGGTTGATGGCCGCAGGGTCGAACCGCACGTCCACCCTTTCGGCACCGAGATAGACGGTCACCCCCAGGACCCCCTGCCGGCGCATGAGCGCCTTCTCCACCTTTTCCGCGCAGGTAGCGCAGTCGAGCCCCTTCACGGCGAGGCTGCAGGTCTCCTGCTTTCCCCCCTCCTTCCGCTCAATGGATTCCGGGGCTTCCGGACTTCCCAGTATCGTATCGATCATAATTCCTCTTCCTCGATATGCCGCAGACATTCATTGAATAAGTTCCGGATGTGCCCGTCGTCGAGGGAGTAGAAGACCATTTTTCCCTCTTTCCGGTACTTTACCAGGCGCATGTTCCTCAGGATCCGCAGTTGATGGGAGATCGCGGACCGTGTGGTGGCGAGCAGCCCCGCGAGATCGCAGACGCAGAGCTCGGCGCTCGACAGGGCGTAGACGATCTTCGTGCGCGTGGGGTCCCCCAGGACTTTGAACGTCTCCGCGATCCGCTTCATGACGGGCTCGCTCTTCATGCCTTGCAGAACGGAGAGCACCCTTTCCTGGTCGACATACGAAGCCCCACCGCCATCGCTCCCGTAGTGAGAAGCCTTCGCCTCTTTCTTCTCCATGAGATCGCCTCCGCGTAGTGCAAACAAATGAACAATTGTTCAACTGTTAGTATTGTATAAAAAAGGGGGGCGCGCTGTAAACCGGGCTGGAAAACGGAAAGTTACTCCCTGTCCGGCGCACTTTCTTCCTCCTCCTCATCCCGGTAGGCCTTCTTTCTCTTGAGCATCCTTATGAACCCGCAGACGGTGACGAGGGCGGCGAGGAGAAAGAGGAGAGGGGTGAGAGCGCTGCTCAGATAGGAGAACCATGTGTATCTCCTTGTCAGGCTCGCCCGCCATTTCTCCTCAAGTTCGGCAGGGGAAAGGGAGAGGGTCTTCCGGAATGCGTCGTCCAGGGAATCTCCCGCCTGCAAATGCCCGAGGATCTCCCCGATGCTCCGCTTGCCGAATTCGCCGGAAATATATTCCACCACGCTCCTGCTCTCCCCGTAGGCGAGGAAAAAGGAGTGCTCTTCCCGCGGAAAGGTTTCCAATTGGCGGAGGGGGATCAGCGTGCCCCCTGCTGCGGCCTTTGCAAGGGCGCTCCCCGCATCTCCGGACGCTACTTCAGCAACGCCGCCGCTCGCCCACTGACATACCCCTTCGTCGAACCACCGGGGAAGGTCCCTCTCCCCGGCGGCATGGTGCAGGAGGAGGTGGCAGAGCTCGTGGGAGAGGGTGGAGTCGAGGGAAAAAGGGCTCTCGAATGCCCGGGCGCCATCGAGCACGATCAGGTCCCTCCCGGGGACGGCAAAGGCCGCCACCCTGTCGCTCCCCGCCATTTTCCGGAAAGTCTCGCCGCCTTTGACCAGGCGCACCTCCGGCCTGAAGTCCACCTTTTGACCGAGGAGGGCGGAGAGCTCTTCACGCACGGCAGGATAGGCCTCCAGCACGTCATAGGCGGCCTTCTCCGCGCCGGCGTCGAAATAGACGGCGAGCTCCCCGGTCTGCAGCGAGGGAATTCGGGCGTGTGCAGACAAGGGCGCAAGGAGCAGGAGGAGAAGGAGGATTGCTGTCAAGCGTATCGGGTTCATTTCTCCTTTTAGGATACTTCTCTCTGTGTTTTTTTGCACAAATTACGGCTCTGCCACGGTTGCCTGTGCGGGGGCAGCAGAGGAGAGGACTTCTTCTTCCTTTCAGAAATCCCCTCGCCCCTTGGGGGAGAGGGATAGGGTGAGGGATGTAAAAAGACGAGAGGGGTGAAAGAGTGAGGTGGATTACGCATTTTTCAGCCTCTTGTGAGATGTGGAAGAGGTGACTCCGAGGCCTCTAAGAAATTGAAAGTATGAAGAGGTTGTCATTCCGGCTTGCCCGGAATCGTTTGCCCCTGAATGAAAGAGTACAAGTTATCTATTGTAATTTTCATTGACATCGAGTACCAATGTCTATAGAATAACGAAACACATAGAATGAATGGAGATGTGAGCGCAATGAATCCAATCGACTGGCTGTGTGATAAAGTCCCAAGGTTTAGTGATTTGTCTTGCGCTGAGCGCTTAGAAATTATGCATTTTGTTTTGTTATGGAGCCTCTTTGAAGCCAAGGCGCTAGACACTCGTGCTTCAGCAGAGCGCATCCTCGCTCTTTCGCATAAATGGGCGCAAACTGGTCGGCTGACCATTGATTCATTTGCACAAAGTCTCAACTACTTCCGCGATCGATACTTTAAGGAGGGCGTGGAGACTGATCACTTTAGTCGATTGAACTTTCGTCGGAACGACAATCAAGCTCTTGTCAGAGCGGTTCTTAAAGGAGAGATCACAAACATTGCTGATAGTGTTGCTGCTCTTTTAATTGTAGTTTTTCGACTTCGGAATAATCTATTTCATGGTCTAAAATGGGCTGATGGTATTCGCGGCCAGCTTAGCAACTTCGCAAATGCTAACGTAGCATTGATTGCTGCATTGGAAATGCATAATCAGTTCTAAGCTGAGTATAACCAGTTAGTGAATCGGACCATAAAAAGCATCATTTCACCGTTTGCTGAATTCAAGCATTAAGTGTCAGTGGGGAAGGGAAATGGCAACATTAAGAGAGTACTTTGACACGGATCTTAACAAGTGTTTGTCATTGCATAAGCCCTGGCGTATTAAGGACACACGTAGTAATGAATTTGGTGCAATAACCGCTCGAATAACTCAGGATTTTGATGCAAACGCCAAGTATTGGTCATTCTATGTACCAGAAGGCGGGGATGCAGGTCTGTACGTTAAAGCCGTATTCCAAACTCCAGAAGTGAGGGCTTGTGTGCTTGGGCCTGGAGGCGATGGAGTGTTGGTCACGACAGGTTTCAGTGACTACTCAGAGAAAGCGTCTTCAGAATCTTTGGTATTCACAAATCGCATTTTTTTATACATAGATTATAATCTTACTCAAGATGACAGAGCAGCAATAACACGATTGGGTAATACTTACGGCTATCATGTGATAGTAAGAGATCGTGAGTATGCAGCAAAAAGATCCTCCTTGGAAAAGCCATTAGCTTTTATTTCCCATGACTCACGTGATAAAGATGAGCTGGTAAGGGAGCTTGCACAAGAATTGTCAAAATTAATGTGCCCTGTTTGGTACGACGAGTATTCTTTAAGAGTAGGGGCGAGTCTTAGGGAGAGCATAGAATCCGGACTTAAAGAAACTAAAAACTACATCGTTGTACTGTCGCCAAACTTCTTGTTTAACGAAGGATGGGGTAAAGCAGAATTCGATTCAGTTTTCACCAGAGAGATTTTGGAGAAAAAGAACGTAATGATGCCGGTTTGGCATAACGTAACAGTAGAGCAGGTTTACGAATACAGTCCTCGTTTGGCCGACAAGGTGGGATTAAATACAAAGATAGGCATAAAAGAGTTAGCCCGTAAACTATCAAATGAGATTAAGCGACTGACATTTGATCAATAGGTAGAGAGAGTCTCAAAGCAATAGGATGGCTTTTCAGGAAAGGATTTTCGCACACTTTTTTATTTCGTCTGAAATAGGTCCACGCGAGGCATACAAGAAAGGAACCGATCTCGTTTCCCTCAGCCCCGATGTGGCGGAGGTATTTCCCGATGACGCTTTGGTCAATGAGGCCTTGCGCAGCTTAATGAAAATAGCGCAGCACTCAGCTGGTCTAACAAAACGTTCCATTGGGTCGCGGTCTCTGGCTGCTCCCGGCGAGCTTTCCTCGTTATCTTAAAAAGCAATGAAAGTAATTTATAAAATTACTTACCCAAATGGGAAAATATATATCGGCAAAGATTTAACAAATACTATCAACTACTTCGGTAGTGCAGACAGCAGACTGATAGAAAAAGATTTCACCAGGGAGCAAAGGAAGAATTTTACTATCAAAAAAGAAATATTGTTCGAGTCTGAAGACGAAAATGAAATCAACAGAAAAGAGATCG
>JAXLZK010000029.1:0-18981 GCA_046350935.1 Thermodesulfovibrionales bacterium
ACCGAGTTCGTCGTCCCCAGATCTATCCCTATCGCCTTTCCCATTATCTCCTCCTTTATTGTTCAGTTTGACTGTTGCCCTTCCCTATTGCAACATCCCTATAATCAAACTGCGTGCCAAAATAGAGATTCTTGATAATTCAAGAGCTTGAATTGCCCAAAGCCCATAGTGCACTCATAAAAATAGGACAGTATGTCCTGCTTCACAGAGGGCATACTGTCCTACCTAGGTCACTATGTCCCAGCGAAGGTGAAGAAGGGATCTCCGGCCTTTGTCACGGTGAGCAGAACGCGGCACTCTCCTGTGTAGGCTGACCGCACCGCTCTCCCTGTTCACGCTGCCCGAAATTTTGAGTGGAACGGCTTTCGGAACGTGTTTCTAGGATGTTACCTCATTGATTTATAAAATAAAACTGACGGAGGGGGTGAGATTCGAACTCACGGTAGGGTACAACCCTACAACGATTTTCAAGACCGTCGCCTTAAACCGCTCGGCCACCCCTCCAGATGGGTAGTGTTAAAGTCTATCAAATTTTCCGGCCAAAATGCCACCGCTCGCCCTTATTCTTCGCCCTCCGCTTCGTGTACAATACGGAGATCACGGGCAAATACGCCGAAGTTTCCCGTCTTCTCGACCTCACAAGGTAGACAACGGACTCTGCCGAGACGCGGACAGGCAAGGAGGATGCAATGAAAAGACTCACCAAGTACTTCTTCGAGGGGCTTCTGTTCCTGCTGCCGGTTGCGGCGACCCTCTACGTCCTGTACTTCATGTTCTACAAGATCGACCGTATCTTTCGTTTCACCATTCCCGGCCTGGGCTTTGCGGTCACGATCGTCACGGTCATCGTCATCGGGTTCGTGGCCTCCAACTTCTTCACCCGCGGGATGGTGCGCATTGTCGACAGGATCTTCAGCCGCCTCCCCTTCGTGAAGATGATCTACACCTCCATCAAGGACCTGACCGGTGCTTTTGTCGGGGAGAAGAAGAGCTTTAACAAGCCGGTGCTGGTCTCCCTCGCCCCCGGCAGCACCACGCAGGTCATCGGTTTCGTCACCTGCGACAGCCTCGCCCATCTGGGGCTGCAGGAAAAAGTCGCCGTGTATCTTCCCCAGTCCTACAACTTCGCGGGGAACCTCCTCATCGTCCCGAGAGACCAGGTAACTCCCCTCACTGCGGAGAGCGGCGCGGTAATGGCCTTCATCGTCTCGGGGGGGATCACCGCACACTGACGATTACAGTTTCAGCAGCACCATCCCCGAGGCGGGATCGAGCTCCCTGACCGCGTTGACCCCCCTGATCTCCATGATGATCGCTTCGAGCACCAGGAAGGTCTCGGCGCTTTCCCGCATGCAGCCCGCCTTCACGCTGTCCCGTTTCGCATAGGCGCCGTGGAAATGGATCTTCGGTTCGTCGCCCTGCCAGAAGAGGGTTCCGATGCCCACAATCTCGTGGCTCTCGGAAAGCTCCCTCCATACGGGAACAGGGGGCAGCGTCTCTTTTTCCGGCCCGACCACAAACCGGCCGGCCTTCATGCCCCCGACGAGGTAGAAGACCCCCGCCCTGATGTTCTCTTTCCTCGCAATATCGGTGAGGCCCTGCAGAATGCTATCCCCATCCTCAAAACGCGCCACCACGATCCTTCCCGTTTCACCTGTCTGGTATTTCATAGAATCTCTCCTTTATGGTTTGATAAACCTGTTCCACCGTAATAGCATCCATACACCGCACCGTGGCACACTTCTTTTTATAACAGGGGGCGCAGGGGACATCCGGGGTAATCAGAAGGTGGTTGCTCCCGTAGGGTCCTGTCCTTACCGGGTTCGTCGGCCCGAAGAGAGCCGCCACCGGGACGCCCAGGGCCGCGGCGATATGCATCGGGCCGGAATCGTTGGTGAGCACGAACCGCGCGTCCCTGATCAACGCAATGAGCTCCCGCATGCCGGTCTTGCCGGCGAGGGAGCGCGCTTTTCCCCCGGAAAGGGCCTCGATCTCCTTCGCCCGAGCCCCGTCCGCCCCGCTCCCCACAATGATGCTTCTCTCCCGGAGAAGGGACGCGACGCGGCCGAACTTTTCAGCGGGCCAGATCTTCGTCTGCCAGCGCGCCCCCGGGACGATGACGACATAACTCCCCGTATCTTTCTTAATTTTCCGCATCTCTGCAGAGTCCTCTGCCGGGGGCAGGGGAAAATGCAGAGCCTTCACGCTCCCCCCGAGGGCGGAAGCGATCTTCAGGTACCTATCCACAGCGTGGATATCCCTCCCCCCCCTGACTCGGTGGGTATAGAAAAGAGTGCTTCCCTCACGCGCCTCGCTGAAGCCGACCCGCACCGGGGCCCCGCTCGCCCCAGCAATGATGCCGCTGCGCAGGAGTCCCTGCAGGTCCACCGCAAGATCGAACTCCTCATTCCGCAGCGAGGCAAAGAGGGTCCTCAATTCCCCTACGGTGCCGCCGAGCCTCTTCAGGTCCTTCCAGCGATCCTTGTCGATGACCCAGAGTTTCCCGACGAGGGGGTGCCCTTCGAGCAAGCCCTCAAGCCCCTTCGCCACAACCCACTGGATTTCGGCGTGAGGAAAGGTCTCCCGCATCACCTGGAGGAAGGGCATGCTGTGCACGATGTCGCCCAGCGAGCTGGGTTTGACCACGAGGATCTTCCGGGGGCTCTTTCCGAGGCGGATCTTATTCATGGGCAAGGATATACTCCACCGCTTCCCGCAGGTTTTCCGCAACGTGGTCCGCGTAGTCAGACCCGGCCTGCTTCCCCGTCTTCACCAGAATGCCCTTCGCCCCCACCGCCCGGGCGAGAAGCATGTCGTCGTCCTTGTCCCCCACCATGTAGGATCCCCGCAGATCGATGCGGTGCTCCCTGCGGGCCGTGAGCAGCATCGCGGGAGCGGGCTTCCGGCAGGAGCACGCTTCTTCCGGACCGTGAGGACAGTAGTAGAAGGCATCGAACCCGTAGCGCGCGGTGAAGACGCTGTTCACCTCTCTGACGAAGGACTCCTGCACGAGCCCCCGGTGGATCCCCGACTGGTTGCTCACCCCGATAAGGGCGAACCCCCGTCCTTTCAGGAGCTGCAGACTGTCCAGACCGGGGAGAAGCGCAAAGTCCTCCCATGTATTCAGGTAGTGGGCATCCCGGCAGAGGGTCCCGTCCCGGTCGAAGAAGACCGCCCTCCTCCGGGGAAGGACCTCCCCGATCGCCCGGTACGCCTCTTCGGCGGAGAGCGCGTCCATGCACGGCATAGCGCCGTTCGGGCAGGTGCGCTTAAAGCAGGGGCCGCAGGAGAGGCTCTTTCTGAGGACGACATTCCCCTCCCCCACCGGGCCGGTGAGCTCCGGCGAGGTGGAACCGAAGAGGGCGACGGACGGGGTCCCCACCGCATAGGCGATGTGCATCGGGCCGGAATCGTTCGTGAGCAGGGCATCGCACCCGGCAATGAGCCCCATCAGCTCGCGCAGAGAGGTCTTCCCCGCCAGGTTCAGCAACGGGGTGGGCGCATGCGGGGCAGGAGGGCACGCTGCTGCCGCGCAGATCTCCTGCGCGATATCCGTCTCCTTCGGGCCGCCGAAAACGACCACGCCTCCCCCGGTATCTTTAATAAAGCGCCGGGCAACCTCCGCAAACCTTTCCGGGAACCACCTCTTCGCAGAGCCATAGGTTGCGCCCGGGTTGATCCCCAGCACCGGCCTGCCCAGGACGGCGAGCCTCTCCCGGGCCGCTCTCCGCTCCTCTGCGGAAAGGCGGATCCAAGGGTGCGTGTATTCAGCGGGGATCCCCGCAGCTTTCAACAGATCGAGGTAATAGTGGATGTGGTGGCTCTTCCTGTCCTCTCCGTTAAAGGGAACGGGGCGCGTAAGAAGCAGGCCCCTTCCGTCCCTGGCGTACCCGATCCTCTCGGGAATTCCCGCCAGAAAGGCGAGGAGCGCCGCATCGAAAGCGTTCTGCAGAAGAATCGCGTACGAAAAACCCTTTCTCCGCAGAAGCCGGGCAAGGGAGAGCCTGCCGAGGACGCCGCGGAACCTGTCATCATACTCGATGATTTCATCGACTGCGGGGTCGCCTTCGAAGACAGGCTTCACCAGCGGCTTTACCAAAAGGCTCACCTTTGCCCCGGGGAAGGCCTTTCTCACCGCCCGCACGGCAGGGAGGGTCATCACCGCGTCCCCGACCCAGTTCACTCCTCGTATCAGTAAGGTGGATGTGCTGCTTTCGGCCATACTGCCGTTAGTTTAGCACGAACAGGGAGCAGGCGGAAAAATGTTGCGCTGGAATCGACTTTTTTCTACGGCTTTTTTCAGCTTTTCCCTCACATGAGGTGTAGCAGAGGGAGAAGAAAGAAGCATTACTATTGAAATTAAAATAATTTTCCCTCTTTTGAATCAGGACAAAAAAAGTCCTTGACAAGGAATCCGCCTATTTGATAACATTTCTTAATTAAGAATTATTCTAAAGAGAGTGTAGATGGAAAAGTTCAAAGAAACCGGATTGAAGCTTACGCCACAGAGGCTTGCTATCCTCGATTACCTGGAAGGCAACTGCGAACATCCTTCTGCCGAGGATGTCTACCGGGCCGTCTCGAAGAAATTCCCCACCATGTCCTTTGCGACGGTGTACAACACCCTTGAGGCGCTCCGGCAGCGGGGGAGCGTGCTCGAACTCACCATCGATCCGGGCAAGAAGCGCTTTGATCCCAACACGCGGCCCCACCACCACCTGATCTGTTTGAAGTGCAGACGCATTGTGGATATTCAGGAAGAGTACGATGTGAGTCTCTCCGCGGAAAGGAAAAACGATTTCGATATCATAGGCAACCATATCGAGTTTTACGGGGTCTGCCCGAAATGCAAGCCACAGGCAAAAGAAAGCTGAAGGAGGTGAAGAGCATGTCGGTATTCACATGCAGCAAATGCGGTGCGTCGAAAGACGGGCGGTGCAAGCCCCAGAACTGTCCCCGGTGCGGAGAAAAGGGCACAATGGTGAAATCGTAATACAATATAAGTATACGCGGTAAGCAGGGAGTCTTTGGCTCCCCCTATCAATTCGGCGAACGAGGTATCCACCATGACGGAACATTGCTGTGCATTGCAAGTAGGACAAAATGTACCCGACTTTACTCTCGACACCTATGAGCCTACCAAGGGTGACTTCGGCGAATTCAGCCTGGCAGCGAAGAAAGCCGCCAAGAAATGGACAGTGCTGTTCTTCTATCCTGCCGATTTCACCTTTGTCTGAGCAACTGAATTCGCTGCTCTGGCAGAGCAGTACGAGAACTTCAAGAAGCTGGGCGCGGAGCTGGTTACCGTCAGCACCGATACGAAATTCGTGCACCTCGCCTGGAAAAACGACGAAAGGATGCTTTCCGGTGTAAAGTACCCCATGGGCTCCGACCCCACCGGCCGGGTATCGAGGATGTTCGGCGTCTACAATGAGAATACGGGGCTCGACCTGAGGGGCACCTTCGTCATCAACCCCGCGGGCGTCCTCCTCAATGCGGAGGTCAATTTCTACAACCTCGGCAGGAATGTGGACGAGCTGCTCAGGAAGATCAAGGCGAATATCCACCTTGCCGAGAACCCCAACCAGGGCTGCCCGGCTAAATGGAAAGAGGAGGGAGACAAGACCCTGACCCCCTCCGCAAAGCTGGTGGGCAAGGTGTACGAAGCATTGCAATAACCCGATGCAGCCGCACAACGAAAGCGCACCCCGGCGGCAAGCCGCGCACGAGACAGGCTTTTGTCTTCAAGTGAGGAGTCTTTGACTCCTGATAAGATACTGCAGAATCACTAAGGAGAACCCATGGAACTCATTAACGAGCACATTATCGGCGTCGCAAAGGGCACAGAGGTGGAGAGCGCAGTGATGGCGAATTTCAAGGCGGAGTGCAACGAGGTAGGGCTCTACCTCGCCATGGTGCGGCAGGCGCAGAGAGAGGGATACCCCGAGATCGCGGAGGCGCTGAAGACCATCGCCTGGGACGAAGCGATGCATGCTGCGCAGTTCGCCGAGATGAACGGGATGATCGCCCCGACCCTGAAGGAAAACCTCGAAATGATGGTAAACGGAGAGGTCGGTGCCAACAAGGGCAAGAAGGAAGCGGCAAAGATGGCGAAGGAGTGCAACTGCGATCCCGCCCATGATTTCTTCGATGAGTCCTCCCGCGATGAGGCGCGCCACGCGCGGATGCTGATGGGAATCATGAAGAGGTTCTTTTAAACGCAAAGAGGATCCGGCAGGGGGTTCCCCTGCCGGATCCTTCCCGCTCAGAACAACACAAGGAGAAAACATATGCCTGAAACCGCTTCGGATGCAAAAGAGTACGTTTGTCAGTTGTGCGGATATATTTATAACCCTGCAAAAGGCGACAAGAAAAGGAACATCCCTCCCGGCGTCCCCTTCGAGGAGCTGCCCGGAGAATGGTCGTGCCCCCTGTGCAGCGCAACAAAGACGCGCTTCTCACCCATGCTCGACTAAAGGAGGCCCTCATGTGTATGGCAACCGACATACGGTGCACCTGCAGCAGCAGATCCGCAAGTTTCCACTTCAGGGACAACCTCCTGTCCGACCAGGCGGTGAAGACGCTGTACTGTCCCTCCTGCTCCCCCGGCGTACGCATCGATCCCTCCTGCATGATCGTTGACAACGGGTGGGTTATCGAATACGATATGGATATCGTACAGTTCGAGGGGCACAAGATCCCCCGCTCCCCTCTTACCCCCGGAACTCTTTTTGACGAGGGGTACTGCACCTGGAACGGCGTCTATCCCGGCGACCACCTCGACAGCATCAGGGAGCGGGAGCAGATCGTCTCCCTGATGAAATCGAACCCCGCCCGCTATATTCAGGAAATGAAATCATGGGCACAGCAGAGGATGGAGCGCCTGCAGGGTGAGGGATGGAGAAAGGCGCAGGGCGCCGCTCATACCTGCGGCTAGCGGCGCTTTTTTTGTGCCCTCCGATCGTCGATTCTTGGTATGATAGAAGGGAGTAGATGCCTGCTGCGTTCTACACTTTCTACTACGGAGGCGAGCAATGAAGGCCGTTGAGATCAAGAGCGGGGTATACTGGGTGGGAGCCATCGACTGGGCCGTACGCGACTTCCACGGCTACGAGACCCCCCGGGGAACGACGTACAACAACTATCTCATCATGGACAGCGAGATCACCCTGCTGGATACCGTCAAGCACGACTTCTCGGACAGCACCATCAAGAACATCAGGACCGTAACCGATCCCGCGAAGATACGGCATGTCGTCATCAATCATATTGAAAACGATCACGTCACCAGCATCGATAAAATCATGGAGCTCACTCCCCATGCCGTCATCCATATCACCGAGAAGGGGAAAAAGGGGCTCGAAAGGTTTTTTGACCTCTCGAAGTGGGACATCAGGGTAGTCAAGACGGGGGATACCCTGACGATCGGGAAGAGGACGCTGCTCTTCCTGGAGACGCCCATGCTCCACTGGCCCGACTCCATGATGACGTATATACAAGAGGACAAAATTCTCATCAGCCAGGATGCTTTCGGGCAACACATCGCCTCGGCGGTCCGGTTCGACGATGAGTTCGTCACCTGCGCGTCCATGTCGATCCTGGAGGATGCGGTCATCGATTACTACGCGAATATCCTGATGCCTTTCGGGCAGTTGATCAAAACAAAGCTCGCCGAGATCCAGAAGCTGGGGCTCGAAATCGAGATCATCGCTCCCGACCACGGTATCATATGGAGGAAAAACCCCGGAAAGGTACTCAAGATGTACCTGGATATGGCTGTCGGTAAGGCGAGACAATGCGCCTCCATCATCTACGATACCATGTGGCACGCCACCGAGCAGATGACCTCTCCCATGATACAGGGGATCAAGGACGAGGGGATCGAGTGCTGCGTCGTCAAATTAAGGGCAACCCCCATGAGCGTCGCCATCAAGGAGTTCTGGCATTCGAGAGGCTGCCTCATCGGCACTCCTACGCTCAACAACATTATGTATCCCACGATTGCCGAGTTCCTCACCCACCTGAGGGGCCTGCGCCCCAAGAACAGGATTGTAGGCGCCTTCGGGAGCTACGGCTGGGGAGGCGGCGCGGTGAAGGAGGCCTACGAGGAATTCAAGAGAATGGGCCTCGAGACCTTTGAGCCGGGCCTGCAGGTCCTCTATCGCCCTTCGCTGGAAGACGAAGCGAAGTGCTACGAGTTCGGCAGGGATTTCGCAAAGCGGGTGAAAGAGTACCACCAGAAATTTTAGGGTGTGTATGCACACCCTTAGGAGGGGCGGATGAGCAGAAGCGAACAGAACTTGCAGGAGGCGTTTGCCGGGGAGTCTCAGGCGAACAGGAAGTATCTCGCCTTTGCAAAAAAGGCTGAGGAGGAAGGATATCACCAGACAGCGAAGCTCTTCAGGGCCGCTGCAGCAGCCGAGACGGTGCACGCCCACAACCACCTGAGAGAGATGGCGGGGATCAGGAAGACCCGGGAGAACCTCGAAGCCGCCCTCAGCGGCGAGGTGCACGAGTTCCAGGATATGTACCCCCGGATGATCAGAGAGGCTGAAGAGGAAAACAACAAGAACGCAGTGCGGACCTTCACCTTCGCCAACGAGGTGGAAAAGGTGCATGCGGACCTCTTCAGAAAGGCCCTCGAGACGCTCGGCCGGGAGACCGGGGCTGCGTATCATGTCTGCCAGGTCTGCGGGCATACGGTAGAGGGCGAGCCCCCCGAGACCTGCCCTGTCTGCGGCGCGAAGAAGCAGATGTTCCAGAAAGTCGATTAGGAAAGGACACCGAAAAACCATATGAAGATTGCGGCATTCCAGGGAAGCCCCCGGGTAGAAGGGAATTCGGAGCTGCTCCTGAGCGAGACGCTCCGGGCCGTCGAGGAGGCCGGGCACGAGATCCGGCTTTTCAAGCTCAACCTGATGAAGATCAAACCCTGTCTGGATTGCGGCGGATGCGATCAGACGGGGGTCTGCATCGTCAGGGACGATATGGACGAGATTTACAAGGCGGTGCGGGAGGCGGACAGGATCATTCTCTCCTCTCCCATCTTCTTTTTCGGGCTCAGCGCCCAGACAAAAGGGATGGTCGACCGGTGCCAGGCGTTCTGGTGCGAGAAGTACCTGCTGAAGAAGCCTCTCCCCGAAGGCCCCCACGGCAGGAAAGGCCTCCTGCTCCTGGTCGGAGGCATGAAAAAAGAGGTGGGCATCCAGTGCTCAGAGGCTACGGCAAAGGCCTTTTTCCGCACCGTATCCGTGCCGGACCACGAGACGCTCGGTTTTCTCGGGGTGGACGCGAAGGGGGCCGTCCTGGAGCATCCCACTGCCCTGCACGACGCGTACGCTGCAGGGCAGAAGCTGGTTGCCCTCCCCTGACACGGGGGCAGCGGCAGCGGAGGGCCGCCCTCTTCTCATTAAATACAGTATATACAGTGCGCTTCGGTCCTCCCCAGGACCTGCATGCAGAGAGCTGTCTACGTTGCGGTGCAGCATTCCGCACAAAACCTGACACGCGTATCACAAGGAGGCCTGACCATGGCGACCAATTTACCGAATCAGTATGTCAGCATCCGGAAGAGATTCAAAGCGTATTCGAAGGCCCTCGATACCCTCGGAAAGGCGGTGAAAGAGGCAGGCCCCCTGGATGACAAGATGGGCCACCTGATACAGATCGCTGCAGCAGCCAGCATCAGGTCGGAGGGGGCCGTACACTCCCACACCAGAAGGGCGCTCGAAGCGGGGGCCACCCCCGAGGAGATCCGCCACGCCATTCTCCTCATCTCGAGCACCATCGGATTTCCCACTGTTTCTGCGGCATTGAGCTGGGCGGACGACATCATCGAGGGCGCTCAGGAGTAGGTGCAGACGCCCCCTCCGGACTTCCTCCAGGTCTTCCCGACCCTGCGCTGCAACAGAAAGTGCGGCTTCTGTTTCAACAGGGGGGTTTCCGGAGGGGCGGAAATAGCCGTGCATGACTACCGGAGGCTCGCCGCAGTCGTCGCGGAGATCGGCGTCCGCGGAATCGACCTGCTCTGCGGCGATCGTGCAGCGCCTGATCCCCGCTGCACGCCGCCCCCATCCCCTTGAGTTCCGGGGCGCTTTCCCCGGTCCTCTTTCCTTGACAGGACTCTTTTCATAGTGGTTTAATCCTTAGGAAAGGGTGTGCATGCGCACCCTGCACCCGTAACCGATCACCCCGGTTTACCGGCCTATGGCAGGTCCGATTCGGTCTTTTGTTGCAAGGAGAAAGAGAATGAGTTCTGAAATCGTCGTCGTATCAGGCCTCCCGCGCTCCGGCACCTCCATGATGATGAGGATGCTGGCGGCGGGGGGGATGGAAGTGCTGACGGATAACGTCAGGGAAGAGGATGAGGACAACCCCCTCGGGTACTTCGAGTACGAGAAGGTGAAAGAGATCCAGCACGACGCCTCCTGGCTGCCCGAAGCCAGGGGCAGGGTTTTTAAAATGGTTTCCGTGCTGCTCACGCACCTCCCCCCCTCCTTTTCGTACCGCATCATCTTCATGAAGCGAAATGTCCGGGAGGTCGTCGCCTCCCAGAAGATAATGCTCCAGCGGGGCGGACTGACCCTCTCCTCAGGCAGCGACGAGGAGTTGGAAACCGTGTATACCCGGCATGTCGCGGAGATCGAAGAGTGGCTTGCGGCGCAGCCTCATTGCTCCGTGCTCGCCGTGCAGTTCTCCGACGTTCTGAAGGACCCCGACGGGACGGCCCAGGCCGTAAACAGCTTTCTGGGCGGCTCGCTCGATGAGGCCCGGATGGTAGCCGCCGTGGATCCTTCCCTGTACCGCAACCGCTCGGGGGAAAACGCGCTGCATGCCTCCGGGAGCAGCGCCCAGAATACCGACGCGGAAAATGCGGAGATCGAACAGAACCTGAAGCTCCTCGGGTATATGTAAGCCCCTGTGCGCTCCGGTAAACTTTTATGACGGGCAAGAACGAATTCGCTGTCGAAACGAGGGCCACCAACGTGACGTGGCACCGGCCGGCGGTCGGCAGGCAGGAGAAGGAAACCCTCCTCTCGCAAAAGGGGATCCTCCTCTGGTTCACCGGGCTCTCCGCCTCCGGGAAGTCCACCATCGCCCACGCCCTGGAGCATGAACTATACCGTTCAGGGTATCTCACGGCGGTTCTCGACGGCGACAACATCAGGCACGGTCTCAACAGGGACCTCGGCTTCTCGCACCGTGAGAGAGAGGAGAACATCCGCCGTATCGGCGAGGTCGCAAAGCTCTTCACCGAGAACGGGATCATCACCATGACCGCTTTCATCTCCCCGTTCCGCTCCGACCGCGACAAAGTCCGCGCCTCTCTGGGAGAGGAGAATTTCGTCGAAATCTACGTGAAATGTCCCCTCGAGGAGCTCCGGCGCCGCGACCCCAAGGGGCTGTACAAGAAGGCGCTCGCCGGCGAGGTCAAGGAGTTTACCGGCATCTCCTCCCCCTATGAGGAGCCCCTGCTCCCCGAGATCATCCTGGACAGCTCCCTCCTCTCCCCCGATGAGTGCGTGCAGGAGCTCCTCCGCCTGCTCAGGGAGCGGAGGGTCCTCAACCGCAGCAGCTCCGCCGACGGGACAGGAAACGCCGCCGCATAATATCCGACAAAGGAGAACACGATGACCGCTCATTTTCGTTCGAGACAGCTGATTCTGACGGGAATCCTGCTGGCGTCCGCCTTCCCTGCCCTTTCCCAGGAGACTCCCGCCCCGAGCCAGACCGCCCCTGCCGCTCAGGCCCTTTTCGAGGCCACCTGCAGCCAGTGCCACCCCCTCGACTATCCCCGCTCCCAGAGGATGACCAAAGAGGAATGGACGTCGCTGGTGGAGCGCATGCGTTCAAACGGGTGTGCTATCACCGATCAGCAGGCTGCCACTATCGTGGAGTATCTCTCGAAGGAGTACGGCAGGTAGGGCAGCCTATTGACTGCTGAAGTACAAAAAGGCCCCTGCTTTTCGCAGGGGCCTTTTTAACGTGCTGACTCTCTTTTCTATCCCACCAGCACCATATACGGCAGCAAGCCGATCGCGAAGACCATGAGCACTGTAATGAAAAGAGCCAGGCCGAGGGTGGGCGACGGGTTGATGGCTGCCGGGCCGGTCATCTCCTTCATATACATATTGCGGACAACGCGCAGGTAGTAGTATGCGGATATGGCGCTGAAGATCACGGCGATGACCGCCACCCAGGTGTACCCGGCATTGATCACCGCCATGAAGAGGTTGAACTTGCCGATAAACCCCGCCGTGGGGGGGATCCCGGTGAGGGAGAACATGAAGACCAGCATCAGCGCCGCCACGAGCGGATGGCTCTTGGACAGGCCTTCGTAATCGGAGATCTCGTCGCCCTTGTCGAGGAGGATCACGACGCCGAAGGCCCCTATATTCATGAAAGCATAGATGAAAAGGTAGGTGATCATCGCGTTCAGGCCCTGGGGACCCGCGATAACGCCCAGCAGGATATACCCGGCATGGGCGATGGAGGAGTACGCGAGCATCCTCTTTATGTTGGTCTGCACCAGGGCAAGGATGTTGCCCACCGCCATGGTGAGGAGGGCGATCCCGATCAGCACCGCGGTCCAGTCAGGCTGCAGGCCGGGGAAGGCGGTGTAGAAGACCCTGCCGATCACGGCGAAGCCCGCCGCCTTCGGCCCGACGGACATAAAGGCGGTGACAGAGGTGGGTGCGCCCTCGTAGACGTCGGGCGCCCACATATGAAAGGGAGCGGCAGCGATCTTGAACGAGAAGGCGACCGCGATCAGAATCATGCTCATCAGGAGCACGGGAGAGACCTGCGTCTGTTTCAGCTGCTCTGCGATCCGGTACAGATCCGTGGAGGTCGTCATCCCGTACAGGAGGGAGATGCCGTAGAGGAGTATGGCGGAGGAGAAAGCGCCGAGGAGGAAGTATTTGATGGCGGCCTCATTCGACCTGCGGTCGCTCCTCTTTACCCCTGCAAGGACGTACGTGCTCAGGGCCATCAGCTCCAGGCCGAGATAAAGGATGATGAAGTCGCGGGCCGATGCCATGAACATCATGCCGGCAGTGGCGAAGAGGAGCAGGCTGTAGTATTCCCCGTGCTCCGCCTTTTCCCTTCTTATATACTTCAGGGAGATGAGGGCGGTCAGTACGAGGTTGACGAGGAAGATGTTCTTGAAATTCGCGCTGTAGTTATCGCTGACGAACATGCCGCCGAAGGTCTCCCCGGCGCTCCCGGGAATAGCCAGGAAGACGAGGACGGCGGCGCCCATGGTCAGGAAGGCGAGGGGCGCCTTGTTCTTCAGCACAAGGTCCAGCAGGAGCAGCACCATCGCCGCAGCGGTCATGATGATCTCCGGCAGCACCGGGGACAGGTCCGGAAAAGCTATGTTCATTTTATCACCTCGATAATGTGCTGTGCTACCTGCGGCTGCCCGGCGGTGTTCACCCTCTGGATGAGGTGCTGCACCGAAGCGTCCATGAAGCTGAGGAAGGTAGTGGGATAGATACCGATCCAGAGGACCAGGAGAAGCAGGGGGAGCAGGGTCAGGACCTCCCGCAGGTTCAAATCCTTATGGCTCCGGACTTTCGGGTTGACTTCGAGGAAAAAGACCCGCTGGTACAGCCAGAGCATATAGGCGGCGCCGATGATGATCCCCGTCGCCGCGAATACTCCCATGACATTGGAGGCGGTGAAGCCCCCCAGGAGGATGAGGAACTCGCCGACGAAGCCGTTCGTCCCGGGCAGGCCGATGGACGAGAGGGTGAAGACCATGAAGAAGGCCGCATACACGGGGAGCACCGTGGCGACCCCCCCGTAGTCCTCTATCTGGCGGGTATGGGTCCTGTCGTAGATGATCCCGATGGCAAGGAACAGCGCCCCGGTAACGATGCCGTGGTTGATCATCTGGAGGATGCCGCCCTGGACGCCCTGGATGTTGAGGGCGAAGATGCCGAGGGTCACGAAGCCCATATGGCTTACCGAGCTGTAGGCGATCAGCCGCTTGATGTCCTTCTGGCCGAGACAGATCAGACCCCCGTAGATGATCCCGATCACGGAGAGGACCATCATCAACGGGGCCATTGCACGGCTCGCCTCGGGGAGGATGGGCATCGAGAAGCGGAGGAAGCCGTACGCGCCCATCTTGATAAGAATCCCGGCCAGGATGACGCTCCCCGCAGTGGGAGCCTCGGTGTGGGCGTCAGGCAGCCAGGTATGCACCGGGAACATGGGGACTTTCACCGCGAAAGCCGCAAAGAAGGCCCAGAAGAGAAGGAGCTGCAGATGGTACGGGTAGTTGGTCGCCATCATCTGGAGCACATCGAAGGAGCGGCCGGTGTTGAAGTAGAGGACAATGATCCCGATGAGCATCAGAAGGCTCCCCACGAGAGTGTACAGGAAGAACTTTATCGCCGCATACACCCGGTTGGGTCCTCCCCAAACACCGATGAGGAGGTACATGGGAATGAGCATCGCCTCCCAGAAGATATAGAAGAGGAAGAGGTCCAGGCTGCAGAAGACGCCGATCATAGAGCCCTCGATGAGGAGCAGCGCCGCAAAGAACTCCTTCGCCCTGTCCTTGATGCTGTTCCACGAGACCGTCACGCAGAGCACCGTCAGGAGCGTGGAGAGGAGCACGAACAGCACGCTGATGCCGTCCACCCCCAGGGCGTAATTGATTCCCCAGGACGGCACCCATTGGTACGTCTCCCGGAACTGCATGTCCGCGGTCGTCTTGTCGAAGCCGGTGAACAGGGGGAGGCTCACCGCGAAGGTCACCAGGCTCAGGACCAGGGCGGTCCATTTGATCAGCGACTCGTTCGACCTCTTTATGAGAAATATGACCAGCGCGCCTGCAATGGGCAGGAATATGACGGTGCTCAGAATCGGGTAACTCATCTATCCTCCTCTACGAACTCGATTTCATCACGTGCAACATCGGGCCGGGGCATCGCTTCTCCTACTGTCCCGCCTGCGCGATAAGGACCAGCGCAAACAGGATGAACAGCCCTATGGCCATGCTCATGGCGTAGTGCTGAATGTAGCCGGTCTGCAGCTTCCGCAGCCTTTCCCCGAAGGCATCGATGGCCCGGGGCACCCCGTTGACGATGCCCTCGATGATCGTGCCGTCCGTCACCGGGATCAGGAAGTTCTTCGCCACCCAGAGGGACGGTTTGACGACAATCGCATTGTAGAGCTCGTCGACGTAGTACTTGTTCCACAGGGTGGTGTAGACACCCCTGAATTGAGCGGCGAGGTTCTTCGGGATCTCCGGCCTCAGGGAGTAGAACACCCACGAAAGGAAGATGCCGCCGAGCGCCGCCGCGATGGAGATGGCGATCACCATCCATTCCTCCTCGTGGGTCCCGTGGGCAGCGGGATGCCCCAGCACCGGAGCGAAGAAATGGGCGATCCAGTTCCCGACGCCCAGGGAGGAGCCGAGCAATTCCGGAATCCCCACCCATCCCGCGGCGACGGCCCCGATGCTCAGCAGCAGCAGGGGAACGGTCATCGAGGCGGGAGATTCATGGAGATGGTGCTCCTGTTCATGGGTGCCCCGGAAGGTGCCGTGGAAGGCGAGAAAGATGATCCGGAAACTGTAGAAGGCGGTCAGGGCCGCTACCAGCGTCCCGATAGCCCAGACGATCTTGCCGACAGTGCCCCCGTTATATGCCATCCAGAGGATTTCGTCCTTGCTGAAGAAGCCCGCCAAACCGGGGACGCCCGCGATGCTCAGGGAGGCGATGAGGAAGGTCCAGTAGGTCACCGGCATATGCCTCTTCAGGCCTCCCATCTTCTGGATGTCCAGTTCCCCGGACATGGCGTGCATCACGCTTCCCGCGCCCAGGAACAGGAGGGCCTTGAAGTAGGCATGGGTGTAGAGGTGGAAGACGCCCGCCCCGTACGCGCCCACTCCGCAGGCGAGGAACATATAGCCGAGCTGGCTGACGGTCGAATAGGCGACGATTCTTTTAATATCGTTCTGCACCAGGGCGATGGTCGCAGCGAAAAGACTGGTAACGGCTCCGGTCAGGGCCACCACCGCCATGGCGACCGGGGAGAGGCTGAACACGGGATTGAACCGCGACACCATGAAAACACCGGCGGTGACCATTGTCGCGGCATGGATCAATGCGCTCACCGGGGTCGGGCCTTCCATGGCATCGGGGAGCCACACATGCAGGGGAATCTGCGCCGATTTGCCCACCGCACCGCAGAAGAGCAGGAGCGCGATAAGGCTGATGAGATCCACCTCGTATCCCAGCATATAGATGGTCTTGCCCTGGAGAGCCCCGATCTTGCCGAAGATGTCGGCATAGTGGACGCTGCCGATGTACAGGAAAATCAGGATGACGCCCAGACCGAAACCGAAGTCACCGAAGCGGTTGACGATAAAAGCCTTCTTTCCGGCATCCGCCGCGCTCTTCTTCTCGTACCAGAAGCCGATAAGGAAGTAGGAGCAGAGTCCGACGGCCTCCCATCCGAAATAGAGCTGGAGGAGGTTGTTCCCCAGCACCAGCATCAGCATGGAGAAGGTGAAGAGACTCAGGTAGGAGAAGAACCGGTAGTACCCCTTGTCCCCGTGCATGTACCCCACCGAATAGATATGGACCAGGAGGCTTATGCTGGTCACGACGAGCAGCATGATGGCGGTCAGCGGGTCGATGAGGAAGCCGACGGTGACTTTGAAGCTGCCGGAGACGATCCAGCTGTAGATGTCCTGGTTGATCACCTTTCCGCCCATCACTTCCAGGAAGGTCCGTACGGCCAGGGTGAAGGAGCCCGCCACCGCGGGGATGGCCACCCAATGGGCCTTGTCCTTGATGATGATCTTTCCGAGGAGAATATTGACGACAAACGCCGCGAGCGGCAAGAGGGGAATCAAGACATACATATCCATTTTCGGTTACCCTTTCATCTCTGTCATTTCGTCCGTATGGACCGCTTCCTTATTCCTGAACAGCGAGATCAGAATCGCCAGCCCGATCGCCGCCTCCGCCGCCGCCACCGTGATGATGAAAAACACGAGCACCTGCCCCCGCAGGTCCTGCAGGTAGTGGCTGAAGGCGACGAGGCTGATATTGACCGAGTTCAGCATCAGCTCGATGGACATGAGCATGATGAGGATGTTCCTCCTGATCAAAAAGCCGACGACCCCGATAACGAAGATTACGGTGCTCAACCCTATATACCATTCTAACGGTACCATTAACCCTCCTTCCTTTCCCTCTCACTCCCTACTTGGTCTTTTTCGCCAGTACGATCGCCCCCACGATGGCGATCAGCAGGATAAGCGACGCAATCTCAAAAGGCAGGAGATACTCGGTATAGAGCACCGACCCGATGGCCTTCGTGTGGGTTTCCGCCCTGATCCTTTCGATGGTATACTGCCCCGCGGGTCCCTGAGTGAACTTATTGACCGTAAAGAAAAAAAGCACCAGGAGGAACGCGCCGACGGAAACGCCGACGGGCCACTCCTTCCCGAAGCGCTCCCCGACGACCTCTTCCTTAAGGTTCAGCATCATGACGACGAACAGGAACAGGACCAGGATGGCCCCCGCGTACAGGATGACCTGCACGGCGGCCAGGAACTCGGCGTTCAGGAACAGGTAAAGGCCGGCGATGTGGAAAAACAGCGCCAGCATCCAGAGCACGCTGTGCACCGGGTTCCTCCTCGTTACGATCAACAGCGACAGCACTACCATGACGACGGCGAAATATCCGAAGAATATTTTAGGCAGCATTTTCGTTCCCCTGTATGCTCAGTGCTTTTTCCCCCTCTGAAGAGGCGTGCGCGGCGTTCTCTTTCCCGCCCCGGAAGACCGCCTGGTCCTCGTGGGCGGCGTAATCTTCCCCGAGCGGCCGCCAGAACTTCCTGAAATACTCCTCTCCCTTTGCGCCGGCCATGAAGGCGTCCCAGTTGGCGAGGAGCTTTTCCTTGGTCATGAAGAGGGGCTCGCGCCCGTAATCGCTGTACTCATAGTGCTCGGTAAGCACCACGGCGCCGAAGGGGCATGCCTCGACGCAAAAGGCGCAGTAGACGCACCGCAGCACCTCAATCTCGTACCGGTCCACCACTTTCGTATGGTCGGCCCCTTCGCTGGTATAGACGGAGATGCATTTCGAGGGGCAGACCGCCGCGCAGAGCCCGCATCCGACGCACTTGGCGGTCCCGTCCTCCTTCCGCACGAGGGCATGCAGGCCCCTGAACCCGGGCACGGGGGGCCTCTTCTCCTCGGGGTACTGGCGGGTCACCGCGGGGGAAAACATCATCCGCAGGGTCAGCGCCATCCCCTTCAGTATCTCGAGCATGAACACCTTTTTCGCTAGCTGCTTTATCGACATAACGTACCTCTCATGGTAATAGGTTATGAGCGGCGGTGCGGACAGGCCCGCACCCTCCACCCTGTCATCTCACTTAACGGGTAATGTACCGGACGACGGAGGTTATCACGATGTTCGCCAGGGCCAGGGGGATCATCACTTTCCAGCCCAGCCCCATCAACTGGTCATACCGGTACCGCGGCACGGTGGCCCGGACCCAGTAATACAGGAAGATGTGAAAATACACCTTCAAGAGGAACCAGACAATGCCGGGCACCACCGCCAGGAAGGGGAGCGCATTCACCAGGAAGGGGGGCAGCGTCCACCCTCCCCAGTAGCACAGGACCGCGATGGAGGACATGACGAGCATGCCGATATATTCGCCCGCATAGTAGAGGGCGAATCGCATGCCGCTGTACTCCACGAAATAGCCCGCCACCAGCTCGCTTTCCGCTTCGGGCAGGTCGAAGGGGGTCCTGTTGGTCTCCGCAAAGGCCGACACCATGAAGACGAAATACCCGATGCACTGCGGGATCAGGAACATGCCGTACCAATGCTGCTGCTGGGCGCTCACGATCTCCGAGAGGTTCAGGGAGCCCGCCATGAGCATGACCCCGGCAAGGCTCAGCCCGACCAGACCGGCGGCGCCAAGCAAGGCCAGGGCAC
>JAXLZK010000029.1:18991-49501 GCA_046350935.1 Thermodesulfovibrionales bacterium
AGCCCGAGGGCGACTTCGTAGCTGATGACCTGCGCCGAGGAGCGCAGCCCGCCGAGGAACGAGTACTTCGAGTTGGACGCCCAGCCCGCCATGATCACCCCGTAGGCGCCCAGGGAGGACATGGCGAGGACGTACAGCAGGGCGATGTTGACGTTCGCAATAACGAACCCGTTGAAGAAGGGGATGACCGCAAGGGAGCTCAGGGCGGCGAAGACAAAGATGACCGGCGCGATCTTGAAGACCGTGCGGTCCGCCTGCGCTGGGATGATGTCCTCCTTGAAAAACAGCTTCAGACCGTCCGCAACGGGCTGCAGGAACCCGTGGAAGCCCGTCCTCATGGGACCGAGGCGGATCTGCATATGCCCGATGACCTTTCTCTCGAAATAGGTGGCGTAGAGCACATGCAGCATCGTGATCCCCACGATGACCCCTATCTTGATCAAAAGGATCACGAGGTTTATGAGAAACGCATACCCCGCAGGCACCGAAAAGCCGAAAATATTCACCCTGACACCTCCGCTGTCTTCCTGTCTATCTTCCTGAGCGTCGCCTCCATCCCGTCAAGGACCGGCGACTTCGTTACCGCATGCATTTTCCACGACATCACCCTGAAAACTCCCCTGTCCGCAAAGTTGTTCGCCACCAGGACCACGTCTTCGGGCATATCGGGGTCCAGCAGCGCGGGCAGCTCGACCGTGCCCGCCGACGTCGAAACCGCCACGGAATCGCCGTCCCCGACGGACATCCGCTCTGCAAGAGCCCTGCTCATGCGCACGTACGGCTCCGGAAGGATGCTGTTCAGGGCTGAGGAGCTCCTGCTCTGGGTCGCCGAGTGGAAAAGGGGCCTTTCGATGCCGATATACAGTGCGCCCTGCTCCGGCTTCTTCAGGAGGGCGGCCGCGTCCGGGATTTCGATGCCCGCGATGTTCACATCGTGGCGCAGCGGCTCTCCCTTATAGGGCCAGAGGAACTCTCCCGCATCCATGTCGTCATAGGTAATCCCCTTGTGCAGGGGAGAGACCTTCGCTATCTCCGCAAGGATGTCCCCCGCGGAGGTATATTTCATCTCGGCGCCGAGCATCCTGCTTATTTCGGCGATGATCCGCCAATCCTCCATGCTTCCACTGCTCCGCGCCCCCTCGACCGCCTTCCGCACATGCTGCATCCTGCGTTCGAGGTTGGTGTAGGAGCCCTCCTTTTCGGACCAGGCCAGGGCGGGGAGCACCACGTCGGCAAGCCGGGCCGTCTCGTTGAGGAAGATATCCTGCACCACGATGAACTCCAGGCCGGAAAGGGCCTCCCGCACGAACGCGGTGTCGGGGACGTTGCAGGCGACGTTTTCTCCCATGACGTAAAGGGCTTTTATCTTCCCCTGCTTCGCCCCCTCGATGATCTCCATGAGGCTCAAGCCGGGGGCAGCCGGTATTTCCGCGTTGAAGAACTCCCCGTACCGCTTCCTGAAGCTCTCCACCGCCAGCGGCCGGCCGCCGGGGAGCATGTCGGGCAGACACCCCGTGTCCACAAGGCCCTGCTCGTTGGGGAGCTCCGAGAGGAGATAGATGCGCCCGTTCAGGAGATAGGCCAGGGCGGCGAGCAGCAGCAGGTTCTCCTGACCCCGGGAGCTCTGCACGCTGTCCCTTCCGACGATCAGGGAGGGGTTGGTCATCCCCTTGAGAGTCTCCGCGCAGCCGCCGATCTCTCCAGCCGGGACTCCGCTCCTTTCCTCCGCCTCCTGCAGGGAGACGGGCGGGATTTTCTTGATGATCTCTTCAAAGGCGGGCTTCCCCCCGGAAAAGGGCCTCTTCTGCATCAGCTCGGTCACCAGGGCAGCGAGCACCGCCGTATCGGTGAGGGGCCGGGGGACCAGCCTGTTCGCAGCAAAGCGCACCAGGCCGGGCATATGGCCCAGGGTCGCGACCGGAACGCGCTTGCGCGCCGCCCTCCTCACCTGGAGACCCAGGATCGGGTTCACCGCGGTGGGGTCGGCCCCCGTGATGAAGATGCCGTCCGAGCGGGAGATGCCGTGGAGGGGGTTCGCCGTGACGCCCTGCCCGAAGATGTTCTCGAAGAACCGCTGGGCGGGGGCGAAGGCGAAACCCGCGACGGAGTCGATGTTGTTGCTGCCGAGCACCACCCGCAGGAACTTCTGGAATACGTGGTTGTCCTCGTTGGTGCAGCGCGCCGACGCGATGCCGGCAATGGCGCTGCCGCCGTCCTTTTCCTTGATCTCCTTCAGCCGCCGGGCGATGTAGGAAAAGGCCTCGCTCCAGGTGGCCTGCTGCAGCTCCCCCTCCTTCCGGATCAGGGGGGTCTTCAGCCGCTGCGGACTGGTGACATAATCGTAGCCGAAGCGCCCCCGGTTGCACAGGAGGCCCTTGTTCAGGCCCTTCTCCATCTCCGGCACCACGCGGACGATGGAATCGCCCCGCACCTGGGCGGTCAGGGAGCATCCCACGCCGCAGTAGGAGCAGACGGTATTCACCTCTTTTTCTATATACCAGGGGCGGTAGGTGTGCTTGTGGAGGCGCGACATGATCGCACCGACCGGGCAGACCGTGAGGCAGTTCCCGCAGTACTCGCAGTTGTAGCGCCCCCCGGAGAAAGGCTCCACGAAGGTCTTGCTCGTCCTGTTCACCATGGAGATGGCGGAGGAGCCCTGCACCCTCTCGCACATCCTGACGCACCGCGTACAGGAAATGCACCGCTCCATGTTCCGGACGATAATGGGATCGTCGTAGCTCTCGGGGTGCTTTCTCTTCCCCTCGGCGAAGCGCCCCGCGGCGGGGCCGTACTTCATCACGAGGTCCTGGAGGTCGCACTCTCCCGCCTTGTCGCAGTAAGGGCAGTCGAGGGCGTGGTTGATGAGCAGGAACTCCAGCATGGCCTTCCGCGCCTCGACGACCTTCTCCGTCTCGGTCCAGACCACCATCCCGTCGGTCACGCTCACCGTGCATGAGGTCTGGAGCCGCGGCATCTTCTCGATCTCGACAAGGCAGAGCCGGCATCCGCCGAAGGCTTCGAGCATCTCGTGGTGGCAGAGAGTCGGTATGTGGATACCGGCGCTCTTCGCCGCATCGAGTATGGTGACCGGCTTCTCCAACAGCAGCTTCTTCCCGTTAATGGTTACTGTAATCATGCGCTGGCCCCCACCTTGCCCTTCTCGATCTGCTCCTCAAACTCGTTTCTGAAATGTTTTATGAAATGCTGCACCACCGAAGCGGCCCCGTCCCCCAGAGGACAGAAGGTCTTTCCGGCGATGTTCTTCGCAACCTCCAGGAGGAGATCGATATCCCCCCCGGTGCCCGCACCTTTTACGATCCTCTCGAGGATGGAGCGCATCCACCCCACTCCCTCCCTGCACGGAGTGCACTTGCCGCAGGACTCGTGCTCGAAGAATTTCGTCGCCCGGAGACAGACCTTTACCAGGTCGACGGTCTCGTCAAAGACCATCACCGCTCCCGAGCCGAGCATGCTCCCGTGCTTGGGCATGGAGACGAAATCCATTGGACAGTCGATCGTGTCCGCGGGGAGCACGGGGGTCGAGATGCCGCCCGGTATCACCGCTTTCAGCTTCCTGTCCCCGGAGATGCCTCCGCAGTGCTCGTAGATGATCTCGCGGAGGGTGACCCCCATGGGGAGCTCGTACACCCCCGGCTTCTTTACATGCCCGCTCACCGAGAAGAGCTTCGGGCCGGGGCACTCGGAGCTCCCGATCCGGGAGTAGGCGTCCGCCCCGATTTCGACGAGATAGGGAATGTTCGCAAAGGTCTCGACATTGTTTACCACGGTCGGCTTCGAGAGATAGCCCTCGTTCACCGGGAAGGGAGGCTTGATCCTCGGCTGGCCCCTCTTCCCCTCCAGAGAATCGATGAGAGCGGTCTCCTCGCCGCAGATATACGCGCCTGCGCCCTGGTGGACCGATAGGTGAAAGACAACGCCCTTGCCCAGAATGTTGTCCCCGAGATACCCCTTTTTACGGGCCTGCCGGATGGCGCCTTCGAGGATGTCCTTCGCCGCCGGGTACTCGCCGCGGAGATAGATGTAGCCGTATTCGGCGCCCAGGGCATACCCGGAGATCACCATTCCCTCGATGAGAAGATGGGGGTTCTTTTCGAGGAGGGGCCTGTCCTTGAAGGTGCCCGGCTCCCCTTCATCCGCGTTGCAGAGGAGGTACTTCGGCCTCTTCGGGTCCGCAGCGGCGAAAGACCATTTCATCCCGGTGGGAAACCCGGCGCCGCCCCTTCCCCTGAGCCCGGAGCTCTTCACCTCGCCGATGATATCGGCCGGCTTCATCGCAAGGGCCCTGGCAAGGGCCTTGTATCCTCCGGCTTCGACATACGAGCCGAGGTCCGCCGGGTCGGGGGCATCGATGTTGCGCAATAGGTATTTTTCCATGACTATTTATAACTCTCCAGTATCTCAAGGATGTTTTTCTCGTTAAGGCCGTCATGAAAATCGGTATCGACCAGCATCGCCGGCGCCGTGCCGCATGCCCCGATGCATTCCATGATCACCAGGGAGAACCTGCCGTCGGGAGAGGTGCCGTTGGGTGTCAGTCCATATTTTTCCTTCAGGAGGTCCGCCAGGCTCTCGGCCCCCATGAGCATACAGGCCACATTCGTGCACAACTGGATAAGGTGCCTGCCCACGGGCTTGTGGCGGTACATGGAATAGAAGGTCGCGACGCCCTTCACCGTCGCCTTCGGAACATTGAGCAGCTCTCCCACCGCCGCCATGGCATCGGGAGTGATCCATCCCTCCTCCCTCTGGACAACGTAGAGAGAGGGCAGGAGGCAGGAACGCGCATCCTGGTACTTGCTCCTGAGTCGGTTGATCTCCGCTACAAGCTTTTCGTTGAGCATTATGGTATCCTCACCTGTCGCATTCTCCCAGCACTATATCGATAGTACCTATGTTTGCAATGACATCGGCCACCAGGGCGTTTTCGCAGAGTTTCGGCAGAACGGAAACATGGACAAAAGAGGGTGCGCGCAGCCGCATCCGGTACGGCCTGCCGCTCCCGTCGCCCACGAAGTAGAAGCCCAGCTCCCCTTTCGGGACCTCCGTCGCAACATACAGCTCCCCGTCGGGCGAAGCGATGGGGCCCTTGGTGATCAGGACGAACTGGTGGATGAGGGACTCCATGTCCGTAAGGACCCGGTCTTTGGGCGGAAGGGTGAATTTCGGGGCATCGGGGGCCAGGATCGGACCCCTCGGCATTTTTTCGATGCACTGCCTTATGATCCGGTTGGACTGCTTCAGCTCCTCCATCCTGCAGAGGTACCGGTCGAAAACGTCGCCGTTCTTTCCCACCGGCACATCGAACTCCACCTGGTCGTAGGCATCGTAGGGGGCCGTCTTTCTGATATCGTAGGGGACCCCCGACCCCCTCAGGGTCGGGCCGGTCAGCCCCCAGTTGATGGCGTCCTCGGCGCTGATCACCCCGATCCCCTTCGTCCGCTGCAGCCAGATCCTGTTCTCGTTCAGCAGGGTTTCGTACTCCCTCTCGATGGTCTTCGGGAACTCCTCGGTGAAGGCGTAGAGCGTGTCGAGGAACTCCTGGCTCACGTCGTTCCTGACGCCGCCGATGCGCGGGTAGCTGACCGTGAGGCGCGCCCCGCAGGTCATCTCGAAGAGGTCCAGCAGCGTCTCCCTGTCGCGGAAAGAATAGAGAAAAAGGGTCATGGCGCCGATATCCAGGGCGTGGGTGGCGACCCCGATGATATGGCTGCTGATCCGGGTCATCTCGCACATGATGGTCCTGATGAACTTCGCCCTCTCCGGGACTTGGATGCCGAAGAGCCTCTCCACCGCGACACAGTAGCCGACGTTGTTCGACATGCTCGAAATATAGTCCAGCCTGTCGGTCAGGGGGAGGGCGGAGAGATAGGTCCTGTTCTCGGCGAGCTTCTCCACCCCCCGGTGCAGGTAGCCGACATGGGGGGTGCATTTGAGGACGCTCTCTCCGTCGAGCTCGAGTTCGAGCTTCAAAACGCCGTGGGTCGCCGGGTGCTGCGGCCCCATGCTGACGGTCAGTTCCTTGGTCTTTTTCTCCGTTGTCTGCACTGACATTTATCTAACCTCGTACACTTTATTTCGCTGTGCAACCTCGACGACTTCCTTGTAGCCCTTCCACTCCATTTCGCCGAGGTCGCTCTGCAGCGGGTAGTCCTTCCGCAGGGGATGGCCCTCCCAGTCCTCCGGCAGGAGGATGCGCCGCGGGTCGGGATGCCCCGTAAAGGTCACGCCGAACAGGTCGTAGCATTCCCTCTCGTGCCAGTTGGCCCCCTGCCATATATCCACCACGCTGTCGACGGCGCAGTCGTCCTCGGGGACCTCGGCCCGGATGCGGATCATGTGTTTATGGCGCATGGAATACAGGTGGTAGACGACCTCGAAGCGCGGCTCCTTCCTGCCGAGGTAATCCACCCCGCACAGGTCCTCCAGGAAATCGAAGTAGAGCTCCGGCGTCTCGTGCAGGTACTTCAGCATCTCCTTTATCCTGTCCTTTCGGACGATGACCGACACCTGGCCGCGAAACTCCTTGATTTCCCGCACTTCGGTGGGATATCTGTCCTTTATCGCTTCCGCTATCTCTTTTGGCTCCATCGAATCCCCTCTTCTTTTTTTATCTCCACATGCTCCATTTCAGGTGCTCTTTCTTGATTTTGTCCTGGAGCTTCAGGATGCCGTCCAGGAGCGCCTCGGGTCTCGGCGGACATCCGGGAATGTAGATGTCCACCGGCAGGAAGGTGTCCACCCCCTGAACCGTACTGTAGGTATTGAAAATGCCGCCGCTGCAGGCGCAGCTTCCCATGGAGATCACATAGCGCGGCTCGGGCATCTGGTCGTACACCCTTCGTACGATAGGCGCCATCTTCTTCGTCACCGTGCCCGCAATAATCACGAAATCCGCCTGTCGCGGAGAACCCCTGAAGATGCTGCCCAGCCTGTCCAAATCATAGTGTGACGATCCCGTCGTCATCATTTCAATGGCACATCAGGCGAGGCCGAAGGTCATCGGCCAGAGGGAGGAATAGCGACCCCAGTTCACTATTTTGTCCAGGGTGGCGATAATCGTGTTTGCGCCGGGAATAACACGCAAGCCCTCTTCTATCTTAATTACGTCGGACGAAGTGCTTGTTTCCGTTGCCATTAGGTTCACCTCCTTTTGCGCGCAGGGCGCTCAACATACAGAATAGAAATCGTTTTTGCAGCGCCGCTCTCTTTGCCTCCGGCGCAGAGCGCCGCGGAATACCCTAATCCCAAACAAACGCCTCCTTCTTCCAGGCGTACACATAGCCGACCACCAAGACGACGATGAAGAGGAGCATTTCGATCAGGGCATACAAACCTATTTTATCGTAGACTATGGCCCAGGGGTAGAGGAAGACGGCTTCCACATCGAAAACGACGAAGAGCATGGCGATAATGTAGAATTTCACGTTGAACCGGTACCGGGGCTCCCCCAGGGGAGGGTTGCCCGATTCGTAGGCCATCAGCTTCTCACGGTATGCCCTCTTCAGGCGGAACAGATTTCCCATGAGCAGCGCGCCGAAGCCGACGGCGGAAGCGATGATCATGGTTATCAGTATGGGGAAATACTCCGTGGGCATGTATGAGCCTGGGGTCATGGGATTCATCAATCACCTCGACAGAAGGTCGGCGGGAATTCAACCATCTGTATATTAATTTTATACACTACAAACATTCTATTTTAACTCCTCTTAATCGAATCTTGTCAAGTGGAAAATAAAAAGGTCTGCGTTTTCCCTGCCGGAGTCCGTCAGCGGAGGGAGAAAAAGCGCCGGCCCGGTTTTTTCTTGTTTTTACGTCACTTTTACGGTACAATTTTCTGTCATGAGCATACTGGACACCATTGCGGCGCGGAAGGCGGAGCGGCTCGGGGAGGCCAAAAGAAAGACCTCCCTGTCGGAGCTCAGGGGGCGGGTGCGGGAGTGCGATGCGCCCCGGGACTTCCGGGAGGCGGTGCGGCGGAAAAGCGATGCCGCGCTGCGCCTGATTGCGGAGCTGAAGAAGGCGTCTCCCGCGAAGGGGCTTATCAGAAAGGACTTCGATCCCGTCCCCATCGCCTCCCTCTACGAGAGGAAAGGGGCGGACGCCCTTTCCGTCCTGACCGAAGAGGATTTCTTCCAGGGCCGGCTCTCCTTTCTCGGGGAAGTCAGGCGGAAGACCGCACTCCCCCTCTTGCGGAAAGACTTCATCTTCGACGAGTATCAGCTCTACGAGGCGAGGGTCAACGGCGCCGACGCCCTGCTCCTCATCGCCGCCCTGCTCGAAAGGAGCCAGGCGCAGGACTATCTCCACCTGGCCTCAGAACTAGGACTGCAGGTGCTCTTCGAGGTGCATGACGAAGAGGAGCTTGAGAAGGCGCTCCGGGTGAACGCGGAGATCATCGGCATCAACAACCGGAACCTCAGGACGCTCGCAATCGACCTCTCCACCACCCTCCGGCTCAGGAAGGAGGTCCCCCCGGGGAGGATCGTGGTGAGCGAGAGCGGGATACGCACCCGCTCCGATGTAGAGAGGCTGCGGGAAGCGGGGGTGGACGCCCTGCTCGTCGGCACCTCCCTGATGCAGGCGGAAGACATCGGCGGGAAGATCGACGAGCTGATGGGGAGAGGATAGGGAGCAGAAGAGCCCCGGTTCGGTCTACTTTTCGCCGGCCAGCCCCTTTATTTTCTCGAGCAATTCGCCAAGGCTGAACGGCTTTTCCACCACACAATCGACCTTGAGGGCACCGACTTCCGCATGGATCTCGCCGTAAAAGGCGGTAATGAGGATCACCTTTCCCCCGAACCGCAATTCCCTCAGGCGTTTAATGATATCAAGCCCGCTGTACGGCTGCATCTTCAGATCGGTGATCACTATGTCGAAAGTGCCGGTTTCGATGGCGTTCATGGCATCTTCTGACGACGTCGTCGCTGTTGCGGCATATCCTTTGGCCGAGAGATAGCGCGAGACCGTGGAAACGATCAACTCCTCGTCATCGACAACAAGCACTCTATTTTTCCTATCCAATGGCATGCTCCGAAAGGATACTATTCCTCCGCCGGATGGATTTCGCCCGGGGGCGGAGGAGACCGGACAGAGGCGGGAGGAGCTTCCCTCCATCAAAGATAATAGTAAACTTTATCGGGCGGTATGCGCAACAGCCCCTCTTCACCCGAGCCCGCACTGCACCTTCCTCTCTCCTGTCTGCGCGCCGGAAAGCACACCGGGGCGCTTCCCCTCCTCCGCCGTCCTCCCTCTCGCGCAGCGGGTCCGCAGGGGCCCCGCGCGGCTTTTTCTCCGATAGACAGGGGAGGGGGATTTTGTATAGTATAGTGATCTTCTTAAATAAACCGGGGGAGGGTTCCATGATCGGTCTTTTCCTGAGAGATATCGTCGAAAGGGATAATGTCAGCATCGGCCGCACTGCATCCCTGCAGGACCTGATTATCATGATGAACGCCAACGGAAAGGGAGTTGCCGTGGTCGTCAGGGACGGGAAGCCCGAGGGGATCCTGACGGAGCGGGACGTGGTCGGCATCCTGTATGCGGGAGGAGACCTCCAGGCGCCTGCCTACCGGTATGTAAAGAAGCAGCTTGTGACCGCCAAAGGCGACAGGACGCTCTTCTACGCCCTCTCCCTGATGATCGAAAACAATATCAGGAGGCTGGTCGTCACCGGGGAGGGGGGCGCCTTCCTCGGCGTCCTGACGCAGCAGGACCTCGTCAGGTATCTCGAGGAAGATTTCTACCGTTCGAAGGTCCGGGTGCGCCACATCTTCAAAAAAATAAGGCCCCTCCTCAGCCTGCCGCCCGATGCGCCGATAAAAAAGGTCCTCGCCATGATGGTGCGCCATGCCGTCAGCTCCGTCCCGATCGTGGAGGAGGGGAGGGCCGTGGGAATCATCACCGAGAAAGACATCCTCAGGCTCTCCGAAAAGGGGTTCTCCCCGGCGGAGCCGGCGTGCCGCTCCATGTCGCACCCGGTGGTCACCTCCACCCTCGATGCCCCCCTCTACGACATCGTGAAGGTGATGAGCACCGCGCACATCAGGAGGGTGGTGATTATCGACGGGGAGGGGAAGGCCGTCGGGATCGTCACCGACAGGGACCTTCTCCGGAACCTCGAGGGGGACTTCGGCAGCCTCATCGAAAGGAAGCTGAAGCATACGAAGGACGTCCTGAACCTTTTCCCCGAGATGCTGGTGGAGATCATCGACGCGGGGAAAGAGCAGTGCATCATATGGGCCAACGAGAAAGTGGTGAGCAGGTTCGGCCCCGAGATCCTCGGCAGGCCCGTCACCGACCTTATCCCCCCCGAGAAGTGGGAGACGGTGCACGACACCCTGCGGAAATGCGCCAGGATAGAGGAGATACGCTTCAAGAAAAACGACCATATCTTCGAAATTTCTGGTTTTTCCATCAAGACGGACATGCAGGAGGAGAGGGGGAGGATCCAGTTGATCCTGCGGGACATCACCGAGGACGTGAAACTCTACACCACCGACCCGCTGACCGGGCTCTACAACAGGCGGTTTCTGAACGAGTTCCTCCTAAAAGAGCTGGAGAGGAGCAGAAGGATGCAGAGGCGCTTTTCCCTCGCGCTCATCGACCTCGACAATTTCAAGGAGCTCAATGATACGCACAGCCACGCGGCGGGCGATGCGGTGCTGAGAGAGATAGCCTGCCTGATGGGAAAAAACGTGCGCAAGGCGGATGTGATCGCGCGGTACGGCGGGGAGGAATTCGTGATCATCATGCCCGAAACAAGGAGAGAGGCGGCCCTTCCGGTACTCGAAAGGCTGCGGAAGGGGATTGCGCAGGAAAGCATCCCCCTACCGGAGGGGAAGAGGGTCTCCATCACCGCGAGCTTCGGCCTGGCTGCCTTCCCGGACGACGGGGAGTCTTCCGCAGACCTCCTTATCACCGCGGACGACCGGTTGTACAAGGCGAAGAGAAACGGGAAGAACTGCATACGCTGCGCCGACTGAGGCCGGTCTGCGCGGGTTCCGTCTTCCCGGCTGAGGGGCCGGCGACCCGGTAGCGCCAGGAAGAACCGTCCTTGCCTATAAAAGCTACGCCCCTGCCGCCCCATTACATTCCGTTGCCTGCCATTCCTATCAATGCGGCTTTTTTCCCATTGCCTTTCTGCAGCGCCTCGTATCTCTTCCCGTGCGCAAACCTTTTTGCTGCTAACGCATCGATGCTCTCCGCGCTCATCTCCGGCGGCGTTGCACCCGTCTTGATTATGGCATTCCGCGCGAGCAACTCCGCCCTATACCCGTAATCGAGGGCATCACCCAGTACACGCATTGCCTCGGGCGGATTATGAAAACCCATACTGTTCTCCGCCCCTATCCATGTATTCCGGTAATAGGCCTCCTGGTACATTTCTTTTGCTTTGCCGAGCAGCCTCATATCCGCCTTCGGCAATTTCTCTGCCGCCTCTATCAAAAGCGCCGCACGCGCCGCCGTATAGCCGGCTTTCGTAAACAGGTGATTCACCCTGTCCTGAATGTTCAGCACCTGCTCTTTCAGCCATTCCACGCTTTGGTTGTGACACTGCAGACATGCCCTCATGTTGCCCTTTACCGGGCTCTCCCAGTGATGCGACGAAATTTTCTCTCTGCCGACCCGTTCGTAAGGCATATGGCAATCGGCACACGCTACTCCGGCTGCCCAGTGAACGCTGCCCGGTGCGGAGAAGAGCTCGAATTCGGGGTGGCGCACATGGCCGAGCTTCTGGCCGGTGACAGTGTGTTTCCACTCTTTCAGGTTCTCTTTCCTGATCTGTGTAATAACCGCTTCAACACTGATGTCCCCCCATTTCCCGTACTTCCAGGGCAGCTTCAGATCCGTCGATGCACCGCTCTCATCTTTCGGGATGGAGTAGGTCACGTGACACTGAGCGCACACGAGGCTCCTCATCTCCTGCCGTGTCAGTTTCCCGGGATCCTTCCCGATGGCCTTGAGCGCCTCTATCAATGTCCACCGGCTTATCCTCAGGTCCATGCTCTGCGGCTCATGGCAATCGGAGCAGGAAATCCCCAGCTGCCGATGCTCTCCCGGAATCTGCCCATGCACTTTCTCATAGGGCTGCCTGAAGTAATCCTCCTTCAGTCTTTCTCGCAGGTCGGGAGAATAGGGAGACTTGCAGGTAAGGCATACCCCTCCCGCCTTCCTGCGGGACGGATCGATTGCTAGCTGGTCCTTCAGCATCTCGGTATGCCCGTTCGGCTCATTGTATTCGATCCCCATCCCCCATCCGTCAAAAAGGATAAACTGGAACGGCCACGGGCTCAGCCTGTCCGCCCCGTCGCTTTTATACCGGCTGAATCCCTTGGACTTTTCGCCGATCTTCAGAAAACTGTCATAATGATTCGGATATTTTTTCCCCCACACAGCGGGATCCTTTTCCCCCTGGGGAATACTCACGCTTACCGTATCCGTTCTTGCCGGCTGTGTGCAGCCGGCAAGAACGGATACCAGAAACAAAAACAACACTGCCGCTCCTCTCTTCATATCGTACCTCCCTGCAGGTATTTGAAAGGTAAAAAGCCGTCCGGGTCATTCCGGCGATGCCGGAGGAATCACCGGTTCTGATCAGTATCCGTGAGGCAGGTTACGGTGGCAATCCCAACACTTCCTCTGGTCAGGCTTTATTTTCGCCACCATCTCCCCGTGACATCTCATACAATTCGCCATCACCGTGCTTTCTGAATGCTTCGATATCCTCAGGGGGTCCGGAATCCTACCGGATAGATAGGCGTATCCATGGTTGATCCCATCTCTGGCTTTTCCCGCCAATTTGGCAGCGATATTCTGCTGGGAGAGATGGCAGTCCGCGCAGCCAGCCCGGTTACGATGGCCTGAATGCGACCAGTTCCGGTACTCCCTCTCCATCGTGTGACAGGAGATACAGAACTCGGGCTTATTGGAATGGGTCCAGGCACTTCCTATCCCAATGGATAGAAAAACAAGAAGAAAACCCGCGAGGGGGAGAGCAATCTTTCTTGAAAGCGCATTTTTTAAGTATCTTCTGATCCTTTCCATGTCATCGTCACCTCCTGATAGTGCATACTCATTTTAGGGTATATGAGCAAAAGACATGCCGGGCTCATCGGTTTGAATAGAAAGGATTTTAAAAACGCTCTATCACATTTTTGTAAGTGGAGTCTTACAGACACAACAAATTTGTCCGGTACGGGAGGGGGCAGGAGCCCGCCCGGTGCGCACAACGGGAGGGAATTCACCAGTGATACGGAGTGAGTTAACAGACAGTCGACGTGGAATACCGGTCCGCCGGGAGGCGGCAGCAAGGAGCATTGCCTGAAGTCAACAGAAAGATGAAAGCGGCGAAAACAGACGACGAGGCTTTCAGGGAGATCGCCTCCGGATCACTTCTCCTCTCCCTTCTTTCTGACAGGGAGGGTGATCTTGAAAACAGCCCCGCCGTTCTCGCTGTTCTCCACCTGCAGAGTGCCACCGTGCTGTTCGACAAGCCTCTTGCTGATAGGCAGGCCGAGTCCCGTCCCCTTTGCCTTCGTGGTGTAGAAGGGCTGAAAAATCTTTTCCCGCATCCGCTCCTCCACTCCTTTGCCGGTATCGGAGATTGCCACCAGGATGCGGTCCCCCTCCCCTTCAAGAGCGGTCTTCACCGTTATGGCCCCCCCTTCGGGCAGGGCATCCGCGGCATTGAGGAGCAGGTTCAGGAACACCTGCTGCAGCTGGAGGGGATCTGCCGTGATCTCGGGCAGTACAGGGGAAAAGGCCTTCTCGATACGGACCGCTCCTCCCTGCGCGGAAAAGGAGGGGGATTTCAGGACAAAGGAAAGGGTGGCGTCGAGGACGTTGTGGAGGGAGATGCTCATGAGCTGGGGCCGCGGAGGCTTTGCGTAATTGAGCAGGTCCCGGATCAGGGTCTCAATACGCCTGATTTCCGCTACGACCTGGACCAGGACCTCCCTATCCTCCTGCGGGAGGGGAGCCTCCTCAGCCAGCACCTCCATGGATACCTTTATGCCCGCGAGAGGGTTCTTGATCTCGTGGGCGAGCCCCGCAGCGAACTCGCCGCATATCCGCATCTGCTCAGCGCGCTGCATCTCCTCCTCGGCCCGTCTGCGCTCCGTGAGGTCCCTGTCGAAGGCGAGAATGTACGTGCGCTCCTTCAGCGCGAGCAGTCCGGCGCTTATTTCCACCGGGAAGACGGTCCCGTCCTTCTTGCGGTGGGTGATTTCCGCCTTGATCCATTCGCCCCGCAGCATCCTCTCCAGCCAGCCCCCGACCGCCTCCGCCGCGTCGGGCGTATCCAGGTCCCTGAAGTTAATATGGAGCAGTTCGTTCGTTCCATGCATTTCCTCCGCTGCCCTGTTGGCGGCCACAATGTTCCCTGCCCCCTCTCCCTCGGCCTCCAGGACGAAAATGGCGTCCCCGGCGCTCTCGAAGAGCATCCGGTAGCGCTTCTCGCTCTCCTCGATCCGGGACATGTGGTCCCTGAGCGCCAGGGCCATCTCGTTGAAGGAAGCCGCCATCTCGCCGAACTCGTCCTGCAGCGCGCCGATGCGATGGTCCAGATCGCCCGCCTTGAGCCTTCTCGTCGCATCGAGAAGCTCCCGCATCGGTCCGGTAAAACCCTTTATGACCACGAGGGCCAGCCCTGCGGCGAGAAAAGGCCCCCCCACCACGAGGACATACAGGATATATTTCATGCTGTCGATCTTCTTGAGGGTGAAATGGGTCTTTTCTTCGAGCCGCGCTCCCGCCAGGCTGATCATGCTGTTGGTCTTCGCAACGAGGTGCTCTCCGATGAAGAAGGCGCTGTCCTCCTCCCCGTTCAGGGAGCGGGCGTCCGTCCGACGGGACACTACCCGGCCGATCGCGTCCCGGTAGAGCGCCACCTGGGATTTCAGCTCCCGGAGCTGCTCCGCCACCGGGGCGGAGTGATGACAACTGAAGCAGACAGCGGCCCCCTTTTCCATATCCCTCACATGCTCCCGTACCGTTTCGGCGCTTCGCGCATGCTGCGTGGTGCGCAGGGCGAGATCGGACTGCACCTTCTCCACCCGCATCAGGAGATGCTCCCGCAGCATCTCCACCTGATGGAGCCTGATGAGGTTGTCCAGTGTCGAGGTGGACCGTTCGATCGTAAAAATGATATAGATGCCGCCCAGAAGAAAAAAGAGGGAAAAGAGACCTAAACCGAAAAGGATTCTCTTCTTCATACCCGCTCTGTGAAGGTACAGGTCATAGGGGAAAGGCAGCACACGCGCTGCAGGGGGGAAACTACGGCTCCTCCCGGTCCAGTCCGGAAAGGTACTCCTCCCATTCGAGAGGAACCAGGTACTTCTTCTTGTTGTTGCATTCCTTGCAGGCGGCGACGAGGTTGCCCTTCACCGACCTGCCGCCCCGGACGAGGGGGACGAGGTGGTCCATGGTAAGCTCTCCCGGCGGGACTTTCGCACGGCAGTAGTAGCAGGACCCTTCGGCGCACTTCCTCTTCCACCAACCGCTTTTACGGAGCTCGCGCGCGATGCTCTTCTCGCGCTTTATGTCCTTTTCCGCAGCGTCCGCGACAAACCGCATCGTTATCACTCACCTCTCCCCGGCAGTCCCGGGAAGGCGGCGCTATCTTCTGCCTCTTTTCGCATCCTCTTCCTCGAAGAACTTCTTGTACAGCACCTCCCATTCGGGGCTGCCTTCCACAAGCTTCTTCGAGTAGGACTGGAGCTTTCTCCGCACGGCGTCGTCGATATCTTCGCCGGCTTTCACCTCGTTGGTGATCGTCCGCTTTATTTCCCTTCTCAGGAGGCTGTCGTCCTCCTTGAGGGCGATCAGCCCCTTCTCGATCAGCCCCCTGAGAAGCACATGGGTCATGTGGGTGATCTTGTCGTCGGAGAGCATCATAGGACGATATTCCTCTCCCGCACCAGCTTCTGCTTGGTCATGTCGAAGAGCTTCCGGAAATCGAGCCGCCCCTTCTCGATTTCCGACTCGTATTTCTTTAACAGCTGGCGCACCTCGTCGTTCAACCGGTCCTCCACCGTCAGTTCTTCGATCAGCAGCTTCTCGGTCTCTTCGATCAGCGTTTCCTCGGGGACCGCCGGCTCGATGAGCCCCTTGCCCGTGAGGTTCTCGACGATCCGCCGTGCCAGGGGCGACACCCAGCTCTTCGGGATCCTCATGCTATTTTTCCATAAACGGAACGAGCGCTATCGTGCGCGCTCTCTTGATCGCGTCCGTGATCTCCCTCTGGTGCGCAGCACAGGTTCCGGTCATCTTCCGGGTGAGGATCTTCCCCCTTTCGGTCATATAGTTCCGCAGGGTCTTCACGTCCTTATAATCGATGAACGGCACTTTATCGGCGCAGAACCGGCAAAACTTTCTCCTTTGAAACCTCTTCTGGTGCATCGTATCTCCTCTCTTCGCTCAGCGATAGCTATGAATTATATCGTTATGATGCGCAGCACGAACGGGCACTGCCACCCCCCGCCCTCTTTCCGGAACGGCGCTCCGCCGTCCTTTCTAGAAAGGCTCGAGGTCGGTGACCTCCTCAGGAGGGGGCGCATCCCCGAAGCTCTGTCCGGACGGCGAGGATTCCCTCTTCGACGAGAGGAAACGCACGTTGTTCGCCACCACCTCCATCTTGCTCTTCTTCTGCCCTTCGTATTCCCAACGCCGTTCCCGCAGGCGCCCCTCCACCAGGACGGGCCGCCCCTTTGCCAGGTACTGCCCGCACGTCTCCGCCTGTTTCCCGAACACGACGGCATCGATGAAGAGCACTTCCTCCTTCGACTCGTCCCCCTGCTTGTACCGGGAATTCACTGCGATGGCAAGGGTGGTGACCGGAGTTCCTCCGGGCGTATAGCGCACGTCCGGGTCCTTGGTAAGATTGCCTATCAGGATGATCCTGTTGAACATCAGGCTTCCGCTTGAGGCGCGGCAGGGGCCGCTTCCTGCGGCGCAGCGGGCACGCCGAGCACCTCTTTGGGAAGGGCGGCTATCTGCTTCGCTCCAAGCCTGACGACCATAAACTTGATGACGGGGTCGAAGACCTTGAAGTACTCCTCGATCTTACGGATTGTCGGCGAGGGGCTCTTGAAAAGGAAGAACGCGTAGACTCCCATTTTCTGCTTGTTGAGCTCGAAGGCAAGCTTCCTTCTTCCCCAGTTCTCCGCTTTCAGCACTTCGCCGCCGGAGTTCCGTATCAGGTCGGAGATCTTGTCGATGGCGTTCTTCAATTCCTCTTCGTTGAGCGCGGGATGAAGAATGACGATATTTTCGTAAATATTCATCAGACACCTCCACATGGATATAAAGCCCTGTCCCAAGGAAGGGCATGGAGGATACACAAATTTTTCCCAGGAAAACTTTGGGCACCCAAAAGTGTTTTTTTATAACATATTCAGGGCGATAAAATCAAATAGAGCACGAGGGGCTCTACAAACGGGAGGCAAACAGAGGCGTCCAGGCAAGGGAGGGCAGCAGAGGGGGAAGAGCGCTGGAAGGAGGGATCTGAACAGGCATCCTCTGGTGTGGGACTAGTGGGCACCCTCTTTCTTTGCGAGCGAATTCCTCCCTGTTCTCAGTGGGTCTCCTGATCGTGATATCTCCCTCTCTTCCCTTCAAGCATACGATGGGGACAGGACGTTACCTGTCCCCCCCGATGTCCCAGACACTCGCTGCAGACAAGAGGATACCCCCATGCCCCCGTACACACTCCATTTCAGAATCCGTCACTCATGGAGAAAGCCGGAGCCCCTCTACGCCGTCACCCCGGCGAAAGCCGGGGTCCAGAGTCTTTGAACCAGAGTCTTTCGGAAAAGGACTGGATCCCGGCTCAGAGGATCCGCCGGGATGACGACAGAAGAAAAGACACCCTCCCTTCTTTCTCTTCTGTCTTCCTCTCTACCTCTACCTTTCCCTTTCCCTCTACCTGTTCCTGTCAGTGTGAGGGGAGGAGGGGAGTTCTGAGCAGACCTTAACTCTTGTTCGTTGCCTCTCTTAGCGAAACGGAGTGGCCACTGCAGTAACTGCCAAAACGATGGAAGAGGGGTCCCGAAACAGTCGTACGACTTTTCGGGGCAGGGAGGAAAGGAGGCGAGTTTGCGCTGTGGCAACGAAGGGAGCCATAGAGCAGCAGAAATCTCCTGTGAGAGCGATGACTCCTTGCTGCCCTCCAGAGAGCCCCGCATCAAATCAGCCGGTACTCCCGTATCTTCTTGCTCAGGGTGTTCCGGTTGATGCCCAGGACCTTCGCTGCCTTCACCTGGTTCCCCGCCGTTTCCTTGAGCACAATGCTGAAAAGGGCCTTTTCCACCTCGGACAGCACGGTTTCGTACAGGTTCGAGCTCTCCAACTGCGTCATCTTGTTCAGAAACCCCTCCAGCTTCCCCTCCAGAAACTCCTTGATGGAGCAAAGGGCGTAGTCTCCCGCAAAGAGGTCGCGCCTCTCGATAACGCTTCCCTTGGAGAGGAGGGCGGCCCTCTTCATGGTGTTCTCCACCTCCCTCACATTGCCGGGCCAGTCGTGCTCCAGGAGGGATTTCTCCGCATCGGCGGACAGTTCCTTCGGAGGAAGCTCGAGCGTCCTGACCGCTTCCGCGAGGAAATGCCGCGCAAGGGGGGTGATATCCTCCCGCCGCTCCCGCAGGGGGGGGAGTTTGATCTCGATAACGTTGAAGCGGTAATAGAGGTCCTTCCGGAACTGCCCCTTCCGGACGCACTCCCTGAGGTCCTTGTTCGTGGCGCCGATGATCCGGACATCCGCCCTGACCACCTTGTTGCTCCCCAGCATGCTGTACTCCTTCTCCTGCAGGACGCGGAGCAGCTTGGCCCGAAGATCGATATCGAGCTCCGCTATCTCGTCGATGAAGAGGGTGCCCCCGTCCGCCGCCTGGATCTTGCCCTCCGTCCTCTCCACGGCGCCGGTAAAAGCCCCCCTCTCCCAGCCGAAGAGCTCCGCCTCCAGGAGCTCCCGGGGAATGGAAGCGGAATTGATCGCTGCAAAGGGGCCGAACTTCCTCGTGCTGTTGTTGTGGATGGCCCGCGCCACCAGCTCCTTCCCCGTCCCGCTTTCCCCGGTGATAAGGACGGTCACGTCCTTCGGGGCGATCCTGCCGATCTCCTTGAAAACCTTAACAATGCCTTTCGACTTCCCGATGATCTGGTGGGGAGAGGACTCCTCCCTGCCCTGGCGCAGGGAGAGGAGCTCCTCCTTGAGGGCGATGTCGCGGAAGGCCTTCTCCACCACGATTTTCAGCTCCTCGATGTCGAAGGGCTTCTCCAGGTAGTCGTAGGCACCCTCTTTCATGGCGTCGATGGCGCTCTCCATGCGGCCGTGGGCGGTCACGATGATCACCTGGACCTCCGGATTGAGGCCGCGGATCTCCTTGAGAGCATCCATGCCGTTTCCGTCGGGCAGCATCAGATCGAGGAGGATCAGCTTGTACTCTCCGCACGCCCCGACTCCCTCCCGCACGCTCGTCTTCGCCTCTATCTCGTATCCGAGGGGCCCCAGGGCCTTTTGTATCACCCAAATGACGCTCGTGTCATCATCGATGACCAGAACCCTTTTGCTCATGACAGGCCCTCCCCCGCCGCCCGCAGCGGCAGGTAAATGCTGAAAACGGTCCCGCAGCCTCTCTCGCTCTTCACTTTGATGAGCCCCCCGTGGTCCTTGATGATCTTCTTCGAGAGGGCCAGGCCGAGGCCGCTCCCTCCCGTCTTCTTCGTATAGAACGGCAGGAAGATCCTGCCCAGCTCCTCACGAGGAATGCCGATTCCCGTATCCTGCACCGTAATGACCACCCACCGCTGCTTCTTCGACCGCGCCTCCCTCCTGGAAAGCCCCTCTCCGCCCTCGTAAATGACCATATATTCGTTGGACGGCCTCGTGGAGATGCTCAGGACATGCCGCCCCTCCTCCTTCTGGAAAGGATGCACGGCGCACTGCCTTTCGGTGGAGAGCTCCTGGCGGTCCTTCGCCTCCATGGCTTCGACCGCGTTCTTCAGCAGGTTGATGAAGACCTGGAGCAGCTTGCTCTCGTCCCCGCGCAGGGAGGGGAGGCTGGGGTCATACGACTTGAGAATCCTGATATGTATCTCTTCAGCGGCGGTATCCATCACCTTCAGGGCATGCTCGATGACCTCGTGGATATTGAGCTCGTTGAAGACAGGGGTCCTGGTCATGGTCAGGTAGCTGTTCAGGACGAGGTTGAGCCTGTCGGCCTCCTTCAGGATCAGGTTGACGCACTCCATCGCCTCCTCGTTCCGCGCACTGCCCTTCAGGATCTGGGCCGCTCCCTTTATTCCGCTCAGGGGGTTCTTGATCTCGTGGGCGACCGAGCCGATGAGGTAGAGGAGCATGTCGAAGTGGTAGTCCTCACGGGTGGTGATGGAGAGATTTTCCCGCAGGCAGAGGAGCGCCCCTTCCAGCGCTGCGGCAAGGTAAAAGGGGGAGACGTTCACCTCTACGCTCACCACCCTGTCGAGCTCGATCTCCAGGTCCCTGCAGTTGAAGGAGCGCCCCTCACGGAGGGACTTCTGCAGGAGCACGACGATATCCTTCGAGGTGGAGAAGAGGTCCTGGAACTGCCGGTGGCGGATCTCCTTGAGGCTCTTGCCAAAAAACTCCTCTCCCGCCTTGTTTGCGAAGATAAGCCTGCCCTTCTTGTCGAAAAGATACACCGCTTCGTCAAGATTATTGATGACGGCTTCAAAAAACTCCATATGGTACAAAATACACAACCGGGGGGAAAACTTGCAAGGACGCCGCCCTCTACCGGCGGTAGAGGCCCCGGGAGCGGATATACTCCTCAACCGCCTCCGGGACGAGGTACCGGATGCTCCTGTCCTCTCTGACGAGCCCCCTGATCGCAGTGGAAGAAAGAGCGAGGGGAGTAACCGGAAGAAAGACCGCACTCCTTCCCCCTGCAAGGCGGAGAGGCGAGGCGGGAGGGGAAAGCAGCGAAGGATCCGCCCCTGCCGGAAAGGATAGGAAGGGGGAGCGGGCCGCATCGGCCATGCTGAAGCCGGGCCGCGTCACTACGATGAAATCGACAAGGCGGACAACACTCTCGGGCTGCCACCAGGCGGGGATATCGAGGAAGGCGTCGATGCCGAGGATGAAAAACAACTCGTCTTCCGGGTACCTCCCCCGGAGCTCCAGGAGAGTGGTGACCGTATACGACCTTTCGGTCCGCTGCAGTTCGATGTCGGACACGCCGAAATGGCGGTTCGGCTCGACCGCCCGCCGCACCATTTCATACCGGTGGCCGGCCTCTGCAAGGTCCGCTTCCTTCAGGGGAGGGTTTCCCGAGGGGATGAAGAGGACGGAGTCGAGCAGGCAGGTCTCCCTCACCTCTTCAGCAGTCCTCAGGTGTCCGAGGTGGATCGGATTGAACGTACCCCCGAATATGCCCCGCCGCATCTCGTAGAATAACTACTCGGGGCGGCCCACAGGATCGCCCCTCTCTTTTCGTTTTACGATGGACTCAGGCACACTGCCGCTCTTTCTAGAGGCCCATCTTCTTGAGGGCCTCTTCGGCCTGGTGGCCCTTCGCGGCAGGGGCGTCTTCAGGCAGGTAGAGCATGACGCCTCCCCTTACGGGCCGAATGACGATCTTGCCCTCCTCGGAAAGCCTGTTCGTTATCTCGATAGGATTTTCGCCCTCAAAATACTTTTTGAATGCATCGTTAAAACCGGAATAGACGGTATGAATCCCCTTGTAGGGCTCTTTCCGGAGGCTTACAATCGCCTTTTTCACAAACTCCTCGTGGTTCAACTTTTCCGACATGGTGAAAACCCTCCTTTACCCCTTATTTATTCCCTCAGTTGGCCGTTTCCAAAGACGATAAACTTCGTGCAGGTCAGCTCTTCCAGACCCATGGGGCCCCGTGCATGGATCTTGTCCGTGGAGATCCCGATTTCCGCGCCGAGCCCGAACTGGTATCCGTCGTTCAGGCGGGTGGAAGCGTTCACCAGGACGGCTGAAGAGTCCACCTCCCTCAGAAACCGCATCGCCCGCGCATAGTCCCTGGTCACGATGGCGTCCGAATGGGCGGAGCCGTACCGGGCGATATGCTCCATGGCCTCCTCCATATCGGCTACCACTTTTACGTTCAGGACCAGGTCGAGGTATTCCCTGTGGAGGTCCTCTTCCTGCAGCTCCGCAGTCCCGGGAACGAGGGCGGCCGTCTTTACGCACCCCTTCAGCGAAACGCCCGCATCGCGGAATCTCTTCAGCATCGCGGGGAGGAAGCGCTCCGCAACAGGCGCATCGACCAGCAGGGTCTCCATGGCGTTGCAGGTCCCGGGCCGCTGCACTTTCGCATTGAAGCTTATCTCTTCAGCCATTCCGAGGTCGGCATCCCTGTCCACAAAGACATGGCAGACCCCTTTGTAATGCTTGAGGACCGGTATCCGCGAATTCTCGGCGACCGCCCTGATGAGCCCTTCGCCCCCCCGGGGAATGATCAGGTCGATGATGCCCTCGAGCTTCAGCATCTCCATCACCGCCTCGCGGTCGGGGATATCGATGAAAGTAATGGCGCCCTCATGGATATCCTCAGCCCGCGCCGCCTCCCTGAGGACGGACACGATGGCCCTGTTGGAATGGATCGCCTCGGACCCTCCCCGCAGGATCACCGCGTTCCCCGCCTTGAGGCAGAGGCTCGTGGCATCAGCGGTGACATTGGGACGGGCCTCATAGATGATGCCGATGGAGCCGATGGGCACCCGCATCCGGCCCACCGACATCCCGTTGGGCCGCTGCCGCATCCCGGTCACCTCTCCCACCGGGTCGGGCAGCTGGGAAATCTCCACGAGCCCCCGGGCCATCTCCTCTATCCTCTTCTCCGTGAGGGTCAGCCGGTCGATGAGCGCTTTGGAAAGGCCCTTGTCCCGTGCATACCCGAGATCCTTTTCGTTTTCGAAAATCAGCACTCCCGCCCCGTCCGAAAGGGCTTCCGCCATCCTGACGAGGGCGCGGTTCTTCCGGAGGGTGGAAGCCCGCGCAAGACTCCGCGCCCCCTCCCTCGCCTCCAGCGCCTTCTCCAGGACCAACGCCTTTATATCCATACAGCCTCCCTGCTCTCCCTCGACCGCCCTATTATACTAACCGTACTCCCTATTGCACAGCCCCTATACGTTATCCTGAATTGCTTTTCAAAATCAATATATATTTGGAAAACTGATTTTTATGGCGGAACAGCCCGTACAATTTGCTATAATTAAGAAACTATCAATGCTCAGGAGGTTTTGAATGGCAACACCTATTGTTGATCACGATCTGTGCATAGGCTGCGGCTCTTGTGCCGAGGTGTGTCCCGAGGTATTCGAGCTGAGGGATGACAAGGCGTGGGTGACCAATGCCGACAAGTGTGATTCCTGCGACTGCGAAGAGGCAGCGAATATCTGCCCTGTTGAAGCAATAAAGCTGGAATAGGCACTCCGGTAAGCGCCGGGAGGATGTCTTCTCTCCGGCGCTTACCGGCTCATTTTTCTCCTCGCCAGCTCGATCAGTCCGTATATTTTCAGATCCACGAGGTCCCCGTCTTTCGCGCAGCCATCGAGGGCCTCGTATGCACCGGTGAGGGGGATCCGCAGCACCTCGATATCCTCGGATTCATCGGGGGGATACAGGCTCTTCAGCTCCGGAGGGGCAGGCACCGTCTCTTCCGCCAGGAAGACCGAAAGCACCTCCGTGGTGAGACCGGAAGAAAGGGGGCCCTCCGCGAGAAAGGATATCCTGTCGCTGCTGAAACCCGTCTCCTCGATCAATTCCCGCCTAGCCACTTCCGCGAGGGGCTCGCTCCTGTCGTTCAGCCCGGCGGGGAATTCCACCACAAAGCCGTTCAGGACAGGCCTGAACTGGCGAATGAGGAGGGCCTCTCCCCGGGGGGTGACGGGGACGACGGCGACAATGCCGCTGCAGTTCACCCTTTCCACCGCCTCCCAGGTCCTCTGCGCACCCGTGTGGTCCTCATAGGCGATGAGGAGTGTCCGGAGGAAGCTCCCTTGCCAGACGATTTCCTTGCCGAGTATTTTCATAGAGGGGCAGTGAGGGCCGTACCTCTGCCGCTCCCCGTGCCGGAATCCTTGTTTGCTCTCATCCCGGAGGCCACTGCATCGGGCGGCCGCCGAGGAGATGGATATGGATGTGGTAAACGGTCTGCCCGCTCTCGCGGTTGCAGTTGGCGACCACCCGGAACCCCCTCTCCGCAACCCCCTTGTCCCGGGCGATGGCGCCGGCGACCTTGACGAGATGGCCCAGGAGGGCATGGTCCTCCTCGCCGATGTCCAGGAGGGTGGGAATATGCTTCCGGGGGATGATGAGGGTATGCACCGGCGCCTGGGGATTGATGTCCTCAAAGGCAACGGCATGCTCGTCCTCGTAGATCACTTTTGCGGGAATCTTCTTCTCGGCAATCTTGCAGAAAATACAGTCGTTCACAGGACCTCCGCTTTCACCCGATTTTCCGATAAAAACAGGTCCGCTCCCCGGTGTGGCACGCGCCTGCACCGTGCTGCTTCACCTTGATCAGGAGGGTGTCCGCATCGCAATCGTACAGGACCTCCCTCACCTCCTGGACATGCCCCGATGTCTCGCCCTTCTTCCAGTATTTCTGCCGGGACCGGGACCAGAAGTGGGTATACCCGGTCTCGAGGGTCATTGCAAGGGAGCTCTCGTTCATATAGGCCATCATCAGGACATCTCCGTTCTCCGCATCCTGAATAATAGCGGGGATGAGCCCCTTTTCGTCGTACTTCAACTCCGGCACCACCATGCATCCTCCTTCAGCGCACCTTCTCCTCGGCTCCACTCCCGCAGGAAGAAAGAAGCCGTTGATATTCCCTATAATACCATTTCCCCATACAGCGGGGGCAAACGGCGAGGGGGAAAGTCTCTACCGTACGGAAAAACAGAGGAAATACCCGATAGCAAGGTCCGCAATGACATGGGCGGCATACGGGGCGAGCATGCCCCTCGTCCTCATGCGCAGATAGCCGAGCACGAGGCCGTAGACGAAGACCATGAGATACCCGGCTACGCCGTTGGGGAACCCCACCCGGTAATGGACTGCGGCGAAGGCGGAGGATTGCAGCGCCAGAACGGAGAGATCCCGGCGGAAAGCCTTTCCCAGAGCCTCCTGCAGCACCCCGCGAAAGACCGCCTCTTCGGTAAAAGCGTTCACCAGGGCAAAAAGGGGCACCCCTGCCCCGAAGAGCAGCCAGGAAGGGATGTGCGAGAACCCCCGGGTTATCTGCACTCCGATTCCCAGGTTGTCCGTCCAGGAAGCCCAGAGGAGCAGCCCCCCGGTGGAGAGCAGCCCGGTGAGGCAGGTCATGAAGACTGAGGACCTGTCCAGTGTCCCCTTTCGTGCCCAGGAGAACACCTCTCTTCCGCCCATGAAGGGGAGCACCAGGAGAGTGGAAATAACAAGGGGAAGAAGAAACTGCAGCGACGGGAGACTCCTCATGACCGAAGGGAAAGTGAAGCTGCCGAGGCTTACGAGGAAAAAAAGAAGGAGGACGGGGAGAACCGCCCGGCGCTTCAGGACAAGAGCGGCGACCAGAAGGATACCGAGGAGGACGGGATACAGGAAACTGAGCCGGACGATGCCGAACAGGTTGATGAGCAGGACAGCGAGGAGCAGAAGTACCTTATCCAACCAGTTTCCTCCGGTGCGGCGCGGGTCACCGCAGCAGGGGATCTTTCAGCCCCGCCTCTTCAAACCCCTTCGCCCTGAACAGGCAGCTGTCGCACCTCCCGCAGGGAACGTACAAGGGTGAAGAAGAGGTCCCCCTCTCTTCCGGTCCTGCTTCCCGCGGATCATAACAGCTCCAGGTGAGGGAGTAGTCGAGCCCCTGTTCCGTGCCCCTCCTGATGATCTCCGCTTTGGTCATGTACAGGAGGGGAGCGTTGATCCTGAACCGGAGCTTCCCCTCCACCGAGACCTTCGTGGCGAGGTTCGCCATCTCCTCGAAAGCCCGGAGGTATTCCGGCCTGCAGTCGGGATAGCCGCTGTAATCCACCGCGTTGGCACCGATGAAGAGATCGGGGGCTTCGAGCACCTCGGCCCACGAAAGGCCGAAGGAGAGGAAGATGGTATTCCGCGCCGGGACGTAGGTGACCGGTATCTCTTCGCTCCTCTTCTCCTTCAGAGTTTCCGCGTTTTCGTTTCTCCCGGGCGTACCCTCTGCCTTCGGCACTTCCGTTTCCGAAGTGAGGGCCGAGCCGCCGATGGCACGCAGGTCGAAGCCGATGACGAGATGTTTTTTCACCCCGAGGCTTTCCGCCACCTTCCCGGCCGAGAGGAGCTCGCGCCGGTGTCTCTGGGCATAATCGAAGCTCAGGGCGTAGATTTCGTATCCTTCCGCCTTTGCAATAGCCGCCGTGGTGGAGGAATCGATCCCGCCGCTGAGGAGGACCACCGCTTTCTTATTGCTCATTCAAAGTATCTCCGAAAACTTTCAGCAGGTCAATTGTCTTATTTTTTGGCATATTAACCCTAATTGGTTTTATTATCTGCCAACACGGATAAGGGAGATATGCTTCTTTTACTACAGATCTGTTTCAAAGGCTTTAATTGTTTTTTTCAATTTTAATTTGATTTTGAATATAGATGTTACCTTATTGTTATTCAATTATTTTCCCGCCAAACTCTTTTAAAATTCTTTTAAAACTCTTTTAAAACTCTTTTAAACAAGAGACCACCTGGAATAGCCCTTGTTCCGAATTGTCCTATTGCTTCTTAAAGCGGACAGCAAATTGGTAACTTTATTCTTCTTTTGGGTTTCAGTCAGTATGTCCGGCAATTTATCCTTTAGAAATGTATAAATGTTTTTCTTTGATGAATTACCAAATTTTTTAAGATATTCAACTATAAGCTTTTTATAATGTTCATCATCAAGTCCTCGTTGCCTGATATAATGCGCTTTTAGTTCATCATTTGAAAGGGATGCTGTTATCTTTGCGGAAATAAAATAGTTAGGTTTTCTCCCCTCAATTAATCCAAGGGCCTTGAGATTCTTCGCTTCTTCGTCCGTAAGCTTTCTTCTCCTTTGAACTTTGTCCAGTTCAATAATCTGATCCAAGGAGAGCCTGGGGTTGCGGGCCACTACTCTTGCAAAATCCATATCCAGCACTTTACCGATTACGGTAACCTTTACTTTTCCTCCCGATAAGTCATATTCCGGCATTGGGAAAAATCGTTCCTTTTGAAAGGTAAACATCTTTCTGATTCCGCTGCCTGCCGTATCGACCATTTTCAGATTGAACATGGCCGTAGCCAGGAACCCGTTTCGGTAGTGCTCTTCGGGAGCATCTTCTTTCACCACTCTTTCGACAGACCCGGGGATAAAACTGCCAAGATTGGTAAATACCAGTTGGTCATCCATTTCGACAACATTAATACGGCCTCCCTGCGTGTAATCCTGATGTGCAATACAGTTATTTATAGCTTCGCGGATTACAAAAGGTTCGTACTGGTCAACCTCATCAGGGAAAAGTGTACCGTCTTTTATATAGCGGTATTTCAAGTTGCGGATTTTTGCATAGATCTTATCAACCGCCAACAGCAGCGGACAGCTTTCAATGTGATAATCCTTATCATTTCCTTTGGCATCTTTCAGCAGCCAGCGTATTTTTGCTTCAGCCGGACTGATAAAATGCTCGGCTTCAGGTCTACCCAGGAGGATGATTGCCGTGCGGGTGATGTGGCCTTTTCTGGTGACTTTCGCTTTATTCAGGAAAGTAACATCGTCCCATGTGTCTACATCGCCGGCTTTCTCCGGAAATTTATTTTTGAAGTTTTCCCGTGCCTTTGCTACAGCACTTTTCTCAAGGTCATTAATTGTCGCGCCATGGACGATGGCGGCACTCCAGTCGTCCGCAACTGACTGTGCCCTGATTCGCTCAATCTCCTCTATATTCAACGGCGCCAATTCTTCTCCATCACGCCCGTAGTAATGCCCATCACATGCAATAGGGAGTCCTTTGGGCGCAGCAGGTATTTGGAACAGAACAATCCGCCCTTCGGGTAGATGGAGCTCGTATATTTCTATAAAGGTAATGCGGTGAGTGGTTTTATTGGCGACTTCTCCCTTAAGACTGTCAAGGTCTTTTCGATCTGATCGAAACCGGCTGCCTACTATAGTTCTACCCTTGTCTGTAATGCCGAAAATCAGCCAAGCATGTGGTTTGCCTTTAAGATTCGCCTCGTTTGACAAGGCTGAAAAATACCTGCACAGTTTGCCAAAGTCAAAAGTAGCCTTTGCTTCTTTGAATTCAAAAACTTCTGTTTCACTCGGCAGGGTGCGGAGCTCGTGAAGTTTATGAATCAGTTGCTGTTCTTTCATATCGTCTTGAAGTCCACTCCCCTGTTGCGCATCTGCACTACGTCGGCGGGAGTGGGGCGCTCAACAATCCTGGGAAAACCGATATCGTCGCCGAAAGCCGTTTTCAGCTTTTGCAGCCTCGTCTGCTGACAATCAATTGGCTCTCCGTCCATCATTATCCCCACTGTGCAAAAGACAGCTCACTACTGTTTTCTATCTATAGATTATCCCTTCTGTCCTATCTTGCTCTCCGTCCCCGCGAGGAGGCGCCGTATGTTCTCCCTGTGCTTCAGGAAGATCACGACGGTAATCGCCGCCCCGGTGGCGATCTTTTCCGGCGAGGGGTCCAGCGCAAGGAAGCTGAACGGCAGAAGCCCGAAGGCTGCCAGCGCGCTCAGAGAGGAATACCGGGTCGCTTTTGCGGTGAGCAGCCAGATCGCGATGCTGAACAGCGCAACGAAAGGGGAGAAGACGAGGAGCACTCCGAGGCTCGTTGCAACGCCTTTCCCTCCCTTCCCCTTCAGGAAAATGGAGAAAATGTGTCCCAGGATGGCGGAGAGGCCGAGCAGCCCCTCAGCGGCGACGCGGGGATCGATAGAAAGAGCGGCGAGGAAACCCGGAAACCGGATCGTGAACCCTGCATGCAGGAGCGCCCGGAAAAGCAGAAGGGGGAGCGCCCCTTTCGCCATATCCCCTATGAGCGTAAGGAGGGCGGCCCCCTTGCCCATGGCCCTCATGACATTGGTGGCGCCGATATTGCCGCTCCCCACCTTTTTGAGATCGACCCCCTTGCCTCTCGCGAGCAAAAGCCCGGTGGGGATGGAGCCGATAAGAAACGCCGTGTACACCAGGAGGAGGATCATTGTATCTGCTTCCAGAAAGAAAGGGTATATTTTACGCCGGAGACCAGGGCGAGCACGACGGAGATATACATGAGCACCAGTCCGATATCGTAGAAATCGAGGCTCCCGATGCCCCCGGGCAGGAGGAGGAGCACGATGGAGGTCATCTGCGCCGCAGTCTTCCACTTACCCCCCGATTCCGACGGGATGACGATGTTTTTCGAGAGCGCCACCACCCGCAGGGCGGTCACGAGAAATTCCCTGACGATGATGACGATGGCGACCCATGCGGAAAGCCGCACCATGTCCACCAGGAGGATCAGGGCCGAAATGACGAGAAACTTGTCCGCGATAGGATCGAGGATCATGCCGAATTTCGTGATCTGTCCCGACCTCCGGGCGAGGTAGCCGTCCAGGAAGTCGGTGATGGAGGCGACAAGGAAGATGGTAATCCCCCAGTAGGGATTGCCCGGCGTCACCAGGATAAAAAAAGGTATCAGGACGATCCGGCTGAAGGTGAGAAGGGTGGGAAGGTTAAAGCGTATGGTACTCATCCAGCAGCTCTTTCCATTTCCCGTTCGCTTTCAGTATGAGCTCGCACACCTCACGCGCAGCACCCCGGCCGCCCGCGGCCTTCGTGACATGGACAGCCGCCTTCTTCGCCTCCTCGCAGGCGTCCGCCACCGCGACCCCGAGCCCCACTCTCCTGAAGAGGGGAATGTCCACCACATCGTCTCCCAGATAGGCAACCTCCTCGTCCGAGACGCCGAACTTCGCGATGACCTGCTCGTAGGCGGCGACCTTCTTGAAGCACTTCTGGAAGACGTCCTCGATCCCCAGCTCCTTGGCCCTCCGCTCCACCACCTTCGAGTGCCTGCCGGTGATGAGGGCGACATGAAAGCCCGCTTTGATGAACATCCGGATGCCGTGGCCGTCCCGGACATGGAACGACTTGAATTCGTTGCCCTCGTTGTCGAGGATAATGCGCCCGTCGGTGAGCACCCCGTCCACATCGAAGATGAGGAGCTTTATCTTTTTCGCCTTTTCCTTAACAGCTGCCACCGTACTCTTTGCCATCGTTCTATACGATCCCCTGTCTCAGAATATCGTGCAAATGGATCACCCCTTCGGCCCTGCCCTCGCTGTCGGGCACGACCAGCGCGGTGATGGACTTCTCCTCCATGACGGCGAGGGCCTTTGCCGCCAGTTCGTCTCCGCCGATGGTCTTCGGATTCTTTGACATCACCTCGCCGGCTTTCATGTCGAAGAAGTCCTTCCCCCACTTTTCGATGCCCCGCCGCACATCCCCGTCCGTAA
>JAXLZK010000030.1:0-44796 GCA_046350935.1 Thermodesulfovibrionales bacterium
AGTTTTTCACCCTTTCCCTGCCTATTCCCCGGAGGGAGAGGGCGGCCAAAGGCCGGGAGGGGGCTTTGACAATGGGTTCCGGCAGGGTATACAGGCAGACTGCCTGTATACCCTGTGCTACTGCGCCTTTACGTTAACCGGAGGGCGGGGGGCGGTCGTATCCATGCACCCGATGCGCATGGTGGACACGACGATGTTATCGATATATCTCTCCTGCTTCTGCGGAGAGCCCGCGTTCCAGTAGTTTTCGAAGAAGAGGGCGTTGATGCCGTACGCCGTATAGGCGCCGACGAAGTTAAGGGCATCCCTCCGCGCCTCAAGGCTGCCGTCGATCCAGAATTCCTGCACGCCGTTGGACTGGCCGGAATCGTTGAGGCGGACGTGGGCTTCAATGCAGTACCACCGGTTGTCGTGCGCCGCATCGAAGAGCGGGGTAACGCCGCTCCGCGAGCCGAGCCAGACCATGTTCGGGAAGTCGTTGTAGCCGACGCATCTGACGGTGCCGCCCGAGTCCACACACCGCACCGGATCGATGAGGAGGTGGTCCGCATCGTCGTTCCAGAGATGCGCGATCATCGCCTGCGACCAGTCGCCGGCGGTAATGACCGTCGCCCTCGACAATTTTCCGGGGTTACCCTGCCAGCCGTCCTGCATCCTGAGGTACATCCGGTAGTAGACCTCCCTGAAATTCTCCGTGGAGCGTATTCCCGTATTCATGCCGCCGCTGGGGTTTCTCCCGAACCCGAGCTTCAGGCTGCCTGCATCGGTGACACCCTGCTGCCATACGGCGCGCATGCCCTTGGAGCCGTCGAGACCGACACCGCCGGCGAGGGTGAAGGCCCCTCCGGCATCGTCGTATTCGAAGTACCTGCCCTGCCCCGTCAGTGAGACGCTGCCCTCGAAATCATCACAGAAGATCCATTCCGGGTGGAGGGACTGCCGGTCCTGGCACTCTCCCGCGCGGGAAGGGGATGCCAGAGGCAGAATGAAAATAGCCATCATAATGAAAAGAATGATGCCCGCCGCCCGGCACGAGTTCTTCACCTTTTTCCTCTCTTTATGTCTCATAACTCCGTATCCCTTCCTCCATACGCTATTCGGCGGGGGCGCCGTGTCCGCACCCGTCCGCCGTACCTCTATCATATTCGCCCGCCGGGGTACTTACCATGTGATTGTAATCACAGATTTATTGTTGATTCCGTAGTACGCTATACTAAAACCACCCGACAGGAGTCCTCACAATGAAAAAAAAGCATAGAACAGGCATATTCCTTTTCCTCTGCATTTCTCTTCTGCTGCCGGTGCTGGCAGGCGCCGCCGAGTACTACGTAGCGCCCTCCGGCAGCGACTCCAACCCCGGCACCCTCTCCCAGCCCTGGAAGACGGTGAAAAAAGCAGCGGGGACCCTCCGCGCAGGGGACACCGCCTATTTCCGGGCGGGCACCTACCAGGAATACAACGTCACCTTTTCCAACTCGGGCAGCTCCGGGAGCCCCATCACCCTCAAGGGATATCCGGGCGAAACCGCCGTCATCGACGGAGCGAATTACGGCATCGTCTTCGAGATCCAGAACAGGGACTACATTACGCTGGACTCTCTGACCATCCGGAGGGGGAATCTCGCGAATATCCGCATCGCCTACGACTATCCGGCTACCGGTATCACCATCCAGAACTGCGACCTGAAGGAGTTCGTCGCCAACGACAATTCCGCGACCGTCTACATCAACACGTCCGGCGCCGAAAACATCCTCATTCAGAATAACGTCATCCATGATGTCCAGGGCTACCACGGCAATGCCGCCGGCATCATCGTCTTCAAGGCCGGCACCCTTACGATACGGAACAACGTGATCTACACCACCAACATAGGCATTTACTACAAACACAGCACCTCCAACGGAAAGGTCACCACCATCGAGAACAACCTCATCTACGACCAGGACCGGTGGGGAATACTCGTCTCGAAATCCGATGCCGTCATCAGGAACAACGTCATCCGCGACACGGTGGCGCCGGGCATCCAGATTTTCGAGGAGAGCGCCGATTGCAGTGCGCTGGTGAGCTCCAATAACCAGATTCTCCACAACACGATCGTCAACAACGAAAGCGGCATCATCCTGGAGAGGAGCACCTCCTGCCAAGGCGCCTATAACACGATGGTAAAGGACAACCTGATCTATACCGTCACCGGCTCCGAATTCCGCGGACTTTCCGTGTGGCCTTACTATTCGGGATCGGACGGCAGCAGGACTACCTTCGATCATAACCTCCTCTATTCGTCCAATCTCCCCTCGCCCGTCCGCGTCCTGAACTCGTTCTACCCGCTCTCCTCCGCTCCCCTGTCCGGTTCCGGAAATCTCCAGACAGAGCCCCTTTTCCGCGACTATGCGAACAAGGACCTCACCCTTCAGCCCAGCAGCCCGGGGAAGGGGGCGGCCTCCGACGGAAAGGACATGGGGGCGGACATGGCGCTGGTAGGCATCAGGGTCGCGCCTTCGCCTCCCGTTCTGCGGTAGGGAGTGTTTCCTTTAGAGGTTGCCCTTCTGAATCCGTCTCCTTTGGCGTGGGGCAGGGGGCACCCTCTTTTCTGACTTTCTCCTTTCTGTTTCACTCTGCCTCACTCTGCTTTATTCTGCTTCACCTCTATCTTTTCCCCTATTTTTTCCTGCAGGAGCCTCTCGAACTCCCTTTTTCTCTCTTCCCAGTCGGCCAGCCGCTCCCGCTTCAGTTCCCTGATCTCCCCCGCCAGCCGCTCCCGGTCCTGCGCCGCCTCCCTGATCTTTTCCGCCAGATCCTCAGGCGTGTTATCCGCATACAGCGTCCCCTTGCAAAAGAAATCCCGCAGCGCTTTCGTATCGGAAACGATCAGGGGCTTCTCCGCGGCAGTGGCCTCATACGCGCCGCACACCAGGCAGTCCTCACGGGTGGTCAGATCGAGCACCACGTCGCAGGATTGCAGCATTCCGACAAAGTCCTCTTCACTCAGATAGCCGGTAAGGACCACGTTCGGAGGGAGGCTCCCGCCTGCCCGGCCTTCTCTTCCCCTGCTCGAGCCGGTTATATGGATCACGACATCTTTTTCCAGCAGCTCCGCGGCCCTGATAACCTCCCGGTAGGGCTCGTCCGCGGCCCAGCTGCAGATGAAGAGGACATTGACCCTCCCCCGCAGACCCCTCTTCTCCCCGCACCCTCCGAGCTCCGGGAGCGGGTCCGGCAGGGCCACGGGCCTTCCTCCTTTCTGCCGGACGTACTCCGCGAGCCGCTCGTTCGATACGATGGTGAAAGCTGCGCCGCTGAACAGCCAGCGCGTCATCCGGTTCGCCCACCTCTTTTGCCCCCCGAAAGGGAACACCCCCGCATTATGCGCATCCACAATGACGGGAATCCCGAAAAGACGGCCGTAACTCACCCCGAAAAGAGCGAGCACCAGGGAGGGATTTTGCACGAAGAGGAGGCCGGGCCTCTCCCGCAGCAGGACGCGTACGGTCTTTCCTAGAGAGATCACGTACCGGAGGAGCCTGCTCCGCCTGATATCGAACCGGTACAGCCGCGCATTCAGGTGCCGGCTCATCGAGTCGTTGCGTCGCTGCGTTTCCCAGGTGATCCAGACTTTCCTCATGCTTCAGCCCAGCCTTCCGCCCGAACCGCGTCCTCCGGGGCGGTGCAGGACGCTGCAGGAGCCGGAGTGTCCTGTGCAGCCCCTCGCTCCGCCACTTTCCTCGCGGCGACGATCATTGCGGTCAGGTAGAAATAATGAGGGTAGTAGAGGACCGACAGGAACGTCCCCGACACGAAGAAACCCACGAGGCTCGCACTGAAGGCGAGAGAGAGATAGTACGCATACCGGGAGTCGTCATCGCAGCGCTCCCTGAGCTGCCGCAGCCAGGCGAGGTCGCGCAGGTTGAAAAGGAGTAGGACCGCATAGAGGAGGACCCCTGGGATGCCCAGCTCCGCGATCAGGGTGAACCACAGGGAATGGGCCGCTCTTCCCCACATCCCCCGGGTGAACCCGTCCTCCTGGTACTCGGCGAAGCGCACCGGGAAGTTGCCTCCCCCCACTCCCTGCGGATTATCGAGGAACATTTCCCACGCCGCATGCCAGGAAAGGAGCCGCTCTTTCGCCGTCGTCTCCCCCTGATCGGGTATGGTAGACATCTCCTCCCAGTACGCAGCGCCGGCGCCGAGAAAAAGGACGAGGGCGAGGGCGCCGGTAAGGGCCAGCGTAAGGAGTTTCCGCGGACTGAAAAGCCAGACGACGGAGAGGACAGCGACGAGCCCCACGAAGCCCCCCCTCGAGAAAGAGACGACGACGCTCAGGACCGCCAGAACAGAGGCGGCCAGGTAGAGCAGCTTCCTCCGGAATGACCTCTCATACATGAAGAGGAAAATGCCGAAGGGCAGCATCATGTTCATCAGCAGCGCGAAGTCGTTTTCATCCGCAAGGAAGCTGCCGCCTCCCCTGCCCTTCCCGGCAATCCCGACAAGGGAGAGCCATACCATCAGGAGCACCCAGACGGTGAAAAGGGTCCTGAGCCGTTTGGGGGAAGCGACGCACAGCAGCAGGGAGATGCTGAAAGGGAGGTAGAAGAGGACGCTCTTCATGCTGGTGTAGGCGTAAAAGTTGTTGCGCGCAAACGGGACGTGCAGCCCGAGGAGCGCGATGAAGAGGAACATTACCGCCGTCTGCCCGCTCCGCAGCGGTGCAAGGCCCCCCCGCACGACCCACGACACCGCCAGCAGGATGCCGAGCGCCATTCCCGGATGGAGCAGACCCAGAACCGGGATGAGGTCCATGGGGCGGGCATACTCTATGACCAGATAGAGCACCGTCAGGGCGAACCAGAAACGCCCCTTCTCCCGCTCCTCTTCGGCGTGTCTGTCTTCAGCCGGAAAGCAATACGTTTCCTTATCCATTTACGGTCTTCTCGATCATGCCAAGGAAATTGGCCAGGTAGCGCTCTTCGGACAAGTGGGTATGGACAAAGGCATAGGCATTGTCCGCCAGTTTTTTTGCATAGTGCTTGTCCCGCAGCACCGTCCTGATTTTATCAGCCAGATCGTCCTCGTTCTCCGTCTCGAACAAAAGGCCTGTTTCCCCATACCTGATGAGCGAGGGAATTCCGTCAACGTTGGAAGCGACAATCGGCTTCCGGGACGCCATCGCCTCGACAAGCACCCTTCCCATCGCCTCGGTGCGGGAAGGCAGCACGAAGAGGGAGCAGCCGGAGAGCAGCTCGACCACTTCCGCATGCCAAACGGGGTCGCACAGCTCGATTCTCTTGTTCTCTCCCGCCAGCCTGATGTACTCTGTTTTGTCGGGACAATACCCAACCACCTTCAGGGAATACTCGGGGAATTCGGCACAGAGCTTGTTGAAGGCCTTTATGAGAATATCGACTCCCTTGAGATGCCAGGGGTATCCGAGAAAGAGAATATAGGGAGACGACCTGACGGCAGGCTTGAAGTGGCGCACCGGAACAAAATTGGGGAATATGAAGATACTGGACAGAGGCCGGGGGACAGGAAAGGCTTTCAGCTGACTGCCATAGAGGAGCTTGACGCTGCTGGCATGCGTGAGCACGAAGGGTATCATGAGCCGGCAATATGCTTTTTTGATCCACTTCACCGCACCCGCCTTTCCCGAGTGGAAAGTGAATGCCTTCTCGTAGTTCCCGTTCACCTCCACAATGAGCTTCGCCCCCGTCAGCTTGCTGATGAGGAGGCCCAGGAGGCCTGTCATAATGGGATCATAGGTGATGACCACATCGTACTTGTATCTGAAATAATGGGTGTACACAGCCAGGGATACGCTATAAAGGGCGTAGAGGAGGTTCCTGAACAGGGTATGAAAGCGCATGAAAGGGGCGAGATAGAGTCCCAGCAGGTGAAAATTTCCCTCGCTCACCCGACGGAGCCGCTTCTCGTGCACCACCGCAATGATGTCGCTGATAAAAAAAGGGGCGAGCAGGGCGTACTTCTCCTTTATCGGCTTCTCGTCCGGAATGAAATGCGGTCCCAGCTTCAGGAACAGCAGCCGCTTCATCGCCCCGCCTCTGCTACGCTTTTCGCAGTGTCCAGATTTCATGCAATGTTTCCCTCTCGAACAGGAATAGATATGTCACATACAGGAGCATGCCGGCGCAGATATCCAGCACCAGACGGAAGGGCGCGGCCCCGAAAGAGACGAGGGGCGCGGCGCTCGCAAAAAGCTGTACTCCCTTGATGCCGAAGACCATGCACAACGTCGCGAACAAAGGAAAGAGGAGGTTTTTCGCATACCGGGCCGTCGAGATGCCGAGCTTCTTCAGGGTTGCCGCGGTCCACCCGATGTGGAGGGCGGGGCACAAGGTGATCCAGGGGACCGCCAGGTAGGAAAACCCCTGTTTCCCCGCCAAAACGAGAGCGGCGGTCATCATCGCCGCAGTAAGGAGGGTAAACCGCAGCACCCAGTGGGGTCTCCCCTGGGCATTGTGAAAGGCGCCGTTGATCGTAGTGAGCGAAATGACGAAGTGGGTTATGCAAAACAACCTGAACAGGGGGATGATCGGTCTCCAGCGGGGGCCCAGCAGGGCCGGGATGATCTCGTCAGCCAGGAAGACGCCCCCTACGAACAGAGGGGTCACGATCAGGGCGATATATTTTGTGATCTTCAGGTAGAGCTCCTGCATTCTTTTCCTGTCGCCCTGGTACCGCGACAGGACTGGGAACGACACCTGTTGGATCACCGCCACTATTTTTTCGGTCGGCATGCCTGCCAGCTCCATGGCGAATGAATAGGACCCGAGCAGCGGCGGGGCGAACATCTTTCCCACCACGAATTTGTCCATCGTCTGAAAGAGCCGGAACAGGGAGCTCGAAAGGGCGATATGGATCCCGAAGGAGAGAAAGGGCTTTACGCCTGAAAAACGGAACAGGAGCTGCGGCCTCCAGCCCGCTGCAAAGATGATCAGCAGGGTCTTGGCGGACCTGAGGATAAGAGTCCCCCCGATGAGGGTGAACACGCCGTACCCCCTCATGGCCATCACCACCATTGCGCAACTGGAGAGGAGGGCCGACACGAAATTGATCCCTCCGATCGCCCTGAACCTGCCCTCGCGCATGAGCAGATTATAGGGGACGATCCCGAGGGCGCCGATGAGGAACAGGAGAGAGATCAGCTGGGTGACGGGAACGATCCGCCGTTCATTGAAAATCCATGCCGTCGGGTACGCCAGGAAGAAGCTGAGTACGGCAAGCGCCCCTCCCGCCAGCAAAGAAAGGGAAAAAACGCCGGAAAGCTCCGCCGGAGTGAGCTTTTCCCTCTGGATGATAGCGGAGCCGAGGCCCAGTTCGCTGAACTCTTCCAGGTAGGCCGTCAGGAAAGACGCCATTGTCATAAGCCCGTAGTCTTCCGGGCTCAGGAGCCGCGCAATGTACAGGGTGAAGAACCAGGTAGCGAGCTGGGTGACGAACCGCGACCCCGCGAACCAGAGCCCGTTCTTTGCCGCTCTCCGCGCGAACGACATCTACCGCACCTCCCCGGTCCGTCTTCTCCCGCAGCACGTCATGCAAACACCTCCTCGTATACCCGCTCCACCTCCCGGGCGACACGGGACCCGCTGAATTCCTCCACGAGCCTCCTTTTGCCCTTCTCCCCCATCCTCCTTGCTTCATCGGGATGGTCCAGACAGTATAGGGCGGCGTCGGCGAGGGCTCCGGCATCATTCATGGGAACAAGCAGGCCGGTCACCCCCCGCACGATTATCTCCGGCACTCCGCCTCCGTCCGTCGCAACGATCGGTTTAGCGAAAGCCATACCCTCCAGGAGCACGCGGCCGAAGGGCTCCGGCTCTATGGACGCGTGGAGCAGGACATCGAGGGCATTTACGATCCTGGGGACGTCATGCCTGAATCCCGTAAAGATCACCTTCCCCTCAAGCCCGTGCTCCCGGACGTAGGCATCCAGCTCCCGCCGGTACCCCTCGGCGCCCCTGCACACCGCCCCCACGATCAGGCATACGACGGACGGGTATCTCTCCCTGATTTTCCGCACCGCTCCCACCGCGACCATCTGTCCCTTCCATCTGTCTATATTCCCGACAATCCCGAGGAGGGGGGCGTCCTTTTCCACCCCGAACTCCTCCCGCACGCGGTCTCCATCCCCCGGCGCCACGTCCCCGCCCACCGCCTCGAGAGCGAGCCCGTTATAGATTCTGCTGATCCGCTTTACCTTTAATCCCTGGCGGATGATGTTCCTCTTATAGCTCTCACTGACGCTGATGATGGCGTCCAGATACCGCACGAGCAGCCTCGTCCTGAAGCTGCAGGGATACGGGGTGCCGCGGTCATGCACGACTATCTTCACCCGTTGGAGCAGACAGCTCACTATCCATTCATGCAATGCCGCATACCCGTTATTGAGATGTACCATGTCAGGGCGTATCGCACGGATCATTTTCCACGGGACGCGCTGTTTCAGAACGATATCGCAAAAGAAGCGGGGGATGAACGTGAGGCAGCCGAACACCTCTCTTCCTCCTTTGCTCGAAGAGGGGCTGAAATCGGCGATATAGACATGGGGAGTCACTTTCCTGAATTCGGAGAGCAGGGGATGTTCCTGGCAGAAGAGCACATGCGGTTCGTATCGGGTCTTGTCCAATCCCTGGAGCAGATACAAAAGGCTGAAATAGGAACCCCCTACCGTGCCGTCATTGTTCGCTTCAATATACAGAATCCTCTTCATCTTCCTGCCGCCTCCTTCCCTCCATTCATTTCTCTGCCCTCCCGGCCGCCGGAAACGCGGCTCCCTTGAGCGTCGCGCAGGCCCGCCGCGCTGAAAGATCCGAAAAAAGGGCGTGAAAGGAGGGGAGAAGACACGGAGGGGGTGCTGCCTGACGGGCACTCCCCGGCAGCGCCCTGTCTGATGGGAAAACGCGGCGGCTGCCCCTGCACCGTGCGGACAGGCATGCGGGCCCCTGAGAGGACCACCTCCAGATCCTCTATTCCCGGCGCCCGGAACCTGTTCCACAAATCGGCCTCCTGTTCCGGGAGGAGAGGGGAGGAGCTGTTCCATCCGGTACAGGCGCTCAGACCGTCGCTGCCGGTGAGAATCGGCGGGTTCAGCTCGAAGAAACGTGCATTTTCCGGAGATCGGCTGAGCAGGAAGAAAAACATATCCTTCCCTTTCTCGTCATCCGGGCGTACTGCGGCGCCCCATTCCCTTTTGTGCACATAGACCCCGTCGTTCAGGAAGGAGCGGCTTTTCATAAGGTCGAGCGTCCGGAAAGTGTTCTCGTAGGCATGCCGGATCATATAATGGTACACGGCCGCCTGTGCCCCCCTCCTGATGAGCTCCCTGTCTCCGTTGAGCACTCCCACCCTGCGGAAGACCAGGGTATCTCCCCTGGGGACGCTCAACCCGCCTGCTACCGCACGCTCCTTTTCCATCACCAGCAACAGGAACCCCTTCCGGAAAAAAGAGCGCATTTCCCTGTAGGAATCGATATGAGCAAGAGCGCCGTGCTGCCGGCGGGCCAACGGGAGATACATCGTATGATAAAAAAGCTCGAAGTCCTCAGGGGTCCGGGAGATCCGGAAGGCAAAGCCGTGTTTTCGCACCTTTCGTACCGTCTCCCGCGGGTTTCGGTGGAACCTGCCGTATAATTCCTCCCAGGGTGAGGCGGTATCGAGCAGTTGATGCACCCATTCCCCCGAGCGCATACTATAGCATCCCCTCACATACGGCTCGTAGAAGGAAGACAGTACGGCGATGCATAAGTCCAGCCCTTTTGTCCCTCTGAGGGCCCCCCGCAGCGCAGGGAGAAAGACCCTGAAGCTGCTGAGGACGCGCGGAGGTTCGGCGAAGGTCCTGGGTGCAAGATATTCCCGCACCGCGGAATTTTCGACGAACATGCACCGGAGCGGACGTTCTCCTCCTTTCAGCACGCCTTCGATGACGGTGGCGCGACTGAAGAGCAGGGATGCCTTCGAGTAGACGGTTTGCTTAAGGGTGCCTAAGAGGTCCATCTTCTTGCCCTCCGCACAATGTACCGCAGGGCGCTCCTCATCCCGGCCGGCAAAAAAGAGGAATACCATAAGTGTACGTTCTTCCACCATTCCGGGTCGAAGCCGAGCCCCTTCTGAAAGCATTCGCGGGCATGCCCGGCATTTCCGCAGTTCAGCCATTTTTCTCCCAGGCAATAGTAGAGCTCAGCCAGCCGGGGGGCGAGCCAGTCCTTGTTGCCCTCATAGAATTCCCTGTCCGCGTATCCTGCATCCAGCACCGCCTGGAGGAGGACCTTTTGTATCTCGACCTCTGTCATACGCTTTTCCTTTGCCGCGTGCTGGTTGACTTTCGATACCTGATCGTGGTGGTAGCAATAGGTGTAGGTCGGGACATCGAGAAATGCCACCTCGTACTGTTTGCAAATCCGTACAATGAATTCAAACTCTTCCGCCAGGGAATACGCTTCGTTCTGGTAGCCCGTCTTTTCAAGGATTACGCGGGGAAACAGGATCGTGGGAGAGGGGATCAGCGGGTCCAGGAGAACGTACTTGAATAGGTGTCCCTTATAATACGGCACCGGCTCCCTTAGTGCGTCGCACCGCATCTCCCCCCTGACCCGGAAAATATCCCCATACTTCCATCCTCTTCTGGTATAGACGCCGTGGAAGGTGCGGAGATGGTATTCCTCCGTTATCCTGCCCCCGACGGAAGCCGAAAATTCCGTAAAGACCATTCCGATTTCACGGTGGGCCTCCATGAAAGCAACCTGGATTTCAAGCTTGCCGGGGTGGTACACATCGTCGGAATCAAGAAATGCGATGTATTTTCCGCCGGCTGCCTTCATTCCCGTATTGCGCGCATGGGCCGCCCCTTTATGCCCCGTGTGCATATAGCGCACTGCGTCTCCGAAAGCTTCCACGGTGCTCCGTGTCGCATCGGTTGAACCGTCATCGACAACGATGATCTCAACATCGCGCAGCGTTTGTCCGAGCACGCTTCCGATAGCCGCAGGGAGGAACGCGGCACGGTTGAAGGTGGGGATAACAACACTCACGAGGGTTTCACGCGACATTCCTCCCCTCCTCTCCCCGCCCGTCATGTGTCAGGACCGAGCGAAAGCGCTTTACGGCCCGCTTCCACCCGTACCGGAGCGTATACTGCCCCCACCCTTTCAGTGATTTCGGGAAAGCCCTGATCCATCCGTACTCACCGGTCTGTGCAGTCCACTCCATCTTCCACGGTTCGCACGCCCCCAGGAAGTGAAAGCACCTGACCTCCGGCAGCGAAAACAGATAGTTGATCGACTCGTACTGGAGCAGATTGCCCGGGGTGAAGTGCCCGTATGCTTCGTGGTACCCGGATTTCAGCTGAAAAACCGTATTCCCGGAATACAGGCAGAAAGAGGCGGCAAGCGGGGTATCCCCCTGCTTCAGCAGAAAGACGAGCAGGTGGCCGCTCCGCATGGTGCGCCGCGCAAGGTCACGGTAAAACTTCTCCGTATCCGCGCTGCATCGTACTGCTGTCCCCTTCCTCCCCTTCCAGTTGTTGTACTCGATTTCAAAGAAGGTATCCAGCAGCATATCCAGCTGCTCGCTCTTCCTGATGACCTCAAAGAAAAGCTTTCCCCCTCCTTCGGCCTTCCGGCGGTTTCTGCGTACGGCATTTTTCAGCCTTCCGGGCAGCGTCTTCCGGAACTCCTCCCATTCTCCCGATATCTCCAGCCGGGGGGCCCATGGCTGGCCGTAGCGGTGAGAGGGTATTCCCGCCCGCTGCAGCCCAGCAAAGAACGGCTCCCCGTTGCTGCCGGACACGGGAAAATACTCCAGGAATATCCCCGCCCCGGGCTTCGCTTTTTTCAGGAACCCGAGAAAAACCGAAAGCGCTTCATGGCGTACTTCCGGTTCGATGATGAAATCATAATGGCAGGTATGGTCGTTCGTCAGTGAAGAGACGGTCTCTCCGCCGGGACCGGAGGGAATGCAGCACGGAAAGACAGCCAGCACCCTCCCTTCCCTTTCGAGTACGACAACGAACAGCTCCTTCCCCGCTCCGAAAGCGCTCCACCAGGCCCCGAACCACGCAGGACCGATGAATACCCCCAGGTCCCCGTACGCCGCGAGGATGCTCTCCCACTGCCCTGTCACGCGGGGCGGAAAATCCCATTTCGTAAAGATGCGGGCCGCCCACCCTCCCGGAAGCGGGACGCTCGCAGGACTTTCAGACGCCGTATTCTCTCTCATTTTCCGCTCTCACTCTGTTGTATACCGTCCGCGCCATCTCCTGCGCCTTCAGAAAATATCGCGCGGCCCAGTGGCGGGCCATATAGAGGTCGGCAATCGTCCTTATGCGGTTGGCAAACCGGTCCTTATACGTGTCCGCCTTCCCCTTCGGGAGGAAGTCGTACTCAGCGATGCCCCGTGTGATCGCGTCCCCGATGCAGTGGCTGTGGAGCACATATCCGAAGGCCACCCTGCTGCAGCCGGTGTCGACCCCCGATTGGTAGAAGTAGATCTTCCTCTTGTAGGCGATATTGTAGAGGACTGCCCTGAGGCCGCCCTCCGCGTGCAGCGTGAACAGGTCCAGGTGTCCCTTCGTCATCATCGTCTCCATCATCATCCGGTGAAACGAGACGAACCTGGCGTGGGAAAACGCCCCGGCCATTTCCTTCGACTCCCACCTCCTCTGATGGAGGCTGACCATCTGTCCGAAAAAGTCCCGGAGCTCCGCAGAGTTCTCCGCCTTCGCGATCTTTACCGGGGAAAGCTTCTCGACCCTGCGCCGCTCGCTCCTCAGCTTGTAGCGCATGGAGGAAGAAAGGCCGTCCAGGTACTCCTCCCACTGCGCAGGCAGCTCTATATACGGACTCGTCGCCGTATTCGTGCACACGCACGGAAACCCATTCGCGGCCGCAATTTTCGGAAGCAAGGCGTAGGTCTCCGATGCGGTATCGATCCGTGCCAGATGTATCTCGTCGCACAGGCCGCCCGCTGCGATGACCCTGAAGATATGGCGCAGCGCCTCGTGCCCCTGCCCGGGACCGCAGATGATGTCCATATAATCGGAGCATACGTCTCCGTCGCTCTCTTGCTGGGTGCCGAGGAACATGAGGCGCCGCACCGGATAGACCCCTCCCAGGAGCCTCGTTCTCGTGTAGAAGGGCGCGATCGCCACCGTCTCCCCCCCCCGCTCCACGACGAGGACGGCGAGCGCATCCCCCTCTTCCGCATAGGTCTTCCACCAGCACCACAGCCACTCCCATCTGAGGAAATAGGTATCCGCCGGGGAAAGGGCCAGGAGCGCATTCCACTCCCTTTCCATATCCGCAAGCTCCGCAGCCGTCCCGACCAGCCTCACCGTATACGCCGGGGACTGGGCCGCGCCCCTCTTTGCTCCCAGGTGCATCACTTCGGCGGACATTCCCTTCCCTCGTATGCGGCATACGGGTTCATTCTTCTCATGAGGCGGCGGGGCGGCAGGCGCCGCTCCCCTCCTCCAACTGCCGCAGCGAATCGGACAAGCAGATCGATTCGATGCCTTCAGCCCGGGCGAATTCGAGAAACTCCCGGATGCGCCGGACGAACAGCCTCTCCTCCTTCCTGTTCTGCACAAACTCGGTCAGCCCCGCCTTCAGTGTCGGGGAATGGAAGAACATGTTGATCAGCTCATATCCGTTTTTCTTCATGCGCAGCGCCAGCCTGATCATGTCCCCGGTGTCGGACTGTTCCGGCGAGAGCCACACCTTGTTCAGCATGTTGAGCCTGTCCATGACGCCGATCAGGCGGAGCCGCCTCAGTTGTTTTCCGCTCAGCACCCTGAACAGATAGTTGCTTATGGTGAAGTTCTTCTGCAGATACCCGATGGTGGCGGGTACCTCCGTGAGATAGCCGCTCCCCTCCCCCGCCGTCGGACCGTCGCAGGGTACCCTGAAGGGGCTGGGGGAGTGGGTCTGGAAGCTCGGCCCGAAGAACCTCGTCCAGTCGGTGTACGGAGTGACCGAGGTGTCTATCTTGTAGCCGAGGCGGTAGAGGTTGTTCGCGACGCTCTGGCTGTATCCCCAGCGGCCGCTCCTGAACGACACGGGGGCCGTGCGGAAGTTTCTCTGGATAGTGCTGTGGAGGCACTTGAGCTTCTTGAACTGGAGCCTGTCGTCAAGGTTGCAGAGCATGCTGTTCACCTCGTTGCTCACCTCCTCGAAGGGAGGGGTGTTCCAGGGATGGCAGTGCATCCCTATCTCGCAGCCCCCCCGCTCCATGATCTCTTTCAGGATCGCCACCGCCTTCTCGTTTCTCGCCACCGGGTAGGTGACCAGGTAGGACGGCTTTACCGTGAACGTATCGAACACGTCCTGCAGACCGGGTATCCTTTCGATGTTCCTGACGGTATGGCCGCCGGGGGAGTAGCAGCCCCAGGTATCCTCTTCGGTATCGATGGTGATGATCAGTTTCACGCTCTCCCCCCTACGCTGTAGTGCCAAGGTATAGTTCCTGGTAGCTTCGCGCCATGGCGGCGGCGCTGAATTTCTCTTTAAAAATCTCTCTGCCTCTGATACGATAGGCCTCCCGCACCGCAGCATCACCCAGGAGCCGGACGATCTCCGCGGAGAGGGCGGCGGGGCTGCCCGGCTCGACAAGGGAGCCGTTGACGCCGTGCTCGACGACCTGGTAGTTCCCACCCACGTCTGTTGCGACGGGGGGGCACCCCGCTGCGATTGCCTCGAGAAGCGCGAGGGGGAGCCCTTCCGCAAGAGTGGGCAGGACATAGAGATCGAGCACCTGCAGCACCTCAGCCATGTCCCGGCGCGGCCCGATGAAGAAGACGGCCTCCGCAATACCGAGTTCCGCGGCCTCCCGCTTCAGGGCGCTCTCATATTCCCCTTTCCCGGCAATAACGAGTGCGATATGGGGGAAGTCCTTCCTGACCTCGGGCATCGCCCTGAGCAGATAGCTGATCCCCTTCTGCCGCACCAGCCGCACTCCCAGCCCGATTACCGGATCTCTTCCGGCGATTCCCAGCTCCCTCTTCTTCTTTTCCCTGTCGATGCCCTTCCCGTACGCGCTTCCGTCGATCCCGTTCAGGATGGTCGTAACTTTGCCCGGCGCAATTTTCTCGTAGTGGATGAGATTGCGGGAGGTGGGGTGCGAAACACCCACGACCTTGCAGGCAAAGCGGGAAAGTATCCGCTCCGCGAACATGTAGCGCCTCTTGTCCGGGAATATTCGCGAATGGTCCGTGTGGACGATCGTCTTCACCCGCGCCAGGAGAGCGCCGAGGGTGCCATCGATGAACGGCTGCGTGTTATGCGTGTGAATGATGTCTATTTTTTCCCTTTTGAGGATTTTTGCCACCTTCAGGAAAGAAAAATAATCGACCCCCTCCTCCTTCCGGGGAAGGGAATGCACCGGGACACCCGCTCTTTCCAACTCCCCGGCCAACTCCCCGGTGTCGCGCAGGCAGAGCACGGAGAGATCGAACTTTTGTCTGTCTGAGGCGTTGCACAGGGTGACGACGACCTGCTGCAACCCCCCTATGGCGAGGTCGTGGGTTATATGCATGAGGCGCAGTTTTCTCATCCTTGTCCTTTTCCGCCTACAGGTTCCAGTCGCCGCCCATGAACCCATACGCCGCTCCGTCTTCCCCCGGTCCGCCGAGAGAAAACAGGGATATGTCCTTCCGGGCATTGAAGAAGCCGGAGGAGCGCACCAGTGACAGCAGGGGATTCGTCCTCCCGATCTCGAGGGTGAGGGAGAGACAGCCCTCTTCCCTTGCAATGGCCGCTGCTTTCTTGAAAAGTTTGTATACCGGTACGATTCCCGCCGCCATGATATCCGCAATGTGGAGCTTCCCGGAGTCGCACACGAAGAAGAGGCACCCCAGCATTCTCCCCCCCGGTTCCTTTCGGTAGGTCAGCACGCGGCAACGGCGGAGGGGGTCGCACAGGTACCGCCAGGCGAGGTAGGCCGCGCTGTGGTCTCCCCGCGCTCTTCCGGTCGTCCGGAGGACCTCGTCCTCCAGGACATCGAAGGCACGCCCGACCGAGGCGGTCTCCTCGAAGAGGCCCCGCGCCGTGATGTACCTCTCTCCTGAGAGCAGGGCCGCCGCGCTCCTGGCGAGAGGCGAAAGCAGGCGCGCCCGGGGCCGGCTCATGTATTTTTCGAGGTAGTATTCCATCTCCAGAGGTTTGACCATGCTGTACAGGCTCTCGGCGGGCCTGAATCCCGCCCGCCTGATGACTTTCTCCGACTCCGCATTGGGAACTGTATAGAAGCTTTCAAATCCCCTCCCCGCGAGTTCCGCCACCGCCGCCTTCGGAAGGAGGAGGCCCGGCCCGAAAGCGCGGTGCTTCCTTTTCACCATGAAGTCACCGAGGATGCCGGTGCGCACCCTCCTGCCGCAGAGGAGCAGATCACGCGGTATCACCGAGATAACTCCTGCGATTTCGCCGCTCCGGGCATCTTCGGCAAAAAACCAGAGGGCCGGCCCCGCGGGATTGCCGCAGCTCATCCAGTCGAAGCGCTCCCTGGGGGTGCCGGGGAGATACTCCTTCCAGAGCGCGGCGATCTGCTCCCGAAAGGGGGCGGGGTCCTTTTGCACAATACGATAGTCGCCCCTGCCCTTTGCAGCGGCAGGCGGAGGGGAATCTACCGGAGACCCTGCATCGCCCTCCGTTCCGCGTCGGCCCGGCTCTCCCGCTCCGCACTGCAGGTGCAGCATGCTATACGATAAACCCCACGGTGTTGCCGATAGACCGGACCATTTCCCGCTGCTTTTCCTTATCCAGTCTCTCGATGGAGTATCCTTCATCGAACACTCTCCCGCCGCCTCTGAGGTCCCTGATCTTCCGCACATACTCATCGACGCTGCAGATCACTCGCGCGGGGTTGCCCGCCGCAACCGTGTAGGGAGGGATATCCCTGGTCACCACGGAGCCGGCCCCGACGATAGAGAAGGGGCCGATGGTCACGTTGGGCAGAATAATGGCGGAATCGCCGATGAAGCAGTTTTCCCGTATCGCGATCTTTCCGATTTTCGTATACCCCAGCAGCCTTTTCGGGCTCGCGTCGTGGGCGATAAGCCTGACGCGGGGACAGAGAGTGCAATGATCGCCTATGGAGATCAGGAAGCAGTGGGACGGATCAAGGAAGATATCCTCGACGAAAGCGACGTCCTTTCCCAGTAGCAGGCCCTTTTTGACCAGGTCCCTGATGTACATCCGATGCTTCGTTTTTTGCAGGAAACGGACCGCTTTTCTTATGAGAGAAACGAGGGGCATAGGGTTCTTTTCCGTTCGTGTATCAGTCGCTCATCGGGCAAAAAAACGGTCCGCTCCCGCCAGGCGGCTTACCAGGAGAGGGATCGTCCTGCTGATGTCGTTATGAATCCCGATCCGCCTCAGACGAAACCGGTTCCGCGGCATCGCTCCCTCACAACCGAAGGTCGTGCCCACTGCCGCACGGTACCCCGCATCCTGTATCTGCCGCTCCATTTCAGGAGTGCTCCGCCCGTCCGGGTAGCAGAAGACGGGCACGGAATCGACCCCCTCCCGCCGGAGGGCCTCCAGGGAGCCCCCGGCTTCCTGCCGCACCTCGTCGGGGCTTACCCTGGTAAGGATCCTGTGCGTACAGGAATGCGCCCCGAAAGAGCTCCCCCCCTCCGCCAGCTCCCGCGCCTCCTTCCAGGTAAGAAAGCGTCTCTTCCCGGGGACCTCCACTCCGGCCTCTTCCCCGATCCTGCCGATAAGGGCTTCGATCGTCTCGTCCGGCAGCTCCTTGCAGTGCTCGATCACCGCGTCGATCCCCTCTTCAGCGCACTGCGCACTGACGGTTCTCCCGCTCCCCGGCTTCTCAAGCAGGGAGCCGAGGAGTCTTCTGCCCTCCCGCTCCCCCCTGGCATCAAGGAGGGCGCCCAGCAGGTACCCCAGCCGGTCCGACCAGAACCAGCGGTCCGAGCCGATAAGAGAGGTGGGCAGGAAGATGGTCGCAGGCACCCTGTTTTCTTTCAGGGCGGGATAGGCATACCGGTAGTTGTCCTTCCAGCCGTCGTCGAAGGTGATGACGCAATACCGCGTGGTCCGGTCCAACCCCTTTCCCTCCCAGAGATCGAGCAGCTCCGAAAAGCGGAGGATGCGGAAATGACGTTTCAGGAAGCGCACCTGCCTCTCGAAGACATCGCTCCGCACATACATTCCCGCCTGCACGTACGACTGTCCGACTCCTTCGGGGGGGAGCACCCGGTGGTACATCAGGATCAGCACCCTGCCCTTGAGGAGGGACAGGAAGTGCCCGGTGGCGTAATAAACGGAAGAGGCGGCCTCCCGCAGCGACGATTTGATGCTCTGCGGCAGCATTGCTCCCTACCGCACCGAGGGGGTCCAGCTCACCATCCGCTCACCGCGGAGATACCGGTACCATGCAGCGAGGATGGAGAAGTTGACCAGGACGAAGTAAAGGGGTATTCTGACCAGGCCGCTCCCCGCGGCTCCCTTTCCGCCCATCCCCCAGAAAGCGAGCAGATAGAAGGCGGTCTGGAGGGCAAAGAAGCCGAGGAAGAAGAGTGAGTGGAACGCCAGGAGCGCGTTGCTGAAAAAAGCGAGCAGCATGGCCGGGGGCACGAGCCAGCGGCAGAGCTTGTGGCTGAAGAGCTGCCAGGAAAAGAGGCCGTACCGGAAAGGGTTCAGCAGATGGAGGCTCTCCATGAAGACCGCTATGCCCCGCACGACCGTCCTTACTTTCCTCTCGTACTCCCTCCGCTCGTCGGCAATATTCAGGTAGTACCCGACGCTCTCGGGATCGGACACGCCGCGCAGCCCCCGCTTCACCGAGTTGAGCAGGGTGTTGAAATCGCTCTGGAGATGGGGCGCCCACGGGCGGCATACCTCCCTGCGGGCCGCGAAAAAGGATCCGCTCAGGCCGACAAGGGTGTTCACCTGCGTCTCCAGGTCCCGGAGCAGCATCTCGTACCTGACATACGCCCCCTCTCCGCTTCCCTTCCCCTGGCTGTCGATATACCTGTCCGCGCTGCTCACGCACCCCACCGTGGGGTCGCTGAAGTTGCGGACGACCCTCGCCACCCCGTCAGGGTCGAGAAGGGTCGCGGTGTCGGAAAAGATCAGCACCTCCCCCGACGAGGCATCCACCGCAGCCTTCTGGGCGCGCTCTTTCCCTCCCCGTTCGTGTGTTCTGACAAGCCGGACTCCCCGGCTTCCGAAAGACCGTACGATTGCATCGGTCCCGTCGGTGGAGCAATCCGACGCCACGATGATTTCCCGCCTGTCTTCCGGATAGTCCTGCTGCAGGGTGTTCCCGATCTTTTCCCGTATCCTTTTTTCCTCATTGTACGCCGTGATAATGAAAGAAACCTTCGGGAGAAAGCTCCCTTTCCTGACCGTCTTCCTCCTGAACAGGGAGAGCGCGGCCAGGAGGAGGGGATAGCCGAAATAGGCATAGAAGATGAAAGCAACACAACCCCAGAAGACCGATTCACGCATGCAGACCTCCCTTCCCGTCCTGCATCGCACGGCACTTTTCCTGCATGCCGCCCGGCCTGGCGGAAAGCGACTCCCCGATCAGACTGCAGAGGGCCTCCCTGTCCCGTGCAGTGAGGAGCGGATGGGTGGGCAGCGTAACGAGCGTTTCCGCTATCCTTTTTGCGGAAGGAAAGGTCTTCCCGGAAAACTGCTCCCGTAGGGCGCCGATTTCATTCACCGGGCAGGGGTACATACGACTTATTCCCAAGCCCCGCTCGCGGGAGGTGGAGCAGAGCGCCTCCCGTGCCCTCCCGCTCCCTGTCAGGAGAGGAAAGCGAAGCAGGGGAGGAGCGCCTTTTGACGCAACCGCCGACAGGTGCAACGACAAAAAACGGGTGGTATCCATTCTCCCGGCGTTTCCCTGTTCAAGTCTTTCCCGCCATCCCGCAAGGACTCCCGCCCTCATTCCCGACAGGCGCTGCACGGGAAACTCCCCGGGGTACCGTGTTTCCCCCAGTCCCAGAAAAGGCAGGCCGGCAGGCAGCCAATAGAGGGAGGGGCGGAGGAAGAGGCAGAGGAGCAGCAGCATGCAGTACTCTTTCAGCTCTTCAGCGGCACCCGGCTTCCTGAGAGAGGCGTATGCGTCGGAGAGCACCCCGGCGATGCGCGCCGAACCGGTCACGATGATGCCGCCGCTGCCGCAGGTGACGTTCTTTCCCCGTCCAAGGCTGAAAAAACCGGCATCGCCCAGCGTCCCGAGCCTCCTGCCCCGGTAGTCGCCCCCCATCGCCTGGGCGGCATCCTCGACCACGAAGAGGCCCCTGCGGCGGCAGAGGTCGTTTATTCTGTCCATATCGGAGGGGATGCCGAAAAGGTGGCTCGGAACGACGCAGAGCGTCGCATTATTTACTGCATTCTCAAGGCGGCGGTAATCGAAATCGAACGTAGCCGGGTCCACATCGCAGAGGGCTACCTTCAAGCCCGCCTTTGCAACGGCGGCGGGAACGGAGAAACAGGTATACGCCGGGATCAGCACCTCCCGCTTTTCCGGGGAAATGCGCCGCAGCGCCCTGAGGAGGAGAGTGAGGGCCGCCTTTCCCGATGAGACCAGGAAGACATGCCGAACTCCGAAATACTCCCGTATTTCTTCCTCCCGTCTCTTCAGGAAGCGATTACCCAGGACCAGGCCCGCAATGCCCTGCAGCATCGCCTTCATGCCGAACGGTGCGGCAGCAGGGGGGAGAGTGCGCCGCATTCTCACGGGAGATGCCTTACGATCAATGGTCCCAGCAGCTGCGTCAGCCCGAGGGGCAGTTTTTTCCATAGGGTGATCGCCGTTTTGTAGCGGGGGTTTTTCGGGGTGAGCTCCGGGAGACCGCTCCTCTCTCTCAGCCAATAATGCCAATAGAGCTGCATGGGCCGCGCGCCCCACTGCTCCTTGAACCTGCAGGTGCTCTCTCCCGGCGTGGAGCGGCCGAAATCGAAGACGCGGTACTGCTGCCCGCAGGCGAAGGCGAGCGCGCTCCAGTAGAGGAGCATGTTGGGGCTGAAGCGGTTCAGGAGCCGCAGGGAGGACGCCCAGGGAATTTCGAGGGTCTCCCGGAACGCGGCGAGAAAACCCGAGGCTGCCGGCTTCCCCCCGGCGGTGTATACCGTGCAGATCCATGTTTCGCGGGGAAACTCCTCCAGGATGTTTCTGAAAAAGTCCTTCGGATAGACAGGGGTCCCGAGGTCCCTCATGTTGAAGGAGAAGACCGCGTAAAAGCTGTCCAGCTCCTCCTCCCTGCCGATCCGCGCATACATTCCCTCCTTCAGCGGCCGCCTGATCTGGCTTCGCAGCTTCGAGGAGAACGACGTCCACAATGTATCGCAGTCCCCGGGCAGGTCCAGCACCATCGAGACCTTCGAGGTCTTTGCCGGGATGCGCGCATCGAGGGCGCAGACGTGCCGCAGCTCGATATGCTCCGCATGCACCTTCCGTGCAATGCGTATGGCTTCGTCGAGAAGAAGCCCGCGCGTTTGCTCGTCGCGGGCGTGGATGCCACCGTAGGTGAAAAAAGGAAGGGAGACGAGGAAGCTCCCGAAAAAAACGCTTTTCAGATGCACAAGGGGAAGGACACCGTGTATCCGCCCCTCCCTGTCTTCGGCGTAGAGATAGTAGGACGGATGTCCGAACCCCTTCTGGATGACATTCCGCCATCCGAGGCGATGGTAGTTCGACGCCCCCGACGCCATGACGTAGCTGTCCCAGCGTTCCGCGTCCTCAGGCTCCAGGATCCTGATGTTCATGGCAGGATTGTGTTGTTGCACCGGGCTGGGCTCCATTGCGCCCCTTTTCCGGCGCAGCAGCAGGCTGTTCATGCCCTTTTCCCCCGCCGCGCATCCTCTCCATTGCACCTGTTTTCCGTAAAGGGCCCGAGCAGTGCCGCAATCGGGCCGAAGGGAAATTCGCGGAGAAGGGCCTCTACCTTCGCCGCAGTGCTCTTCAGATTGACATAGTGCCGCAGCCTCGATTTCAGACGGCACCGTATCCGGGGCTGCCGCGGGTCGATCTCCCAGGGATGAAGATAGACGACCGCCGGTTTTCCCTCTCTCCTGCTGATGCTTTTTAGTGCCGCCCGGGTGACCTCCAGGGGAAAGAGCCGCAGATACCCTCCCCCCGCCACCGGGATGTTCCGGCCGAACAGGGAAATCGTAGAGGGGGGTATTTCCACTATGGAGCCTCCCGCCCTTTCGATGCGGTGTGCGAAGCGTTCGCCCCCCGGTATGCCGTACCGGTCATGGTGGATGGGGAAGATGCTCGAATCGTACCGGAACCTTTCCTCGATCAGGATATCGAGAGCCCAGAGGGTCTCTCTGACGATTGAGTAGCTCGCCGCCCGGTAGCCGGAAACGGCGGCCCCGGAACACTCCTCAAGAATGCCCTTCGCCCTGCGCAGGTCCTCCCTGAATTCCTCAGGGGTCATTGTATAGATCAGCCGGTGGCGGTAGCCGTGGCAGGCGACTTCGTGCCCCGCGGCCCCGATGTCCCTCACCAGCCCTCTGCAGCGTTCCGCGATCCAGCCCAGGACGAAGAAGGTGCCCTTCACCCCATATCTGTCAAGCGTTTCGAGGATCCGGCGGGTGTTTTTCTCCACCCGGCTCTCGTAGCGGTCCCACTCCTCGAACCTGACAGAGCCCTCGAAAGCGGAAACCATGTAGTAGTCCTCGACGTCGACGGTAAAGGCGTTGACGACCGGAGGGCTGCACGGCCCCTGCGCTGCGGCCTCCTGCCGAGTACGGGAAGCCGGAACCATCGTGCTCAGGGGTGCACCGCTCCCAGCTTCTCCCGCACCGCCCGGACCATGCCCTCCGGCTGCGCTCCGTAGATCTTCCGGTATCCCTCCGCCCGCTCCATCTCTCCAGCCCGCACCAGGGAGGCAATTTCCATGGCGTAGGGATGAAAGCGGTAGCGCTTCAGGTGCAGCTCGTTCGCGTAGGCGTTGAGGAGGCAGTTGGTCGAGTTGCTGTCGGTGTCCGAGGGGACGGTCCAGCCCAGCTTCCTGATCCCGTCGAGGACCCTCTCCTCGCTGTACGGCTCCCAAGCCATCGGATGGACGTTGTAGGGGAACCTTTCGGCAAGGGCATAGTGGCGGTCATCAAGGAAATAGGCATCGACCCCGCTGCCGGCGGCGGCGCGCAGGGGCGCCCGCACGGCCTCCTGAGCCCTCCTGACGAGGGAGGGATTGTTCCTCATGAGAGCGGAATGCAGGGGCGCCTGCCCAGGCGACCATCCGTAGCCGATCAGGGGGATGTCCATCTCGATCGCCGTTTTCATGCAGACCGACTTGACGAGCCCCATGCAGGAGGTGCAGATGGTGCTCGCCCGCTCCAGAGACTTCGGCGCGTAGAGCTCCCGCTCCGCCGAGACCCTGAAGATCGTCTTCAGCAGGTCCCAGCGCGGTTTGAAAAAGAGGTGGTCGACGCCCAACCCCTCCGTCGCCCGCCTGATGTTGTCCGCCGCGCACCCCGAGAGGAACCCGTTGTCGAGGCTCACGGCAAGCACGCGGAGTCCGTACCGCTTCGCCAGAAGGGCCATCGTATACGTCGAGTCCTTGCCCCCGCTGTACGCCATGAGGACATCGTAGGAGCCCCGTCCGATGCGTCCGTCCCGGGAGAGGGAAGCGAGGAGGGCGTGGAATCTGCTCCGGTACTCCTCCTTCTCCCCGGCCTGCGCTGCGCGCCTTTCCGTGAAGCCCTGGCAATGGGAGCAGACCCCCGCTTCGTTGAAGCGGATGCCGGGGAAGGTCTCGGGCAGGACGCAGACGGAGCAAATTTTCAGTGCGCTATCGTGATGTAAGCTCATGCCTGCTGATCTTTCCGGTGGCCGTCTTCGGCAGCGCCGCGCGGATTTCGACGAAACGGGGCACCATATGCGTCTCGAGGTGCTGCGCGCAGTGGCGCAGGATATCCTTCTCCGTGAGCGGCGATCCCCTCTCCAGGGCGACGCAGGCCTTTACCGCGCTGCCGCATATCTCGTCCGGCACGCCGAGCACCGCCGCCTCCAGGACCCCGTCGATGCCGTACAGGACGTTCTCGACCTCCCTCGGGCTCACCTTCTCTCCCTTGCACTTGATGATGTCGTCCTTCCTCGCCACGAAGTAGAGGTACCCCTCTTCATCCATCCTGAACAGGTCGCCTGTATAGAGCACCCGCTCCCCAGGGTACTTTCCCGGCCTCAGACTCCGTGCGGTCTCCTCGGGCATTTCCCAGTAGCCGAGCATCACGTTCGCGCCCCGCACCACCAGCTCGCCGACTTCCCCGGGGGCCGCCCTTTCCCCCCGTTCGCCAACGATATACACCTCCTCGTTCGGCATGCCCCTCCCCACCGAGGTGGGCCGCCTCTCCAGCTCTTCGGGCGGAAGATACGAAACGCGCTTGCATTCCGTCAGGCCGTACATGGAGTAGAGCTTCGCGTGCGGAAACAGCTCGCGGAGCCTCCTGATATGGGAGACCGGCAGGGCCGCGGCGGTATTGGTAAGGTAGCGCAGCGCACTGAAGTCGCGGGTCTCTATCCCCTTTGTCCTGAGCAGCAGGGCGAAGAGCGTCGGCACCCCGGGGAGCCCCGTCGCCCTTTCCCGCTCCATCGCGTCCAGAACGAGGGAGGGATAGACGAAGGAGTTTTCGAGGATCACCGTCCCGCCCACCATGAAGCCCATCAGGACCTGATACAGCCCGTAGTCGAAGGAGAGGGGGAGCGCGGTGATGATTCTGTCGCTCTCGTCGTTTTCGAGGTAGGCGGCGATCGAATGGGCCGCGGACACCATATTGTGATGGGAGAGCATCACCCCCTTCGGATGCCCGGTGGACCCGGAGGTGTAGATGACGGAAGCGAGATCGAGGTCGATGCAGGGGGAGGACGCCGTACTGTCCGCGCCGCTCCGGAACACCTCATCAAGGGAGAGGAGGTGCCGGCGCCCGCAGGACGCGGACCCCGTCGCAATGATCCTCTCCGGGTACGGGCGGCACACAGCGCTCACCTCGGCGGAGCGGCTCCCCTGCACGATCAGGACCTTCGCCCTGCTGTTGTTCAGGATGAACCGGAGCTTTCCGGTCTTTGTGGAGGGAGGAATCATTATGAAGGCGCCGCCTGCTTTGAGGATCGCGAAGAGGGACACCACCGCCTCCGCTGAATTGTCCGCCAGAACAGCGGCGCGGTCCCCCCTGCCGAAGCCGCCCTCCGCGAGGGCGCGGGCGAGCCGGCCTGTCATGGCCGCAAGCTCAGCATAGGTAAAGCGCCTGTCTCCCCTGATGAGGGCGACCTTATCAGGAAGCCTTTCCGCGCTGTATTCGAGAAAGTGATCGACTAGCGTATGCCTGCGCATCGCCCCGCTCCCGGGCCCTGTTTTTCCGTGATGAACCGGAAGAGTTTATTGACGGAGTCGAAGTTCTCCGGGGTCAGCTCCTCATCAAGAACGGGAATCCCGTACCGGGCCTCCACAAAGGAGACCAGCTCGAGGACCCCGGTGGAGTCGATGATCCCCCTCTCGAGGAAGGACGCATCGTCGTGAAAGTCGCCGTCGTCCTGTCCGTAGAGAAAGTTTTCCACCACGAACTTCTTCACCTCAGCCTTTACCTGCATACCGTTCCTCCTCAGCCTGCCGTAATGCGCCGCGCCGCCGCGGGCCAAAACTGTCTATATAGAGCGCGTGCAGAAGCTGGGTGGACAGGATCCCTACGAGCGCCATGTTGTCCTTGTAGCCGAGGACGGGGTTTCTCCTGCACTTCTCCACGAGAAAGGCGACTTTCCGGGGGTCGAAATACCCCGAACTCTTCACAGACCCTTCCGAAAGGAGCTCTTCGGTATATCCGCGGGCCTCACCGGTGAAAAAACTCTTCGCATCCGGTGCACGGTACGGCTGCTTCGTCCTCCTGACGACGGGGGCGGGCAGCAGGCCCTTCATGCTCTCTTTCAGAAGATACTTCTCCGTGAGGACCTTCATCCGCAGGTGGGGGGGAAGAGCGCAGCAGAATTCCACCACCCGGTGGTCGAGGAAAGGGAACCTGCCCTCCACGGAATGGGCCATGGCGACCCTGTCTCCCTGCGAGCTGAGGAGGTACCCGGGAAGGAGGACCTTCATTTCCAGGTACTGGGCCTTCGACAGCTCGTCGCTCCCCTTCACCCCCTCGTGGAGAAACTCCTCCATCTCGGCGGAGGCCTCGTAGGAGCGCAGCGCGCCGCTGAGGGAGTCCGAGAAAAAGGCCTTCGCCCGTGCGGTGGTTTTCCAGCGCGGGGCATGGGAAGAGTACTCGCCGGGGAACGGCGAGGACCCGCCGCCGAAAAAGGCTTCCGCGTACTGAACGGAGCGGACCGGCGAGTCGGCGAGATAGGGATACAGCCGTTTCAGGAGGCGGGGGCGCACCTTCGATCCGGGCTGCCTCCCGATGAACCTGCGCACCTTCACCTCTTTGAAAATATCGTACCCGGCCAGGATCTCGTCGGAGCCTTCCCCCGTCAGCACCACCTTGAAGCCGCAGGAGCGCACGAGCTTCGAGAGGAGGTAGAGCGGGGCAGGGGCCGTCCTGACCACCGGTTTTTCCGTATGCCAGATTACGTCGGGGAATACCGTCCCGATGGCGTGCGCACCGCACCGCAGGGAGCGGTGCTCCGTGCCCAGGTACTCCGCCATCTGCCTCTGGTAGACGCTCTCGTCGTACTGCGCCTCGTCAAAAGTCAGCGAGAAGGTGCGGAGGGGGGTCCCGGCGTACCGCATGGCGAGCAGGGCGATCACTGATGAATCGATGCCGCCGCTCAGATAGGCCCCCACCGGCACATCCGCCCTCAACTGGAGCCGCACGGCATCGGCCAGGAGAGCGCGCAGCTCCTCGGCATACTCCCCTTCAGGCTTCGTCTCTTCTGCTCCGGTGAGCTCGGGGTCCCAGTATCTCGTGATCGTAACGTCTCCTCCGTGCACAACCATGTAGTGTCCTGCCGGCAGCTCCCTGATATCCCTGAAGGCGGTCCGCGGAGGGACCGTCGCCCAGAAAGTGAAGACCTGATCCAGGGCATACGGATCGAGCTCCCGCCGCACGGCGCCGTGCGCAAACAGGGCCTTGATCTCGGAGGCGAAGAGCAGCAGTCCGCCCGCAGAGGTATAGAAGAGGGGGCGTATCCCAAGCCGGTCGCGCGCAAGGAAAAGGTGCCGGCGTCTTGCGTCCCACACCGCGAAGGCGAACTGCCCGTTCAGGAAAGAGAGGCACTCCGGGCCGAAATCCTCGTAGAGATGGAGGAGCACTTCGGTGTCGGACCTCGTCGAGAAAACGTGGCCCCTCTGCTCCAGGTCCGCCCTGAGCTCCCGGTAATTGAAGATTTCCCCGTTGAAAGTGATCCGGACGGTCCCGTCCTCGTTGCTCATCGGCTGCCGGCCGCCCTCGGGATCGATGATGCTCAGCCGGGTATGGGCAAGGCCCTGTCGTCCAGGTAGACCCCTGCTCCATCCGGCCCCCGGTGGCGCAGGAGGGCCGCCATGGCGCGGAGAGTGTCCTCTTCAACAATCCCGTCTTCGCGTGTCCGGCAGAGTCCTGCTATGCCGCACATGACGTTCTGCCGTGGGCTGCATACCACCGGACCGTCCTTTCCAGACCGTTCCTGATGTCGTAGTGCGGCGTAAAGTCGAGCAGCCTCCGCGCCCGGCTTATGTCGGCTAGAGAGTCGCGCACGTCCCCGGGGCGCGGGGGCAGCCAGGCAACACGGGAGCGCGAGCCGGTAAGGGAGATGATGTGGTGTGCGAGGTCCAGGACACTGATGCGGGAGCCGCAGGCTATATTGAAGACCATCCCCGAAACGCCGCCCGCAGTCAGTGCGCTGATATTCGCCTCCACCACGTCGTCGATATAGGAGAAATCCCTCGTCTGGAGGCCGTCCCCTTCGATGGGGAGCGGCTCGTCGGCAAAGGCGCGGGAGATGAACTTCGGGATCACTGCCGCATAATCGGAGCCGGGATCCTGCCTTCTGCCATAGACATTGAAGTACCGGAGCCCCACGATCTCTATCCCGTACAGACGGGAGAACACGCTCCCGAACAGCTCTTTCGCCGCCTTCGAGACCGCATAAGGGGAGTGCGGGGAGAGGGGCATGTCCTCCCTCTTGGGGAGCTCCGGCGTGTCCCCGTACACCGAGGAGGAGCTCGCGAAGGCGATCCTCCTGCAGCCGCATTCCGCTGCTGCATGGAAAAGGACCGTGGTGCCGGTGATATTCACCTCCGAGGTCTTCACCGGCTCCTTGACGCTCTTCGCCACGCTGGGGCGCGCCGCCTGGTGGGAGATGAGGGAAATGGAGTGTTCCTGGAGGGTCGCCCGCACCAGGTCCCTGTCCAGTATGCTCCCCCTGACCAGGGTCGCCTTCCCCTCCCTGAGCAGCGCCTCGATATTCTCACTCCTGCCGGTGCTGAAATCGTCCAGGATCACGACGCGGTATCCGCGGTGCACAAGCTCCTCTGCAATGCTGCTCCCGATAAATCCTGCGCCCCCCGTTACCAGTACGTTTTCCATGTTTTTCTCCTTCTGTAGTCGTGCATCACGCTCTGTCTCTTTTTCAGGTAAGCAGCCTTCCCCGCATCGCGGGCCCCTTCAGGTACCCTCCGCTTGCCAGATAGCGGTGCGGATAGACGCTGTTTCCCGCATAGTGCGGCACATTGTTGAAAACAACCCCCAGCATGCTGAGGCCTTTCATCAGCGATGCGGCCCTCACCGCCATTTTCGGGGTGGTGTGGGTGGCCTGTGCGACCAGGATTACGCCGTCCATGTGCCTGCCCAGGGAGAAGGAATCCGCAGTGGCGAGCACCGGGGAGGAATCGAAAAAGACATACCGGTCCCGGTACCGGTATTTCAGCTCATGGATCAGCATGCGCATTCTCTCGGAGGAGAGGAGCTCCGAAGGGTTCTCCGGAGTTTCCCCCGCGGGGAGGAGGACGAGCTTCCTCACCCCGGTCCGGACGAGGATGTCGTTGAGCTCCGCCTTTCCGGTAAGATAATCGCTGAGCCCGTACTGCGGATTCAGCCCGAGATACCGGTGCAGGGAGGGGTTCCGCAGGTCCGCATCCACGACCAGCACGGTATAATCGATCTCGCGGGCCATGGTCACCGCAAGATTCAGGGCGGTGGTCGACTTTCCCTCCCCCATATCCGGGCTGGTGATCATGATCGTTGTAAGGACCTCCTTCGGAGCCATCTTGAGGAGGCGGGCCCGTATCCTCCGGTACTGCTCCGCAGCGAGCGAATACGGATCGGTCATACAGACGATATGCCGGTCGACCATGCCCGTTTCCACAACAACCTCTCCCTGTGCAAAGGACGGAAGGGGCCTCTTCACAGCACTCTTCACCTTAATAGACGTTTCCTGCATCGGCATTCCTCCTAAAAGGGAAAGACACTGACTCCCGCATAGCGGAGCAGCACTTCGTTCATGAAGAAGAGCGCCAGGACGAGGAAATACGCCCCGGCAGCGGCGTAGACCCGTCTGTCCCTCCTCCGGACCGCGCGGGTGTCCTCCTCGGTCACAATGCTCGGTATCGAGCCGAGGACCGGGAGCCGGAGGTCCGCCTCGATCTCCTCCTCCTCCTTGTATGAAGGATCGAGACGATCGAGTCCCAGCGCCGCGCCGATACCGGCGGCAACGCTCAGGAGGAACCCCACCCCCATGATGACGATCACGTTGGGAGAGAGGGGGGAAAGGGGCAGCATAGCCGGATCGATCACGCGAAAGCTCGCCGTCTTCTCCGAGAGCTCGAGATCCTTCGACACCCTGGCGTTTTCGAGCTTCTGAAGCAGGTCGTCGTAGATCTTCTGGTAGACCGTCCTGTCCCGCTGCAGCTTCGACCACTCCTCCTGTTCCCTGGGCATGCTGCCTAGTATGGTCTGCACCTCTCCCTGCTGTCTGGCGAGCTCCGCCGACCGGGCGCGCAGCGATTCGACCTCCGCATCGGCCCGCGACAGCTCTTCCTTCAGTTGCTGATAGACGGGATTGAGGGACGCGGTCTCATAGCCTGCGCCTTCCCCGCCCTGCTCTTTGCCCTGGGCGCTCTGCCGCTTCAGCTCCTCTATCTCGTTCAGCACCCGTATCACCTCGGGATGCCTGTCGGTGTAGCGCGCCATCAGAAGAGAGAGCTGGCCGTTGAGCTGCTCAAGCCGCGTCCGGGGGGAGCCCTCCCGCGTGACGAAAGCCACCGTCATTTCCCTCTCTCCGGAGAGCTGCTTCTGGAGACTGTCCCTTTTCCTCAGGAGCTCTTTCAGCCTGATGTCCGCTTCGCTCCGCGCGCTGCGGAGGACCTCCAGCCTTCCGAGAAGCGCGGCTTCGCTCTGCGGGACCATGCGGGGGTTCCTCTCCCTGAATTCCCTGGTCTCCCTGTCCGATTCCTCAAGTTTGCCCTTGTATTCCATCAGCTGCTTCTGGATGAAGCTGAAGGCGTCGTAGGCATCCGTCCTCCGGGAGCGTACGCTCTCCTCTATGTACTCGCTGACGAGCGTGTTCACCACATCCCTCGCCAGCACCGGATCCTTTCCCCGGAAGGAGATGATGAACAGGTCCGCTTCCCTCTCGTCCCGCGAGCTCTTGACGGTCACCTTGAGGCCCTTCCGCAGCTCCGCAATCCTGCCCTCGCGCTGCACCTCGTTCTGCAGCCCCCTGTGCAGGCCGAGCTTCCTACTCACCCTTTCGAGGATGTTCCTGCTCAGGACGCTGTTCTTCAGGTTTCTCAGCCTCTCTTCCACACCGATGGAGACGCCGACCCCCTTAATGAGGGGGTCGATCAGGGAGCTCCTTTCGATGAACACCGTGGCGCTCGTCTCATATTTCTTCGGCCAGAATATCCCTCCCCAGACGAAAGCGGAGAACAGTACGAGCGCCGTGCAGAGGGCCGCATACCGCCGCCGGTGGATCACTCCCACCGTGTGGAGAAAAGTCCATTTTTGAAAACCGCTCCGTGCCATGCTCCCTCCTAAAAGAGCCCCGTCCGTACGTTTACGAGGTCCCCCGGTTTCAGCGGGACGTTTCTGCCCACGTCGCTGCTGTTTATCACGTCCTTCAGCTTCGCCTCGATAGTGGAGACCGCGCTCCCCTCTTTCCTGACAATCACCACTCCGTTCTGGCTCGCAAACTCCGTGAATCCGCCCGCGCTGAGCACCGCGTCAAGGGCGTTCATGCCCTCCACGTAGGGGATGATGCCGGGGGTCTTCACCGCTCCCACTACCCGTATCCGTTGATCCGGCTTCTCGGGGATGAAAATCACGTCATTCGGCTCGAGAGGCATGTCCTGCGTGATATCGCCCTTTACCACCAGCTGGTAAAAGTCGGCGGACGTTCTCTGCCCGTTCCGCAGCACATACGCATTGCGGAGATCGGCCGTCTTGAGAGAGCCGAGCTGGGCCAGCAGCTGCATCAGGGTCGTGTCCCGGCGCAGGGTAAGCTCCCCCGAGGAGGCCCGCTGCGGCGCGCCCTCTCCCAGCACGTACACCTTCCGGCTGTTCACGGCGCTCACGACGACGCTCACGGTGGGCGCCTTGACGTATTTCCCGATCTCTTCTTCGAGCACCGCCCTGAGCTCTTTCGGGGTAAGGCCCAGCGCTTTCACGTCTCCCACCAGGGGAATGGAGAGCATGCCGTCATGCTTCACCGGCGCCTGGGTGGTCAGCTCCGGGTTGCCCCACACGGAAATGTGGAGTACGTCCTCCACGCCGATCCGGTAATTCTCCGCCTGCACCGCCCCGCTGAAAGCCAGCAGGAGCGCCAGCGCGCCAAACAGGGAACATCTCTTTCTCACTGTCCTTCCTCCTTACCGTGCCCCTCTTCCGAAGAGGATTACTTTGATGGTTTCCAGTACGATACCCAGATCGATCCACAGCGACAGGTTCTTGATGTAGTACAAGTCGTAGCGCAGCTTCTCGATGGCGTCCTCAACGGAGGCGCCGTACGAATACCGTATCTGCGCCCAGCCGGTAATGCCGGGCTTGACGAAGTGTCTTTCCGAATAGTAGGGAATGATCTTCTTGAGCTGCTCCACGAAGACGGGGCGCTCCGGCCTCGGCCCGATGAAGCTCATGTCGCCGACGAGAGTGTTGTAGAGCTGCGGGAGCTCGTCGAGCCTGGTCTTCCTGAGGAACCGGCCCACCCGCGTAATGCGGGGGTCGTTCACCTGCGCCCAGACCGCTCCCGTCCCGTTTTCAGCGTCCTGGTGCATTGTCCTGTACTTGCAGATCATGAAGACCCTCTCCCGCTCTCCCACCCGCGCCTGCCTGAAGAAGACGGGGCCGCGGGAATCGATCTTGATCGCCAGGGCGATGAGGGGGAAAAGCGGCAGGGCGGCAGCCAGACCGATACACGAAAAGAGCAGGTCGAAGGCGCGCTTGTACACTCTCATGAGGGTCGTCATCCGGAACCCGCTGGAGAAGAGGAACCAGCTCGGAGTGATATTCTCAATGAGCAGCTTGCCCGTCATTTCCTCATAGAAGGAGGGAGCGTCCACCACCTCAACCCCCCTGAATTTCAGGGTCAGCACGTCACGCACCGGGAAGCTCTCCCTCCTCTCCGCCAGCGAAATGACAAGCTTCTTCACCCTCTCCTTCGCCACCGTCTCCGCAAGACCGTCCCCCTTTCCGACAATAGCGTTCGAGGGCACATGGACCGGCTCGCTGGGGAGAGGAACGTACCCCTGCAGCACGTGCCGGTTCCCCGCTGTGGAGATGAGCTCGCCCATCTTGCTCGCCAGGGGACCCGTCCCCAGCACAAGGACCTTGCGGGCAAGCCGGGGCGAGCTCATGAAGCCCCGGAATGCCGTATGCCAGAGGAACTGCAGGCACCCGAACTGGACGAGGGCGGTACACAGGGAGCTCCTGACGGGAGGGACGGGAAGAAACACGCGTCCGGTAAGCGCCAGGACAAAGAAGGCTGCGGTGAGCGCCAGGGAGGCCCTGAGGACATGCTCTCCCCGGCTCATTTTTCGCTCCCGGTCGTACAGCTCCAGCAGATACGAGGTAAAGAGCGGCGCCAGCAGGAGGAGCGCGAGCCAGAGCGCGCCCCTGCCCGCTCCTCCCACGGGAGGGAGCCCGCTGCTTCCCGCAATGGCGGCCCCATACACTGCCACAGCCGCCAGAGCAGCGTCACCCGAAAGCAGGATGAGCACGTTACGCATTAACGGGCACCCGTATCCGCATCATCGTTTTTGCAGGAAAGAGTCCGGCACTACGGTGCCGTATCAGGGAATCCGGAGTACCGGCTGCCCTCTACGACGGGCGCTCCGGAGTTTTCGTGTCCTTCGTGGAAGTCACTTGCTTTGCGCGGGAAGAGCCCGGCGTTCCGCTCACGCCGGTTCCCCACGCAGACCATCCCGACAATCCCGGCCAATCCGGCTGGTCCGCATCGAACCGGTGCCCTTTCCGGGCGCCTCTGCGCGCCTCCAGGCCTCCTTCGCCTCCCGGCGGATGCGGAGGGAGGAAGAACAGCTGCAGGGCGCCTCCTGTGGAGCGTACGAACCTCCTCACCTTGGCGGACCGGTGTAGGGGATACCCGTCGAGGACGAGGAAGAGTGCACGCGAGCGGTTATGGAGCAGACGGCCGAGAAAGTCGCAGAAACCGTCTGCGTCGGGGGAGCCGCGCCGCACCATGAACCAGACTTTCCCGCGTGCGCTGACCGCCGAGAGCATGCTTATGTACAGACGCCCCCCCCGGGTCCTGAGTGCAGGGATTCCTCCCTTCATCGCGCCTTTGCAAAAAGGGGCGAGCACCCGTGTCTCATCGGCAAAAAAGATGTCGGCATTCTCCCTGCAGGCCATTCTTCTCAGCAGCGGATACTCCCTGTCCGCCCATCCCTGCACCAGGGCGGGGTTCTGCTGAAATGCCCTGAACAGCGGCTTCCGGTGCTCCAGCCCAAGCCTTTTCAGCAGGCGTACGACAGAAGTAATGCTCAGCTTCTTGCCGTACTTGCCCCGGATCGCCTCGCTCACCATCTCCCGTGACCAGAGCGCATGGACGAACCCCATCTGAAGGGGGCACCGGGAGAGCAGGGTCTCCGCCACCCACCTGACCTCCTCCTCGTTGAGTTTCTGGGGCCTCCCGTCGAGGGGTTTCGCGAGCAGCGCCTTGACTCCCCCCGAACGGTATTGCGCCAGCCACCGGTAGATACAGCCGCGGGTCAGCCCCAGCGCCTTCATCACCGCTTCGGGGCTCTCTCCCTTCTCCACCTGCTGCACCGCCCGGATGCGGAGCAGCTCCAGGACATCGTGCTTTAGTTTTCTGCCGTCTCCCACGTACGGCCGCCTTACGCAGTCTCCATGTCGCTTGCGTATATCCGGACGGCAACGCTTCTTCCCAGCAGTGTTATCGTAACGACAAAAAGAAACCGGCTCTCCCTTTTCACCACGACCCCCTCCGCTCCTGTCAGGGGGCCCCTTTTCACCCTGACTTTCATCCCTTCCGTAAGCGCGGGATACAGGTCGATCTCCTCTCCGCTCGCGGTCAGGAGCCGCAGGCTTTCGATCTCCTCGGTCTCCACCGGCGTCGGGCTGCCCGGATTAAGGGCGATGAACGCAACCACTCCCCGGGTCTTCAGAACATAGTGGAACTCCTCAGGAGTGGGATTGAGATGTACGAAGAGGTACCCCGGAAAGAGGGGGGCCTCTATGAGCTTTCTCCTGTCCTTCCACTGCCGCATCGTCTTTACCGCGGGGAGATAGGCATCGACCCCCTTGCGCGCCAGCTCGCCGCCGGCGACGAACTCGTGGTTCGATTTCACATGAAGAGCGTACCAGTTCATTATTCCCTCTCTTTCCATGGCTCCGCCCCCCCGGTCACATCCCCTGTACCAGGAAAGCTCGAAACGTCTTCCGTGCGGCTCCTCATCGGGGGCGGCTCTCCTCAGCCCGGGCGCGCCGGATACAATGTGCGGTAAATTTTGCAATGATTGTGCCAGCATCTCTCTTTGCGCGGGATAACGCATTACTGGACGACAGGCGGACCCGCTGCAAAGCGCGTCAATACGCCATTCCGCACCAAGAAAAGTTATTTTTACTAATGCAGGCAAGCGGTGCGGCGGGGACCCTCCGGCGCGGGGCGGAGAGGAGAATGTTTTCACAGCGCTTTTCCCCTCCGGGACGGAAGCGGCCGGGAGGACGGCGGGCCCTGCGCTGCGGGAGGGAGCGGAGGCGCTGCGCTGCGGGAGACTTCCCCGGCAGGGCTGTTGCGGAGCGATTTCACTCCGGAACGGGGTGATTTCGCTCCGCCTTTTTTCTGAACAACGGGTGCTTTTCTCCGCCCCCCTCTCTTCCCGAAGGGAGGCGCACCCCCGCCGGGTCTTCCCTTGTGATTGCAATCACATACTCTCTTTTTCCCTTTGTTCGATAATAGGCGGCACAGCAGATTTTATTTGCTTTCACCAAAAAACCCGAAAAAAGCAAACCGTCCAAAAGGACGGGACGCAAAGCCACTGGCCTACCTCCTCCGCACCGGAGGACAGGGCAGCAGGGCTGCCGGGCAGATACGCACTTTCACGGCATTATCCTGCACGGCACACAATGGAGGTGTTTATGATCGCATCCCTTTCCACTGCGAGGCCGTACCGGAGGGCATCATCCCCCCTCTTTGCCGGCTTCCTCATAACGCTGGCGCTCTCTCTCCTTCTTTTCACCGCTCCTGAGGCTTTCAGCGCATCGACGACCCTCTCCTGGGACGCCCCGACCACCAATACGGACGGCTCTCCCCTGAACGACCTGGCCGGATACAAGGTCTACTACGGGACCGCTCCGGGCTCCTACTCCCCACCCGTCACCGTCGGCAACGTCACCTCGTACACCATCTCGGGCCTGTCCGGAGGGACCTACTACTTCACCGTCACCGCCTACGACACGGCAGGGAACGAAAGCTCCTACTCGAATGAGGTCAGCAAGTCCTTCACGTCACAGTACACCCTCACGGTGAGCAAGACGGGGACAGGGACGGGAACCGTCACCGGCACCGGCATCAGCTGCGGAAGCGATTGTTCGGAAACCTACGCCTCGGGGACCATCGTGACTCTGACCGCCTCCGCTGCTTCGGGCTCCCAGTTCGGGGGTGGTCCGGAGGAGGGTGCTCCGGCACCGGACAGTGCGTCACGACCATGACCGCCGGCAAGACCGTAACCGCCTCCTTTACCTCCTCTTCGTCCACTTCCTACACGATCGCCGCTTCGGCAGGCACGGGAGGGAGCATCTCCCCGTCCGGCTCCGTCTCGGTCGGCAGCGGGGCGAGCAAATCCTTCACCATCACCCCCTCCGCCGGATACCAGATCGCCGACGTGAAGGTGGACGGCAGTTCGGTGGGCGCGGTCAGCTCCTATACCTTCACCAACGTCACCGCAAACCGCTCCATCTCCGCCTCCTTCTCCGCCGTCTCTTCAAGCGCTACGGTCTATGAGGACGCGGAGGACGGAACAACAACAGGCTGGGATATCTTCGACAACAGCCCCTCCGGCGCAACCATCAAAAATGTCTATGATCTGGCGCGCTCCGGCCGCGTCATCAAGGTGACCGGCAGCGGGACCTCCAACGCGTACCGCCTGAGGAACAGCGACCTCAGCTCGTGGAGCAATACAAGCCAGTTCGTGGCCGAATGGAGCATGAGATACGCAGAGGACTTCTCCGTCTCCCTCGACGTGGACACCTCGGCAGGGCACCGGTACCTCACGTATACTCCCAGTCCTTCGAGCAGCCCTTCCACCGGAGAGTACGTATACAACAGTCTGGGCTCCTCCTCGAAGGACGGGAAGTGGCACACCTATACCCGCGACCTCCAGGCCGATCTCAGCGCAGCGCAGCCGGGGGTGACCATCCAGAAGGTGAACGGCTTCATCATCCGCGGCAGCGGTAAAGTGGACGACATCAAGCTGAAGAGCAAATAAGAGGCGGCCTTTCCGCCTCCTTCTTAGGGGAAGCATCCTGCTTCCCCTTTTTTTTGTCCTGGTGCGCCGGGTGCGCCCCTTCCCCTGCCGCTTCCCTCATTTGACATTCGGACGGACGAAAAGAAATAATGAAGAATGTCGTCCAGACTAAACTCTTTCGGTCCCTACCTCAGGAAGAGATTCGGAACCGTTGTCTACAAAGTCAATGTCGATGCCGGCTTTACCTGCCCCAACCGGGACGGCACCCTCGGTGCAACCGGGTGCATCTACTGCAATAACGACAGCTTCAGGCCCTCGAAGTGCAAGCCCGAGACCCCACTGCGCGAACAGATCCGCAACGGGATACGCTACCTCACCATGCGGTACCGGGCTAAAAAATTCCTCGTTTATTTTCAGCCCTTCACCAATACCTACGCGCCGGTGGACGAGCTCGAGAAAGTATACCGCGAGGCCCTTGCAGAGCCCTCCGTTATCGGCCTCGCCATCGGGACGCGGCCCGACTGCATCGACGGGGAGAAGATCGGGCTGCTCCAGACCCTGGCCCGGGATTCCTTTATCCTCGTGGAGTACGGACTGCAATCCATCTACGACAAGTCGCTGGAATTCATGCTCAGGGGGCACGACTACCGGACATTCCTCGATGCCGTGGAGCTGACCAGGGGCCGCGGCATCCATATCGGGGCGCATACCATCGTCGGGTTCCCCACCGAGACCCGGGAAGAGACCCTCGCCATGGCCGGCGAGCTTTCCTCCCTCCCGATCGAGTTCCTGAAGGTCCACCAACTCCAGATCGTACAGGGGACCCCCCTGGCGGACATGTTCCGCAGGGAGCCCTTTCCCGTTTTCTCGTACGAAGGGTATCTCGATTTTCTGGTGGATTTCCTCGAGCGCCTCTCCCCGCATATCGTTCTCCAGCGGCTCTTCGCGACCGCCCCCGACGAGATCCTCATCGCTCCCCTGTGGGGCAGGAACCGTCAGCAGATCATCCGTGATATCGAGGCGCGGTTCGAGACGAGGGACGCGCGGCAGGGTTCCCGGTGCGTCTGCAGCGGGAGGCAAGGGGTGGAGGCACCCTGAAGAAGGCGTAGTCCCGGATCTGAAAAGAGTCAGAAAAGAATGACGCCGATCAGGCCGAGGACCGAGATCCCGATAGCGAGCACGCCGAGGGCAAGGGCGATGCTGCTCAGGAGGCCGCCCCCGACGCGCGGGGAGGCCGCCACGACGAGCCCGAAAATGCCGAGCAGGATTGCGGCGAGAGCGGCAACGAAACCGAAGATAGGGTGCCCCGAGAACGTCAGCAGATAGCTGACTGCGGCGGCGATGAGCGCCATAGTCGCGACAGTACCTGTCTTTTGCTCCATACATCCCTCCTTCGCTAAGGCGTCAGTGCCCCTCTTCTCCCTTTATAGCGCCCTTCCGGGTGCCCATCAACGGCCTTGTTCGTTGTCTTCCCGTGGCGTCCTGTCGGAGTGCCGCCGCATTTCCTCGATCTTGTCCAGGACCTGCTCAGGCCTCACATCCCTTTTCAATTCCGGCAGCTCGGAGTAGCGCTCCGTTTCGATCCCCATACGCTCCGCTATCTCGCTGACCAGGGTGATCAGCCGTGTCACCTCGTGCTCGGCCAGAAGGCTGATCTGCAGGTCCAGATCGGCCCGCTGGTCCGCCTGTGCCGCCATCCTGTTCTGGGTAATGAGCACGAAAGTGGAAAGGAAGATCGCCTCCACCGAGGCGAACATCGCAAGGATGACGAAAGTCGGATCGAACCGCGGCAGCGGGGTCCCTCCGAGATTGATCACGATCCAGAGGCCGAACGCAACCAGATGCAGAAACACAAAGCGCATGCTCCCCGCAAACCGGGTGACGCCGTCGGCTATCCGGTCCTGGACTCCCCTGGTCCGCTCCTCCTGCCGTCGATGCGCGAGCAAGGCCTGGATGTTCCGTTCGAGAATGCCGGCCATCCGTGAAGAGTCTTCCTGCCCGTGTGGCGGGTGCGCTTCGGGGGCCATCTTCTTCTCCCTTTGCCTGCAGAGCGGGGTGGAGGGTAGTGCGCATTGCTCCCCGTGTCCACTGGAGAGCGCCATACTTACATTATAAGAGATAAAGACGACCGGCGCTGTCGGGGGGGGATGAATGGTAAGCTCCTGCTGTTCACTGTCTGCCAGTGAGCAGGCTGTACTATTACGTGATTGCTTACAGGCCCTTGACAGGAAGGGTGGCCTGGTATATGATGTGAGCATAAACTAATATGAATTGAAACTGATATGTCAGGGAACGGAAAAACAGTAATCGATATCGGCAATCTTGCGCGGACACTGAAGGTCCTGGGGGACCCCAACCGCCTGACCATCCTCCTTTCCATCGGAAAAGGAACCTGCTCAGTCACCGAGATAATCAATGCGACCGGACTGCCGCAAACCCTTGTCTCCTTTCACCTGAAAACGCTGCGCGATACCCGCATCGTACTGCCCAGGAGAGACGGCCCCTTTATCTTTTACCGGATCGCCGAACCCGCTCTTCTGGAAAGCCTCTGTACGTTGTCCGCTATCGTAGACGATCATGAGCCGGCACACGCCCCCTCGTACGGGGCGGGGTAGCGATGGACTCTCCGGGGAGCGGAGTCGGAAACAAGGAGGGGAAAATGATGGATGAGGCCAAAAAAAAGACAGGGTGCTGACAATCCGAAACCGATACCGGGTGGTATCAGAACACTCCTGCTCCGGTAGAGGAAGCAACGCCTCTGCCGGCTGCGGTCCTTGCGCAGATCGAAACAGAGCATTGCATGGTATGCGGCACGCCCCTTCAGTACCGTGAGCAGGCGGGAGAATCGGTCTGTTTTTTCTGCGGAAGGCCGGAAAACGGGCAGCATATCGGGTGCCCCCGGGGTCATTTCATCTGCGACGCCTGCCGCAACAAGGACAAGGACGCGGTAAAGATCATAGAGGACTTCTCCCCGACTACCCCTTCCCGAGATCCCCTTGAAATCGCGTAGGTATGGAGGCATGCGGCATCGATGTTTTTAAGACAGCACGAATGAACGGATTTGTGATAGACTCTAGGAGAGAGACATACGGCACCTGGAATTATTTCGCCCTGGTTTTCATCGAGTAAAGGATAGCGGATAGGCATACTGCCCCGGCGTGCACGCACGACAGGGCGTCGACATTGCACCTTATTACAGGGCCCGCACAGGAAGGGTTGTGAACCCTTGGGCCCACGTTCCGTACCGAAGTAGGGGAGGCGCACATGAAAGTGAAGTATGTCGGGGAAAGCAAGTCCGTCGAGGCCAGTGGGGGGAAAGAAGTGAAGCTCGATAAGGGAGCAGTTCTCGATTGTATGGAGCGGGAGTTCTTCGCTTCGGCTATCGTGAGAGCGACGATGGGTTCAGGAGATCGGGTAAAGGTCAAGAGAGCCGAGCTGCAGAAGGTATAGACAGAGGCGGCAGCATGCCTTTTGGAGGCAGGAAAGGCATGCTGCCCCGTCCTTTTTTTCGATCCCGGTGTATCCCTTGACAAGAGAGCGAATTCGCTGTTTACTATGAGCAGAAGCTCATGTGAGCATTTACTATTATAGGGGCGCACGGGGTGGTGCCATGTCTGAGAAGATACTCATTTACGGAAAAGCAAGCTGACCCTTCACCATGAAGGCAAGGTCTGCCTATGGGGAAGCGGCGGAGTATTTCGACGTCCTGCGCGACAAGGCGCGATTGAAGGAGATGCTCGCCTACACAAAAGGGCTCTCCCAGGTTCCGGTGATCGTTGAAGGGGAAAAGGTGACCATCGGGTATGGAGGCTCGTGAGCGGTATGACAGCCGATAGTCTGTCGGCGATGTATTCTGCGTAGATGCACCGGACGGGGGCGGGCTGCTTTTCCTGATCAGGCAGCCCGCCCCCTCACGTTTCCTCATTGCGCCGGAAGGGTGAGATAGAGCACTGATCCTTCCCGGTACACGAGCAGCAGGACAGCCTGATCGGGTTTGAGCTGCGCTGCCGCCAGCTCGTACTCTTTCACGCTCGCGATCCTGTGCCTGTCGATTTCCATGATCACGTCGTTGCGCATCACAATGCCCGCGGCAGGGGCCCCCTCCTCGATATCGGTGACAATGACGCCGGTCACCCGCGCGGGAATGCGCAGGCTGCTCCGCACCTCCGCGGGAATGTCCTGCACATGGATCCCCTTCACCTGATCGGAAAAGGAGCCCTGCGCCTGCTGCGGCGCCGAAGGCAGCTCCACGATGGTGACCCTCAGGTTTCTCGCCTTCCCGTTACGGAGGAGTACAACGGCGACATCCTTGCCGATCGGCGTGCCGGCAGCCATGTTCCTGAGCTGTGCAGGATCGCTCACCGCCCTGCCGTCGTACTGGACGATGATGTCGCCCCTCTCTATTCCCGCTTTCTGGGCCGGGCTGCCCTCCGTGACGTCGTTGACGAGGGCGCCCCTTTCCTCTGAGAGGGCGAACTGCTTCGCTATCTCGGGAGTGACCGGCTGCACGGAAATGCCGAACCAGCCCCTTACCACCTTGCCGTGCCTGATAAGCGCCTCCATGACGGTCCGCGCCATATTGCTCGGGATGGCGAACCCGATCCCCTGGTATCCTCCCGACGTACTGAAAATAGCGGTATTGATGCCGACCAGCTCTCCGCGGATATTGATTAGCGCACCCCCGGAGTTCCCCGGGTTGATCGGGGCATCCGTCTGGATGAAGTCCTCGTAATCGGCAATGCCCACGTTAGCCCTGCCGGTGGCGCTCACGATTCCCGACGTCACCGTCTGGTTGAGGCCGAAAGGGTTTCCCACCGCGAACACCTGCTCTCCGACCCGCAGCGTATCGGAATCCCCCAGGCGTATCGCCGGCAGCCGTTCGGCATTTATTCTGATGACCGCAAGATCGGTCTTCTGGTCAGTACCGATCACCCTGCCCTTGAGCTCCCTGCCGTCGGACAGCTTGATCTTGATCTCGTCGGCATCCTTCACCACATGGTTGTTCGTGAGAATGTACCCATCCCTGCTCACGATAACGCCCGAACCAAGACTCGCCTGTTTGTATTCGCGCGGTTTTTGGGCGTTGCCGAAGGAGCCGCCGAAGAAGTCCCGGAAAAAGGGATCGTTGAAAAACGGGCCGGGAATCCCCGGCTTCTTTATCGTTCTGGTGGTCGATATGTTGACGACCGCCGGCTTTACCGCGGCAGCGACCTCGGCCATCGCCCTGTTCATCCTCGAGAGGATATCGATCGTCTCTCTGGAGAGCGCCGGCCCCTCCACCGCCGCGCCTGCATGCATGTTCAGACCCGGCGCAACGCTGAGCCCTGCCACCAACCCGATGATGATAAACAGCACCGCGATGGAGTATGCTTTCGTTCTGGCTTGCTTGTTCATTTTCAACCTCCTGCATTGATCAATCGTGTCCCGCTCCTTCTGTAGGGAAGAAGGCTTTCCCGCTTCCGGTCTACGCTCGCAAAAGATTCAGCGAGCGGTTGTATTCGCCTCTCCAGTTCTCCAGCCACTCCTGCAGCTCGGCCGGCGAGGAAAAACACTTCCCGGCGGAGAGGTCCTGCAGCAGTTTGTCCCTGAATACGGTCCCGCAGCCGTTTTCCTCGTATGACTTCAGCTCCACAAAGGTGCTGTGAATCTCAAGCTCCCTGAGCCATTCGCAGATGGCGTGCGGCATTGCATCGCTCTCGCTGTAGGCAAAGAGGTACTTTGGGGTGCCTCTTTTCAGGAACAGGCTGAACAACTCATCGACGACGCACTGAGCGCCTATCTGGGGCGCGGCAACGCTGCGCAGGCATTCCCGCGTGGATTCATTGATGATGGCCAGTATCCGGACGGGCAGCCCTCCGGCCGTCTGGAGCGTCGCGAGATGGTAGCTCCAGACCCGGCTGCGAGAGTGCGGCGGAGGGCACTCCCTGTATGCGCCGTATCCGCCCGGCGCAGGGGCGCCGGGCGCCCTTTTCGCGGAGCGGCAGACTTCCTTCAGCAGCGTGCCGTTCCATGTCTTTTCCTTCTCTCCGTATTCTCTATTTGCTACAGGTCTTTTCATCATATCTCTCCTCTTTAACAAGAACATGCTTTTCCTCTCACCAGGAAGGGTGAAAGCAGCCAAAAAAATTTCTCAGGAAGCATGTGCGGCCTTGCCGGAATGCGGTACTGCTCAGAACGCCTTCGTGCAGCGCGCATATGCTCCCGCGGACGCCTTCTCCTCGAAGGGAAGCAGCCGGGCGGGAAGGGAGCGAGCCGAAAACTCTTTCCCCTGCGCCGGACCTTCCGGTACGAGGCTGCTGCAGACGTGATTTCCGGCGTGAGACGCTAGGCAGAGGGAGGAGAAAGCCCTGAAAAGGCAAAGAGGAAGCCCTGTGAGGGGCTCGGTAGGGGAAGAGCAAAGCGGACACGGCTGTACCGGCACGGACCGTGCTCTGCACTCCTCTTGAAATTGTTCAGGAATTGTACCTTAGCCCCCCAGTCTTCCTCAGGGAGCGTACGCAACTTGAGCAGAAAGATTTTAAAACCGGGATGAGAGCGTTTGTCGTCCTTCTGCTCAAAGAGGGAGTCGATGATGTCGTCAAAGAGAACGAGGGAGTCCTTCGACGACAGGGGAACTATTCTGTAGGGAAAGAGATTCTTCGCACGACTGTCCTTCCCGTAGGCGACGGAAAGGGACGACAGCAGGCTGATAGCAATAAGGGTGGGAAATAATATGCCAAAGTTATATCGTCTGCGGGAACTCATGGAAGTCAGCCTCTCTCCTTCACTCCTAACAATACTAAACAAATCGGGTGCTACTTTGTCAAGGAGGAGAAGTGAGGCGGGGAATCCGCCTCACTCTCTCTCTTCTTTGTCCCAATGATTCCGCACGTCTTCGCACGCTGCCCGGTGCTGCCCGTACAGCATACGGGGATAATCGGGCGGCAGGTCCCGGAGGGCATACGGGACCCTGTCGAAGCGGACATGCATCCAGGGGCCGTCATGAAACCGGGAGCGATACCAGTGGCCCCGCACGGGACGCCACCAGGAGCCGTCATAGTAGAGGAGCCTCCCCTCGCTGCCGGGCACGACATACACGTAGGTGCCGGGGATCAACACCACCGGAGGGGCCCCGTGCACTGCGTACGGGGGCGGAGGGGGCGGAGCCGCCGCATAGGCGGGCTCTCCTCCATACCGCTCCTCTGTCTCCACGCCCTCGCACACCTCACGGGTCGTATCCTGCACAAGGGAGCCGTTTTCCCAGGTCCTTTCATGCACCTTCCTGCACTTCGTATACCTGTCCGGATAATAAAAAGCACCTACCGGCTCGGCCCGGTACACGCCGCGTCCGCTGTCGGTGGTGTATTCCACCGGCCTGTTCGCCCGGGCCGCTTCCTGCGAGCCGCGGACCGAGATCTCCGCAATGGTCGCCCCTGCTACGGCGCCCAGCCCCGCCCCGATCACCCCTCCGCGCCAGGGGTTCTTATGATCGAGCAGCGCCCCGGCGATGCCGCCGAGGATGCCCCCGGCAGTACCGCCCTCCCATTGGGGTGTCGCACCTGCAGTGCCCGCAAACAAGAGAGAGATCACGAAAACGATCACTGTCTTCTTCCATCGAAACATTGAACCGCCCTCCTTTTCCTGTCCGGATACTCTCTGAGTCTCCTTCGAGTCCTTCTTCTTTCCTTTCTTCCCCTCTTTGCATACTGCGTGCCTGAAGGAGAGGGGAAGAAAATAGGTTTAACAATCAATAGTATACTCAGAAAAGAGCCTGCGGCATCGGGAGTGCGCCGGTTCCGGTGCTTCTTTTTTCAGGCAGGCCTTCCTTTTTCGGGGAGAGATGCGGACCGCTTTTGAAGCAGCCACCCATTCAGGACAAAGCGCCTCTGCCTGCTCCAGCGCCGTCCGGGTAGCCTTTCGCTGCCACTGCCGGCCCTGACCGGACAGTGTCCGACAAGATCCTGTCTTTCGCTCTTTGTTGCAGT
>JAXLZK010000030.1:44896-49067 GCA_046350935.1 Thermodesulfovibrionales bacterium
AAGCGTACCGGCGATCTCATCAAGGACATGAGGGGAGAATAGTGGTCACTGCTGTTGATACCCTTGTCAGGGCGCGCTATGAGCGCAGCGAAAGGCTTGCGGAGCGACAGAGTAATGAATGGCGGTGCAGGGAATCGAACCCCGGACACTGCGGATATGAGCCGCATGCTCTAACCATCTGAGCTACACCGCCTCTTGAACTATCTATTATAGCAAAGGGGCTGTTTCTGAGGCAATACAGCCTTCCCTCCAGCGCTAAAAACAATGATACCAACTACTTGCTCCTCTGCAACTCCCAGAGCTTCAGATACTTCAGCAGCGTGTAAAAGCTGTAGAGCAGGGCAAGGATGAGCCCGTACGGACCATCCCTGAGCCCCCTCTGCAGCACGAGCATCCGGAAGAAGGTAAAGGGAGGTTTTACAAAGAGATGCCAGGATCTGAAGCGTCGCCCCGCCGCGTGCAGCTCCCGGGCGGCGAGGGTGGAATAGGCATCCATCTTCTGCAGGTATGCGGAGAGCGTCCCGTAGGGGTAATGCTCCAGGGGGTTCCGCAGGTGTCCCGTCCTCCCCTCCGCTACGATCCTCTCATGCACTTCCCTCTGTTCCATGGCGGCGGCGCCCCTCCTGAAAAGCCGCAGCGTGTAGTCCGGCCACCAGCCGCCGCCCCGTATCCACCGGCCCAGGAAGAAGTTCCTGCGCGGGATCGAGTACCCGGCGCAGCCGGCATCCGCCACAACGGAGCGGATCTCCTGCAGCAGCCCCTCCGTCACGCATTCGTCCGCATCGAGGACCAGGACCCACGGCTCCTTCGCCTTGTCGATGCCTGTCTGCTTCTGCCGGGCATACCCCTGCCAGGAGACCTGGAACACCTTGTCCGTATATCTCCGGGCAATGGTCACAGTGGCGTCGGTGCTGAAGTCGTCGATGAGGATGACCTCCGCACACTCCCGGACGCTCCGGAGCGCCCGCTCGATGTTCTTTTCCTCGTTCTTCGTGATGATGACCACGGAGACGGGCAGGGGCGGCGGGGCAGATACGGAGCTCATCAATACGTCCCCCCCACCAGGACCGCCTTCACCGATCCCAGCGCCACGCGGGTCTTCACCTGCACCGGCACCCTCCTTTCGTCGTCGGAGAGCCAGATGAGAATATCCCCCTTCCGGTGGAAGATCCCCTCCGACTTCATCAGCGGCTTCACCACAAAGGCGGGGAAGGTGCCCGCGGGGGTCCTGACGGTCTCTTTCCTCACTACCTGCACTTCGAGGGCGTAGGTCTTTTTATTGTCGAACAGGTCGATGTAGACCGACTTTCCGACGACCAGCGGGAGGTTCCTGAGGTAATAGAAGCACGAGAGGGGATCGAACACCATCCCTTTCACGGGAAATGCCTGCACCTCCCTCTTGAGGTGGTTGATATGCGTGATCTTTCCGGCCGGGTAGTCGAAGAGGATCTCCTTGTCCCGCCGGTACTTCCCCTCCTGCAGGGTGATCCGGTACCGGTACGGGACCCCGATGAAGCCCCCTCCGGAATCCTCCCCTCTTCTCACGGTGCTCGTCACCGCGTCCTCGACAGGATAGAGGAAGGACACCCATTTGGCCGATTCGGCCGTCGAGATGAACTGGACGTACTGCCCGTGGTCGCGGGCCTCGAGGACCGCCTCGCCCGTCTTGATGCCGGTCCATGTCAGGTCGTACCGGAGCCGCTCCGGGATGCTGAAAGAGTGGGCTGGGGAGACGCGGAGGGGAAGACCGGCAAAAAACAGGCAAAGCATTCCGCAGGCGAGGAGCGATCTTCCGACTTGTATGAGATGTTTCTTCATTCCGGTTTTCAGGATACTGCCGTGCCGGGACCGGGGGAACGCTCTGTGCCTGTCAGCCCGCTGGGACGTATGGCGCCGGTCCGTATTATGGTATATTACTTAATGCGTATAATTCCTGCAATAGATTTGAAGGGCGGACAGTGCGTGCGGCTCCTCCAGGGGAAAGAGGAGGAGAAGACCGTCTACTCGGACGACCCCGCCTCCACCGCGAAGAAATGGGAGTCGTGCGGCGCAGGACTCCTCCACGTTGTCGATCTCGACGGCGCCTTCACCGGCAGCCAGGGGAACATCGAGAGCATCCGGGCGATACGGAAGGCGGTCTCGATGGAGATAGAGGTGGGGGGCGGCATCCGGGACATGGCGCGGATCGACCTGCTCGTTTCCCTGGGGATCGACCGGGTGATCCTGGGGACGGTCGCCGTCGAAAAGCCGGACCTCGTGCAGGAGGCGTGCCGGAAACACCCCGGGAAGGTGCTGGTGGGGATCGATGCCAAGGACGGTTTTGTCGCGGTGAAGGGCTGGGTCGAGGTGACCCGGGTGACAGCCCGCGAGCTTGCCCTGTCCATGCAGGGGTATGGCGCCGCGGGGATCATCTATACCGATATCGCGAAGGACGGCATGATGTCCGGCCCGAATATCGAGGCGACGCGGGAGATGGTGAATGCAGTGGAGGTTCCCGTCATCGCGTCGGGAGGGGTATCCTCGCTCGCCGATATCGGGAGGCTGATGCAGATAGAGAACCTCTGGGGCGCCATCACCGGCAAGGCGCTCTACTCGGGCGCCCTGGACCTGAAAGAAGCGCTGCAGCGCGTACATTCCCGGTAACCGGTCAAGAAACGGAGCGTAGGGCACCATGCTTGCAAAGAGAATAATACCCTGTCTCGATGTGCGGGACGGCCGCGTCGTGAAGGGAGTGAATTTCGTGAATATCAGGGACGCGGGCGACCCCGTCGAAAACGCCGTTTTCTACGACGAGCAGGGCGCCGACGAGCTCGTCTTCCTCGATATCACCGCCTCCCACGAGAAGAGGAGGATCATCCTGGACGTGGTGGAAAAGACCGCCACCGATGTCTTCATGCCCCTTACGGTAGGCGGCGGAGTGCGGAGCCTGGACGATATCCGGAACCTGCTCAATGCGGGATGCGACAAGGTCGCCGTCAACACCACCGCGGTGCACACCCCCGAATTCATCAGAGAGGCCGCGGAGAGGTTCGGCAGCCAGTGCATCGTGGTCGCCATCGACGCCAAGCGCTGCACCGGAGGAGCGGGCGAGGCCCCGGCCTGGCTGCTCTCCGCGTCCCCGGAGCTCCGGGACAGGCTCCTGGTGGCGTGCGACCCCTCTTCAGCCGGAGCAGGCTGGGAAGTCTACACCCACGGCGGAAGGAACCCGAAGCGTATCGACGCGGTGCGCTGGGCTCAGTACATGGAAGAGCTGGGCGCTGGGGAGATCCTCCTGACGAGCATGGACAGGGACGGGACAAAGGACGGCTACGACCTGGCGCTGACGCGGGCGGTTTCCGAGGCGGTCCCGATCCCGGTCATCGCATCCGGCGGCGTCGGCACCCTGGAGCATCTCTACGAGGGAATCGTGACCGGCAAGGCGGACGCCGTCCTTGCGGCATCGATTTTCCACTACCGGGAATACACCATCAGGGAGGCAAAGGAATACCTGATGGCGAAAGGGGTCCCCGTCAGGCTGTAACCGCCAAAGAGCTGCCAAAGATCCGGTTACTCATTTCTTCAGGAGAAAGTCGTCCGCTCCGGCGAGCGCCCTCTCGACCGCCTCCGCAAGGGCCTTGTTGAGCAGCTCCCCTGCCTTCTCCTTGTTGAACGCGACGGTGACATAGGAGCTCGAAGCTTCCACCCTCTCCTGGTGCAGGATGGTTTTCGCGGCGGCGTCCGCAAACACCACGAAGAGCCGCACCGTGCTGACGTATTCAGTCTTCACCAGGCTGCTGTTCCTTACGGTCAGGGAGAACTCCTCTACGGCGCCGCCGACCACCCGGTCGCCCCATTCAGGCTTCAGCGTCTGCACCGGCCCGTCCCACTGCTCAGGAGCCTTCCGGGCAGCGTACCCGCTTTTCTCCAGAGCTGCGGCAACTGCCTTCGAGACCGCGGCCGCAGGGTCGTCCAGCAGGGCGATGAACCGGGCGTCGTCGTCCTTTAGCCCGAGATATCGCGTGTCCGCCACTTTCCTCCTGTCGGCGAACTGCAGCACGGCGACCGCCCCCTTCCGCACTTCGCTCCCGCCCGCCTTCGGCGCGTAGGAGAGGGTGAGGGGATACTCGGACACCGTCGCACACGAGACGAGAAACGCGGCAGCAGCCAACAGAAAGAGGATTCTTTTCATGGC
>JAXLZK010000031.1:0-51227 GCA_046350935.1 Thermodesulfovibrionales bacterium
AATGAGGGCTTTACTGCCCGGCTTGCACGCATATTACCCGATCAGAAAGGGGCTTTCCGGGTTGTGGCGAAGGGCCTTCCTCCGCGCCTCCTCCCTGCTCGTCGTGGCATAACAGTACACGCACCCATGGAGGCAGGTCGAGTATTCGCCGATGTCCCTGCTCTGTACGCACCCGCACTCTTTCCGCTGCCCCTTGTCTTTCACGCCGTCCGCTGCAACGCCGAAGAGCTCCTTTATCAGGGCGTCGTCGATGCACTTTCCGGGCCGGATGCCGAGGGAGGAGAGGTCCCGCGTGTCCGCGCAGCTGAATAGTTCGAGCGAACAGGTGCGGGCGATTTCGACAAGTGAGGAGGCGATGCGGCGCATCGGGGGCTCATCCGGCGCAGCAGCGAAGCAGGAGGCGGGCGCGAGGGCCGCCAGGTTGACCGACACTTTCCGGTAGAAGGTGCAGAAGCTGATGATGACCCTTTTCGCGGCGCCCTTCAGCTGCTGAGCGATGTTGCCGAAAGCGTCCGTAACGAACGCCTCGGGAGTGAATGTGGAAAGAAGAATGGGGTCGAAGCGCCAGATGACCCTGCCGGAGCCGATCCTTCCGCTGAGCTCGCGAAAGGTTTCGATTGCCCGGGAGAGGGGGGGGACTGACGGCTCGAGGCTGCGCGGATAGCCGGTGACGGTATAGAGGAAATAATAGGGAAACCCCCGTGCGTCGAGCTCTTCCAGGTGGGGCAGCAGAGGCTTCGGGTTCCTGGTCCAGAAGACGATCGCATCGACGGCAGAGGGAGAGAGCTCCACTTGGGACTCCTTCCCGTTGAAAGGGTTGCGCACGAGGGCATATCCCGCGCGGATGCGGTTCATGAACCATTCCGCATAGAATGCGGGGATGTCGGTCCTTCTGCTGGCGGAAATAATCATGCTTTTCAGGAGAGCAGGGACGGTACGAGGGGGTGAAGAACAGGGGTCTCTCCTGTCCTGCACCCCTTCCTCCTACTCGCTGCTTTGTTTGCCTTTTCCGGTAAGGAGAACCCCCGTGATCGGGTGATCGGGGTCGTTGGATTCAAGGCTGAGTCTTCCCCTGAAGCTCCCCGTGGAGGAGGGGCTGAACCGCAGGGTGACGGTGCAGGCGGAGTCGGGAGCGACGGCGCCGGTCTCGCACGTGTTCTCCTCCAGCTCAAAACCCTTTCCGAGCACCGAAACGCGGCTGATCTCGAGCACGCCGGTGCCTGTGTTGCGGACCGTCACTTCCTTGGCGGCGGATTCGCCGACGGTGACGGTTCCGAAAGAGACGAGGGAAGGCGCCGACAGATGGGGAATCGCTGCCTTTTGGGTAACGGTGACGGTGCGTCCGGCAACGGTCAGCGTTCCCCTCCGCGGAGTCGGATCGGGATTTGCCTCGATCGAAAAGGAAACGGTCCCGTCGCCCGTGCCCTCAGCCCCTTCGGTGAGGGTGATCCAGTCTTCCGCACTCTCCGCGGTCCAGGAGCATCTGTCGGAAGACGCGGTGACGGATATTTCACCTGTCCCGCCGGAGCCGCTGATGGCTCCCTTTTGAACGACGAGACGGTAGATGCACGATTCAGGAGGGGTGGAATCCCTGGAAAGCAGGGAGTCGAGACGGGAAACGAAAATATCGTTCGTCCCCTGCAGCGAGGCGGCGAAAGCCTCCTTTGTTGTCGGATAATTGCGGGAGGAGGTTTCTCCCGCGACGTAGACATCCCCCGATGTGTCCAGGGCGAGCGCCCGCCCGTCTTCTCCGCTGCTCCCCCCGAGAAGGGTCGCGGCCGGCAGAGCGGTCAGGTTACTGTCGAGCTTCGCGACGAAGGCGTCGGAAGACCCGCTGAAGATGGTATCGAAGGCGCCCTCTGTGGCAGGGAAGTCATCGGAGGTAGTGGAGCCGGCGATGTAGACGCCGCCCGAAGGGTCAGGCACAAGGGCATATCCCCGCGTTTCACCGCTCCCTCCCAGAAACGTGGAGGCGAGGAGGGTGGTGAGCCCGCTGTCGAGCTTTACGACGAAAGCGTGTTGGTCTCGGCAAGAGTAGTGGGTAGGCCCTGTTGACCAGGAGATCGGAAAGACCGGTCGTGCATTACCGGACCTCTCAAAACTGGTGAGGCAAGGGCATATCCATTCTCAAGCCGCTCCCCCCCCCCCTCTCTCTCTCCCCCCCCCCCCCCCCCCCCCCCCCCCCAAACGCCGCCCGCGCGTGGAAACATTCCGACAACCCAACTGGCGCGTCGTCAGATCACACACACACACACACCCACCGTTCTCGGAGGTCGGGCGGTAGAGCATCACGACACCTGCGCCCGTGGTGGAAATGGGCGCTGAAATCGGCAGGTGGCCGGAAAAGGTGGCGCGGTGGTACAACATCGGGAGGAGTCAGGCGCGAGGGCCCGCCCGTACTCGTTCTGTCCGCCCTGAAAGGTGGAGGCGAGGAGAGGGCAGTCCGTTGTCGAGCTTCGACGAAGGCGTCCTGGTCTCCGGCAAGGCGGCGGTGGCTGGTGACCGGGAAGTCGTCGGACCGGGTATGCCCTGCAGCAAGAGGTTTCCCGAGGCGTCCAGCGCAAGAGCTGTTATGCTCTCGTCGCTGCTTCCTCGGAAGGTGGGAGAAAAGGGCTGGAGAGGTCCCCGTCCAGCTTGGTGATGAAGGCGTCGCTGGTCGCTGCGGCGCGCCGCCAGTTGTTCGGAGTGGGATCGCCGAGAACCCCTGTCGCTGGGTAGTCCGGCGGCGTGGTGTATCCGGCGACATAGACGCCCCCTGACGCATCACGACAAGCGCATTTCGCCTGGTCGTCCCTGCTGCCCCCAGGGCGGCGGCGGCGGCGAGGAGTGTGAGGTCTCCGCTCATTTCACCACAAGCGTCATAGGAGGACTGGGACCGCAGGACGCCGGCCCCTTCTCCGCCATGAGGAAATCGGCGAAAGGGTATGCCGGTGAGGGCGAACGTGCCCGTGGGGTCGAGCTGCAGGGCCTTTTTTACCGGCCGCTTCACGCACTTGGGAAGGTCGAAGCGAAGAGGATCGATCACCAGTTCTTTTGTTCTGTCGTAATCACGGCAAAGCAGGCCGGTATCTCCGCTCACCGCGTAGGCGACTCGACCCGCCTCCTTCCACCCTCCGTATCCTGGAAAGCCACCGGCCGGTAAACGTTACCTTTCCTTTTTCCGTTTCCGCGCGAGCTCACCGGCGCCGTTTAGTGCGAGCGGGGAAGAGCCTGTATCCGTATGGCGATGGCGCGGGGGTCCCGCCGGGCCTCAGACGGAAAATCTTTTCGACAGTGCTGCCCTTCGCCCGCACCTGGAGCTCTATGCCCTCGTAGATCTCACCTAAAGTGGCGGAAGCATAGGAGGAATCCCTGTGCGCACCGAAGGCCCTTCGAAGGCTCACCTTCGCCACCGTCTCTCCTTCCCTGATCTCTTTCAGGGCGGCTCCGGAAGGACTCCCGCAGAGCCAGTACGCCGGCCTCTGACGGTGTCCTGTCCGCGCTGCCTTTCCCCCTGCTGCGGCAGCGCCAGCAGCGGCGCGGCTCGCTCCCCCCCGCCGTGATAAAGGGTCCCCCGAATGTCTGGCATCAAGGAATTTTTCTCGCATCGACCTGTCCGTTGTTGGCGATGAAGGGGGAGGAATGCTCCGCAGGGAGGCTTCCGACACCGGAGGAAGCGCGCGTTTCTTGGCCGGTGCGCCTGGAGGCCGCTCCCGCGAGACCGCAGATTTCCGGGGTCTGCCGGAGAGAAACGCGCAAGCGGGGAGAAAAGTCCTGAGGAGTACCCCGGCAACGACGAGCGCCAGGAGCGCGCCAGAGCCGCTCTGGGTTCTCCTCATGTCGTATCCTCCTTATCCCCGCATTCATTCCCCACGGCACCGCAAGAACCCGTAGACATGCAGGAAAAGCGTACAAATAGGTGTCTGTCGTACCTTAACGGCCATCGGAGGCTTGTCAAGGGAAAAGGAACGGGAACCGGGAACTGCGGAAGGAGGGTGCTGCTCATCCGGCGCCTTTGCCTATCCGGTGTTCAGCGCTCCCCAGGAGCTCCCCGGGCATGCTGCAGCGACATCGGTGATCCCCCGCTGAGCATGCGCCAGCTCTTCCTGGCGCGGTCCGCTGGAAAGCCGCCTGACAACGACTACGGTGCGGTCCTGCTCCACGATCTTTTCGACCAGCAGATGGTGGTCGGCAAGCGCCGCGATCTGCGGCAGATGGGTGATGCAGAGCACCTGGGCTCCCTGCGATGGCTTTCAGACGGTCTCCCACCTGCTGGGCAATCACCCCGATGCCTGCGTCCACCTGCATCGAGATCAACGTGCCCCGTGCCGGGAGGGAGCGGATGCGGCCTTCTTCTTTTCTGGTACCGCTCCCCGGTCCGGAGGTCTTCCCCGTCACCGCCGATCTCGATACTTCCAGGGCGGGCATGATGATCGGGAGGCTCCCCTCCCCGAGCCGACTCTCCACAGCGGCTTCGGCTCGCCCGGGTTGGCGGAGAAGAGGAATTCCACCTCGTCGATCCCGCTCGCGGTCACCGCATCCTTCTTCTTCAGGCCGATGGAGAAGGAGGCTTTCTGAAATAGCTCACGCAGCTCCCCGAGGACCAGGGCCTCCATTTTCCCGACCAGGCCGTGTCTCTTCTTCGACGCCTCTTCCGGCTGTCGCCAGCAGTACGCTTTCCTTCGGCGGGCTCCGGACTCCAGGGCTCGCGCTCGTCGATGTTCTCCAGGGATGCCAACTCAGTAGAGGCGGCGTCCGCGGCCGCTGGCTCTCTGACCATTTCTCCCCGTATTTCTTTCAGGTCTCTTTATCTGCTCAATGCGTTCCTCAAGCCCGGCGAGCCTGTCCGGGTCGATGTCGGCGTGTTTGTCCTTGAATTTCCGAAGAAGCAGGGCGGCGTCCTGGAGGGGCAGAGCAACTTCGACGGTGCCGAGGGGCTCACAGGCGCTGTGGTCTACAGCGCCATTTCCTCACCCGCGCCGCTACGGCGGAGAGCTTTCCAATGCGGGAGCTCTCCGCGTCTTAGAGCAGCGCGTAAGCCTATCCCTCAGACGCCTCCTTCAGCCTGCTCAGGTTGAGGAGGATCGACCGCTCCTCTTCCAGGGTCTCCTGCTCCCCTGCGCAGGCGGGCCGCATCGATCTCGTCCACCTGGAATTTCAGGAATTCTATCCTCTGGCCCCTTTCCCGCGCTTTTCCCTCATCTCGCCACTTTTCCCTCGTCGAGAGCACGGAATGATACTGTTCCTGAAGGGAGGAAGGAGGTCCTGGAGCCCGGCGTACGCATCGAGAAGGTCCGGGTGGCTCTCCCTTTTCAGGAGGTCCTGCTGCTCGTGCTGCCCGTGAATGTCTGGGCTCCTCCCGACGGCGGAAAGGGTGGGAGGCTGACAGGAGTATGGTGATGCTTGGGCACTCGCTGCCCTGGGCCGCAAGGTCCTGCGCAGGATGATCCCCTCGTCGTTTCGATGACTCCTCGAGCAGCGGGTGGCCAAGTATCGAAAAGCCTCGATGCCCGCCTCCTTTCTGCCCCTCACCATGTCCGGAGGCCTTTTCCCCGGGAGGAGGTTGAGTGCATCCCGTGATGGACGGCTGCCCGCACCGTCTCGCCGGTGAGGATGTTCCAGTCCCGGCTCACCCGATGGACAGGTCGTCGATAATGGGTAAGGTTCCCCTGATCCGTAATTCCCTAGAGAGCATGACGGTGACACCATTTTATCTGCTTGCCCGCAATAATGCAATCCCTCATTGCACAAGGGCATTTTCAATTATACCCAATAAGTATTGCTGCTGTCTTACAGGGCAGGATGAGGGCATCGGGGTAGTCAGCAAAGTATTCCTCTCCCCCAGAGATCTCTGCATCTCTTTGGGCTCACTTTGCCTTTCTGCTAATGCGCTTTCCTTCAAGTGAGGGAGGGCAGAGGGGGAAGCAATTTCGAATAGGTCTCCTTGGGTAATGGGCGAGGGGGCACCTCTTCTTTGGAGCGAATTCCTCTGTGATAGTGGGTATTCTTTGGTGAGGGGACCTCTAGGGAAAGTCCTTTCCGCTCGATTCTCAGGGCTCCTGCCTTCTGCCCCAGAAAGACTCTGTCTTTCTGGGGACCCCTGTCTCTTTCTTCCGTATGGCTGGGGAGGCGACAGCCCCGCTCTCCCCTCCCTGGGTTCGCTCTGGGCTGGCGAAGCCGCTTCCAGGCATTCCCCCAGAGGTCCCCCTGTGCCTGCTTCGGACATTTCCTGCCCCCTTCTGAGATTCCAGACGCTCGCTGCAGAGAAGAGGATACCCCCTCTGCCCCCTGTGTCCCTTTGTTTTGGGAATCCGTCACCCCGGACGATCCCGGACTGGGCCGGGACAAGAGCCAGAGTCCTTCTCCTTTCGGTCACCCCGGCGAAAGCCGGGGTCCAGTTCCTTTTCAAAAAGACTGGCTCCCGGCTTCCGCCGGGATGACGACAGAGACACACGATACCTTTCTCTCTCATGAAAGGAGTGCGTGTTGAGTGAGTCTGAAGTGAAGAAGGGGTGAGGGCTCCTTTTCTACCGCTACCCAGAGGATACGAGAAGCAGACAACAGACATTCGCGAGGGAATACCATCATCCTGTCGCATTGCAAGGACCCGAATCCCTCGCCCCTTCCCACGAAAGAGAAAGCGCATTATGAGGAGACGCAGCAATCTCTCGTGAGGGCGATGACTCCTCGCTGACTATAGCGGGAAACGTCAAGCGATACGCTGACTAAGAACCACCGGCAGCGGACTGCTTCCTGGGGGGGGCGGCGAGGGGTTCGTCGAGGAGTCCTTTGAAGTCCTCTTCCTTCACCGGTCCGAGGACGGTCATGCTCATTTTCCCCTGGTTCACCAGACGGTAGATCAGCTCCTTCAGGTGCTGCATGGAGACCGCCTCGATCTCCTTCATGATCTCATTCAGGGAGAAGTGCCTGCCGTAGTAGATCTCCTGGCGGGCGATGCTCTGCATCCGGTTGCTGGTGGATTCGAGGCCCAGCACGATATTGCCCTTCATCTGGTCCTTCGCCCTTCGCAGCTCCTCCTCGGTGACGGTGGCGTGGAGGTTCTGCAGCTCCCTGATGATCATCTCGGTGACGGCCACCGCCTTCTTCCTTCCGGTCCCGGCATAAACGGCCAGAAAGCCCGTGTCGATATAGGAGGAGACGAATGAATAGATGGAGTACGCGTACCCCTTCTTCTCCCGTATCTCCTGGAAGAGGCGGGAGCTTACGCTCGATCCGAGGATGGAGTTCAGGAGGGCCACCGCATACCGGTCTTTGCTCGGATGGGAAACACCCTCGACCCCAAGGCAGATATGGGTTTCCGAGAGGTCCTTGGGAAAGATGTCGATCCCCTGCCGGAAGCAGGGAGGCGAGAAAATTTCGGGTTCCGAGCCTCTCCTGAGGGAGCCGAGATGGTGGTTCAGGTGGTGCAGTACGGTGTCGGGGTCGAAATTCCCGGCGCAGGCGATTACGGTGTCGGAGGTGCCGTAGTACTTCCTGATATGGCTGATGAGGTCGTCGCGGGTAAAGGCCTTGACGGTCTCCTGCCTTCCCAGCACCGACTGGCCGAGCCCCGTATCCCCCCAGACCGTCCTGCTGAAGAGGTCATGGATGTAGTCGTCGGGGGTGTCTTCGACGAGCTTGATCTCCTCCCTGATCACCCCCTTCTCCTTCTCGACTTCCTCAGCCGGAAAGGTGGAGTGCATGAAGATGTCCGTGAGGAGCTCAATGCCCTTCTCGATGTACTCGTCGAGCACTTTCACATAGAACGCGGTGTTCTCGCGGGAAGTGAAGGCGTTGAGGTCTCCACCCAGGGAGTCGATGAGGATCGCGATATCGGTGGCGGAGCGCTTCCGCGTGCCCTTGAAGAACATATGTTCGAGGAAATGGGAAATGCCGTTCTGTCCGGGAGTCTCGTTGCGGGCGCCCACCTTGACCCATATGCCCAGGATCACGGAGCGGAAGTTCTTCAGTTGCTCCATGACCACAGGAATGCCGTTATCAAGGTGTCGTTTCGTGAACATAGATCAGATTTTCTGGACCGGGCGCGGGCTGCACGCCCTTTTCGGGTGAAGCCCGCGCCCCTTTTTTGTACCGGGTGAGTACTGGGGATCAGTCCCCGGCGTTATCCCTGCCTGTCGCCCTGCTCCCGCATGGCTTCTTTCCTGCTGAGCCGGACGCGCCCCTGGTTGTCGATTTCGATGACCTTCACCAGCACCTCGTCCCCCACATTCAGTTCGTCGGTGACCTTCGCCACCCTCTTTTCGGAGATCTGCGAGATATGGAGGAGGCCGTCGACCCCGGGGAGAATCTCCACAAAGGCGCCGAAGTCGGCGATGCGCACGACTTTGCCCTTGTAGACCTTGTTCAGCTCGGCTTCCGCAACGATGCCGTTGATGATCTCGATCGCCTTCTGCGCCGAGGCTTCGTCGGAGGAGGCGATATTGACGGTTCCGGAATCGTCGATGTCGATCTTGACGCCGGTCTGTTCGATGATGCTCCGGATGACCTTGCCCCCGGTGCCGATGACGTCCCTGATCTTGTCCTGCTTGATCTTCAGGGTGTAGATGCGCGGCGCGTGGGGCGAGAGGCTCGTCCGCGGCGAAGGCATCGCCTCCTGCATCCTGCCGAGGATGTGGAGCCTGCCCCGGCGGGCCTGCTCAAGGGCGTTCTGCATGATCTCCCGGCTTACTCCGCCGATCTTTACGTCCATCTGGAAGGCGGTGATGCCGTTCTCGGTGCCCGCCACCTTGAAGTCCATGTCGCCGAGGTGGTCCTCAAGGCCGAGGATGTCGGTAAGGACGACCACCTGGTCACCCTCCTTGATGAGGCCCATCGCGATCCCCGCAACAGGAGCAGTGATGGGGACGCCCGCGTCCATGAGGGAGAGGGTGGCGCCGCATACCGTCGCCATGGACGAGGAGCCGTTGGATTCGAGGATGTCGGAAACGATGCGGATGGTATACGGGAACACTTCCTTGGAGGGGATCACGTACTTCAACGCCCGTTCCGCAAGGGCGCCGTGGCCGATCTCCCTCCTGCCCGGCGAGCGCAGGGGCTTCACTTCTCCCACGCTGAAGGGCGGGAAGTTGTAGTGGAGCATGAAGGTTTTATACATTTCCCCTTCGAGGGAGTCTATCTTCTGTTCATCGTCGGCGGTGCCGAGGGTGGTCGCCACAAGCGCCTGCGTCTCGCCCCTGATGAAGAGAGCCGAACCGTGCGCCCGGGGCAGGAACCCCATATGGCAGGAGATCGGGCGTATCTCGTCGGGCTTCCTGTTGTCCGACCGGACCCCTTCCCGGAGGATCGTGTTCCTGACGATTTCCTTTTCGTAGGCATCGAACAGGTTCGCGATGTCCCGGGTGAGGTCTTTCCCGGCCTTCCCGAAGAGCTTCTCCGCGTTTTCGGGCGTGTTCAGGTGTTTGATCACGTCTTCGAGGACGATGTCGAGGGCCTCCTGCCGGCGCAGCTTGCCCGGTATCCGGATCGCCTCTTCCATTCTTTCCGCGACAAAGGCCCGCACAGCGGCCTTCAGTTCGGCGGATTCCTCCACGGGGGTGACGGGTCTCTTCTCCTTGCCCACCTTTTCCTTCAACTCGTTTTGGAGCCCGACGATCCTCTTGATCTCCCGGTGGGCGAAGTCGATGGCCTCAAGCAGGACGGTCTCCGAAACTTCGGCGCCGCCGCCTTCCACCATGATGACCGCATCCGCCGTCCCGGCCACCACCAGGTTGAGGTCGAGCGAGTCGCTCTCGGACAGGTCGGGGTTGATCACCAGGGTTCCGTCGCGCCTGCCCACCCGCACCGCCCCCACGGGACCGCCGAAGGGAATGTCGGAGATATGGACGGCAGCCGAGGCGCCGATGACCCCCAGTATGTCCGAAACATTTTCCTCTCCATAGGACAACACCGAGACGATGACCTGTGTTTCCGAATAAAATCCCTTGGGAAATAAAGGCCTGAGGGGTCTGTCGATGAGACGGGATGTCAGGACTTCCTTTTCCGATGGTTTTCCTTCCCTTTTGAAAAAACCTCCCGGTATTTTCCCGGCCGAATAGGTCTTCTCCTGGTAGTCGACGGTCAGGGGAAAGAAATCCAGCCCTTCCTTGACTCTTTTGTCGGCAACTGAGGTCGCGAGGACAATCGTGTCTCCGTACTTCGCTACTACGGCGCCGCCCGACTGCCGCGCCATCTGTCCCGTCTCGATGATGAGCCTCTTTCCTTTAATCTCAAGTTCTACCGTAGTCATCAAATTTTTCTTTTTTCTCCTATTGTATTGATCGTAGAAAGTGGAAAGAAGAAGTGGGAAATAAGAAAATTCCTACTCCTCACTTCGTACCTTTCACGTTTTTTGTGCTATTTTCTGAGACCGAGGCGCTCGATCAGCGTATCGTAACGGCCTTTATCTGAAGTCTTCAGATACCCGAGAAGCCTCTTCCTTTGAGCGACGAGCTTCAAAAGCCCCCGTCTTGAGTGGTGGTCTTTCTTATGGGTTTTAAAATGCTCTGTGAGATAGGTTATCCTTTCGGTCAACAGAGCTACCTGTACCTCAGGAGATCCTGTATCATGATCATGGATCTTGTAGGACTCGATAATTTCCTTCTTTTTCACCGTATCAAGGGACATTTACCATCACCACCTTTCTTTCCTTTATGCCGTGCAGGTATGTGCAGGCTGATGCACAAAGCTAAAAAACATCTTCAGTGTAATAGGTTAGCACATGGCATGCTCCTCTGTAAAGGCTTCCGCGGCAGGTGGACAGTACCGTATCCCTATACTAATTATACCCCAACGCGCCTTTTCAGTACGGGATCATCGTCCTTCCATGAGGTTCCGGCAGCTCCGGAGCCCCCCGCCCCCCCTTTCCTCCGCCGCCTCTTTATCATTTATAATAATCGGTCGTTTATTTCAGACGGAGGAACGCGATGGAAATAGTGCTTGCGACCCGGAACAAGAAGAAGGTGGAGGAGATGCGGAGGATCCTCCGTATGGAGGAAATGACCCTTCTGACGCTCGACAGTTTCCCTTCCTGTCCGGAGGTGGAGGAGGACGCGGACAGTTTCGAGGGAAATGCGCGCAAGAAGGCCCTGGCCGTGGCGGAATGCACCGGCAGGGCTGCGGTAGCGGACGACTCCGGCCTGGAAGTGTACGCGCTGGGGGGGGCTCCCGGGGTGCTGTCCGCCCGGTATGCAGGTGAAAAGGCCGGCGATGAAGCGAATAGGGAGAAACTGCTCAGTGCTCTGGAGGGGGTGCCTCAGGGGGAGAGGGGTGCGCGCTTTGTCTGCTGCATCGTCCTTGCCTTCCCCGGGGGAGAGACAGCGAGCTTTTTCGGCACCGTGGAGGGGACCGTCGGCCGGGAGGGGAAGGGGAGAAAGGGGTTCGGGTACGATCCCCTGTTCTCTCCGGCAGGAGACCTCCGCACCTTCGCCGAGATGGAGCCGGAGGAAAAGGACGCGTTGAGCCACCGGAAGAGGGCGTTGGAAAAGCTTGGCGCGTATTTCAGGGCCGTTGCTTCCGAATAACCCCCCCTTTCCCCTTCCGCCGCACCGGGTTGCGCCTGTTTTCGCTCCTCCCTGCGCCTCTCCAGCCGGACTTTCCCTGAAAAGAGCGAGAATATAAGGAAAATTAATGTTCTGATTATAAATTTAAAATTGAATTAGCCTTTCTCTATCGATTATCTTAAAGTGTCCTTCTAAAATTCCTGCGGAGGTTCTTCGATGAAAATAGTTCTTCTCGGCGCACCCGGGGCCGGCAAAGGGACCCAGGCAAAGAAAATCGTTGAAAAATATCCTATTCCTCAGATTTCTACCGGTGATTTGCTGCGGGCGGCGGTCGCGGCGGGAAGCGCGCTCGGCAGAGAGGCGAAGTCGTATATGGACAAGGGCGAGTTGGTGCCCGACAGCGTGGTGCTCGGCATGGTGGAGGAGAGGCTCAGGCAGGCGGATTGTTCGAAAGGGTATATCCTTGACGGGTTCCCCCGGAACACGAAGCAGGCCGAGGCGCTGGACAGCATGCTCTCTTCCCTTAATATGTCCCTGAGCGCGGCCCTCAGCGTGGATGTCCCCTTTGAGGACCTGATGAAGAGGCTCACCGGACGGAGGACCTGCAAGGCGTGCGGGCAGATGTACAACGTCTACTTCAATGCACCCGGGAAGGAAGGGGTATGCGACAAATGCGGGGGGGGGCTCTTCCAGAGGGACGACGACAAGGAAGAGACCATCCGGAAGCGGCTCGAAGTGTACAACGCACAGACGGCTCCTCTCATTGATTATTACGGGAAAAAGGGGATCCTGCAGTCTGTTTCCGGCACCGGGAGCATCGATGAAATTTTTTGCAGGGTCTGTACTGCGCTGCGCCTCCCCTGACGCGGGGGGCTTTTTTAGGGACTGGATTTCTTACTACTGAAAAATACCAGAAGGAGGATGAATCGCTATGGCATTGGTAAATCCGCATGGCAAAGAAGGGAAACTGAAGCCCCTGCTGCTCACCGGGGCGGAGCTGGAGGCAGAGAAGAAAAAAGCGGCCACTCTGAAGAAGATCAGCATCTCGTCCCGTGAGACCGGCGACCTTATCATGATGGGCATCGGCGGTTTTACCCCCCTCGAAGGGTTCATGGGATACGAGGACTGGAAAGATGTCTGCGCCGAGTACAAAATGGCGGACGGCACCTTCTGGCCCATCCCCATCACCGTTTCCACCGACGAAAACGTGAAAGCGGGAGATGAAGTGGCCCTGTACTCCGAGGAGTTCGGGGAGATCATGGCTACCATGAAGGTGACCGAGACGTACAAGATTGATAAGGAGTACGAGTGCAAACAGGTCTTCAGGACCGCTGACACGGAGCACCCGGGCGTCGTGATGGTCATGAAGCAGGCGGGCACCAACCTGGCCGGCACGGTGAAGGTCCTGAGCGAAGGCACCTTCCCGAAGGAGTATCCCGGCATCTACCTGACGCCCGCCCAGTCGCGCCATCTGTTCCTCGAAAAGGGCTGGAGCACCGTTGCGGCCTTCCAGACGAGGAACCCGATGCACCGCTCTCATGAATACCTCTGCAAGATCGCGATCGAGACCTGCGACGGGGTATTCGTCCATATGCTCCTCGGAAAGCTGAAAGCCGGAGACATCCCCTCCGACGTGCGCCAGCGGGCCATCGACGTCCTCAACGAGAAGTATTTCGTGAAGGACACCATCGTCGTGGGCGGATATCCGCTCGACATGCGGTATGCGGGGCCGCGGGAGGCTCTCCTCCACGCGCTCTTCCGGCAGAACTACGGCTGCAGCCACCTCATTGTGGGCCGCGACCACGCCGGCGTGGGAGAGTACTACGGCCCCTTCGACGCCCAGAAGATCTTCGACGAGATCCCGAAGGATGCGCTCGAGACGAAGCCGCTGAAGATCGACTGGACCTTCTATTGCACCCGGTGCGACGGGATGGCGTCCATGAGGACCTGCCCGCACGGCAAGGAGGACAGGCTCCTCCTCAGCGGCACCAAGCTGCGGAAGATGCTCTCCGAGGGCGCCGAGGTGCCCGACCACTTCAGCAGGCCGGAGGTGCTCGCCATCCTGAGGGAGTACTACGAGGGGCTGACGGAGAAGGTCGAGATCAAGACCCACAAGTATTCGGAAGGTGCGTAGGCGAAAAGACGCGTGAAGGACCGGACGGAAACGGGAATACATGAAATGCAAACTGACGAAAGGGGGTGCGGAGGAGGACGCTACACAGCAGGACAGCACGTGCGCGCAAGAATACCGATAGCCGTATCATTAAAAAATCGAAGGAGGTAACATCAATGCCGAGTTATGTCATTACGGAGAAGTGTGACGGCTGCAAGGCCCAGGACAAGACGGCCTGCCAGTACATCTGCCCCAATGACCTCATGACCCTCAACAGGGACCTCATGAAGGCCTACAACCAGGAGCCGGAGCAGTGCTGGGAGTGCTACAACTGCGTGAAGATCTGCCCGCAGCAGGCGATCGAGGTCAGGGGATACCAGGACTTCAACCCGCTGGGAGGCAATGTCATTCCCCTGAGGGGCACCGACTCCATCATGTGGACCGTCAAGTTCAGGAACGGGTCCCTCAAGAGGTTCAAATTCCCCATCAGGACGACCCCGGAAGGTTCCATCGACCCGTACAAGGGGACGCCGGAGCCCGATTACTCCAAGCTGAAGCAGCCGGGATACTTCAACTACGACGCACGAGTCTCTAAATAAAGGAGGGATGCATAGATGGAAAAAGAAACCTGCACGTTTTCATATTGCGCGAGGCCCGAGATCGTCGAAGTCGAGACGGATCTCCTCCTCATCGGCGGCGGTATGGCCTGCTGCGGCGCTGCGTACGAAGGAGCCCGCTGGGCGACCCCCAAGGGGATAAAAATCACGATGGTCGACAAGGCCGCCACCGACCGGAGCGGCGCGGTCGCCATGGGCCTTTCCGCCATCAACACCTACTGCGGCGAGAATGATCCGGCTGATTACGTGAAGTATGTCCGGAACGACCTGATGGGCATCATCAGGGAAGACCTCGTCTACGACCTCGGCAGGCACGTCGACAACTCCGTCCACCTCTTCGAGGAGTGGGGCCTCCCCATCTGGAAGAAGGCGGACGACGGCTTCTCCCTCGACGGCTTCCAGGCCAGGGACCAGGGCAAGGCCATGCTGAAGGACGGCGGAACCCCTGTCAGGTCCGGCAAGTGGCAAATCATGATCAACGGCGAGTCCTACAAGGTCATCGTCGCCGAGGCCGCGAAGCAGGCCCTCGAATTCAACAGGAAGGCCACCGGCGTGGCGCAGAACCACTTCGAGAGGGTCTTCATCGTGAAGCTCTACCACGACGCCAACGACCCCAAGAGGGTCGCTGCCGCGGCCGGGTTCAGCGTCCGCGAGAACAAGATGTATATTTTCAAGGCGAAGGCGATCCTTAACGCGTCCGGCGGAGCGGTGAACGTCTTCAGGCCGCGTTCCACCCAGGAAGGCCAGGGCCGCGCCTGGTATCCCGTCTGGAACTCCGGCTCCGGGTATGCCCTCGGCATGCAGGCCGGCGCCGAGCTGACCATGATGGAGAACCGGTTCGTGCCCGCCCGCTTCAAGGACGGATACGGTCCGGTCGGCGCATGGTTCCTCTTCTTCAAGGCGAAGGCGACCAACTCCCTCGGGGAGGACTACTGCGTCACCCGCATGGACGAGACCAAAAAACTCTACGGTTCCTATGCAGAGAAGCTGGGCACCGCTATCCGCAACCACATGATGATGCTCGACATGAAGGCGGGGAAGGGCCCCATCCTCATGAACACCCACACCGCCATGGCCGAGCTCGCCAAGACCATGGACGCCAAGAGGATCAAGCACCTCGAGGCGGAGGCGTGGGAGGACTTCCTCGATATGTGCATCGGCCAGGCCGGGCTCTGGGCGTGCAAGAACATCGAACCCAACAAGGAGCCTTCCGAGATCATGCCCACCGAGCCGTACCTCCTCGGTTCCCATGCCGGATGCGCGGGGTTCTGGTGCAGCGGCCCCGGCGACATACCGGGAACCCCCGAGCACTACTCCTGGGGCTACAACAGGATGTCCACCGTTCCGGGCCTCTTCATGGCGGGCGACATCTGCGGCGCCTCCGGCCATAAGTTCTCCTCCGGCTCCCATGCGGAGGGCAGGATCGCCGCGAAGTCCGCGATAGCCTTCATCCTCGACCATCCCGACTATACGCCGGCAATCAAGGAGACCCCCGACCAGATCGCGGCCGACCTGTATTTCCCGTTCGAGACCTTCGAGAAGCACAAGACCTTCTCGACCGACGCGGCCATCAACCCGAACTACATCAGGCCGAAGATGCTCCAGACCCGGCTCCAGAAGATCGCTGACGAGTACTTCGGCGGCGTCACCACCTGGTACATGACCTCCAAGACGATGCTCGACGAGGGGCTGAAGCAGCTCGAGATGCTCAAGGAGGACGCCTCCAAGATGGCGGCGAGCAACCTCCACGAGCTGATGAGGTGCTGGGAGAACTTCCACCGGATCCTTTCCGTGGAAGCGCATGCGCGCCACATCCTCTTCAGGGAGGAGTCCCGGTACCCCGGCTACTACTACCGGGGCGACTTCCTTCCGATCGACGACCAGAACTGGAAGTGCTTCGTCAATTCCCGGTACGATGCCGAAACCAAAACCTGGGAGATGAAGAAGGTCCCGTACGTACAGATGTTTGCAGAGTAAGACGCGAGCGGGAGAGGGGCGCACGCCCCTCTCCCCTATTGTCCGGTGTAGTCGCTACTGCACTGCAGGTAAAAGTAAAAGACGCCCGTTTACCTGCAGTGCAGTGGAAACAACCCCGGAAGCAGCGATCAACGCGCTTTATATAAGGAGGAGCAGTATGTCAGAACAGAGCAACAAGCGGTCCCATCGCATCCTCGTGATCGGCGGTGGCTTCAGCGGCCTGACAACGGCGGTGGATGCCGCGGAAACGGGCGCTGAGGTGATAGTCATAGAAAAAAATCCGTATCTCGGAGGCAGGGTTGCGCAGCTCAACAAGTACTTCCCGAAGCTCTGTCCGCCCCTTTGCGGGCTCGAGCTGAACTTCAGGCGCATCAGGACAAACCCCCTGGTGGCCCTCTATACGATGGCGGAGGTCGAGACGATTGCGGGCGGACCCGGCGACTACCGTGTCACGGTGAAGCTGCACCCGCGGTATGTGAACGACAACTGTACGGCCTGCAATGCCTGTGCAGAGGCATGCCCCGCCGAAAGGGCGAACGAGTTCAACTTCGGGATGGACAGGACGAAGGCGGCCTATCTCCCCTTCAACCAGGCCTTTCCCCAGAAATACGTGATCGACAGCGCGAGCTGCGCGGCGGACTGCGGGAAGGCCTGCCGGGAGGCCTGCAAATACGGCGCCGTCGACCTCGGGATGAAGCCGGAGACGCTGGAGCTCAAGGTGGATTCCATCGTGGTGGCGACCGGGTGGAACCCGTACGATCCGAACCGGCTCGATCTTCTCGGCTTCGGGAAGGTGAAGAACGTCGTCACCAATATGATGATGGAAAGACTCGCCTCTCCCACGGGGCCGACCGGGGGGAAGATTCTCCGCCCCTCCGACGGCAAGCCCGTCGAGAATGTCGTCTTCGTGCAATGCGCGGGGAGCAGGGACGACAACCACCTGCCCTACTGCTCGTATATCTGCTGCCTCGCCTCCCTGAAGCAGGCGACCTATGTCAGGGAGCAGAACCCTGCGTCGAAGGCCCGCATCTTCTATATCGATATCAGGACCCCGGGCAAATACGAGAAGTTCTACGGGAAGGTGAAGGAGGACCCCAATGTCTCCTTCACCAAGGGCAAGGTGGCCCGCATCGTCCAGGCCGAGGGCTCCGACGACGTCGTGATCGAGGCGGAGGACATGCTGACCGGGGCGAAGATAAAAGTGCAGGCCGACATGGCGGTCCTCGCCACCGGGATGGAGCCGGCGGGGGCCTCCCGGAAGGTTTCCGGGGTCGGATACAACGGGGACGGCTTTGTGCTGTCGGTCCAGGGGGTCAGCGCCGCCGGATGCAGCAAGAACCCCATGGACGTGGCCCGGTCGGCGCAGGATTCCACCAGCGCCGTGCTGAAGGCGATCAAGACAGGACAGGGGAGGTAATCGAGCAATGGATAAAAATATAGGTCTTTATATCTGCACCGGATGCTCCATCGGAGAGTCCGTCAATGTGGAAAAAATCGTCGCCATCGGCAAGAACGCCCTGCGCGTGCCGGTGGTGAAGTCCCACTTCGCCCTCTGCGGCAAGGAGGGGACCGACCTCATCAGGAGCGATGTGCAGGCGGAAGGGGTGAACACCGTCGTGGTGGCGGCCTGCTCCCCCCGGGTGAAGTACGAGGAGTTCGACTTCCCCGGGTGCCTCGTGGAGCGGGTTCCGGTACGGGAGCTGGCTGTCCGGACCCAGGAGCCGAATTCCGAGGAAGCGCAGCTCGCCGCGGAAGACTATATAAAAATGGGCGTGATCAAGGCGCAGAAGGGTGACCTCCCCGAGCCCTACCTTATGGAGACGGTGAAGACCCTCCTCGTGATCGGGGGCGGCATCACCGGCATGACTGCAGCCCTCCAGGCTGCCGATGCGGGATACCCGGTGGTCCTGGTCGAGAAGGAGGAGCGGCTCGGCGGGTTCGTGAACAAGCTCTACAAGATCGGCAAGATCCCCGCGGACCCTGCAAAAGACCCCCTGATCGCCGATTCGGGCATAGAAAACACCGTCAAGGCGGTGGAGAGCAACCCGAATATCAAGGTGTACAAATCCGCTAAGGTGGAGAAGACCGAGGGGCAGCCCGGCGCCTTCGAGGTGACCATCTCGTCGAACGGGAGCTCCGAAACGGTGAAGATCGGCTCCATCGTCCTGGCGGCGGGATGGAGGCCGTACGACGCTTCCAAGCTCGGACACCTCGGCTACGGCATGCCGAATGTGGTCACCAACATCGAATTCGAGGAGATCGCCCGGAAAGGGAAAATCACCCGGCCTTCCGACGGGAAGGAAGCGAAGAGGGTCGCCTTTATCCAGTGCGCCGGGCAGAGGGACCCCGAGCATCTCCCCTACTGCTCCGCCATGTGCTGCACCACCTCGCTGAAGCAGGCGCAGTATGTGCGGCAGGACCCCGACGCCACCGCCATGATCCTGTATAAGGACATAAGGACCCCCGGCAATCTCGAGTATTTTTACAAGGCGGCGCAGAACGACCCGGGGGTCATGCTCACCAAGGGCGAGGTGACCGGCGTTGCCGCAGCGGACGGAGGGAACCTGCACGTGGAGCTGAAGGACAGCCTCCTGGGCGGGCAGGTCAGGATCGAGGCCGACATGGTGGTCCTCGCCACCGGTATCGTGCCCGCCACTGCCGACGATCCCATCCTGATGCTCCAGTACCGCCAGGGGCCGGGCCTGCCCGATCTCGAGCTGTACGACGGCTTTGCGGACACCAACTTCATCTGCTTCCAGTACGAGACGAGGAGGACGGGCGTTTATGCCGCCGGCTGCGTGCGGCAGCCCATGAATATGGCGGAGGCGCAGGAAGACGCCACCGGGGCCGCCCTCAAGGCCATACAGTCCGTCGAGCACGTGGCGAAGGGGATCGCGGTGCACCCCCGCGCATGGGACATGACCTACCCCGATCCCTACATGCAGCGATGCACCTCCTGCAAGCGGTGCACCGAGGAGTGCCCCTTCGGCGCCATTGACGAGGACGAAAAGGGCACCCCCTTCTACAAGCCGGGCCGCTGCAGGCGCTGCGCCACCTGTATGGGCGCCTGCCCCGAAAGGATCGTCTCGTTCAAGGACTACCACGTGGACATGATCGGCTCGATGCTGAAGAGCGTCTCGGTCCCCGAGGACGAGGACAAGCCGAGGATCATCGTCCTCGCCTGCGAAAACGACGCGTATCCCGCAATCGACACGGCGGCGCTCCAGAAGGGGAAACTGGACCCCGCGATCAGGATCATCCAGCTCCGGTGCCTCGGCTCCACGAACCTCGTCTGGATCGCGGACGCCCTCTCCCGGGGGGTGGACGGTATGCTCCTCCTCGGCTGCAAGTACGGCGAAAACTACCAATGCCACTTCGCCAAGGGCAGCGAGCTCGCGAATTACCGCCTCGGCAAGGTGCAGGAGACCCTCGGCAGGCTGCAGCTCGAGGCCGAGAGGGTGGGGATGGTCCAGCTCGCCATCGACGAGTACGACAAGATACCGTCCCTCATCACCGAGTTCGTGGAAAGAGTGAAAGAAATAGGCCCGAACCCGTTCAAGGGCTTTTAGGAGGAAGATATATGCCAGAACAGATCGCAGAACAGATCATAAAGCCGGACCTGAACTTTGTGAAGGAGATCATCGCTTCCGGGGGCGAGTCCCTGAAGAAATGCTACCAATGCTCCACCTGCACGGTGGTGTGCGACGTCACCCCCGGCGAGACGCCTTTCCCGAGGAAGGAGATGCTATACGCCCAATGGGGCCTGAAGGAAAAGCTCCTCAACAATCCCGACGTCTGGCTCTGCCACCAGTGCAGCGACTGTACGGCCAACTGTCCCCGGGGCGCGAAGCCGGGGGAGGTGCTCGGGGCGATACGGAAAATGACGATCAGGGAGTATTCGGCGCCCCGCTTTCTCGCCTGTATGGTAGCCGACTCCCGCTACCTCCTTCTCCTCCTGGCCCTGCCCGTGATCATCTTTCTGGGCGTCATCCTGGGGCGGGGGATAACGGGCATTCCCGAGGGCGAGATCGTATATACTAAGATTATGCCGGTGCCCGCGATCGATACGATCTTCGTCGCAGCCGCGGTCTTTGCGGTCCTTTCCTTCGCGCTCGGGGTGAGGAGGTACTGGACCGCCCTGAGGGACGGGGCAAAGGCGGCCCCGCGGGGCGGCCTGGTGGAGGATGTCACGGCGGTCGTCACGGAATTCCTTGCCCACAGGAGATTCCGGAAGTGCTCGGTGACTCAGGAGAGGTCCACCTCGCACCTCCTTGTGTTCTACGCGTTTGCCGGGCTGGCCCTCACCACGACCTGGGCCATTGTCTACCTGTACGGCTTCCACAGGGAGTCTCCCTATCCCCAGTACGATCCGATGAAGATCGTCGGCAACGTCAGCGCCCTGGCGCTGCTTTTCGGCATCTCCCTGGTGGTCGCGCACCGTTTGAAAAACGCGGAAAAAGCGGGGAAGGGCAGCTATTTCGACTGGCTTTTCATCTCGGTGATTTCGATCATTGCCGTCACCGGGCTCCTTTCCGAGCTGCTGCGGCTCGGGAACATCGCCGTTCTTGCCTATCCTGTCTACTTCATCCATCTGGTGTTCATCTTCTTCCTCTTTGCGTATGCTCCCTTTTCGAAGATGGCCCATATGGTGTACCGGACAACGGCGCTGGTCTTTGCGCGGCAGACCGGCAGGGACACATAGAAAGACGGACGAGGGGGTGTTGCAGGGGAGCAAGTAAAAAACTGCCGTTTCAAAGGAGGCGCACTATGGCGATCAAGGTGAAGGACATTCTGAAAGACAAGGGACTCGAGGTGATCGCGGTCGACAGCGGCGTTACCGTGGGCTTTGCGGTGCGCAAGATGGTGGAGAGGAACATCGGTGCGCTCCTTATCATTGAAGAGGGGAACTGCGTCGGGATGTTCACCGAAAGGGACGTCCTCAAGACCTGGGCGAACCACGGGTCTTTCGAGGATATCCCTGTCAGGGAGGTGATGAGCAGGGACCTTCTCGTCATCTCCCCGGACCATACCCTCGAATACGTGATGACGGTCATGACCAACAAGCAGATTCGCCATCTGCCGGTTATCGACAACGGCAGGATGGTGGGGGTGGTGTCCATCCGCGACGTGGTCAAGTACCATATCGGGGACCTCGAAGCGGAGGTGCACTACCTGAAGGACTATATGTTCGGTCCCTCGGCATAAGGGGCTCTGCTGAAGGACAGTCCCTCCTCACGGGCCGGGGAGAACGGCCGTTGCAGCGGCAGGGGGAATCTGAGCACAAGGGAGGTGAAGGGGGTGCGGGAAGCGGGCAGCATACGGCAGTGCAGGGGAGAGAAGGCGCAGAGGACAGGCATTTTTATACGATGAAGCAGTGCAGCGAATTCAACTAAAGGAGGAGAGAGTCGATGAGCCCAATTATCATTTTCGCTCTTGTGTGCGGTGCTCTGGGTGTTGTGTACGCCCTCATGACGGCATCATGGGTCACCAGCCAGCCGGGCGGCTCCGAGCGTATGAAGCAGATCTCCGATGCGGTCCGGGAGGGTGCGACCGCGTTTCTTAAAAGGGAATACAGGACGGTCGCCGTCGTTGCGGTCATTCTTTTCGTCGTCCTGCTCTATCTCGGCATCTGGACCTCGATCGGGTTCCTGATCGGCACCGTGGGATCCGCCCTTGCCGGGTATATCGGCATGATGGTGACGGTCCGCGCCAACGTCAGGACCACCGAAGCCGCCAAGAACGGCATCCAGGCAGCCCTGACCGTCGCCTTCAAGGGCGGCGCGGTCACCGGGATCATGGTGGTGGGCCTCGGCCTGCTGGGCATCTCCGGGTACTACCTGGTGGTAAGGGCCGTCGCGCCTGACGTTGAGCAGGCTTTCCGTGCCCTGATCGGCCTCGGCTTCGGGTGCTCCCTCATGAGCGTTTTCGCCCGTATCGCCGGCGGCATCTACACGAAAGCCGCCGACGTGGGAGCGGACCTGGTGGGGAAAGTCGAAGCGGGGATTCCCGAGGACGACCCCCGGAACCCCGCGGTCATCGCCGACAACGTCGGCGACAACGTCGGCGACTGTGCGGGAATGGCGGCCGACCTGTATGAAACCTATACCGTCACCCTCGTCGCCGCGATGCTCCTGGCGAAGACCGTCTTCGGGGAGCAGAGCCCGTGGGTGGAGTTTCCGCTCCTGATCGGCGGCATCTCCATTATCGCCTCGATCATCGGCACCTACTTCGTAAAGCTCGGGAAGAACCAGTACATCATGGGTGCTCTCTATAAGGGGCTTGGCGTTGCGGGCATCCTGGCCGCGATCGCCTTCTTCTTCGCGTCGAAATGGTTCCTCGGTCTAAACGGCGTCGAGCCGAAGGGATTCACCCCGGGAGGCGTCTTCACCACCGCCCTCATCGGGCTGGCGCTTACCGGCCTCATCGTCATCATCACCGAGTACTTCACCTCGAAGAGCTTTGCCCCGGTGAAGCATATCGCCGCGGCCAGCCAGACGGGCCACGGCACCAACGTCATCGCCGGCCTTGCGGTCAGCATGAAGTCCACCGGCCTGCCCGCGCTCGTCATCTCCGGCGCCATTATCTGGGCGTACTCCCTGGGCGGCGGGTTTTCGGGCGAGGTGAACGGCGGACTCTTCGCCATCGCCCTCTCGGCGGTCGCGATGCTCTCGATGACCGGCATCGTGGTCGCTATCGATTCCTACGGTCCGATTACCGACAACGCCGGGGGCATCGCCGAGATGGCCGAGCTCCCCGAAAGCGTGCGTGCGGTCACCGACCCCCTCGATGCGGTCGGCAACACCACCAAGGCGGTCACCAAAGGCTACGCCATCGGCTCCGCGGGCCTCGCGGCGCTGGTCCTCTTTGCCGAGTACTCGCGGGCCTTCGGCCAGACCATTTCGTTCGATCTTTCCAACCCGCTGGTCATTGTCGGCCTCTTCATCGGCGGCCTGCTCCCCTACTTCTTCGGCGCTCTCCTCATGGAGGCGGTCGGGAATGCGGCAGGAGGCGTCGTCGAGGAAGTGAGAAGGCAGTTCCGGGAGATCCCCGGGATCATGGAGGGCAAGGCGAAACCGGAATACGGGACCTGCGTCGACATCGTCACCAAGGGCGCCATCAAGCAGATGATGGTCCCCGCGCTCATTCCTGTTGCCGCCCCGATCCTCGTCGGCCTCCTGCTCGGCAAGGAAGCCCTGGGCGGCGTGCTCATCGGCAGCATCATCACCGGCCTCTTTCAGGCCATCGCCATGACGAGCGGCGGCGGCGCGTGGGACAACGCCAAGAAGTTCATCGAGGACGGCGCCTACGGCGGGAAGAAGTCCGAGGCCCACAAGGCCGCGGTTACCGGCGACACGGTCGGCGACCCCTACAAGGACACCGCGGGCCCCGCGATCAACCCGATGATCAAGGTCATCAACATCGTGGCCCTTTTGATCGTCCCGCTCATCAAGTAGCCGATTTTTCCCTTCAGGAAGCAGGGTTGACCGGGGACCCCGGGCAGCCCTGCTTCTTTCACGCCTGCCTGCCTCTCATGCTCCTTTCGCCAGCATTCGTTCGAATTCGTCCGCCGGGACCGGCTTGCTGAAAAAATATCCCTGTATCTCGTCGCAGTTGTTCGCCTGCAGGAATGCCGCCTGCTCCTCGGTCTCCACCCCCTCCGCGACCACTTCCAGCTTCAGGCTATGGGCCATGGCAATGATCGCGTTGACGATGGACCGGTAATCCGGATCTTCGGTAAGGTCGCTGATAAAGGACTTGTCGATCTTCAGCTTGTGAAGGGGCAGTTTCTTGAGATAGCTCAACGAGGAGTATCCGGTGCCGAAGTCGTCGATCGAGAAGGTGATCCCCAGGGTGTTCAGTCTGTTCAGGTTCCGCGCCGTCAGCTCCGTATCCTGCATGGCCAGGGTCTCGGTGATTTCGATGCCGAGCGAGCCCGGAGGCAGACCGGTTTCCTCCAGGATCTGCGCGATGGTCTCCGCGAGGTTCGGCTGCTGGAACTGGCGGGCGGAGAGGTTGGTGCTGATATAGATGGGCGGACATCCCGCCGCCAGCCACCGTGTGAGCTGCGAGCAGGCAGTGCGCAAAACCCACTGATCGATCGAGATGATGATGCCCGCTTCCTCGGCGACGGGGATGAACTGCCGGGGAGTGAGGAGGCCCAGCTCCGGGTGGCGCCACCGCACCAGCGCTTCCGCCCCGACCATCCTCCCTGTCTTGATATTCACCTGGGGCTGATAGTGCACCACCAGTTCCCCGTGCTCCACGGTCTGCCTCAGCCTGTTCTCGAGGTGTATCCGTTCGAGAGTCCTGATATTCAGTGCGGGATTGTAGAACTGGAAATTGTTTCTGCCCTGGTCTTTTGCGTGGTACATGGCGATATCGGCGTTTTTCAGGAGGCTCTCCGCCAGGGCGCCGTCTTCCGGATAGATGCTGATCCCGATGCTGGCGGTGATATGGAGCTCGTGCCCATCGATGAGGAAAGGGGCCTTGAAGATGCCGGCGATCTTCTCGGCGATCTTGGCGGCCTCCTCTACGTGGTTGATGAGCGGCAGCAGGACGGTGAACTCGTCTCCCCCCACCCGGGCGAGGGTGTCCGTCTCGTGCATCTGGCCTTCCAAGCGGCCGGAGACCTCCTGCAGCAGGTGGTCTCCGACGGTGTGCCCCAGCGAGTCGTTGATATTCTTGAAGCGGTCCAGGTCGAGGAACAGGACGGCGATCCTTTTCCCGGTGCGCTGCGCCTGGGGCACCGCCAGGGAGAGGCGGTCCATGAACAGGGTCCTGTTCGGCAGCCCGGTGAGCAGATCGTGGTACGCCTGAAACCGTATGGTCTCCTCCATCTGCTTGCGCCGGGTGATGTCCCGGGCGATCCCGGTTGTGCCGACGACCTCTCCCTTATCGTCATGGAGGGGTATCTTTATCGTCTCGAACCATTCGATGTTTCCCGCAGCGTCGACGAGCTGCTCTTCGACGGTCATCCTCTCCCCTGACCGCATGACCTCCCTGTCGTCGGAGCGGAACTTTTCCGCTATCTCGGGCGGCCAGATGTCGAGATCGGTCTTGCCCGCAATTTCGGCGGGCGTGCGCCCCGCCGTCTGCCCGTAGGCGTCGTTCACGGCGATATACCTGCCCTCCCTGTCTTTCATCCAGGCCCTGTCGGGGATGCTGTTGAGGATGGACTCCTGCCGGCGCGCGATCTCCCGGATGCGCTCATCCGCCTGTCTGCGCTCCCGGCGCACTTCCGCTTCGCGCAATTCCCTTTCGATGGCGGGGACGAGCCGCGTCAGATTGTCCTTGAGAATATAGTCATGCGCTCCTGCCTTCATCGCGTCGACCGCGGTCCCCTCGCCGATCTTGCCCGACACGAGGAGAAAGGGCAGATCGATCCCGCTCCTTTTCAGGAGTTCCAGGGCCGCAAGGCCGCTGAAATGCGGCATGACGTAGTCGGAGATGACGATGTCCCACTCTCCTTCCCGGAGAGCGGCCTCCAGGGCGGGGGCGGTGTCGATACGCAGTGCAGCCGGTTCGTACCCGCCCTTTTTCAGCGCACGGAGTACGAGGAGGGCATCGTCTTCGGAGTCCTCGACGAGCAGGACCCTAAGTGTCTTTTGCATGTGGCTGCGTGCGACCGCGCGGCGGAGCCTCGTTGAGGATGAGCCAGTAAAGGCCCAACTGCCGGATGGCCTCGGTGAAGTGGTCGAAATCGACGGGTTTGCGTATATAGCTGTTCGCGCCGAGATTGTAGCTTTCGATGATGTCCCGCTCCTCCTTCGAGGAGGTGAGCACGACCACGGGCAGGCGCTTTGTCCTTGCATCGCTCCGTATGTGCCGCAGGACCTCGAGGCCGTCCACCTTCGGCAGCTTCAGGTCGAGGAGGACGACCTGGGGCTCTTCCTCTTCCCTGTCGCGTCCGCTGTAGCGCCCTGTCGCAAACAGGTAGTCGAGGGCCTCGGCTCCATCGCGCGCCACAACGACTTCGTTGGCGACATTGTTCTTTTTGAGGGCGCGAAGGGTAAGCAGTTCGTCATCCGGATTGTCTTCGACCAGAAGAATGATTTTTTTAGCCATGGCGCCCCCCCGGAGTGAGCGTGAAGAAGAAAGCCGCCCCTTTTTCCACTTCCCCCTCCGCGCTTATATACCCACCGTGGCGGTGTACGATCCGCTGGACCGTGGCGAGGCCGATCCCTGTCCCCTCGAACTCCGCAGCGGAGTGGAGGCGCTGGAAGGCGCCGAAGAGCTTCCCCGCATAGGCCGGATCGAAGCCCGCACCGTTGTCACGGACGAAGAAAACGGTCTCCCCCTCCTGTTCCCGGCTGCCGAACTCGATCCGTGCCGCTGCGTGCTTCCCGGTGAATTTCCACGCGTTGCCAAGGAGGTTCCCGAGCAGCAGCCTCAGGAGCTTCGGGTCGCCGTCCGCGACGATGCCCGGAGCGATGACGAACTCGACGCAGCGCTCGGGCTGGCTCTTCCGGAGCTCGCCGGCGATTTCCCGGACCATGGCGGACAGGTCCACTGTCTCGCGGTGCAGCTCGCTCCGCGTGATGCGCGAGAGTCCCAGCATGTCGTCGATAAGCTGCGCCATGCGCCGGCTTCCCGCGCGCAGCCGCTCCAGGTAGTCTCTGCCCGTGGCGTCCAGCTTGTCGGCGTAGTCCTCGAGGAGGGCCTGGCTGAAGCCGTCTATCCCGCGGAGCGGGGCGCGCAGGTCATGGGAGACCGAGTAGGAAAAGGCCTCCAGCTCCTTGTTGGTCGCCTCCAGCAATGCGGTGCGCTCCGCTACCCGCTTTTCGAGCTCGGCGTTCAGCCTGCTGATCTCTCCGAGGGCTTTCCGGAGACTGGGAAGGGCGATGGCCCGGGGGAGCAGGGGTACGAGGACCACTGCTGCGGCCACCGACACGACGGCGGTGACCGCCTTTACGATCGCTTCGTTCCAGTAGGCAGGCACCCATATTGTATACGCCCCGAAGAGGTGGGTCGAGCCGCACGTAAAGAAGATGGAGGCGTAGAGAGCCGCTGTCCAAAGGGGGATGTCGCGTTTTTTCCATACGTAGCAGAAGCCGGCAACGGGAATTGCATAGTAGGAGAGCCCGATCAGCACGTCCGAGATGACGTGCGTCCATACCAGCGAGGGCTCCCAGTAAAGGCAATATCCGTGGGGCATGAATTTCCTGAGGCTGAAGGCGCTGTTCAGGAATTCCATAACGCGCTCCTCCCGTCCTTGTAGTGGGTCCTGATGAAAAGATGCTGTTGTTTCAATTATCTTACATTATGATTGCGCCTTGCAACCTTATTTGTCCGGGGGAGGGGGTGGCAGGAGAGCGGGGAGACTTTTCATCACCCCTGCATTTCCTTTTCATCACCCCTGCATTTCCTTCCAATATTGCTAAAAATCCTGTATATTTAGTAAAATAATGTTTCAAATCCATGCATTGGAAATAACAAGGTTGTACCATGAAAGGGGTATTCATCCGGACTATAAAGGAGCGAAAGGTGGTCTGCGCGTGCGGCGTGGCCGTTTCTTTGAGACGAGATCGACAAGAGATTAGCAAGGGCATAGATCAAGCCATTCGTGTGGATATCTGCTCGAAATGCTTTTCACCCCCGTTCTTCACCGGCAAGCAGAAACTGGTGGACACCGAGTTTTGGAAGGGAAATGGAGAAGTTCAAGAAGAAATACGCGAAGAAGTAGCTTTCGACAGAGAGGGGCAAGGACGCAGGCTGTCTGAACCAAAAGCATCTTCTGCCCCATTTTTTATTGGACGCGTGAAGGAAAAACTGAGCAGAGGGCGTACAGCGGGAGTTCTTTTCCTTCGAGGCAATGAAGAATATCGGCGGGCAGGCGGTGATCTGTAGGATTTGAAGGGGGGTGATGATGAAGTCCCCTGAGGGCTGGGCCGTAGCTAAAAATACTACCGTCTTTGTACTATCAGAGGACCCATGTGGGGCGACATCAGCCTGAAGACCGTAAGAACGGAAAGACTGACCGGCTTCCTGAACTATGGCCGGTGCTCAGGGGAGCCTTGAACATGCAGGTGGCCCTCTTCCAGAAAGCCCCTCACGATCGGGATCAGGGCAATCAATGTTCTCCGGAAGCGTCGCCTCCCCATCTGCTTCTTCTCCAGGCTATCTTGCGCTTGATCTGAGGGCGGTGACAAGCCCCTCATGTTCTCACCCCCTGAGCATGGCCCTCTCTCTCGGCAATCTTGGTTCCCTTCTTCTTGCCGTTGCCTTCTTCTATCTCACCGTTCTCCTAGCGCATCCCCTGTTCGTGACGAAGCTTGCCGGCACGGCACTGCCCATTTCCTTCCACATATTTAGTAAAATAATGCGTCGCAACCATGAAAGTATTCTCCCTCCTCTTCAATCTTGTGGACGGCAAGCCTGCTCCGGGTCGGCATTCTGATATTCCTCCTCTATGTCTTTGCGATCGGCCTCTGGAGGGAAATGCGGCTGAAATCTACGAGTGGTGGCCCTCTTCCAGGCCCTCACGATCGGCGCCGAGCACAGAGGTGATCTATGCCCTCTCTCTCCATGAGGCGGGGGAGGAGCTCCCTCCTCTTCACCATCGAAAACGCAAATGCGGCGAATCTACGAGTACCACGGCGCCGACCGTATCATCCACGGTGCGGGTATCATCCACGAGCTTTCTGCTCATCGTGATGGTGATCAGCATTGTCGTGTTCTCCTTCATTCCGCAGGGCTGGTCCTTTGCGGGAAAGGCGCTCCCGCCTTATCCTGATCCCGGCCATCGCGGGGATTTCTTACGAGCTGCTCCGTTTCTCCGCGAGGTAGCAGGACACCCCCTTGTCGGGGCGATGGTCCTGCCCGGCCTGCTCCTGCAGCGGCTTACGGTGCGGGAGCCGGACAACGCGCAGATCGAGGGTCGCCCTTACCGCGATGAGTGAGGTCCTCAAGCTGGATGCCGGGAGCGCGCGCGCGAGTGCGGACAATGTTAGAGAAGCTTTGGTGATCGAAGAGAGAAGTACGAAGGCATCATGACGGCCCTGACGAGGAACGAGGTGCTGGCCAGCCCCCCAGGAGTACACCAGAAATATTCCCGCGAGCAGGCGGAGCTCGAGCCGATCGTGGAGAAGATCCGGGAATACAAGAAGGTGCTTTCCGATATGGAAGGAGTTGAAGAGCTTCTCCGGGGCGGCGACGGGGATATGAGGGACCTCGCCCTGGAGGAACTGGAGGAGCTGAAAAGGAGGAGGCCCGGCCTGGAGGAGGAGCTGAAGATCATGCTCCTGCCCCGTGACCCGAGGGATGCGAGGAACGTCATCCTCGAGATCAGGGCTGGTACGGGGGGCGAAGAGGCGGCCCTCTTCGGCGCGTCTCTTTTCCGGATGTATACGAAATACGCCGAGACGCGGAAGTGGAAGATCGAGGTGATCGACTCGAATCCGACGGGGCTCGGGGGGCTGAAAGAGGTGATCGCGAACATTACCGGAAAAGGGGCCTACAGCAGGCTCAAATACGAGAGCGGCGTCCACCGGGTGCAGCGCGTCCCCGCCACGGAGGCTGCGGGAAGGATCCATACCTCCGCGGCAACGGTGGCGGTGCTGCCGGAGGCTGAAGAGGTGGATGTGAAGATCGAGGAGAAGGACCTGCGGATCGACACCTTCTGCTCTTCGGGTGCGGGCGGACAGAGCGTCAACACTACCTATTCGGCGGTGAGGATCACCCACATCCCCACAGGCCTGGTGGTGCAGTGTCAGGACGAGCGGTCCCAGCTGAAGAACAGGGAAAAGGCCCTGAAAGTGCTCCGTTCGCGTCTCCTCGAACTGGAGATGGAAAAGAAGGAAAAGGAGCGCGCGGCGGACCGCAAGACCCAGGTGGGGACTGGGGACAGGAGCGAGAGAATACGGACCTACAACTATCCGCAGAACAGGGTCACCGACCACCGGATCGGCCTTACCCTCCACAAGCTCGAACAGGTGCTCGAAGGGGACCTGGACGAGATCGTCGATTCCCTGAATACCCACTATCAGGCGGAAAGGCTCAGAGAACTCTAGGGATCACCGCGTGCTCTGCGGTGATGCTCTTAAGAGGTGGTTCCTTGAATGCGCTTGAAAAGGTAAAGGAAATTGCTCGTTTGTTCGGAGAGCACGGCATCGAGGGCCCGGCGAAAGAGGCGGAGGTCCTCATCACGGAGGCGCTCCCTATCGATCCTTCAGAACTCTACCGCGGCGACCGGGAGCTTTCCCGTGAAGAAGAGGACGCACTTTTCTCCCTTGCCTCCCGGCGTGCAGACGGCGAGCCCCTGCAGTACCTCCTTGGCTCCGTCGAATTTTACGGGCTGAAAATACATGTGGGCAGGGGAGTCCTCATTCCCCGCCCCGAGACGGAGCTCCTCGTCGAAGAAACGATCAGGCTTCTCGCCAACCGGCAGCCGCCTTTTTCGATTCTCGATCTCTGTACCGGAAGCGGGTGTATCGCCCTCGCTCTTGCGAAGCGCTTTCCGGAAGCGGAGGTGTATGGCACCGATGCTTCCGAAGCTGCAATGGTGTACTCCATCCAGAACGCCCTCGAAAACAATATCCGGAATGTCCGGTTCCTGCTGGGAGACCTCTTCGGACCTGTCAGGAGGATGCGGTTCGACTGTATTGTCTCCAACCCCCTATGTTTCGAGGGAAGAGATACGGACCCTTCAGCGCGAAGTCAGGGATTTCGAGCCGGTGGAAGCACTGGACGGCGGTGTGGACGGGCTGGACTTCTATCGTACGATCGCCAAGGCGCTCCACGCCATCTGAAGGACAAGGGAGTGCTCGCCCTTGAAATCGGATACGGGCAGGCCGCAGAGGTGGAGAAGATCCTGCGGAAAACCGGCTTTCACACCATCAACATTGTCAGGGACTTTTCCGGCATTGAAAGGATCGTCACGGGAATAGGTAAATAGCATTTTATCGTTTGTGAGGCGTTACATGGGACGGCTCCCTCTCTCATTACTTCGTGTATATCGATTCTCTATGATAATGAGCACTTGACTGCCGGGTAATGAGGGAGAAGGATAAAAAAATGGACAGAGAGATTGAAGAAATCAAGAGTGCTTTGTCCGTGTAAAGTGTATTATTGAGGTTTGACCCCAAGACGTGACCCCAAGACGCACTACTCTACATGGCGACCCGTGAACTTGAAAAGAAATGGACCAAGCCCATCAAGGACTGGTCCATCATCTACTCCCGGTTCGGCATCCTCTTTGAGGCCAGGATTCCAGCATGAGTGGGTTTACACAGTTCGTGAGACAGTCACGGCTGAATATTCATGAAGCATTTCTCTCGGTTGTCTATTCCCTATTTGTTGGAAATCTCTCATCGGCTCCTTCTTTTAGACGCTCTAAGTCGTATGGCAAAGCTATAGAGTCTGTTTCATAGATGTTACCGTAACTTCGAGAACCCGAGTCAGGAAAGAGAACTTATTTTTCATCATATCGTAGTCCGGACCAGAGGAAATAAACCTTGCAGTCCCCTCAATCAAAAAGCCGGTTCCAAGGCCTCTGTATCCCATTACTTCTTTTGAACCGATAGTGAGCAGAACCTTGTTGTTCCCACTTGTTTTCTTTTCAGTCTTTCTCATCGCATAAGCGGGGATCATGAGTTTATCTTTATCCTTTGTAACAATATAAGTATTCCATGTATTGACCACATGGGCCTCGTTTTCATCATATGAAACTATTGCTACAACGCCTTCCTTACTGATTACCTCGAGGAACTTGTCAGAAAACATGATAAACCTCCTGATTGAAATATATTATGGATAACTAATATCCATAATATGGATAATACTTGAACTAACTAAATAAATCAAGAAAATTTCTATGAAAAAGGGTTATTCTAGATAAAAGAAATCCACGAAGGAGGTAGAAAATGCAGTTCAGCGTCGGGGTTGAATATGCATTTCACTCGCTTTTTTATATGATTGGGCTCCCCGTTAAGAAGACTATAGGAATCAAGGAAATAGCAAGTCTGAACGGAATTGCTGAGACTTATCTTTCCAAAGTTTTTTCAAAACTGAGGAAGGCGGGAATAGTCCGTTCAGTCCCTGGTGTTAAAGGCGGGTACGAGTTAGCAAAAGGAGCTGAAGAGATTTCCTTTTGGGATATCATCGAGGCGATTGAAGGGCCATCTTATTTTTTCCAGTGTGCGGAAATCCGAAAAAAAAATATTTTTGTAGATGACCCCAGTATATTTACAGATAAATGCCCTTGTTTGATAAAAGTAGTCATACAGGAGGCAGAAGAGTTGATGCGAAGCCGGTTAAAAACAAAATCTCTTTTATGGTTGCACGAAAATGTGTATAACGATTTTTCAGAGGATAAAAAAAGAGCGATAGCCGATTGGGCCAGAGACTTATGAAACTCCAAACCTTGTTTTGCCTCAGTCGGAAATGGACTTTTAGCCACATGCGTTAAGGGAAAGCAAGCGAGGTCGAATGTCAACTGCAGAAGGATAAAGTCTGCAAAAATGTGTGGAATTTCTGGCTGCAATAAAGCTCATAATTTGAAAAAAGGATAATTTATACACAGACTCTACTTTAGCTCCTCGTAGGATGACAGGTTTCCTATCATATGGGGGATTTGGGCGATATCCCGTTGAGGTTTGACCCCAAAACCACCGCCTGCCAGGGATTGATCACCTCGAGTCCGGGATAGAGAAAGTCCCCGGCATGGGGAAAAGGGTACAATGAAACAAGGGGCTGTCTGCGAAAGCCGAAAGTTGGACACCAGTGAGGCAAAGTAAAGTTATTCTCTTTAGAAAATATTGATTCTGCTGCTTCCCATAACGGTTCGGTCTCTGTTGACGGAGAGCGCGCATGCATGAACGCATTAAACGATCGGTTTTGAAGGTCAACAGGCGTACAAGGCTCTTCCTGCTGCTTGTCATTCTGCTGGCGCCGCTTTCGTTATACTCCAAGGTGCAGCATCCTCCGCCGCTTGAGCTGGTGCAAAGCATCCCCCTGCCCGGCGTCAAGGGGAGAATCGACCACATGGCGGTTGATCTTGAGGGGAAGCGCCTCTTTGTTGCCGCGCTCGGGAACAACACTCTCGAAGTGATCGACCTCTCCCAGGGGAAACGGATTCATACGATCGGCGGGTTCCATGAGCCTCAAGGCGTCCTTTATCTTCCCGAACTCCGTACGCTCTACGTAACGAACGGCGGGGACGGCACGTGCATGATCCTTGACGGAGGCGATCTGCACCGCAAGGCTACCCTTCGGTTTTCGGGCGATGCGGACAACATGCGCTATGATCCCGCAACGAAAACCGTTTACGTCGGGTATGGGGAGGGAGCATTGGGGGTAATCGATGCAAGGAGCCTCGGTCATAGAGCCGATATCCAGCTTGACGGTCATCCCGAGTCGTTTGTTCTCGCGCAATCAGGCGCGAAGATCTATGTCAATGTCCCTGCCGCCGGCCATGTTGCGGTGATAGACCGGGAGAGCCGTTCAGTACAGGCCTTATGGCCTCTCAAAGGAGCAAAGGGAAATTTTCCCATGGCGCTTGACGACAAGGAAAATCGTCTCTTCATCGGCTGCAGACAGCCGCCGAAAATCCTTGTTCTGGATGCCCTGTCCGGCCAAACAACAGCAACCCTCGATACGGAATACGACCTCGATGATATCTATTATGATGCGGTGTCCGGAAGGGTGTATGCTTCCGGAGGCGGCGGGGTTCTCTCTGTTTTTCAAAAGGACAAAGCGGGCCATTACGCGGCCCTTGCACGGATACCGACCCCGCAGGGTGCACGAACCTCTCTGTTTATTAAGGAACTGGGCAGGCTTTATCTTGCCGTCCCTGCAAGCAGGGGACGGCAGGCGGAGATACGCATCTACCAGGCGACATCCTGATACGCGCATTCCGACAGGTGCCGCCTGACTGCAGATTTGAACGGGGCAAAAATTACCGGTACAATTAAGATAAGGGCAGCTCTCCCCGGCATAGACGTCGGCACATGCGCCTGCATATACGCCGGCGTATACAATGATCCCGCTCCGCTCACCAGTGCCGAAGCTCTTCCGGATCAGGCGGTTTTCCCCAGGGAGCAACGGAAATTGTTCGTTTTACTCAAAAGGAGAAATACCGATGAGAAAGGCATTTTGGGGAGGGTTGGTATTCCTGGCCGGTCTGCTGCTGATCACGGTGCCTGTTCCCGCTCAATCACCCGGCAGCGAAACGGAAGTGCCCCCGATCGCGCAACCGCCCGTTCGCGAAGGCGCGCTTGCCCTGCAGCTTGCCGGGGTGCTTCAACCCGGCGCTTCGGAAGATGAAACGGAGGCGGAAAGCGCCTTGGGCTCGCTCGGCATTGCTCCCCGGAATGGATGGATCGCCGATTATCCTGTCACTCCCGATATCATCGGCGAAGTGCGTACAGCTGTCATGAACGCGGCGGATTCGGGGAGAATAGCGATGTCGAGAGAGGAAGCCCTTGATGCGTTTCAGCAGGTGATTGCCGGGCTCAATCTTCCGCTCAGGCCGTATGCAGGGGAAACATATGAGGGCGTCCCTCCTGCGGAAGAGAGGTATCCCACCCCGCCGATAATAAACAACTATTATTACAGCGAGGGCCCCCCGATCGTGACCTACTACACTCCGCCTCCCCCGTACTATTCCCTGTACGCCTGGGTTCCGTATCCCTTCTGGTGCTATAACTACTGGTTTCCCGGATTCTTTATCCTGCACGATTTCCACAGGGTGGTCATCGTAAAGAGAAGAGCCGGAATTGTCACGAATCACTTCAACGACTTCAGGGCGCACAGGGTTTTCAGGATCGATCCGGTGGACAGATTCAAGAACAGGACGTTCGGGGGCATCGGGGTGCACGATCCCCGGAGCGTCCTCTCCACCGGGATCCCGAGGTCGGGCCGGACAATCTTCAACCGGAGGAACGGATTGACGACGCCCGGCGGGGAAGGCGGTCGTCCCCCTTCCGGCGGACGAGTCTCGGTCCTCCCGCCGCGGAGAGGGGCGGTATACCGCCTTCCGGCACGAGGGGGGTCAGTCCGCACGCAGGGGGAGGGCAGCCGGCCCCCTCCTCGCAAACCGTCTCCTCCCCTGGCTCCCAAGCCGTCCGAACCCTCCCGGCGGCGCAAAAGCAGCGTTCCCCTGTAGGTGTCCCCAATCCCTTTCAAGGGAGGTAGTATGGTATAATCCTTTATGGAACAAATACATCTTCATGATCTTACTCCTGTTGTCGCGCAGAGGATAGGCCCATTTTTTCATGAGATTCTTGAGGGGTACCCGCGCAACGTCCATTCCCTTCACCTCGTCAGGAGCGCCCTTACTCCGGATTTCAGGGAGAAGACCTCCGTCATCCACTCCGTTATCGTCCTCCACAACATGGACTTTTCCTTCATACGCTTTCTTGCCCCCTCGGCAGGAAATACCGCAAGAAAGGCGTGGCGGCCCCGCTGGTCCTTACCCCGGACTCCATCAGGGATTCCCTCGATCTTTCCCGTCGAATTCCACGATTTCCGCCTGATCCATAGGACAGTGTGGGAGAAGACATATTCAGCGGCCTCAACATCGACAGGCGCTATCTGCGCCTGCAATGCGAGCGCGAGATAAAAACGAAGAGGCTCGTCGGCCTGCGGCAGAGTTATATTTCCTCCCTGGGGGAAAAGGGCCGTCTGACGGATATTCTCTCCCAATCCATCGTGGGATGCATGCCCCCTCCTCGGGGCGGTTACCCGCCTCTCCGGCAAGGAACCGCCGGTAAAACGGCGCGAAGTGGTGCTCAGAGTAGAGGAGATCTCTTCCCTGAAAGCGGATGTTTTCGAGGAGCTCCTTCAGCTCAGGGCGGGTGTACTCAAGCCCTCGGGAGGAGTTGCAGCGTCTTTACGAGGAATATCACGCTCTCCTCGAAAAGATCGGCGGCCTTGTGGACGCGCTGCAGGCCGGCGAGTAGCGGGCGGCAGCCGAGCAGGGCGAGGCATACAGGCGCTGCGCGCGCACCGGATCGGGCTGATGCTCTGGCCCACCCTGCTCCTCCTCCCTGCTGTCCTGTCCCGCAGCCACACCCACTCCCCCGCTGTTCCGCCCAATTATGTGGTGGACCTCGCCGGGGTCCTCGACGATGCCACCGAGAGGCGGCTGAACGCCTATCTCCGGGAGCTGAAGCAGAAGACGACGGTGCAGATGGTGGTCCTCACCCTGCGGAGCCTGGACGGGAGGACATCGAAGGGGTTTTCCATCGGGACGGTCGAGAAGTGGGAAGCTCGGACAGGAGAGGAAAGGGACAACGGAGTCCTCCTGACCGTTTCCGTGCAGGACAGGGCATACCGTTTCGAGGTGGGATACGGTCTTGAGGGGTCCTTCCCGACAGTCTGGCGGGCTCCATCGGAGGGAGTACCTTGTCCCCCTACTTCAGGAAGGGGGACTTCCAATGCGGGTATTTGTGAATGCCACGCTTGCCGTGGTAAGGACCATTGCCGCCCATGAGGGGGAGTGGAGATAACGGAAATGCCTTCAGCCCGGCGCGCGCGCCGTCGAAAGGGGCGTGCAAAGGGCTCGGGGTAGGCATACCCGGCATGATCGTCATCGGGATCGCCCTGCTTGCGGCTCTCTGCCTCTTCATCAGGCATCCCGGGCTCTGCCTTCTTCTCTCTTCACTTCGGGAAGGGGAAGAGGGGGAGGATGGTCGGGAGGGATTGGTCGGGCGGTGGTGGTTTCGGCGGTGGCGGCAGCGGAGGAGGTTCGGCGGCAGCGGCATCGGGAAGATGGTGAAAGAACGAACAATGCGGAGAGTCCCAATGAGCAGCGGTGCGGAAGATTGCAGTGGGAATTGTGGCGGTAGTAGTCGCCCTCGGGGTCATGATCGGGGGCTGGATCGTCGGTCAGTACAACAGGATCATTACGATGGACGAGCAGGTGAAGAGGCCCAGTGGGCGCAGGTGGATAACCAATTGAAGAGGCGGTACGACCTCATCCCCAACCTCGTCGAGACGGTGAAGGATATGCCGCGCACGAGAAGGGGATCTTCGAGAATATCGCCCAGGCAAGGACCCAGTATTTTCAGGCGAAGACTCCCGCTGAAAAGATACAGGCTTCCCAGCAGCTCGAGGGCTTTCTGTCGCGGCTCCTGGTGCTCCGGGAGACCTATCCGCAGCTGAAGGCGAACGAATCCTTCCTGAAGCTGCAGGACAGCCTGGAGGGGACGGAGAACAGGATAGCAGTGGAGAGGAAGAGGTACAACGAAGCGGTGCAGACCTTGAATGCGTACCGGCGGAGCTTCATGGGACGGTTCATCGCCGCCCTTGCCGGGGTGGAGGAAGCGAAGTATTTCCGAGACTCCTGCAACGGAACGTGAAGCGCCGAAAGTGAAATTCTAGGGGGAGGTAACTCCCCTCACCCCCCTCTTACCCTAAGAGGGGAAAGACAGGATGCCCTCTTAGCGCAAGAGGGCAAGGTCAAGTGCCCTCCTTACGAGAGAGAGCGGGAAAGGGGGATTCGGCTTCTCTTTCTTTTTCTCTCTTTCCATCTGCCTTTCCCTGTCTCACTCTGTCTTACTCTGCCTTTCCCCCTCCCCTTATCGAAGGGGAGGCGGAGAGGGGTGCTCAGCGTGCCGGTGAATTTTTCGAGGGTCTCGATGAGCTTTGCTTTCCGCAGGGGTTTTTCGAGGTAGACAGTGCAGCCCGCCTCGAGGCTCTTCTGGTGCGCCTCTTTCCGGGTGTGCGCGGTGAGCGCGATCACGGGAGTCTCCTCTTTCCCCTGCTCCCGCTCCCAGGCGCGTATTTCCCTGACAGCCGTGTACCCGTCCATTACCGGCATCTGGATGTCCATCAGCACGGCTTCGTACTGTCCAGCTCTGAACTTCTCCACCGCAACTTTTCCGTTTTCCGCGGTGTCGATGGAGTAGGGCGTCCCGCTGAGATACCTCTGGATGAGGGTGCGGTTGTCTTCATTGTCTTCGGCGAGGAGTATCCGCAGGAAGGGCTTCTCTGCAGCGGGCCGGGGAGGCGCGGATCCGGCAGGCTCCCTCTCTTCCGGCTCCCCCTCTCCCCCGGCGAGGACAAGTGCATCGTACAGCTCGGAAAGCTTCAGGGGCTTGACGATATAGGCCCCGATCCCCAGCGCCCTCGCCTTTTCGACCTCCTCGCTTCTCCTGTCGGAGAAGAGCATTACAATCACCGTCCCGGCCTTCTCTCCGTCTCTCTTGAGGCGCTCTATCATCTCGAAGCCGTCCATCCCGGGCATGCGGCTGTCGACCAGCAGCAGGGGGAAGGGCGCGCCCGCTTCCCGGGCGCGGCGCACCTCCTCGATGCCTTTCCGGGCGTCTTCCGCCTCCGCGACGGAAGCATTCCAACGGGTGAGGATTTCGCTGGCGGTCTTCCGGCTGGCGGCGTTGTCATCGACGACGAGGACCCTCTGTCTTTTCAGATCGACTCTCCGGGCGGAGAGATTTTTCACGTTCTCCTTCTGTATCCCGAAAGGGACGGTGAAGGAGAACGTGCTCCCCCTGCCGGGTACGCTCCGTATTCCGATGCTCCCTCCCATCATTCCGATCAGCCTCTGCGAAACCGTAAGCCCGAGCCCCGTGCCCCCGTAGCGCCGCGTTATGGAGGAGTCCGCCTGAGTGAATTTTTCGAAGACGGTGTCGAGCTTGCTCGTGGGAATGCCGATCCCCGTATCCCGCACCGAGAAGAACAACCCGATCGACTCCGCTTCGGCAGGGGCTCCCTCCGGAGCGCTCCGGCTGACTTCCAGGTCTATTTCCCCCTCGTCGGTGAACTTGACGGCGTTGCCCACCAGGTTCATGATGATCTGGCGGAGCCGGAAGGGGTCGCCGATCAGCCCCACCGGCACTGCGGGATCGAGGCGGCAGGTGAGCTCGAGTCCTTTCCGGTGGGCCTTGACGGCCATGATCTCGCAGGTGCTCTCGACAACCTCCCTGAGATCGAAATCGACATGCTCGAGGGTGAGGCGCCCCGCCTCGATCTTTGAGAAGTCGAGAATATCGTTGATGAGCACGAGGAGCGCCTCCCCCGAAGAGCGGAAAATCTGGACATAGTGGCGCTGTTCGGCAGTGAGGTTGGTATCCCACAGGAGGTCCGCCATCCCGATAACGGCATTCAGGGGGGTGCGGATCTCGTGGCTCATCGAGGCGAGGAAGTCCGATTTCGCGCGGTTGGCGACTTCGGCCGCCTCTTTTGCCCTGCGCAGCTCCTCTTCGGTCATTTTGATGCCGCTGATATCGCGGAGGATCCCGGCGAACAACCTCCGGTACCCGAGGGGAACTTCGCTCACCGCCAGGTAAATGGGAAAGACGGTCCCGTCCTTGCGCCTCCCCTTCACTTCACGGCCGATGCCGATGATCTTCTTGACTCCTGTCCGCAGGTAGCTGCTCAGGTAGGTGTCGTGCTCGCTGCGGAAGGGCTCGGGCATCAGGATGTTGACTTTCTGGCCGATGAGCTCCCCCGCCGAATACCCGAAGAGACGCTCTGCCGCCTTGTTGACGCTTTCGATAATGCCCCTGTCGTCGATGGTGATAATGCCGTCCACCGCGGTGTCCACGATGGCCCGGATCTTCACGTCGCTCTCCGAGCAGGGCTCTCCGGGACCTGCCGCCGGTCCTCCGGCCGGCTCTCCCGGCGGAGCCGGGGGGTGTTCTCTCTCTTCCCTTTCCCTTGGTGCGGCTTCCTGGCTCCGGCTTTCCTCCCCGTGCACCTCGACACGGTTCCTCCCCTTCTGCTTGGCCGCGTAGACGGACCTGTCGGCCCTCTCCAGGAGGTCCTCCGGCGGCAGGTGTCTGTCCGGTACGGCGGTGGCGACCCCGAGGCTGATGCTCACCCACCTGCTCACCGACGACTGTTCATGCGGGATCCGCAGCGCGGCTACTTTCTCCTGCATTCCCGCGGCAACCCCGGCGGCCCCTTTCCGGTCGACGCCGGGAAGGACCGCCACAAACTCCTCTCCGCCGTATCGGGCCACGAGATCCCCGGGTCTCCTGAGCGAGGAGCGGAGGGCTGCTGCGACCTTCCTCAGACAGTCGTCTCCTGCCTGGTGCCCATAGGTGTCGTTGTACGCCTTGAAAAAATCGATATCGATCATGATGACGGAGAGAGGCTCCCTCTCGCGCTCCGCCCTCCGCCATTCGTCCGGGAATACCCTGTCGAAATGCCTGCGGTTGCTGATGCCGGTCAGACTGTCGGTGGAAGCGATGCGCTGCAGAGTCAGGTTCGCCTCTTCGAACCGGCGGGTGAGCTCCATGAGCTCCCTCTCCCGCTCTTTGCGCCGGTCCGTCTCGTGCTTCAGCCGCAGCACCGAGCGGACGCGGGTCAGCAGCTCGACTTTGTTGAACGGCTTGGCGATGAAATCGACGGCCCCCGCGTTGAAGGCCTCCTGAAGGTCGTTCGTTTCGGTCCGGGCGGTGATGATGACGATAGGGATATCCCTGAGGGCTTCGTGTTCCTTGATGCGGCGGCATGCCTGAATGCCGTCGATCCCGGGCATGACGATATCCATGAGGATCAGGTCGATTTCTCCCTCTCCGGCGTCGGGACTCTCCGTTCCCAGGATCCGGAAGGCGTCTGGTGCCGACCCGGCGAGGAGGATCTCCGTGAAGCCTGCATTGACCAGGATTTTCTGCAGCAGGAGCCTGTGGTCCACGGAGTCGTCGACGATGAGTATGCTCATGCGCTGTTTTGCTCCCTTTCCCCTTCCCCGGTCCCTGCAAGGGGGGGAGGGTGTGTATACACACTTTTCCCGGTGTCCCGCGGGGTGAAACAGGAGGGCCGGCGTATACCTCCATTATAGCATGACTAAAAATTTATCAGTTATTTCAATAAATTATAGGACAGATTCTCCGCACCGCCCCAGGGCGTGCCCTTCTGATGCGGTTTGCTGCGTCGAGGCTCCCTGCCCGTCGCTGCGGAGAGAGAGAAGCGCTCTCCCTACAGCCCGAGCTTGTCCTGCTGTGCAAGCGCCTTGAGGTCAGAGGTAATCTTCTTCGAGAAGGGGTTCAGGGCCCAGGCGTCCTTGAGGGCGCGAACGGCCTTGTCCTTCGCTCCCATTTCGAGGTATGTCTTGCCGATGCTGTAATGGATGTCCGCATTGCCGGGGGCTGTTTCGAGTATGCGGGCATAGGTCTCCAGGGCCTCCTCGGGCCGCCCCACCTTCCGGTATGCCTCAGCAAGACTCTGCAGGAGAGAGATATCGAAAGGGTTCATCGCATGCGCCTTGAGGAGCATTTCGAGCGCCTTTCCATAGTCGCGCTTCGAGAGGTGCATCACTCCCATGAGATGGGCCGAAGTGGAAGCGTCCTGCCTCGTATCAGCAAGAGCGGCCTTCAGGATGCTTTCGGCCTTCCGCCCCTCTCCCGTTTTCTGGAACAGTTTCATGAGGGCCAGGAGCCGCTCCGTATTGGCAGGGCTGATCTCGTGGGCCTTTTCATAGTAGGAGATGGCGGCCTGCGGGTCGCCAATATCCTCGCACAACTCGCCCAAGGCGTTGTACGCTTTGACAAAAAGGGGATTTTTGGCAACCGTCTCCTTGTACTGCTCGATCGCCCCGTTTACGTCCCCCCGGGCAAGAGCGAGCTGACCGAGGCTGAAAGTGATCTTCGCGGCATCGGGCGCGATCAGGGAAGCCTGCAGCAGCTCCTCCTCCGCCTTCTCGAATTCCTTCCGCTCCATGTGCTCCCGGTACCTCCTGAGGTGCATTTCAAAGGGGTTCGGCTTGCGGCTCTTATCGAGGGCCTTCACGATTTTTTCTTCGAGGGTGGCCATGACGAAAGGTTTTATCACGTAGCCTTCGCCCCCGTCTTCCGCGGCCCGCGCCACCATCTGCCGGGTCGCCTCAGCGGTAACGAACACGAAGAGGAGATTTTCATGCCTCCTGTCTTCCTTTACTGTCTTGAAAAGCTCAATGCCGGTCATCTCGGGCATGTTGACATCGCACACCACGAGGTCGACGGGCCGCACCTTTATGATATCGAGGGCCTTCTTGCCGTTGTCCGCCAGCAGGATATTCTCGAACCCCATTTTGGTCAGCATGTTGTTCAGGGTGGAGCGCATGGTGGACTCGTCCTCCACCACCAGACAGCTCATTTTCAAATACTGCAGAGGGACAGCCATGGAAACGCGCCTCCTTTACGGCTGAAAGAAATCGGGGAGCGTGAAGACGAACCGCGCACCGCCTTCTTCGGAATCCTCGACCCTGATGCCGCCGCCGTGGGCGGCCACCACAAGCTTGCAGAAGGCGAGGCCCAGCCCGGTGGTGGCTTTTCTCTGACGGAGCCCCTCTTCCTGCACCTGGAAGAATTTATCGAACACTTTTTCCTTGAGCGCATCGGGAATGCCAGCGCCCTGGTCGGCGACGGCGACGACCGTCTCTCGTTTGCCGGCGTCGTAACGCACCGCTACCGAGATGCGGGAGCCCTCGGGAGAATGCTCGATAGCATTGAGGAGGAGATTGGAAAGGGTCCTTCCGACAAGATTTTCGTCGAGAAAGCACCGGGGGGGCGCGCCTTCGAGAGCGATTTGGACCCTCTTGCGCGCAGCGGCGTTCCCGAGGGAGGAGATTTCCCGCTCCGCAAGGCGGCGGATGTCCGTCTCCTCGCGGAAGACCTCTATTTTCGATTCCTCCAGTCTCAGGACGTCCAGTATGTTCATGACCATCCGTTGCATCTTGCCCGAGTCCTCAATCGCGATGGAGAGGTACTCGAACTGCTGCGGGGTCAGCGGCTCGCTGTTCAGCATGTCGAGGTTGGCGATGATGGTGCTGAGGGGGCCTTTCAGGTCGTGAACGATAAAGTGAGTAAGATTCGTTTTCAGCTCGTCGAGCCGCAGCAGGCGCCCGCTCTTCTCTTCCAGCCTTTGGAGCTGCAGCCTGCAGGTTTCGTGCTCCTGTGCTGCATAGAGGTACGGGCAGAGGCCCCCGACGAGCCGGACGAGCAGCCGCTCCCGTTCCCGGGCGAAGGGCTGCCCGTCCTCGGGATCCGCGAAATTGACCACGCCCAGCCGCCGGTCGAGATAGCGGAGGGGGACGCTGAGGGAGAATTCGGTGGCATACGAGGAGCGTTCCAGAGGGGCGCAGTGCGCCCTCCTCTTCTTGTCGGCCCGAAAAGGAGCGTTGTCGGTCAGTGCGCGGGTCGAGGGGGAGACATCGGACAGTTTCCTCTTGCAGCCGATAATGGCGGGGTTCGTCGCGGCCATGACTTCGAGGGTGCGGTCGTCGTGGTTGACGATCATGAAAGAGCACTTCGCGATCCTGCATTCTTCTGCGAGGGAGTCCACCATCTTCTGCAGCTTTTCCCGGAAGGGGAGGGCCCCCGGCAGCAGAAGCGCCCCCAGAGCGCCGCTATGTTTCTGACACGGTTCAAAACGCACGGTACAGTATACCAGATTCCTCTTCCCCTCAGACCTCCATAATCACCGGCATGATCATCGGCCGCCTGTCCATGGTGTTCCTGAGGTATTTCTTGAGAGTGGACCGGAGCTTCGCCTGGATGAGTGCGGAATCGGCAATCACGTCCTCCTCCAGACCGGAAAGGGTGCTGAACATCAGCTCCCGGACCTCGTTGATGACTTCCGGGGAAGCGTCCTCGAAGACGAATCCGCGGGAGATGATCTCCGGACCAGAGATGATCCTTTTGGTGAGCTTCTCGATGCCCACAAGGACGATGACGATGCCGTCATGGGCGAGCCTCCTCCTGTCCCTGAGCACGATGTCCTCTACGCTGCCCGCGTCCCGCCCGTCGATAAAGACGCGGCCCGCGCTGACCTTCCCCCGCTTCCCGATTTCCTCAGCCGTAACCTCGACGACCATCCCGTCCTCGGCGATGACGATATTTTCCCGGGGGATCCCCGACTTCTCGGCCAGCTTCGCATGGTAGCGCAGGTGCCGGTACTCCCCGTGTATGGGCATGAAAAAGCGGGGCCGTACCAGGTTCATCATCAGCTTGAGCTCCTCCTTGGAGGCGTGCCCCGACACATGGATTTCCGACACCTTCTCGTAGATCACGTCGGCGCCCCGCCTCATCAGGTGGTTGATGATGCGGCCGATGGAGCGCTCGTTGCCCGGGATGATCTTGGCGGAGAGGATGACGGTGTCTCCCTCCTTCACCCGTATCTGCTTGTGCTCGTCGGTGGCGATCCGAGACAGGACGCTCATGGGCTCCCCCTGGCTCCCCGTGGTGATGATCACCACCTCCCCGTCCTCCATGTCCCTGAGCTCCTCCAGCCGCACCCAGGTGCCCTCCGGCATCTTCAGGTACCCGAGGTCGAGGGCGATCTGGGCGTTGGAGACCATGCTCTTGCCGCACATGATGACCCGCCTGCCGTTCTGCACCGCGACGTCGATGGCCTGCTGGATGCGGTGGATATTGGAGGCGAAGGTGGCGATGATGATCCGTCCCTTCGTCTTCGCGAAGATGTCCTCGAAGGCCCGCCTCACTTCCTTTTCCGAAAAGGTGAAGCCCCCCTTCTCCGCGTTGGTGCTGTCGGAAAGCAGGAGAAGCGTCCCTTTCTCCCCGTATTCCGAAAACTTGTGGAAGTCCATCAGTTCCCCATCCACCGGGGTGGGGTCGAGCTTGAAATCGCCGGTATGGATGACGTTCCCGAGGGGGGTCCGTATGCCCAGGCCTACCCCGTCCACGATGCTGTGGGTCACCCTGATGAACTCGACGGCAAAGCATCCGAGGGTGACGACGTCCCTCGGCTTCACCGCAATCAGGGGGATGTCCTCTATCTCGTACTCATCCAGCTTCTGCTTTACGAAGGCCAGGGTCAGCGGGGTGCCGTAGACGGGGACCTTCAGCTCCCGGAGAAGAAATGGCAGGGCGCCGGTGTGGTCCTCGTGGCCGTGGGTAAGGAGCACTCCCCTCACCTTCTCCCTGTTTTCGAGGATGTAGGTGAAGTCGGGAATGACGAAGTCCACTCCCAGCATATCCTCTTCGGGGAACATAAGCCCCGCATCGACGATAATCAGGTCGTCTCCGAACTGGAAGAGGGTCATGTTGAGGCCGATCTCTTCGAGGCCGCCGAGGGCGATTACCTGAAGGGAATTGCTGCTTAGTGCGGGTGTTTCATTGTCCATGGATGATTCCTTCTCGTGCAGGGCAGGGCCTCAGGGCTTTCGGATACGGGCGGCGCGGGCAGGTCGGTATCGGCCTACCTCCACCTTTCGATGGACTGCTCGATACTGATGTCCCCGTCAATGATCTGCATGATGATCGGCTTCATTGCGGGCCCGTCGGTCTTTATCTGTTTTATATCCACGATTTTATCCTGAACGGCGAAAAAGGCGTCCACCACGTCGGGGTCGAACTGCTTACCGCGCTGCTCTTTCACATACTCCAGCGCTTTCTCGATTGGCCAGGCAGCCTTGTACACCCTGTCCGATGTCAGCGCGTCGAAAACGTCGGCAACGGAAACGATCCGCCCCGACAGGGGGATATCGTGCCCTTTCAGGTGCAGGGGATATCCGTTGCCGTCCCACCTCTCGTGATGGGTAAGGGCGATCTCCCGGGCGAGTTCGAGAAGGGGGAGGCTCGTGCCCCCGAGGATTTTCCCGCCGATGACCGTGTGGAGCTTGATGATCTTGAACTCGTCGTCGGTCAGCTTTCCCGGCTTCAGGAGCACGCCGTCGGGGATGCCGATCTTGCCTACGTCGTGCATGGGAGAGGCATACCGCATCATCATGCACTGCTGCTTGTTCAGCTCCAGTTCGTCCGTAATGAGGTTCACGTAGTCGGAAATCCGTTCGATGTGCCTCCCGGTCTCGTCGTCCCTGAATTCCGAAGCCTTTCCCAACCTGATGATCACCTCCATCTGGGTCTGTTCGAGCATCTGGAGCTTTTCGAGGAGGTTCGACTCCATGACGTCGAGGGAGGTGTTCAGGAACTCGTCGCGCTCCTTCAGCTTGAGCATGTTGCCGACCCGCGCCTTGAGCTCCTCCACGAAGAAGGGCTTCGTCACATAATCGTCGGCGCCCATGGAGAGCGCCCGCACAATGCTCTGCTTGTCGGAAAGTGCGGAGAGGACGATAATAGGGAAGTAGTCCCTCTCCCGCATGGGCTTCAGCCTTTCGAGGACGTCGAACCCGTCCATGACGGGCATCATGAGGTCGAGGATCAGAAGGTCGGGAAGTCCGTTCGTCTCTATGGAATCCAGGAGCTCCTTCCCATGCTCCGCCTTTCTGATGATCAGGTCCGGCTCGTTCCTGAAAACAGACTCTACCAGCTCTATATTGATCGAAACGTCGTCCGCCACATACACCGTTCTGGTCATCGTCTCCTCCGCGGATCAGTCCCTGTTTTCAGCTCCACGTTTATAACCTCTTCCCCCTGAGACGCAAAGAGTTGCTGACCACCGACACCGAGCTGAAAGCCATGGCGGCGGAAGCGATCATCGGGTTGAGCAGCGGCCCCCCGAAAAGGTACAGGAGCCCCGCCGCGACCGGGATGCCGACGATATTATAGAAGAACGCCCAGAAAAGATTCTGTTTGATCGTCCTGATGGTCAGTTTGCTCAATTTGATGGCGTCCACCACGCTTTTCAGGTGTCCTTTGATCAAGGTGATGTCGGAGGCCTCGATGGCGATGTCCGTGCCGGTGCCGATCGCGATCCCCACATCGGCTTCGGCAAGGGCCGGGGCGTCGTTGATGCCGTCCCCCACCATGGCGGTTATCTTCCCTTCCGCCTTGATCCTCTTCACCACTTCGATCTTCTTATCAGGCAGGACTTCGGCGAAGAAAGACGAGATGCCCACTTCCTTCGCTATCGCCTCCGCCGTATTCCGGTGATCTCCGGTAAGCATTATAACATCAATGCCCAGCGAATGTAACTCTCCGACCGCCTCCGCGGAATCCGCCTTCAGGATGTCGGCGATGGAGAAAACCGCCCTGATCCGTCTGTCGAGCGAGACAAAGACGGGGGTCTGCGCCGCGGACGAGATCCGTTCGGCCAGGGACCGCACCGGAGAGGTGTCGATCCCCTCACGGGCAAGCAGCCCCTCGTTCCCGATGAACACCTCGAAGCGCGCACCGGGCTGAGGGGGGCCGGCAGGGGAGCCGCTTCCCTGACCCGTGTCCTCCACCGTCGCACGGATCCCGCCGCCCGGCACCGCGGCAAAACCCGCGGGGTCGGAGAGGGGAAGGCGGTGCTCCCGCGCCTTCCTGACAATCGCCTGTCCAAGGGGATGCTCGGAGAGTTTCTCGGCTGAAGCGGCAATCTGCAGAATCCGCAGCGCTTCACCGGAAGGGGAGGCGGCGCCGCCTCCCGCGCCCCGCGGCCCTCCGGGCAGCGCGCGCCCCTCTTCCAGCAGGAGGATGTCCACCACCTCGGGCTCCCCTTTGGTAATGGTGCCCGTCTTGTCGAGGACGACCGCCTGCACTTTATGGGAGAGCTCCAGCGCCGCCGCATCCCGTATCAGGATGCCGTTCTCCGCGCCCTTGCCCGTCCCCACCATGATGGCGGTGGGGGTGGCGAGCCCGAGGGAGCACGGGCAGGCGATGATAAGGACCGCGATAAAGTTCATGAGGGCGAGGGTAAAGGACGGTTTCGGTCCCAGAAAATACCAGGCGAGGAACGTAGCCGCGGCGATCCCGATGACCACCGGCACGAATACCGACGCGATCCGGTCGGCGAGCCTCTGTATGGGGGCTTTGCTCCCCTGCGCCTCCTCCACGAGCCGGATGATCTGCGCCAGGGCCGTCTCCCTGCCGATCTTCACCGCCCGGAGCCTGAATCCGCCCGTCTTGTTCACCGTGCCGCTGTAGACGGTGTCGCCCACAGACTTCTCCACCGGCAGGCTCTCGCCGGTGAGCATGGATTCGTCCACGGTGGACGCTCCCTCCACCACCTCTCCGTCCACCGGGATCCTGCCTCCCGGCCTGATAGAGACGATATCTCCCGCAACCACCTCGTCGATGGGCACCTCGCGCTCCACCCCGTCCCGCAGCACGGTGGCGGTCTTCGCCTGGAGCCCCATGAGCTTCCGTATCGCTTCGGACGTTTTTCCCTTTGCCCTGGCCTCGAGGAGCCTGCCGAGCAAAATAAGCGTGATGATCGTCGCAGAGGTGTCGAAATAGAGATGGGGCATGAACCCCCCGCCGGTGAACAGGTGCGGCAGGAAGATCGCCGCCGCGCTGTAGAAATAGGAGGAGTTCGTCCCCACGCTGATCAGGGTGTTCATGTTGGTCGCCCCGTGCCGCAGCGCGGAAAACGCGGCGGTATGGAACCGCATCCCGGCCCAGAACTGCACCGGAGTGGTAAGAAGAAAAAGCAGATACCCGTCGGAGAGCAGGGGAATGTGCAGCATGCTCCCGATGATCACCGGGACGGTCAGCACCGCGCTGAAGAGAAACCGCTTTCGCAGTGCAGTGTACTCCTTTTCCCGGCGCTCCTGCTCCCGGTCCACGAACTCCCCGGTCACGAGCTCGGCGGAGTACCCGGCCCCGGCGATCGCTTTCTTGAAGTCCTCGAAACCCGCAATGGTGGAGACATACTCCACCGACGCCTTCTCGGCAGCGAGATTTACGGTAACGGCAAGGACTCCGTAGATATCCTTCAGCGCCCTCTCCACCGCTCCGACGCAGGCGGCGCAGGTCATGCCCCGGACCGCGAAGTCCATGCGGGCAACGGCGACCCCGTACCCCTCTTCCTTGATGGCATTGATAAGGGTCGTCAGGGGGACGGGGGTATCCGGATCAGAGAACTCGACAGAGGCCCTTTCGGCGGGAAAGTTGACCGAGGCGTTTTTTACTCCCTCCACACGGGGAAGCGCCTTCTCGACGGCAGCGGAACAGGCGGCACAGGTCATACCGGTGACAGGGATATCGATTTTCTGCCTCATGACCCCTTATTGTAAAAGATGAGGGCAGGAAAAGTAAAAAAACCGCCTACTCTATAGGCGGGGCCCCCGGGCCTGCTGCCGCGACCCTTCAGGGACACTTCCGGAAACCGGCGTTGTGCTATACTATCGCATGTTCTCCCGCGTCTCTTCTCTCCTTGATTTTCTTGTGTTTTTCTTCCCTGTTTCCGGGGTGAAGACCTTTGTGCTGCTTCCTCCCCTCGTCGCCGGGATCATCTCCTTTTTTACCTCCATGGGGGGTATATCGGGCGCTTTTCTCCTCCTCCCTTTCCAGATGAGCGTCCTCGGCTATACAAGCCCCTCGGTGAGCGGCACGAACCATGTTTTCAATGCCGTCGCGATACCGGGCGGGGTGTACCGGTATATACGAGAGGGGCGCATGGTATGGCCGCTGACAGGGCTGATCGTCGCAGGGACCCTGCCCGGCGTGCTCCTCGGATACTATCTCCGCGTCACCTTTCTGCCCGATCCGGGAGCTTTCACGCTCTTTGCGGGATGCGTGCTCTGCGTCGTCGGCATCCGCCTCCTGCAGGAGGGGAGGGGAAAGGCACACCCGAAATCCGCATCGGTAAAGGCTTTGGAGGAGAAGCTCAGGGCGCATGCCGATGGGGCGGGAAAACGGCAGGGCTCGCGCAGGACAGCGGGGCTGCCCCCCGAAGCGGCGGTCAGGACCCTCTCCCTCTCGCTGCGCCGGATCGAATACGAGTTCTGCGGCGAGAGGTTCCATTTCAGCACAGCGGGGATGCTCCTCCTCTCCCTTGTCGTCGGCATCATCGGAGGCGCCTACGGCATCGGGGGCGGTGCCATCATAGCCCCCTTCTGCATCACCGTCTTCCACCTCCCGGTCTACACCATCGCCGGAGCGACCCTCATGGGGACCTTTATCACCTCTCTCGCCGGGGCGCTCTTCTTCACGTTCATGCCCCCGGTCAGCGGCGCTCCCGCCGCTCCCGACTGGGCTTTGGGTCTCCTCTTCGGGCTGGGAGGCCTTGCGGGCGTTTACCTGGGCGCTCGTTGTCAGAAATATGTCCCTCAGAGGCTCCTCAAACTGCTCCTCGGGGTCGTCATCGTCCTCCTGGCAGGCACGTACCTCGTCCGCCCCTTTTTGCCCTAGGCCTCGCACGCACCGGGTGAGGGCGGAGAGGACCGCGTTTTTCGGGCGGCGCCGTCTCCGTCCTTCCCCGAAGCCCCGGAACGCTGCTCACTCTCTTTCGTGAGGGAGCAGCGCGAGGAGATCGTCGGGAGAGAAAGGCTTGACGAGGACAGCGTCGGCCCCCGCTTCGAGGAAGGCGGTCCTGTTCACGCCGGTGCTGATGCCGATTGCGAGTGCCTGCGGACAGAGGGTCCGCACTTTCCGTATCACCTCCGCCCCGTTCATTCCGGGCAGCGAATAGTCGGAGATGACGACGTCGAAGCATGTCTTCTCCGCAAGAGCGGCGGCGTTGTTCCCATCGCCTGCGCAGAGGGCTTCGAAATCGTTCAGCAGCAGGACCAGTCTGAGCATGTCCCTGATCCCCGGTTCGGGATCGATGATGAGGACCTTCCTTTTTTTCGCCATGGCATGTTCCTCCCGAAAATAAATAATTAATAATACAACTATTGGTTGTGTTAGTCAAGCAATGCAACTGTCAGTTTATAGATTTTCGGGGCGGCGTCCGTTTAAAGTGTCTGGAATGAAGCAGGCAGGCAGGAAAATTGAGCAGCTCATCCGCGAAATCAGGAAAGCGAAGGGTCTCTCCCAGATGCAGTTGGCGGAGAGAATCGGCATAACCTATCAACAGATACAGAAATACGAACGGGGCGTGAGCTCACTGAGCGTCCGGCGCCTGCAGCAGATAGCGGACGCCCTCGGAGTCCCTCTCTCCCTCTTTTTCCCGGCGGAAAGGGATAGGGTAGCCGAGCAGGTCCCCTGCTACGGCGAACTGACTGATGAGGAGCAGGCCCTCCTCTCGTCATTCAGGAGCATTGGGGACCGGGAAATACGGAAAGCGGTCCTTTCCCTCCTTCAAGCCCTGCATGCATTGTCCGGCTGAATAAGGACGCAGGGGCAGGCTGTTTGCTCCCGCGGCAGCGGGCATTTCCGACACCCCGCTGCTGCCGATGCCTCCGCCTTGCCCGACCCGCGCCGGGTTTTTCCGGGGTTCCTATGGTAGACTAGGAAGAGAAAACCGCCTGCAGTGCGAACAGGGAGCGGAAAGCGCCACTCCTCAATTCCTGCGGGCGCTTCACTTCGATTTTCC
>JAXLZK010000032.1:0-49176 GCA_046350935.1 Thermodesulfovibrionales bacterium
AGGGTCGCGGCATAGACGGCAGCAGTAAGACCCGCAGGTCCGCCGCCGATGATAACCAGGTCATACTCCGTTTTCCGCTTATTGCATTCGAGCTCTTTCAGGAACTTTTCCCTGCAGCCCTCGGAGCAGAAATAAAACACCTCGCCGTTGCATTCGGTGGTAACCGCACCTTCTTCCCGAACTTCCATATTGCAAATCGGGTCTCTTTTCATGGAACTTCCCCCATTGAACCGGCGGGCGCAGGGTTCTGCCGTATCTCCGGCAACATTCCCTTCCTAACGGGAGCAGCTCACCCTTTGACCGGATCGTTTCTCATCCGTATTTTTATGCCTCTTTCTGCTCTGTTATGCCTTGTCTCCCCCATTTCGGGAGAAACATGGGTACTTTCTCCCTGTACTGTCTGTACTCATCCCCGAATTGCGCTAGCATCTCGTTTTCCTCCCTCTTCGAAAGGCGGTAGTAGACATACATAAGCACAGGAAACATCAAAGCCGTGATGAGGGTAGGCCACTGGATCAGCATGCCTATCATTATGAGAGAAAGGCCGGAATACTGGGGATGCCGCACGTACGCATACGGCCCTTCTGTGACAAGGCCGCCCTTTGCACCATGGATCAGCTTCCATCCTTTCCACATTATGACAAAGCCGGTAATGACGAGCAGATTGCTTATCAGGTGAATAACAGTCATCAGGGTGGCCCCGCCGCCGAGAAAAGTGAGCCAGAGATGTCCGCTGGCATGCGAAAAAGGGTTCAACGCGGGATATTTGCTGCCCAATATGCCGGTAAGAAGATAAATGGTGAGGGGGAAACCATACATCTCGGTAAACAGCGCAACGAAAAAGGCGAGAGTTGCACCCATGGAGCGCCACTCCCTTTTCTTTACGGGGGTAAGGAAGCTCAGGATGAAGAAGGCAAACAAGGCAACATTAACGATAACGAGCGACCAGAAACCGTAGGCATAAGGGATATCTTCGCCGTGCATGGCTATCCTCCTTCCTTAAGTCCCCACTTCTTGTTGATATAGTTATATAGCAGGACAAAAACAACACCACCATACACCCCATAAAGAAAGCTCTCCGCAAGACCGAGAAGAAACCCTCCGAGGGTGAGCCACCGAAAAGCAGGAAGCGCTGCCTCAAGGAAAACAGACATGCCGTGCAACCTCTGCGGTACGATTAATCCATAGAGTACGCACAAGACAAATGAAAACGCGGTAAAAAGCCCCAGCGACCAGCTCACCACTTTTATGTTCAGCATGCGTGTCCTCCTTTCCGCTCCTCCTTTCCGGAAGTCTTCTTCTCCGGGTGCCCTTTATGTTCCTCTTCACCTCCATGCCCGCCGCATCCTCCTCCGTGCATACCGTGACCGAAAAGGTGCATGACTAAAAAAAGGATAAAGAAGAGGAGAAATACCCAGTTCTCCCGCACCCATTCCATACCGAACCCTCCTATCTCTTTGTAAAAGCATTGTAAATAAGTGCGAAAGCCGCTCCGAGCACGTACCCGTAAACAGACATCCAGAACGTACTGATGAATGCGCCAAGGAGTGTGTGGCGGTAGCCGGGATGAAAAGGTGCGATAAGTGCAAAGAATTCAGTTGCAAACCCGGTAAGGACCGAGAGGATAGTGAGCACCAGGCTCAGGCCGCCAGAAATGATCGCCGCAGCGAAGGCGAATGCCTTTGTATCGAGCCGCATACTTACCTCCTCCTATGAACCGCAGGGTTGATACGCCTCTTTACTCTTTCTCTTCCCTCATGAAGTCAGCAGGAGCCGTGACATTTGCAGGCCGACGACTTTCCTTTTACAACCTTCCTTATCTTCATACGCTCATCCCCCCTTTCTGCAAACAGTATAGGACCTAATTTTGAAGAAATTATGAATATTCTCAAAATATTTCACTAGTAATCCTCACTCGATCGGGGAATCTCATGGATCGCCTCTCTCTCGCCTCCCCGCCCTCAACCGCCGTATCCCCGGGAGTTTTGTCCGTTTAAGCAAAAGAGCATTGAGCGCAACGAGCAGAGAACTCCCTGACATGGAAAGGGCGGCTATTTCGGGGCGGAGGAGCAGTCCGAAACCGGGATAGAATATTCCTGCAGCCAGGGGAAAGGCGATGAGATTATATCCCGCCGCCCACCACAGATTCTGTTTCATCTTGCTCACGGTGGCGCGACTGAGGGCGATGGCCCCGAGCACGTCGTAGGGGTCGCTCTTCATGAGCACCACGTCGGCCGTCTCCATGGCCACGTCCGTTCCCGCGCCGATTGCGATCCCTACGTCGGCTTGCGCCAATGCGGGTGCATCATTGATTCCGTCTCCCACCATGGCCACCAGCTTCCCCTGACTCTGCAGCTCCTTGACCTTGTCGGCTTTCTGTCCCGGCAGCACTTCAGCAAAGACGGTAGTGATCCCCAGTTCACCGGCGATGCGCCCGGCAGTAGCGTGGTTATCGCCGGTCAGCATTGCCACCTGGATCCCCCGCTTCCGTAGCTCCTCGACCGCTTGCCGGGAGGTAGCCCGGATCGTGTCGGCAATGGCAACGATGCCGGCCGGCTCTCCATCTACCGCTGCATACACCACGGTGCGGCCTGCGCCTTCCAACCCTGCTGCCCTCTCTCCCAAACCATTCAGCACGATCCGGTTGTCAAACATCAGCTTACGGTTGCCGACCAGCACAGTCCGACCATCCACCCGCGCCTTCAGCCCATGCCCCGGAATCGCCTCAAACTCAGTCGGTTCGTCAAGGCGCACTCCCCTCTTCCGGGCATGCTCCACTACCGCCTGCGCAAGGGGGTGCTCGCTCGATTGCTCGGCTGACGCCACCAGTTTCAGCAGCTCTTCCTCTGAAAGCGGGTTCCCTGCTGCCGCTACTTCAACCACTCGCGGCTCCCCTACAGTAAGCGTGCCGGTCTTGTCGAAGATAATCGCCTGCACCTTGGATGCCTGCTCAAGCGCCGTCGCATGCTTGAAAAGGATTCCATTAAGCGCTCCGAGCCCGGTGCCGACCATGACGGCCGTGGGGGTTGCGAGGCCCAGGGCATCAGGACAGGCGACAATCACTACGGTAATCGCGAGGGTAACCGCAAAAGTCAGGGACGCCCCGCCGACCCAGTACCACCCGATAAAAGTTGAGACACCGAAGACCACCGCTGCAGCCACCAGCCATTGCGCTGCCTTGTCAGCCAGTCGCTGCGCCGGGGCCTTAGAATTCTGTGCCATCTGCACCAGCTTGACAATCTGGGCCAGGGCAGTATCCGCTCCGATGCGGGTCGCCCGAAAGCGGAAAGTGCCTGTCTTATTGATTGTCGCTCCGGTGACGGTATCTCCCGGCTTTTTTGTAACGGGAAGGCTTTCCCCGGTTATCATCGACTCATCGACACTGGACTCCCCTTCAAGAATGACCCCATCGACGGGTATTTTGTCTCCCGGGCGGATAAGCACCGTATCATTTATGAGAACCTCCGAGGTGGGCACTTCCACAGGTCGACCGTTACGGACCACTTTCGCTTTCGGTGGAGCAAGATTGAGCAGGGCGCGCAGTGCGTCCGAGGCTCCGGCGCGTGCGCGCATCTCCATCCAGTGTCCGAACAGAACGAAAGCCAGCAGAACCACTGCCGCTTCGTAGAACACCTCACTCTCGAAGAGGAAAGTCGCTCCGACACTGAACAGATAGCCCGCACCGACCGAGAGCGCCACCAGCACCGACATATCCAGGAGACGGTTCTTCAGAGCGCGATAGGCTCCCACGAAAAACATCTGTCCCCCCCACAGCACCGCGGGTGTCGAGAGGGCAAACATCAGGAACTCGCTCGGCAACCATGAGGGTAACGGCAAACGGATACCGAATACACCGGTCGTCAGGGGGGAGTAGAGGGTAACGGCAAGAGCCAAGGCAAAAGTAACGAAGAAACGCCTTCGTATATCGCGCACCATCTCTTCCATGCTCATTCCGGCGCCATGCCCCATTTCATGGGCCATCTGAGCCGTTTCGCCGGAAACCGCCTCTTCCCCTGTGCGCTTCTTGTGCCGGGCATGCTCAAGGGACACGACAGGAGGACGGTGCGCAGCCGCCCCGTTTTCCTGTGCACAGATGTGCTGCGGAAGCACCTCGCCGCGACAATGATAGCCGCACTGCTCGATGAGCCTGCGGATCTGCGCCTCCGAAATCACCTGCTCGTCATAGCCGACCGTGACCGTCTCGCTTATATAATTCGCCTCAGCATGGTGAATGCCTCGGTACCGGCGAAGAAAGGTTTCGAGCGCCGGGGCGGAACTGCCTCTCAACAGCCCACCCGCCTCAAACACCTTCTCCCTCATAAAGCACCTCCGTGCCTATTTCCGCTGCGCCTCGGTCGGTACCGCCTCTGCCGGCTCATCTCTTCTCTTGAAGCCCTCTTCCATCTTTCATGCACTGATGGTCTGTTTCCTCACCGCCCTTATCCTAAACCTTAATTCCTCTCATAAAAGCTGCCGTCTCTTCTGGCAGCACACTATTAATATAAATTCCGGAGCCCAGCTCGAACCCTGCCACTTCAATAAGCCTGGGGATTATCTGAATGTGCCAATGGTAATACGACTTGTTTTCATCATCGACCGGAGAGCTGTTGACAATCAGGTTATAATCTGGATTTTCGAGCCCTGCATGGAGCTTAAGAAGAATCTCTTTGAGAATACGGGCAAGATCCCTGATCTCCTCTTCCGATATCCCAGAGAAGGATGGTTTGTGCACTTTGGGCATGATCCATGTCTCGAAGGGATAATGTGATGCAAAAGGATGGATAGCGGTAAAATGCGTGGTATCAGCTACCACTCTCGTTCCGTCTTCCCGTTCGGCCCGTTCCAATTCAATATGAATGCACTTGCCGACGTTATCGAAATAGTGCGTTGCGATCTCGAACTTTCTTCTGATGAAAGGAGGCACGATCGGTGATGCCACAATCTGTGTATGAGGATGTACCAGGGAGGTGCCGGCCCTCCGGCCATGGTTTTTGAAGATGATAATTACTTTAATACCGGGGTCCCCCTTTAGAGCACGGTATCTATCCCTGTATACCTTCATAAGCTCTTCAATACGTTCGTTAGTCATAAAGGGCAAGAGCTCGTTATGGAGAGGCGTCTCGACAATGACCTCGTGCCTGCCGTACCCATGGGTTTTCCTGAAGAGCTTATGTTCCTCCCGTTCCATAGTGCCGTCGGGCGTCAGCGCGGGAAATTTATTCGGAATGACTCTTATCTTCCATTGGTCGTGGTCGCCGTACACCGCTTCGGCGCGGGGAGTACGCTCTTCATTGCCAGGACAGAAGGGACAATATTTGCTGTAATCAGGAAGGTGCTCTTTCGGCTTCTTCTCGTTCTTGAATTCTTCGGGCCGTCTTGCACGCTCTTTGGCGATTATTACCCAATCGTAGGTTGTGGGGTCCTGCCGAAGCTCTGACATAATCCGCATCCTTTTGTCGCAAACGGGTTACCTCTTTGTCGGGTCATCTCTCATCATTTCAAATTCTTCAATCTCACCGGATATCCGCTCCGCCTGATGAAGCAACACCAAACGGAATAACGTACATTAATAAAGAGGACTCTCTTCTACTTTCGTGCAATAAATAACTCTATTGTTACCTCTGTGCCTTGGCTCTCTTGACTTGATATTCTAATTGTACCACCATGTGCTTCGATTATTTTCTTCACTATGGGCATACCGAGACCGGTTCCGGTGCTCTTCTTCGTATAGAAGTGACGATCCCGGAGAAAAGGAGGAGGAGCCCCTATTCTCTGCACCTGAGAGGGCAGACGCGTAAGTCCTAGGGAAGACAGACAGTTCCTCCCTCCGCTATCCTCCGCTTTCGGCGGCAGCGGCGTCTTCTTTCCGAACTTCCCTATTGCATACCGGATCTCTTTTCATGGAACTCCCCTCGGTGAGTTGATAGGTGCACGATCCTGCCGGGGTTTTGGTATTTTCCTGTTCCCACACCAAAACCGCTCAATCTTTTTTCAGATCATCTCTCATCCTCTCGAATTCCTCCCTGTCTATTTCACCCCGCGCATATCTCTTCTCAAGGAGGGTGAGCGCCGTTTCTTTGTCGATCTTTCTCCCCGCGCCCAGAGCCGACCGTATGAGGAGCACTATCCCGAGAATTACCACTACCCATATGATGACCATCAGAAACCATCCCCAAAGTCCCATACTCCACCCGTGATCCCACCCGTGCATATGCGCCTCCCGATTGAGTACTCTTTTTACGATAAAGGATGGTTTCCTTTTCTTTGCAACAGTAGCTCAGAGCACCGCTCTTGCACCCCTGCCCTCTCCGCCTGATATAGTAATAGTATCACTATATCCTTCGGTTATCCGCTTTGCTATCGGTATGTGGAGTACCGTTCCGCTGTCATCCACTTCAAACGTAATGAAAATATACTCAAGTGTTTCCTCGTCCATGCACTTTCCTCTGTACAGGGGTACATTCCCCTTCTTTGTCCTTCACTACTCCGGTAATGCAGGTCCGTGCCGACTCTGCCAAAGACAGAAGCAACCCCTCTCTTCCTGTCTATTTGACGATAGAGCAGCCGAAAGGTTACCGTCTGCCGGAAGAGCTCCCACCGGCATACTGTGCCCCCCCCTGATGACCTTGCCAGTTTTCGCGATAGACGGCAATCGCCTCTCCCTTTTTGATAACGTCGATAAGATAGCTTATAACTTTCCTGTAATTTTCCGGCCGGTGCGGATAATCGCACGCCGAGCAGTCCTTCACCATTTTGTTATTAGAGGTAATGAAGCGGGGCCGGCCCAAACAGTTAGGGACGAAGTACATCGGGCAGTAACAGAATATGCAGTTGAACTGTTTACTGTCGGTTTCGTGGCACGGAAAATACTTGCAGGTGTGATTGGAGAAAAATTCAGAGGTATCTTTATCAGTCTTTCTCAATGCCTTTTCTTCTCTTTGGATAATTACGAGTGCTTCTCTCATGATTGCCTCCTTTTTTTTCGGATTTGCTCCATAGTGCATCCGTCTTACTGTACCGGTCTGAAATCACCGCATGGCAACATCACCAGAAACACTCTGTAAAAGAAGGACACGGAAACGAAAAACCGTTCCTGAAAAGCAACACGTATCGTCACGGAAGACCCAGCGCAGCAGGCATACTGTTTCATGGTGAATTTACCTTCTTTAGGTTATTTTAATAACTATGTTTAACTCTATTTAAAAAGTTTGAATAAAATATGAAGTGACTTCTTTCATTCCTGATTGATGAAAAAGACGAGGAGGGCCACTACAACGGACAGCATAAAGGTGACCACGACCAACAGATGGCGTACGACCTGCAATGGCATCATCTTCCTCCTCCTGCTTCCTCAGGATGATAGCACTCTATCAGGGGAATGCGATGAAATTATGAATAATAAAAAGATGCGGTCTAAAAGGAGAGACTCTCCGAGGGAGAAATACCGGATACCGACAAAATTTCACCTTTCCCCTTTTCCTGCTTCACAACAGGGTTGATACAATCCTTGTCCGTAAGACGAGGCCCGGATTGAAAGGTTACGGGTGACTGACATGCAAAAACACTTGACTCCGGACTTGAGACCAGAGTTTATAATTAAGCCAAGGAGGTGCCGGGATGAGATATCTCTCGATCGGACAATTGGCAAAACAGGCGGAAGTTACTATCGACACGATCCGCTACTATGAGAGGAGAGGATTGCTTTCCCCTCCACGGCGCAAGGAGTCCGGGTACCGGCAGTATCGTGCGGATACGGTCCTCCGCATCAGCTTCATCAAACATGCACAAGCTCTCGGTTTCTCTCTGGACGAGATAGCCGAGCTCCTCTCTTTGGGGTTTGACAGCACGGCTAAGTGCGGCCATCAAGGAAAAAGCCCGGAGGAAGATCAGGGAGATCGAGAGCAAGATGAAGATGCTCGAGAGAATGCGGGTCACCCTTGTGCGGCTGACGAAGACATGTGATGAAGGCAAACAGGTGAGCGAATGTCCGATACTGGAAGCACTGGACCGCGGTGTGGAGGAAGCAGAGCGGGAAACACAAGAACCCGGGAGGATGACTGTTCATCCCCTTGGAGAAAGGAGCAAAAAATGACAGAGCGTATCGTTGAGATCTTCAGTGCAGGATGTCCTGTGTGTGAGGATGCAGTCAAACTGGTTAAGGGAATGGCCCATCTGTCATGCGCCATTACGGTTCTTGACATGCGGAACCCGGAAATAGCGGCGAGAGCCAGTAGCCTCGGGATCCGCTCCGTACCTGCCGTTGTCATCGACGGCAAGGTTGCGGATTGCTGTGCCGTCCGGGGCGTCGATGAGAATACCCTACGAGCAGCGGGGCTTGGCAAACCGTTGACGTAGGATCACCGAGGCAGGGGGGTACCCCCATCCGTTGCGGTTCATGGCGTTCTGAAAGAAGACCTGCTTCCTGATGCACGGAATAGGTGCCCCCCTATGCCTGTTCTTAGAGCGTCTAACAAAATGAACGTATAAGGGAATTTGTCATTCCGGCTCTTGTCCCGGCCCGGTCCGGGATCGGTCCGGAATCATTCCCTGGAAGGATTCCCGCGATCCCCGACAAGCGGGGACAGGCTCAGCTCCGCTTGCGGGAATGACAGAAGAAGGACTTACTCCAGGAGCCGCTATTGTCCATTTTGTTAGACGCTCTTAAAACGGTGAGGTAGCGTGCGTCGGCTCACTCCTTTTCAGAAACTCGCCTGTTACCTTTCTCCTGTTCCTCCGTTTTTTAAGAAGAAAGGACCAGCCTTTTATTGCAGCACGACAGCGCCGCGCATAGGTCCCCGGGAAAGGGCACTTCTATCGGGCAGGTGTTTGCATCTCCCTTCCGCCTCGTAGAAGACATGTTTTCAGAAGAGGTGCGGGCAGTATCCCTTACTCACACTGATGGCAGACCTGTCGTCCCCTTCACGGTGGACGCACTGAGGATCGGGATGGGCGAACGGTACGATGTGGAGCTGACGGCGGATAATCCCGGAAGATGGTATATCTATACCCTCAGAGACGGCAGCCGGGCGGGCGGCAGCTCGGTTCCCTTCCTTATCAGGGAATAACCTCAACCTCTCCGCCGTTCCCGGAGAAAGCGTACGCTTCGAGTATTCGAATCTCAGCATGGCTTCCCATCCCATGCATCTCCATGGACACTTCTTCGAAGTGGCAGGCTCCGGCCTCTCCATAGGAGTCCGCATCAGGAAGGACACTCTCGTCATTCCCTCCATGGGAAGCGGCGCCGTCGAGTTCGTCGCCGACAATTCCGGAGACTGGCTGCACCATTGCCACAATCTCTACCACCATGCAGGAGGCATGGCAAATGTTGTTAAAGTGGCGTAGCCGCCTGCCTTGCGACCCGCAGTTCCCGCCTGACCGGAGGACATCCGCAACCGGATGTCCTCCGGTCAGGAAAAAAAGCAGAAGGAGTTACGGAAGGAATAATAACGATATATCAATGGCTATGTGAGGAGCTACTCCCCGCAGAGCCGCTGCTTTCTCCCGTTCCTTTTTCATACGGTTCTCGCTGATCATTTCCCATCCCTGTCATCATGCCTCCCATCATCAAAGGGGAACATCCATAACCGGCAAAAAGCACAAAAAAGACCACAAGAACAAACAAGAGATTTCTCATACAGCACCAACCTTTCTGAAATTAGTCGCAAAAACAGCACAGAGGCCGTGCATGCGAACAAGAAAGCAAATGTTTCAACAACTTAATTGCCACTACCCATTGTATTTCCCATAGTTCCGCCGGAGCCCCCCATCATGCCGGTGATTCCTGAGGTGCTCATCATGCCGGAGGAGGGCGTCATACCCGTCATATTCTGCGGTCCCATAGCAAAGTCGGTAAAAGACTGGGACATCATGCCCGTATAGTAATCGAGCATCTGGGTATTGTTCGTTGTCATCGCATCGAGCATGCCCTGCATGATAGTTGGTATATCGGTGCTCGTGGTTGACGAGAACTGCGACATCGCCGCAAGCATCAGGCCATAGTAGGTTTCGTTCTCCTGGCCTGCTTTCGATGCGGTCTGCACGTCCTTCGGTTTTGTCCCGATAATGTCGCTGACACCGAAGACCGAACCCATCACTTGGTTGGCGGTGCTCATCATCTGGCTGGAGTAATTTCCATTCATATATTGCACCGCCATCTCCGTCATAGGAGTGAGGGACATGGAAAATGAACCGGAGACGTTATCCGCAGCAGCCCTGAACATCATTGAGCCCATCGGCGTGTTCTGCCCTGTGGCTTCATCCATATACGAGCCGCCGCTCGCCTCCAGAAGCATCGGTCCTGAGTAGCTCCCCATATTCATACTGAAAGACCCGTCCTGTCCGGTTGTCGCCGTCCCCATCTGTCTGCCTTTTGCTCCATTTTCAATCGCGTATCCATTCACTGTCGCACCGTTCACCGGCCCCTTCGACACGACTCCGCTTATCACCGTATCCGACGACGTGGAACCGGAGGTGCCTCCCCCCCCTCCTCCGCAGGAAACAAGGGAAATGCCTGCGACCAATGCCGTAATAAATGCGAAAATCCCCCTCCAACTCGTCACCTTCATAATTCCTCCTTATTTTTCAATGCCTGACTGTCCGGGACAGTGCAGGAAAATGTAACGTGTACATAGGACGACTCCGCCATAAAAAGGTTACTTCTGAAGAAATGTCCTCTGACATCGACAACAGAGAGGACAGAGTTCTTGCCCCCCTCTGCATCCTCCCTTCATATTCTCTTCACATCTCTCTCCTATAGTAAGCCATGGAAGAGCAGAGCTCGTCTGTTCCTATACGCTCAGGGCGTCTTATTGCATCCCTTCTTCTCGTTCTTCTCTCCGGCTGCAGCACCTTTCACGCCGGACCAAGGGTCGTGGAGCAGGGGGTGGTGTTTTCTCTGTCAGCGCCTTCCGCCAGAAAAGTGACAGTGGCGGGGAGCTTCAATCAGTGGGACCCTGAAAGAAATCCTCTTTCCGGTCCCGACAGCAGCGGCGCCTGGAGCATCCTTCTCCCCCTTGAAGACGGCCGTCATGAATACCTTTTTTTTGTCGATGGAAAGCAGTGGGTGCAGGACCCGCACGCCCCTTCAGCGGATGACGGCCTGGGGGGGAAAAATTCCGTGGTCATCATAAAACGATGAACGAGGATGTGTAACTTTTTCCTTTTTATTTTCGTCATATGAACAAGGACAATGAAAAGACGGCTCCGGACGATTTCCTGCTGATTGAGCGCTGCCTGGACGGCGACAAGGAAGCATTCGCCTTCCTCGTGGAGAGATACCAGATGATGGTGTACAATATAGCAGGTAAAATGATCGGCGATGAGGAAACTGCCCGAGATATGGCGCAAGACAGTTTCATCTCCGCGTATCTCTCGTTGAAGGATTTCAGAAACGGATCCAAGTTTTCCACATGGCTGTGCAGCATTGTCGTGAACAAGTGCCGGGACTTTCTGAAGAGCAACAGGAGGATGCAGGTACCGATCGATGAGGTGGAAGAACCTGCGATGTGCCTTGCGCCATCTCCCGAATCCGAGCTCTACCGCAAGCAGTGCAGGCAGCATATCAGGGCAGCGCTGAACACCCTGTCCCTGGAATACCGGGAAGTCATCATTCTGAAGCACATGGAGGGGCTGGACTACCGGGAAATGGAAAAAATCCTCCAGGTCCCCGTCGGCGTTCTCAAGGTCAGAACATACAGGGCGAGGGAAAAGATGAAAGATATTTTGCAGAAGACGGGAGTGCTCTCATGAGCGGGACAAAAGACCTTATCCATAAAATGCTTGACGGCGAAGCCTCTCCCGACGAGAGAGGAAAGATAGGCACCGCCCTTGCCTCCGATCCCCGGTTGCGGGAAGATCTTACTCTCCTTCAGAAGACGATCTCCCTTGTCGGAGAGTGCGGGAGAGAGCCTGTTCCTGCGTCCTTTACCGCTGAAGTGATGAAAAAACTCCCTGTTCAGACAAAACAAGAAGCAAAGCCGAAGAGGACAACGGCTTTCTTCAACCTCCTCTTCCGGCAGAGGACCCTACGCTGGAATGTGGCCTCTGTGGCAGTTGCGCTCTCCCTTCTCCTTGTGCTTTCCGGGAGTTTTGCGCTCCTCTTCCAGGGAAAGCGCTCTCCTTTCTCCCCACCGCCTGTCCACTCCTCCGCCTCTGCTGTTACCTTCACTTTTCATGCTCCCCGTGCCAGGACAGTCTCCATCGCAGGGGATTTCAACCGTTGGAGCGATGAACAGGGAGCAATGAAGAGAGGACCTGACGGCCTATGGGCCATCGAGATTCCCCTTCCCCCCGGAACGTACCAGTACATGTTCGTGGTGGACGGGAAAGCGTGGGTCCCCGATCCCCGTGCAGATGTTTATCGGGATGACGGTTTCGGAAACAGGAATTCTGTAGTAAGGATCAGTACCCTGTGAGATGTCTGTCCATGAAGAAAATGATTTTTCTCCTCATGACGGCGCTTCTTCCCATTGCAAGCCCGGGCCTTTCCCGTGCGGGAGAGGACAAAGGCAATGAGATGCGTTCCCTTGTCGAGCACTCTTCCCTTCCCCGGGAGCAAAAGGAGTCTCTGCTCAGGCAGGCCCATTCCGCACTGCAGTCGGGAATCCCTTCCGACGACATCACGGTAATCGTCAAACGGGGTCTCGCCCGGGGATGGCAGGGCAGTGCCCTTGAGGAATCCCTTGCAACAGCTGAAAAAGCAAAACGACAGGGACTTCCGTACAGGCCGGTCCTGGACAGAATACAACAGGGATTATCGAAGGGAGTTCCGGCCGATAGAGTCTCCCGTGCCACAACCCTCTTGACGGAAAAGCTCTCCAAGGCCGACGGGATCGTCACAGGGCTCATCAAAAGCGGCATGAAGACAGGCGCTCCTCCCGAGAGAACCGATGCCGTGCAGAACATTGCCCGGGCGCTGGAAAGGGAGATTCCCGGAGAAACCCTCGTGAAAATGGGGATCACCCGAGCGAAAAGTGATCCCTCCCTGTCCCGCTTCAGCAACGGTGTCTCCACCATGACCTCCCTTATCGAGATGGGTATGCCTGTCGATCACGCCGCAAAACTCATCGGCAAGGCTATGGAAAGAGGGTATTCAGACAAAGACATGATAATGCTCGAAAAAGATATGTCTTTCGCCCTCCGGGAGGGATGGAAGATGGAAGAGGCTGTGGGAATGATGGATTCGTCCATGGAGAGGGGACACAGTGGGAATCTGCATAAAGGAATGGATCCCGGGCAGGTACATGGGTCGGGCTCCGGCGTCCATGGTACCGGGCATCACGGACACAAGTAAACAACGTCCGGCCGCATCCCCCTTTTACTCTAACGCATTCCCGTTTTTCCCCCCTCCCTCTCCTGTGCTATCATTTAATATGGTTCTGTCCAATGCCTCCCCTTTCCTGCTTCTCCTTCTCTTGCCGACTCTTCTCTTTTTCCCGGGAGAGGCTTCAGGTGCGGTTTCTTTCGATCTTGAGACCCGGGGCGTCTACGAGGACAATCTCTCCGGGTCCGCAGTGGATGCGGAGAAACAGGGTGATTTCTATACGATCCTGGGAGCCTCCTGCAGCTTCGATACACAAACGGAGGACGTCTACTCCCTTTCCCTCAGGGGAGATGCGGAAAGGTATCTGTACCGCCGCTATTCAGACCTCAACGCCTCCACTCTCGGCATTTCCGCAGGAATAACCCGCGCTTTCGGATACTCCCTGGCCGCGTCTCTCTCGTTGAAAGGCAGGATCAGGGACTTCCCGGGCGGACAGCGGGACGGCAGGGCATACGGCGGAGCGCTCGTCTTGAAGCACCGGATATCGTTCCGGCATTGGGTAACGGGCGAGTACGAGTACGAAAGGAACAGTGCCGGGGCGGATATCTACAGCTATAAAGGGCACCGGGCCGGTGTGGTCCTTGGATCTTTCCTTACCCCCCGATTTGTCCTTCAGCTCGGATACTCCTTGCTCACCAGAAAGTATGAAGATGAATTCCGGACCCGCACCACCTTCCATACCCTCTCATCGGGAATCAGCCGGCAGGTAGCGGAGGGCCTGTCTATGCGGGCGGAATACCACCGCCAGTTTATCTCGTCCAATGCGCTGGAAAACAGCCACTCGAACAACATCTACTCACTCGGACTTCTGTATTCTTTCTAGCCAAAAGAAGTATTCGTTCAGAAACAATAAATAAAAGCAGGTCCACCTGCCTTTTACGCCTTTCCCTTTTTCCTGTCTACACTGCATATTTGACGCATCAAAAATAAAAAGGGAGCCCGTTTCGACGGAATCGTGTAAATGTGGTATCATTAAAAAATATCGTGGTAATGTCGTATACGCTCCTTTCCAAGCCGATTAATCCCTGCATAAATCCGGTGCCTCTTTTCCCTGCGCCGTTTCAGGAGAGGCATGGTATGCCGTATCTTTAAAGATACGCTTATCTCAATGGTACCCGTCGGCTTCATTTCGGAACGGAGGAAGAGACATTGTACTCGCCTCAGGCATCCCGATGAAAAGCAGGATACGGGTTTATGCAGGGTAAGATCGTAACAGCATATCTTAGAGAGATTCATTTGAAATGAAAGGAGAGATTTCTCCCGGTCTCTCCTGACTGCATCCCTGCACTATGAGAAATACCGCTTTGCGTTGAGCATTCCCGGGGGAGTTTCAGAGCCTTTCTCCACGAAACCGCACAGGGCACAGATCGACTTCCGGCACTACTGCCGGTTCCCCCTCCGGATCACACTATTTTCACCCCTGTTCTGACAGATTGCTGATGCTTTTTTACAATGCATTCCTTTTAACAACAGCGATGCACCACAGGGTGCGTTGCAGGAGGTAATCATGCAAGAAAGCATTTCTATAAGAGACAGAGGAGCCGTGACGAAAAAGCCTGCAAGGAAAGCGGTACAGTTTTACAGCAATTATCAGTGCGGCTACTTTCCCTGTCATGAAACCAGCAGCAGGGAATTCAACTGCCTGTTCTGCTACTGCCCCATGTATTTCCTGCATACCTGTCTGGGTAGGCCGCGGTATATTCTCCATAACGGTTCGATTATAAAGGACTGCTCCGGGTGCGACTACCCCCACCGCCCGGGAAACTACCCTAAAATTGTAGACTACCTGATCACTGCCATCAACAGCGGAACAACGGCATCCCCCACCTGACGCTGCCCTTAGGTCGTATACGCAAAGTACTTACACGGTCTGGAGCGAGAAGGAAATACTTTATTGTCGTCAGGAAAAATCTCTGTAAGGCCCCACCGACCTTTCGCGCCTTTTCATATTCCCTTCATATTTCATGTCTATACTGTCCCAGGTTCTCCCACCGGAAGCGGGTCGGCGCGCCCGGACTCCCGGAGGAGAAATACGAAACCGCGCAAGGAAAATAATTTTTCTCTTTCAATACGAATTCATAAAATATTCAAACTTACCTTTTATGATGTAGGTAAGGAGTATGAGGGAGAAAACACGAAAGGAGGCGGAAGGATATGGCATGCAGGGGAAAGGGAGGATTAGCATTGACAACCCCATGATAGTGTGGGATATTTATCCTGATGACGGTACAAACAAGGTGTCCCCTTTCCCGGGGCGGCACACAACAGAAAGCAGGAGGAACACTACTATGAAAAGGCTTGCGGTACTCACGTTGGTTTTGCTGCTGACAGCAGGAGTCGTATACGCAAAGGATTATGAAGTTGCCAAAAAGGCGGGAGATTTCCAGGTAACCTTCCGGATGGACAAGAATCCCCCTGTTGCGGGTGAAAATAACGTCACTATCGTCGTAAAGGATACCTCGGGAAACACTATCACCGATGCAAAAGTAAGGGTCGACTATTCAATGCCCGGCATGCCGGGAATGCCGCCGATGAACTACAAGAGCGATGCCGCGTTGAGCGGGACCGAATACAGGACGAACCTGAACCTCTCCATGGCCGGCTCGTGGAATATTATCGTAAAGATAGCCCGCGAAGGCAGGACATCCTCTACAAAATTCAGTGTGGATGCGAGGTAAGGTGATGAAACGGAAGAAGAGAGATCCGGGAGGACAAAACAGCAAGGCCGGAGTGACACGGAGGCACCTGCTTTTCCGCCGCCCTGCCGTCCTTCTCCCTCTCTCCTTCATTCTGCTTACGAGTCTTTTTCTTCTTCTTTACGCAAAGGGTGCGGTCGCTGAGCCCCTTGCCCTGCAACCCCTTATCGATGAGGCACTGAAAAACAGCCCCGAAATCCGGGCGGCGGAGTCGAGGGCGGCCGCCTCGCAGTTCAGGATTCCCCAGGCGAAGAGCCTCCCTGATCCCATGGTCATGTTCGGGTATCAGAACGAGGGGACCAACAAGATCACCTTCAATGAAATGCAGGACTCCCAGTTCATGTTTTCGGCCTCCCAGATGGTCCCCTTTCCGGGGAAAAGAGCATTGAAAGGGGAAATGGCAGCCAGGGACGCGGAAAGCCAGACAGCGTCGTACCGGGCCGTGCAATTGAAAACGGTTGCCCGAGTCAAGGAGTTGTATTACGACCTATTCCTTTCCTATAAGAATCTCGATCTCGTCAAAGACAGGGCGACCCTCTTTTCACGGCTGGAGGATGCCGCACTGGCGCGCTATTCGTCGGGGACGGGGATGCAGCAGGACGTTCTCATGGCGCAGACCGAAAAATACATGCTCCTCGAAAAGGAGGAGATGCTCCGCCAGAGGATCCAATCCACCGAGGCGATGCTCAATACAGTAGTGGGGAGGGACGTCACTGCGCCCCTCGGTAGACCCGGGGAGCCGGTGTACACCCCCTTCGGGAGAGAAATGAGCGAGCTTCTGGCAGTAGCCTTCGACAGATCACCGGAAATCAAATCGAGGGAAAAGATGGTCGCTGCCGCTGAGGCGAAAATACGTATGGCAAGAAAGGAGTATTACCCCGATTTCACCCTCACCGGCAACTACGGCCTGCGCGGCAGGGAATTTCCGGACATGTGGAGTTTCACGACCGCCATAAATATCCCCCTCTATTATAAGACAAAGCAAAAGCAGGCGGTCCATGAAGCGGAAGCCTCCCTGACGGAGGCGAGAAATGAGCTTGAGGCTGCGAAACTGATGCTCTCTTCGGGCATCCGGGACAACTACTCGATGGTCAAGGCTGCGGAAAGGCTTATGGAGTTGTACCAGAACGGTCTCATTCCGAAGACGTACCAGGACTTCGAGGCGGTCCTTGCAGGATATACCACCGGAAAATCCGACGCCCTGACCGTCATATCGCGGCTCAGGGCCATTATCGACTTTGAAAACTCCTATTGGGTACAGATGGCGGAAAAAGAGAAAGCAAAAGCGCGCATCGAAGCGTTGACAGGAACTTTGGATACCGGATCGGGAGAAAGCACGAAATGACCAAAAAAAACATTATCATCATCGTTGTCGTACTCTTTCTGATTGCAGGACTCTTTTTTCTGGGATTTACCCGGACCGGCTCCGGTATTCTTCGAAAGAATACCCGGGAGAAGATGACGCAAGCGGCAAGCACCCAGGCGCCTCCACCGGCAGGGCATCAGGGCCACGGGGGAGGAACTCCGCCTGCGCTGCCGCAGGAGCAGCAGGGACAGACTGCGGAAGAAGAGGCGCAGACCGTCGAGATTCCCGCCGACAAGCAACAACTGATCGGAGTCAAGATAGCGGTGGCTGCAGTGCAACCCCTCCAGAAAGTTGTCAGGACCGTGGGCCGTATCGAGTACGACGAGAGGAAGATAGCCACTATCACGACCAAGATCGAAGGGTGGATTGAAAGGCTCTATGTTGATTATACGGGAAGATATGTGAAAAAGGGCGAGCCCCTTGCAGAGATCTACAGCCCCGAGCTCGTGGCGACCCAGCAGGAATACCTGAACGTACTGAAATGGGCGAAGCAGAGCAGCGTAGCTCCAGCGGGAGGGGAAGTCACCTCCACCCTGAACAAAATGTTCTCAAGGGATGCGGGCACAGTACGGGAAGCGGCCCGGCAGAGGCTGAGACTTTGGGATATCTCCGAAGGACAGATTCAGAAGATCGAGGAGACGGGGCGGCCCATACGGACCCTTGCGGTCTTCAGCCCGGTGAGCGGGTATGTAGTCCAGAAAACGGCATTACAGGGCATGCGGGTAATGCCCGGGGAGAGGCTCTTCGACGTGGCCGACCTTTCCACCGTATGGGTGGTATCCGACATCTATGAATACGAGCTGCCCCTTATCAGGGCGGGACAGACGGCGAATATCTCACTCAGCTATTTCCCCGGCAAGGTGTTTACCGCAAAAGTGGATTTCGTTTATCCCACCCTGTCGGGAGAGACGCGAACCGCCAAGGTGCGGTTTACCATCCCGAACCCCGGCGGACAACTGAAGCCCCAGATGTTCACCAATGTGGAAGTGAAAATGGACCTCGGCAGGAAGCTGGCAGTGCCCGAAGATGCAGTCATCAACACCGGCACGCGCCAGATCGTATACGTGGACAAGGGCGAAGGGTACTTCGAGCCCCGTGAGGTCACTACCGGGATGAGTGCCGAAGGGATGGTGGAAATAACGAAGGGCCTGAAGGCGGGAGATAAGGTAGCTTCCTCCGCTAATTTCCTCATCGATTCGGAAGCCCGGCTGAAAGGGATCGTGAAATAATGATCGCAAAGGTCATCGAATACAGCGCCCGCAACAAGTTCATCATCTTCCTGCTGGTCTTCTTCCTGAGCGCATGGGGGTACTGGGCGCTTAAACGGACCCCCCTCGACGCGATACCCGATCTGAGCGATACCCAGGTCATCATTTTTACTGACTGGGAGGGGAGGAGCCCCGACCTCATCGAGGACCAGATCACCTATCCCATTACCTCCACCCTCCTCGCCGCGCCGAAGGTCCAGGTGGTGCGCGGCTTCTCTTTCCTTGGGAGTTCCTTTATCTATGTCATCTTCGAAGAGGGGACCAATATCTACTGGGCAAGGAGCAGGGTACTGGAGTATCTTCAGGCGGTGAAGAACAAGCTCCCGGCGGACGTCAACCCCGTGCTCGGTCCCGATGCTACCAGCGTGGGCTGGGGTTTCTCCTATGCGGTGGTGGATGAGACGGGAAAATATAACCTTGCCGACCTCCGCTCCGTGCAGGACTGGAACATAAAGCTCGCCCTGGAGAGCGTCCCCGGAGTCTCACAGGTGGCAAGCATCGGCGGGTTCGTCAGGCAGTACCAGGTGGTTATCGATCCGAACCGTTTGCAGGCCTACAACCTTCCTATACAAAAGGTGATGGAGGCCATCCGCAAGAGCAACAAAGACGTGGAAGGCAGGGTCCTCGAATTCTCGGGTATCGAGTATATGGTACGGGGAAGGGGCTATATCAAGAGCATAAAGGACCTCGAAACCATACCGGTCGCTTCAAGCGGTACGGGAACTGCCGTCTTCCTGCGGGATGTGGCCCGGGTGCAGCTCGGCCCCGAAATCAGGAGGGGGCTTGCCGAGCTGGATGGAAAGGGCGAGGTGGCGGGCGGCATCGTGGTGGTGCGCTTCGGTGAAAATGTCCTCAATGTGATCGACAGGGTAAAAGAGAAGATCAGGACCGAAATCGAGCCGAGCCTGCCCAAAGGCATGAAAATCGTCACCACCTACGACCGCTCGGACCTCATCCACCGCTCCATCGACACCCTGAAGGAGGAGATCATACGCCTGTCCCTGGCAGTGAGCGTCGTATGCGCCGTATTTCTCTTCCATCTGCCCAGTGCCCTGGTGGTCATTCTTACCCTGCCCATTGCCATCATCATCTCTTTTATTCTGATGTACTATCTCGGCGTCACCTCCAATATCATGAGTCTGAGCGGCATCGCCATCGCCATCGGAGCAATGGTGGACGCTTCCATCATTATGGTGGAAAACGCACACAAGAAGATCGAGACATGGGAGTGCCAGAGCGTAAAAACATGCAGCAGGTTCGACGTTATCGTGGACGCCGCAAAAGAAGTGGGTCCCTCCCTCTTCTTTTCCCTGCTCGTCATCACTGTCGGGTTTCTTCCTGTTTTCACCCTGCAGGCCCAGGCGGGGAGACTCTTCAAGCCCCTGGCCTATACGAAAACTTTCGCGATGCTCTTCTCCTCCTTTCTTGCCGTGACCCTTACCCCGGTGCTGATGGCCCTGCTTATCCATGACAAGACACCGCTCTTGAGCAGGATACCCGTCCTCAGGTATCTCTTCACCATCTTCCCCGAAGACAGGCACCCGGTAAGCCGTATCCTGCACCGGCTCTACGAGCCGGTGGCGAAGCTCGCCCTGCGCTTCAAGTATGCGGTCATCATCGTCGCCGTCATTATCATGGCCCTGACCGCCTATCCATTCCTCAAGCTCGGCTCCGAATTCATGCCGCCCCTCTATGAGGGGACGCTTTTCTATATGCCGGTGACCGTCCCCGCCGCTTCCGTCAGCGAGGTATCGAAGCTTATCCAGATGCAGGACAAGCTGCTGAAAAGCATACCCGAAGTGGAGCAGGTCTTCGGCAAAGCGGGGCGTGCGGAGACGGCAACGGACCCCGCCCCCCTCGAGATGTTCGAAACCGTGGTCAACCTCAAGCCGGAATCCCAATGGAGGCCGGGCATGACGGTGGAGAAATTAAAAAACGAAATGAACGACACCCTCACCATACCGGGCGTCGCCAATTCCTTTACCATGCCGATAAAAGCGCGCATCGACATGCTTTCCACCGGCATACGGACCCCGGTGGGCATCAAGGTCATGGGACCCCGGCTCGAAGAGGTGGAGAGGATCGGTCTTGAACTGGAGCATCATATCAAGGATGTCCCCGGCACACGGAGCGTCTATGCGGAAAGGGTCACTACCGGCTATTTCCTCGATTTCAAGGTCAAACGTGAAGAAGCGGCGCGGTACGGCCTCACCGTAGACGATGTCCAGGAGGTGATCCAGTCGGCCATCGGGGGCATGAACCTCACTGTTACTATCGAGGGGAGGGAAAGGTACCCCGTCAATGTACGGTACGCCCGGGATTTCAGAAGCGATGTGGAGCGGCTTAAGAGAGTACTCGTCCCGGTTATGATGGGAGGAAGCGCCGCTGCCCCGCAAGCCGGCGGAATGGCTACCGGTCCGGGAGCGGGGGCGGGGGCCCCCACAAGCCCGGTTTCCTTCGCCTCCTCCGCCCCCGCCCTCCAGGTGCCCCTCGGCGAGCTGGCGGATATAAAAATCGTGCGCGGACCTACGGGCATCAAGAGCGAGGAGGGCCTGCTCACTTCCTATGTATACATAGATTTTACCGGCAGGGATGTGGGAGGCTACGTGGAGGAGGCGAAGAAGAAAGTAGCTACGCTCCAGATACCTGAAGGCTACCGCCTCGAGTGGAGCGGCGAGTACGAGTATCTCGTCAAGACCCATGAGCGCCTGAAGGTCGTCATCCCCCTCACTGTTCTCATCATTTTCGTGCTTATCTTCATGAACACGAAATCGGTGACGAAGACGTTTATTGTGCTGCTGGCGGTCCCCTTCTCCCTCGTGGGCTCTTTCTGGCTCCTCTATCTGCTCGGGTATAACATGAGCATAGCGGTCTGGGTCGGCATTATCGCCCTGGCGGGCCTGGATGCGGAGACAGGGGTAGTCATGCTCCTGTACCTCGAGCTGGCCTACGATCAGTGGAAAAAGGAGGGGAAACTACGCTCGGTGAGCGACCTGAAAGAGGCCATCATGTACGGGGCGGTAAAAAGAATACGCCCGAAGATCATGACCGTAAGCGTCATCCTCGCGGGACTTATCCCCATCATGTTCAGCCACGGCACCGGTTCGGACATCATGAAGAGGATCGCGGCCCCCATGGTGGGGGGTGTGGTCACCTCCACCATCCTTGAGCTGATCATCTATCCTGCGATTTACCTCATCTGGAAAGAAAGGGAGATGAAAAAATTGACATAAGCTCCCGATGTGCTAGACTTGTGTATAAAGGGCAGACATCCCCTGCATCTTCCCCATCGGCCGCCGCACAGACAGTACAAACAACGAAAACCATGTCCCCGACATAAGGGAGGGTAGCGATATGCACCATGCAAAAGTTTCCGGTATGGACCCCAAGGTCCATGACTGCATTACCGACTGCGTGAAGTGCGACACTCTCTGCACCGCGTCGGTCACTCACTGCCTGCACAAGGGGGGGAAACACGCGGACCCCGCCCACATCACTCTTCTTATCGATTGCGCTGAAATCTGCAAAGTAAGCGCGGACCTCATGGGAAGGAGCTCCCCCTTCAGCAGCGGCTCCTGCGATCTGTGCGCCCAGGTGTGTGAGCAATGCGCAGAGAGCTGCGCGCAATTGGGCGATGACGAAATGATGAGAATGTGCTCCTCGGTCTGCAGGACCACCGCACAAGCGTGTCGTGAAATGGCGGACATGAAAATGTTTGCCGGGGTTTGACCGTGCCGCAGCGCTGCAGGATAGGCTGAAAGAGGACAGACCGGCCGATGGGGAGCTGCTCTTTTTCGCGCAGGGGAATCACCGGGGAATTGTGAAAAGGGGACCAGGCAGCACCCGCTACACCGTCTCGACTCTGTCTCTGCCCTCCGCCTTTGCCCGGTAGAGTGCGGCGTCTGCTGCACGCAGAAGCTCGCCGGCAGTGGCTCCGTGCTGGGGAAAGAATGCCACGCCCAGTGACAGGGTCACCGGGGGCATGATCTTACCTTCGTAGTGGAAGCGGACCTCCTTGAAGCGCTTCCGCACTTGTTCAGCCCGGAACCTGCCCTGCTCGGGGGTCGTCTCGGGCAGTATGATGACGAACTCCTCACCACCGTACCGGCAGGCATAGTCCTCCTCCCTGATGCTCCTCTTCAGGAAAAAGCCGAGCTCCCTGAGCAGCATATCGCCCGCCTTATGCCCGTAGACGTCGTTGAAGGACTTGAAATGGTCGATATCGAGCATGATGATTCCCATTGTCTGCCCCTTTCGCGCCATCCGGTGCAGCTCCCTTTCCATCAGCTCGTCCATCGAGCGCCGGTTGCACAGAGTCGTGAGAGAGTCATGGGTGGATTGCTCGAAGAGGGTCTCGCGCAGTCTGAAGTTGGCCAGGGAGAGCGCGATGCTCTCCGCCACCGCCTCTACCAGCTTCTCCACGGCCTTCCTCTGCTCCCGCATCTCTTCGGGAGGGTGGAGCCACTGCGCACCAAACCGTAGATGCAGCAGCCCCATGGTCTCTCCCTGGGCGGTAAGGGGGACGCAGATATACCCCGCCTGCAGCGCGTCCGCCACGTGCGGACAGCGCATTCCCCGGTCAGAGCTGTCCATTGTGTAGACACGGCCGAGGCGCAATGCCCAGCATTCCTTCGCTTCCAGCGTATCCTCGCGCGGTCTCTCCTCTCCCCAGAGCACCACCGGCTCGAAAGTATTCCTGGTAGGGGAGAACAGATAGACGGCGCCCGATTCACCGGAGAAAAGCTTCTGCAGCGAGGCGCCGATTACCGCACACGCCTCTTCGATGCTGACACAGGCCTGCAGCATGCTGACCATTCCGCTCAACAGCTCTATCTCGCGGTTCCGCCGTTCGAGCTCGCCGACATACTTTGAAAGACTCTCCTCGTTCCTTTTGCGCTCGGTGATCTCCCGGAAAGCGACCACCACGCCCGCGACCTCGCCTCCCTCGATGATCGGCGTGCTGATGTACTCGACGGGAAAGCTCGTTCCGTCCTTTTTCCAGAACATCTCGTCCTCGCTCTGTTGCACCACACCCTCTTGCAAGCTTTTGAAAATCAAGCACTCCTCATGCGGATAGACGGACCCGTCGGCTTTCGTGTGGTGTACAAGAGCATGCATGTCGAGCCCGATAAGCTCTTTTTCCGTATAGCCGAGCATGTCCGCGGCAGTGCGGTTGACAAAGGTGCCCCTCCCCTCCCTGTCCATTCCGAAAATCCCTTCGCCTACGGACTTCAAAATCGATTCGTACGTGCGGCTGAGGCGCTCCAGCTCCTTCTCCGCCTTTTTCCTCTCGGTGACGTCGTGGAGCAGCCAGACCTCCTTTTCCTCGTCATAGAGGTACGAAGCAAGCTCTACATAGCGGGTCTGCCCGTCCTTCCGGATGACGGGGACCGTCCGGGTGCCCGGAAACCCGGCCGCCCGGTCCTCTTCGTAGTATCCGCGGACGACATCGGCTTTTGCACCGTAGAGGGAGGTAAACCACTGGTCGAGAGTGGTGATCTCGGAGCGGGTGTACCCGGTGATTTCTTCCACGGCCTTGTTGAAAAAGACCGCACTCCCTTCCCGCTGCAGGGTGCCGGCAGGCAGGTTTTCCACGATCAGGGAGAGGCGCCTTTCGCTGAGACGCAGCGCGTCTTCCGCCCGCCTTCGCTCGGCATTCTCACGGTAGAGCAGGTGGAGGATCCGGTAGAGGATGACGAAGCTCATGAACGTGCCGAGCGACATCGCAGCGAACGCACTGCGCCCCGCCGCCTCCATCTGCATTTCGAGACTCCTCAGAAACGACTTTTCTTCCCCGACCATCCGGGTCACCACTGTCCTGATGGCGTCCTCCAGCTTTTCCCCCTCCCCCAGCAGCCTGCTCTGCGTCCCGGCATCGAAGCCTTTTTTCTGCCGCTGCTCGACGGCTTCCCGCAGGTTCTCAAAGCGCTGCGCAATCAGCCGGTCGAGCGTATCGAACCTCTGCTGCTGGCCGGCATTGTCCGCCATGATCCTCCTGAGGTCCTGGAGCTCCTTTTCGATGATCTCCCTTCCGTCGTAGTACGCTTTCAGGTAGCCGATGTCTTCCGTCAGGAGGTATTGGTTGATCCCGCTTTCCGCGGCATTGCTGTAAGTCAATAACGATTCGAGCCTCTCCACGATATCGAAAATGCTGGTGCGCGTTTTGCCGAGAGCGATGAGGCGCCCCATGTTTGTATAGGAAAATATCGTGACGATGATGAAGATCGACAATGCAATGCCGCCCCCGATGGAAACCAGTCTCTTCAAGCAATCCCCCGGTGCTGTCCGCTCCGTACCTGCACCCGATCGGCATCGGATGCCGCTTCCCTCATCCTTTGAGCAGTCCTCTTTGATCGTCCCGCCGGAGCCCGTCGCAGCGTCGTTTGCCGCCGCTCTCTGCCGGAACATCAGAGACGGAGAGAGCTCTCCTCCGCCCTTCCCTCTGTAAAACAGGACAAAATGAGGCTCTCTATCTAACTCTTACTGCCGTTGCGTGATGATGTCAAGTAAGGGGCGTCCCTCACCGGGAAAGAGGACTGAAAGAGTACGAAAATAAAAAAGGAGTCACTGTAAGGAGTTAGGAAGAAAAACTCCGGAGTGCGGAAAAAGGAGAAAAAAGGAACGCGATAAAAAAACGGAACTGTTCAGGCATTGCCGCTACCCGGCATCGCACGGGGGGAAACAGAGGCGCCCCCGGGCGCCTGCCGGACTTCCTGCATCCCGGTTCAGCTCCGTCTTGTAAGGAAAGCGAATGCCTCAGACCACAAACTACGAACCTTTTTCTACTTTTGGCGCTTTGACGGGCATTTAGGCTTCCTCTTCGGGAGGCATGCTCACCATGACCCGCTCCCGCGCCGTCTGTAAAGTAACTTGTGCGCAAGTCTGTACCGATCCGAAGCACCGCTTATCTTTGTCAGAACCTGCTTTTAGTATACTCCTTTCTCATAGCCGATTCAACATACAACCACTTTGATCTAATTAACTATTTTTCGCGCTTCTCTTTCTTTTTCCCTATGGGGGCGGGCAGGCCCCGCCTTCTTCATGAAATCTACCCAAAGGGGAAGCGCAGCGCTGGAACCTGATTCGCCGGGTCCTATCGAGGTATGATCGTCCCTGCCCACCCACACTCCCACTGCCAGGCGGTCATCGAACCCCACAAACCACGCATCGGAGTAATCGTCGGTAGTCCCTGTTTTTCCGTAGACTTTCCGGTCCACCGCAAGGGCTCTTCCACCGGTCCCCGACTCCACCACGGCGCGCAGGAGGACCTTGATCTTCTCCACCAGGTCCCGGGAGAGCAGCTCGCGGGACGCGGGGGAGACGCGCTCCACCACGTTCCCCTCCCTGTCGGTCACAAGGGTATACGCATAGGGGACAACCCGGCTGCCCGTGGCAAAGACGATATAGGCTGCGGTGAGATCGAGGAGAGTCACCTCGCACGCTCCCAATGCCAGGGAAGGATGAGGAGGAAGGTCGCTCCTGATGCCGAGCCGCACCGCAGTATCCCGAACCTTTTCAAAGCCGATCTCCTGCGCAAGCCGCACCGTTGCGGCATTGAGAGAAAGAGAAAGAGCCGTTTTCAAGGAGACATACCCGTGATATTCCCAGTTGGAGTTTTTGGGAGACCAGAGTCCGCCCCTCTCGGGGTCGGGGATACTGACCGGAATGTCGAGGACGCGGTCGTCGAACGACTTCCCCGCTTCGAGCGCGGCCGTATAGACAAAGGGCTTGAAAGCAGACCCGGGCTGCCGCAGCGCCATGGTGGCCCGGTTGAACTGCGACTCCTTATAGTCGCCGCCCCCCACCATCGCCCTGATCGCACCCGTTTTCAGGTCGAGCGCCACCAGGGCCGCCTGCACCCCCTTTCCCGCCCGCATCTCTATTTCCCGCACCCCCCGGCTTACCGCCCTTTCCGCCTGACGCTGCATTTCCGTGTCGAGGGTGGAGGAGAGGTGGAAGGCGCCCCTGTAGAGGGCGTCTCCATAGCTCCTCTCGAGGTGCTGCCGGATAAATCCGGTAAAGTAGGGGGCTTCATCCCTGCGCTTGAAGTTCGCTTTTCTCGGGAGAGGCGTCGACAGGGCCTCCCGGTACTCTTCCGGAGAGATAAAGCCGGCAGAAAACATCTCGCTCAGCACCACCTGTCTGCGCGCCCCGGACCGCAGCGGGTCCCTGAGGGGAGAATATTTGTTGGGCGCTTTCTGCAGTGCGGCCAGAAGCGCCGCTTCGCCGAGGGAGAGGTCCCGTGCGGTCTTGTCGAAATAGGTCCGGGCGGCAGCCTCAATGCCGTATGTCCTTTCGCCGAAGAAAGCGAAATTCAGGTACATCTCCAGAATCTCGTCCTTCGTATAGTTCCACTCCAATTGAGCCGTAACGAGCATTTCCTTCACTTTCCTCGAAAATTTCCTTTCCGGCTCTCTGAGGATCATCTTGGCAAGCTGCTGGGTGATGGTGCTCCCCCCCTCCACGATCGCCCGCTGCGAGACATTCCTGCGCAGAGCACGGAGGATCCCCTTTGCATCGAAGCCGTGGTGCGCGTAAAATCTGCGGTCTTCTATCGAGAGAAAGGCCTGTTTCACCCGGTCGGGAATTTCGCGCAGAGGAACGAAAAAGCGGCGCTCACGGTAGAACTCGGAGAGAGGCCTCCCGTCGCCGGCCGATACCAGAACCGCATACTCGTAGGAATCGATGACGGGGCGCTGTGAAACGGCATGCAGCAGAACTCCGGCACACGCCACTGCGCATACTGCGAGGAGAACGGCACCTAATCTGGGTAGAGACACAATACGCCTCGTTTCTCGTAGTGGAAAGCGCCAGGGTGACTCCCGGAGCGCCACCGGACAGCCGGCTCATAAGACAATCTTAGCAGAAGAACAAAATAATGCAACGGCACAGGGCGGGTCTTCTTCCGTTAATTGGCGGGACTCCAGTGTCGGACAGATCGTACCCGAAGGAGCCGAGAACTGGCAGGGTAGCGGCCACATAGAACTCCTCTGTTCAAGGTAGTGCTGGGAAACTGCACGTGAAGCCGTACCGGCAGGAGAAAAGTCCTTCCAGATTCCCCTGATGCACTCCTCACCAGGGTGGTGAGGACAAAGCCTGTCCAGCATAAAAAGCATCGGTACATTCCCCGGCCTTTCCTGTCACGATACGTCGTCCCCCCCATGCCCGCAGCAAACCGCTTGCCCCGGTTCTATACCTCCGCGTAGGAGGGAATGCTCCCATATGGGCTCCGCGCGTCATGTCCATTCGCTCTGCGGATATTTCTCCAGGAGGGTGTCGTATATCTTTCGCAGGGCAGCGGCATCATGGGCCGCCTTGTACTCCGCCACGCCGCGGTGGAATATCGCCTCCGAGCAACTCCCGCTTTGGGGTGGCATTCGACGAGACCGGCAAAGATTTCGATAGCCTTTGAAGTGGTCGGTGTCGAAGAGGATCTTTCCCCTCCAAAAATCCAGGTGGGCCATCAAATCGTCCACGGGAACATATATCCCGGTGACTACCGATGGGTTAGGTCGGGGGTGATGTTCCCTTTTCGGTGGGCCTGTATCTGTCTGCAAGAAATTCTGCACCATGATAAGGACTCGTATTCATGGCGGAGCAGCCCGTTCACCCCTCGAACCAGAAATCCTGGTAGATCGGCTTCCTCCCAGGCATCGCCCGTTTCATGCATCAAAATCCTTCTCCCATTGAATTTCAGCCATTGCAAACACCTGAAAGACGTCATACTTTTTCATTGTCAAGGCAAAATAGAAATGTCCGCTTTGCAAAAATAGAAATGACCGGTTGGTTCATAGCCCAGCGTTGGCGTTCCATTTCTCTTAGTTGTTAGCTTTTCCATGGATGATGAAATGCTCTCCTGAAAGGCACGTTGTTATGAAATGCATGCTGCCGTTGACCCTCTCCTCGACAGTCTGATCTGGTGAATAAAAGCACGCGAAACGTCTGCTATTCCTGATGCACAGTATCCGGTCCAGGTCCACTCCCTTTGGGACCCCCCGGAGCAGCTCCTGTTATCAAAGGCAAGATACCCGTCCAGAATTGGCCTCATCAGAAATCCTTCACCAGCCGTGCAGATCGCTCTATCCTGCTCTTTGGCCGCATGGCGATCTTTACTTGCAGTTCCGTCAATGCCCTGCCGAACTGCATCAAAATCCTTCTCCCATAGACGCTCAGGGGTATGCCGTATTTCCTGATATACCGCTTGAAGCTGTCCATCGCAGGGAGAGTGCCCTCGTACTTCGTAGAATCGGGCATAAATGGTATTCGTTGCATCATCGATGTACGCCATCAACACGCATGCCGGCCTCCCCGGTCCTCAAACCACCGGTGATGGCTTCCGTTTGCAGGCATTAGCACCGCCGAAAAAGACCGGAGAGTGCGGACGCTCTCCCTTGCTTCACAGCAGCCTTTTTCATCCCAAGTATTTCTCGCTCAGCTTCGACACCAACGACTCCGGCGCTTTCGGATTGGAATCCTTCCCCGATGACAAAATCCGAGAGGGAAACTGCCTCTTTCTGCATCAATATTCATTAAAGTGCACTTTATCATGGTGATGCCATCCTGCTCTCTCCTCAAAAGAGACAGGCGGCGCCGGAAATACCATACGAACAATAGAAAAACAGGGGAGGGAAAAAGCATGTCACAACTTGTGGAAGAATTAAGAAGAGATCATGTTGCGATGGTGGATATGCTCAACAAGGTGAAGGATCTGGGGATTGCCTCGAAAGAGGCGCAGGCTACTTTGCTGGCAGCAAAAACGAACCTGCTTGCCCATCTGAAGAAGGAGGATCTGCACTTGTATCCCCGGATGCAGAAAGCCGCGGAAAGCAACTCCTCTGTCCGGATGGTGCTGGATTCCTTTACAAAAGAAATGGGGGAGCTCTCGAAGTTTGCACTACAGTTTTTCGATAACTACTCCCAGGGTGGATCCGGCATCGAGTTTGCCAAAGATTTCGGAAGGCTTTTCGCAACCCTGCGGACAAGACTTCAGAGGGAAGAGAGCATTCTCTACAAAGAGTACGACAAACTCGCTTCCTGATTGTACACGCGCTCTGTTTGTGATGATGAAAACCGGGAGGTGACGAGGAAGGGGCCGTGTATCTCTTTCGTCATCCCGGCGGATCCTCTGAACCGGGATCCACAGTCTTTTTCCTTTAAGGAACTGGACCCCGGCTTTCGCCGGGGTGACAACCTGATAAACACTCAGGGACGCCACGTCCAATCACCCCCATTCCGCCTCATGGAGTTGTCATTCCCCCCTTTTTTTCGGTAAACTTTCTCATAGGACTGAGGAAATAACGGTATGCCGCCCCTGCGGGCGGCAAGGAGAGAGAATGCCTTCCAAAGGAAAAATATCCGCTGCACTCTTCATTATTCTGATCGTTTTCATGCTTGTCCTCTCTTTTTTCGTGCCCTATCTCGCGCCCCTGACCGCGGCGGCGCGCGCCGCGCTCTTCGTCGTTGCGGGCATCGTTGTATCCGCGCTGCTTGCGGGGGTGGTGTCCTCGCTGATAAAGGGTCTTCCGGACAGGGTCCCGGAGACCGCTCAAATGCCGCCCCCGGCCCGCCCCGTTCCCCCTGCTCCTCCGGCTCCCGAAAAGAGGCCCTTTGACGAGAGCGTAGTGCAGATGCTGGCACTTTTTCAGAAGAAGGGGAGGCTCATCGACTTCCTGAGGGAAGACCTGTCCGGTTATGACGACAGTCAGGTCGGCAGGGCGGTCAGGGACATCCACAAGGAATGCAGGGCGGCCCTGGACAACCATATGACCCTCGGGCCTGTCATGAACGAGGCGGAAGGCGAGCAGGTGACGATCCCTGCCGGTTTCGACCCTTCGGCCATCCGTCTGACCGGCAGCGTTGTCGGCGATCCTCCCTTCAGGGGAATCGTCCGGCATAGCGGCTGGCGCGTCGCCCGCACCAGTATGCCCCCCCTGCCGAAAAGCCAGGACCCGGGCATCGTAGAACCTGCCGAAGTGGAAGTGCAGTAAAGGCTCAAGCACCCTGCACGCTGGGCATGCAAACAGGGGGGGAGCCGCTCCTGTCCCCCTCACCGCACCCCTTTTATTCCGGAGAAAACATGGAAAACGCACGGTATATAGTCGGTATCGACCTGGGCACCACCAATTGCGCCGTTTCCTATATTGATACGGAGGAGCCCGTTGCGGGGCGCCCCGAAGCCCGCACCTTCCCGATTCCCCAGGTAACCGGGGCAGGCATCGTGGAGGAGAGGGATTTTCTTCCCTCCTTTCTCTACCTTCCCGCCGATTCGGAACTGCCCGAAAAAAGCCTCTCCCTTCCCTGGGACGATGCCCTGCAGTACGCAGCCGGGGAGTTCGCCCATCGGAGGGGAGCGGAAGTGCCCCTCCGCCTGGTATCTTCAGCCAAATCGTGGCTCTGCTACCCGGCGGTGGACAGGACGGCGCCCCTCCTGCCCTGGAACGCCCCGGAAGGTGTTCCGAAGGTGTCTCCCCTCGAAGCGTCCGCCCGGTACCTCGGGCATATCAGGATGGCCTGGAACCACTGTATGGCAGGCGGCAACCCCGCCTTGTCCCTCGCAAACCAGCAGGTGCTCGTTACGGTACCGGCCTCCTTCGATGCCGTAGCCCGTGACCTTACGGTCAGGGCCGCGGAGAGTGCGGGGCTGAGAAATATCACCCTTATGGAGGAGCCCCAGGCCGCCTTCTATGCCTGGCTCAACAGGCAAGGGGAGGAGTGGAGACGTCAGGTCAACGTCGGCGATACGATTCTCGTGTGCGATATCGGGGGAGGGACCACCGATTTCAGCCTCATCGAGGTCTCCGGGGAGGAAGGAAAACTGGAGCTGAAACGGGTTGCGGTGGGAGAGCACATCCTCCTCGGCGGCGACAATATGGACCTCGCCCTCGCCTTCTCCGCGCGCACCCATTTCGCCGAAAAGAAGATCACCCTTGATACCCGCCAGACTTTGGGGTTGGTACACCAGTGCCGAACGGCAAAGGAAGCCATGCTCAACAATCCCGAGCTTGCCGTGCAGCCCGTGGTCATCCTCGGCAAGGGGAAGAGCGTTGTGGGCGGGACGCTCCAGACCGACCTCCGCCGGGACGAAGTGGAACAGGTGATCGTCGATGGCTTCTTCCCCGAATGCCCCGTGGGGGACTCTCCCCTGGAGAAGAGGGCTGCAGGACTGAAGGAGATCGGCCTCCCGTATGCAGCGGACACCGCGGTGACCCGGCACCTCGCACAATTCCTCCGCCGGAATGTGCGCAAGGCAGACAGCGAGACGGGCAAGGAGAACACCTTCATCCATCCCACCCGGATACTGTTCAACGGAGGAGTAACGAAATCCTCCGTTCTGCGCGGGAGGATCGTCGAAGTGGTCGATGGATGGCTTGCCGCCGAGGGAGGGGAGCCCCTCGCCGTACTCGCCGGGGGCGACCCCGACAGGGCGGTGGCGGCAGGGGCCGCCTACTACGGCTTTGCCAAGAGGGGAAAGGGAATACGGATAAGGGCAGGGGCTGAACGGACCTACTACATCGGGGTCGAATCCTCCATGCCCGCCGTGCCGGGCATGCCTCCTCCCCTCAAGGCGCTCTGTGTCGTGCCCTTCGGGATGGAAGAAGGGACCGACTTCGCGATTCCGGACCATGTCTTCGGGCTGGTCGTGGGAGAGCACGCGGCGTTCCGGTTTCTCTCCTCTCTTTCCCGCAAGGGGGACGCCCCGGGCTCCGTACTTGAGGAATGGGAAGAAGGGGATATTGTGGAGCTTTCTCCCCTGGAGGCGGTGCTGCCGGCCGGGGGCGCAGAGCAGGGCGCTGTGGTGCCGGTGAGGCTCCATAGCTATCTCACCGAAACGGGGGCCCTCGAAGTATGGTGCGAGGCGCTGGACGGAAGCAATCGGTGGAAGCTCGAGTTCACGGTCCGGGAGGAAGCGCACCGGTGAGCAGGCCGCGCTATCTCATCGGGATCGATCTCGGCACCACCAACTCCGCCCTGGCATACATCGACAGGCAGGGAGACGCCCCCGCCCGGATCGAGACCTTCCCCGTTCCCCAGCTCGTCGATAAGGGAACAGTGCGGGACAGGGAGGTTCTGCCCTCTTTCCTCTATCTCCCCGGAGAGTACGAACTGCCCGGGGGAAGCATCGCCCTTCCGTGGGATGCGGAGGTCTCCTATAGTGTGGGAGAGTTCGCGCGGGTGCAGGGGGCGCGGATACCCGGAAACCTCGTCTTCTCCGCAAAATCGTGGCTCAGCCATGCACGGGTGGACCGCAAGGGACCCATCCTGCCCTGGGGACGGGAAACGACTGCACGGCGCGTCTCGCCGGTGGAGGCATCGGCCCGGTATCTGCGGCATCTGAAGGACGCGTGGAACCACGCAGTCGCCGCGGGCGATCCGGGGCAGGCGCTCGAGAAGCAGCAGCTTGTCATCACGATCCCCGCATCTTTCGACGAGACTGCCCGCGAGCTCACCTTTGAGGCGGCGCAGCGTGCGGGTCTGGAAGGCGTCACCCTGCTCGAAGAGCCCCAGGCCGCCTTTTATTTCTGGCTCGCCTCCCACGGTAACGCCTGGCGCAGTCTCATCGAACCGGACCGGCTCATCCTGGTCTTCGATATGGGGGGAGGGACGACCGACTTCACCCTCATCACCGTAAAAGAAGAGGAAGGGCAGCCCTCTTTCCGGAGGGTTGCCGTGGGCGACCACCTCATGCTGGGGGGGGACAACATGGACCTTGCCCTTGCACGGGAAATGGAAAAGAAGATGAGGGGTCCGTCCGGAAAGTTCGACTACCATCAGTGGCTTTCCGCAGTGCAGCAGTGCCGGGCCGCAAAGGAAGAGCTCCTCGGCGCCCTTACGAAGGACACCACAAAAGAGAGCGTGCCGGTCACTCTCCTCGGCACCGGACGAAAGGTGATCGGGGAGACGCTCACCGCGGAGTTGACCGCCCGCATGGTGACGGACACCATTCTCGAAGGCTTCTTCCAGAGGGTGGCGGTGCACGAGGAGGTGCAGCGGGGGCGGACCTCCGGACTTCAGGAGCTGGGGCTTCCCTACGTCTCCGACACCTCCGTCATGAGGCACCTGGCCTCCTTCCTGAAAAGGCACGCCGCCGACCGCGAACTGCCGCAGATCGTGGACCCTGAGGGAGGGGGCGCCGTCGTCCGCCCCGATCTGCTCCTCTTCAACGGGGGCGTCTTCACGTCTCCCCTTATCAGGGAGCATGTCGCCGCCGTCATGCGGGAATGGTTCTCCGGGGACGCAGCGTGGTCCCTGCGCATCCTCGAAAACGAACGACTCGATCATGCCGTTGCTCTCGGGGCCGCTTACTATAGCTCCGTACGGTTCGGAAAGGGAGAGCGGATCGCCGGGGGGACGGGACGGGCGTACTACATCGGCGTAGAGCGGGAAAGCGAGCTCAAGAACGCCGCACCCGGCGCCCGCATCACCTCCGTCTGCATTCTGCCGAGGGGGTTCGAGGAGGGGGAAGAGCTCCACCTCGCTGACCCCGAGTTCCAGGTGCTGACCAACAGCCCGGTGAGCTTCACCCTCTATTCGTCAAGTTACCGGGCAGGAGATAAACCGGGGGATGTCGTCGCCGCAGAGAAGGACGAGTTCGTCGAACTGCCCCCCATACGGACGGTCCTGCATTTCGGAAAGAGCGCAGGACAGGTCAGAATACCGGTCTCCCTGGGCATCCGGCTGAACGAGTTCGGGACGCTGGATGTCTGGTGCGAATCGAAGAAGACGCCCCACCGCTGGAAACTCGCCTTCCAGCTCCGCATGGAGGACACGGTGCAGACCGCGGCGCCTCCTCAAGCGCGGGGAGAGAAGCATACGCTCACCGAATCGGCCGTTGCAGGCGCCGTCTCCCTGATGGAGAGGGCATTCTCCAGCTCGCCCCGGGTCCCCTCGGAGGTCGCCCCGGAAAACCTGCTCAAAAAGATGGAGGAGCTGCTCGAACTGGAGAGGAACGACTGGCCCCTCTCCTCAATACGGCAGATGGGGGACGCCCTGATTCTCATGAAGGAGAAGAGGAGGACCACTTCCCGCCATGAGGCGCGGTGGCTCAACCTGGCGGGCTTTCTCCTCAGGCCCGGCTTCGGAGACGTCATGGACGACCGGCGTATACGGGAGCTGTGGAAGCTGAGCTCGGAAGGGCTCGCCTTCCCCGGAGACATCCAGTGCAGCGCGGAGTGGTGGGTCATGTGGAGGCGAGTGGCGGGAGGGCTGGACGCCTCGCAACAGGACATCCTCTTCAAAAAGGTCGCCCCCTGGCTCCTCCCTTCGCGGAAGAAGGCCGGAATCCCGAAGCAGCCGGACGCCCTCGTGTCCGAGATGTGGATGCTCGCCGCAAGCCTCGACAACCTGCCCCCCTCTCTGAAGGCGGAACTGGGCGCTGAACTGATGCGGAACCCGAAGCGCTGGAAGGGGAAGGCCCTGGGGCATTTTTTTTGGGCGCTCTCGCGCCTCGGGGCGCGGGTCCCCTTTCACGGCACCATCGACAGGATAGTCCCGAAAGAGGTAGCGGAGGCCTGGATAGCGTCCCTCCTGAACATGCCGTGGCCGCATCCCGGCGATGCCGTCCATGCCCTCGCGCAGATGGCCCGGAAGACAGGGGACCGGAGCCGGGACATCGAGGAGGGCCTCCGCGCCCGCGTCATCGAAAGGATCTCCGCCTATCCCTGGGCGCTGCGCTCCGTCAGGCAGCTACAGGAGACGGTTTCCCTCGAGTGGGAGGACGAGAAGAGCATTTTCGGGGAGTCGCTTCCTGAAGGCCTCTCCCTGGCGGGCGACCGGACCGCCCTTTGAGAAAGCAGGTGCGCGGTATCCCTCACTCGCTCCTCAGAAGGCTGCACTCCGCGCAACGCATCCCGGTGCAGACCTTCGCAATCCCCTGATGACACAGGGCGAAGTCGTACTTGAGGGGGTCGTCCGGATCGAATTCCTTCAATGCATCCGTTATCTCCACCGCCGTCTTCCAATCCTGCGCCGCTCTCTTCGTAAACCCGAGGCATCGTGCGATGCGGGCGATATGGGTATCGAGGGGAATGACGAGCTTGCTCGTGGGAACACCCTTCCATAGTCCGAAATCGATGTCCTTGTCCCGTACCATCCAGCGCAGGAAGAGACTCATCCTCTTGCAGGCGCTTCCCCCCGCCGGCGAGGGGAAGAACTGGAGGAAGCCGTAGGGCTTTCGGTTCTCTCCGTAGACCGCGGAGGTATCGATGGACAGCAGCTCTTCCACCAGCCCGGCCAGGCCGCCTCCGACAGTGGGATCGCCGTCCGCATAGTGCCGCATGAAGACCGCCTTGAGGCTTCCGTGGCTGGACAGCACCCGGTGCAGGACATGGAGGAGGGCAAGGATATCCTCGTTCCTGTTGAAGCGGTACTGCAGCCCCGCAAACAGGTCCCGCTGCTTCTTCGCGTTGAAGCGCAGCAGGAACGCGCGGGGCCCCTTTTCCCTCCGTCCCATCCGGTCGAAAATGCTTTCGAGCACCGGCTTGAAGAGCCCCACCTTGCCGTAGGCGAGACAGCAGGAGAGGAAGCCCGCCACTTCGATATCGCCGGGGTCCGTGTAGCGGTGGGGGAGCTCGATGGGATCGAACGGCATCCGGGCTTCGAAATCGTATTCTGAATACAGCCTGTCGAGAACGGATTTCAGCGTCTTCATCGCAACCCCGGCGGCAGCCCCGGCTCAGATGCCGAGGATGATCTCCTTCTCCTCCCTGTCCACCCGGTCGATCCTAACCTTTATCATCTTTCCGATAGTGAACTTCTTCTTCCTGTTGACTCCGGAAAGGCTCATCTCCTTTTCGTTGTACTGATAGAAGTCGTCGGTCAGATACGATACGTGAAGCACCCCCTCCACGTAGTATTCTTTGAGCCGCACCCGCATTCCATAGGGCATGACGGCAACCACCTTCCCCTCGAAGTCCTCGCCTACCTTGTCCTTCATGAACCAGACGCGCATGGCGTTCAGCACCGCCCTTTCCGCATCGTCCGCCTGCCGCTCCATTTTCGAGGAATGGAACGCGATATCGGGCAGCACCTCCTCCAACTCCCGCGTCCTTTTGTCGCTGAGCTCCTTTCTCGTCAGAACCTCCCGCAGGATGCGATGCACGACAAGGTCGGGATATCTCCGGATGGGCGAAGTGAAATGCGTGTACGATTCCGATGCGAGGCCGAAGTGGCCCACATTGTCGGGAGAATAGCGGGCCTGCTTCAGGCTCCGGAGGACCATGTGGTTGATGATGTCCTCCGCCTCCGAACCGCTTATCTGGCGGAGCAGGCCGGGAAAGTCCTTCGGCCTCAGGGGCTTGCCGTTCCTCAGCACGCCCAGGGCATTGACGATCCGCGTCATGTTTTCGAGCTTCAGGGGGTCCGGTTCCTCGTGCACCCGGTAGAGGCTGGGGACCTCCCTCTCCTCAAGGAATTCCGCCACCGCCTCGTTTGCGGCGATCATGAATTCCTCGATGACCATATGGGCGAAATTTCTCTCCGCCCGGATAATAGCCTCGGGGTTTCCCTGGATGTCCAGCAGCACCTCCGGCTCGGGCAGGTCGAAATCGAGGCTGCCCCTCTTGAGGCGGACCGCCTTCAGGAGCTCGCAGAGCTCGCCCATCAGCCCGAAGAGGTCAAGGAGATATGCGTATCGCTGCCTCTCCTCCGGGTCTTTGTCCACAAGAATCTTCCGGACGGCGGTGTAGGTCATCCGCTCGTCGCTCCGGATCAGGCTCGGGTAGAAGCGCGCCTCCTGCCTGCGGCCGCGCCCGTCGAAATCCATCTCGACGGTGAAGGCGAGCCTCTCCACCTTCGGCCTCAGGCTGCAGAGGTCCTCGGAAAGCTCCCGGGGAAGCATGGGAACGACCCTGTCGGGGAAATAGACGCTGGTGGCCCTTCTCCGCGCTTCGAGGTCGAGGGGGGAGTCCCAGCGCACATAGTAGCCGACATCGGCGATATGCACCCACAGCCGGTACCCGGCGTCGGCCCTCCCGATGGACACGGCATCGTCGAAATCCTTTGCCCTCTCGCCGTCGATGGTGACGGTGGGCAGGCCCCTGAGGTCCTTTCTCCTCCCCTTCCGGTGCTCCGCCTCCTGCGCCCTTGCGTACAGGCTCTTCGCCTCTTCGGAGATCTCAGGCGGAAAGCGCCGCGGGAGACTGAACTCGTCGATGACCAGCTCCACTTCGTCGGTCGGGCTCTCCGGTTTCTTCAGGACTTTGACAACCCGGGCGGAAGGGGGCCGGGTATCAGTAGGATAGCTGATGATCTCCGCGATCACCGTATCCCCGTTCTTCGCCTTTCCCGCGTCCCGGGGCGCGATATACAGATCGAAGGGAACTCCCTTTCTCTTGGGCTTCACGAAGGAGGCCCCCCTCCCCGCTTCGAAGGTCCCCACGACACGCGTTTGCGCCCTTTCGAGTATCCTGATAATCCGACCGTCCCGGCGCTGCCTGTTCTCGAGCCGCGCCATCACCCTGTCGTTGTTCATGGCGCCCAGGGTGGCCTTCGCAGGAATGAAGATGTCCCGCTCCCCCGGTTTTTCGAGAATCACGAACCCGTAGCCGTCGCGGTGCGCCTCGAAATACCCCGTTTCGATACTCATCTCCTCAGCGGGGCCGTAAAGTCCATTGCGCGTCCGGACGATCTCCCCCTCTCCCACCATCTCCCGAAGAAAGCGTTTCAGCTTGCGCCGGTCGGGGGGGGAAAGGTTCAGCAGGAACACTATGTCGTTGAACTTGACCGGCCTGGTGATCTTCTCTTTGAAAAAAGCGCTTATGGATTCTTTCGTCATCATCGGTTCGCTCTCTCTCCCAGAAAACAGACGGAGTGGTTACCTGTTGCCGGTACCGGCAAGGCCGTCAGCGGAAAAAATCAGGGTGATACACTACGGACGGGGGGACTCAGGGGTCACCGGCTGAGACGAAGGTACTCCGGGCGCGCTCTTCCGCGCAGGAGAAACTGGCGAAGCAACGGCAGCCGGGAAATCCATCCGCACCACTTCGCCCTCACCCCCCAAACCCTCATACTGCCTGCCGTCGAATTTCAACAATACCCCCGCAGCGTTGCCGATCAGCACGGAAGCGTTCTCATTCACTCTGTACGCAACTTTTTCGCCGGGATTCAGGATGATCTCTTTCTTCCCGGACCCGTCAATGACGATCTGGAGCCATGTCCTCCCTTTTGCAGAAATATCGAGAGAGTGCGCAGCCGCGGCGCGCGCCGGTCCGGCGGCAGGGGCTCCGGAGGGCTCCGGACTCTTTGCCCTCTGTTCAGCGGGAGTGCTCTGCTCGCTCTTTTTCAGGACATCGTCCCTGCTCTCCGGCTTCCCTCCACCTCCTGCCGGGGGAGAAGAAGTGGTTTCCGGCAGGGCCGGCTGTACAGCAGGGCTCTCGGGCAGCGCATTCCCCGTCGCATCTCCCGGAGGAACGGAAGGAGACGGCGCAGGCTCCGTCCGCGGGGAAGGAAGAGGCGGCAGCGGAGCTTCCCTCACCCCGGACCGCAGCAGATAAAAACCGGCAAGACCGGCAAGGAACAGGAACAGGACGGTCCAGAGTATCTTCCGTGAGGCTGAAGACGCGGAGCGCTCCTCTTCTCCGAAGCCGGTTTCAGGAGGCAGGGACGGTACGGCAGCCACCTCGGGATGCTCCTGCTCCGGCATCATTTCGGTCCTCTTTTTTTCCGGGCCCTTCGCTCCCCTCCGTTCTTCCAGGTATCTCTCGTAGGGTTCAAAGGCCTGCTCCATCGGAATCGCAAGAAACTCGGCATACTCCCGGATATATCCCTTCGTGTACACTTCTACGGGGAGCTTTTCGAAATCGTCCTCTTCAATGGCCCGTAGGTAGCTTCTCTTGATCCGGGTAATCTCGGCAATCTCATTAATGTCTTTGCCCAGCTCTTCCCTACGCTTTTTCAGTACGTTATTCATACTATAAAATGTAGCACACCTTCCCTCAGAAATAAAAGAGTGTACAGGGGGAAAAACCGCCTCCCGCCGGATGCCGGCGAAAAGCCTTCCGACGAGAGGTAAACCTGATATGATAATATAGTTTACTATGAGAAGAGTTGTCATTACCGGGATCGGCGCGGTTACGCCGCTGGCCGGAACCTTTCACGCCTCGTGGGAGCGGTGTAAGGCCGGCGCGACGGGAATCGGCTCCATTACCCGTTTCGATGCCTCGGGCCTCCCCTGGAAAACAGCGGGCGAAATAAAGGATTTTACCCCCGGCGCTTCCCTCTCCCCGAAAGAGGCCCTCCGGCACGATCCCTTCGTTTGGTACGCGGTCGCCGCCTCGCTGATGGCGGTGGAGGACGCGGGCCTGCGGAGCGGTGAGCGGGCAGATGGAAAGCCCGCACTGCCGGGAGGGTTCCCGGACGGGGCCGGGATCCTGATCGGTTCGAGCCGCGGTGGAATCAGTACAATGGAACGGGAGATGGAGAGAGCCCGGCGCTCCCTTGCCCTTTCCCCCTATCTCATGCCGGCAAGCACCATCAGCATGGCTGCCTCGATGGTCGCGCAGAAAACAGGCATGAGGGGAACCTGTCTCGGCATCTCGAACGCCTGCGCTTCAGGGGCGAATGCCGTCGGAGAGGCGTTCAGGCTCGTACGCGCAGGCATCGCTCCCCTGCTGCTCGCCGGTGGGGCCGAGGCACCTGTCTGCTCACTCTGCGTGAGAGGCTACGGGGCTTCGGGAGCCCTTTCGAAAATCGCCGGGCCCTCCGCCAGCAGGCCTTTCGACCGCACGAGGGACGGCTTCGTCCTCGCGGAAGGAGCGGCGGTGCTGGTGATCGAGGAGTTGTCCGGTGCGCTCCGGAGGGGAGCGAGGATCTACGCCGAGATCATCGGGTACAGCGCTGCCGCCGATGCTTTTCATATGACGAAACCCGATCCGCGGGGCGAGGCCCGGGCGGTCCGCTCCGCCCTGGAGGATGCGGGAGTGTCCCCTGACGCGGTGGACTATATCAACCTGCACGGTACGTCCACCCCTTTGGGCGACAGGGCGGAAGCAGCGGCGGCGGGGATCGTCTTCGGCGGGCGCGCGGCGGCACTCCCGGCAAGCGCTTTAAAGTCCCTAACAGGCCATATGCTCGCCGCATCGGGGGCCTTCGAGGCGGCATGCACCGCGATGACCCTGAAGGAGGGCGTCATTCCTCCCTCCCTCCACCTGAGGGAAAAAGATCCGGAATGCCCGGTCGCCCTTGTCACAGAGAGGCAGGAGACCCCGGCCCGGGTCGCCGTTACCCAGTCCTTCGGTTTCGGGGGAGTCAATGCAGTGCTGGTGATGAGGAAGGCCTGACCGGCAGGACACGCGGCGGTATGGCTTTCAGTGCGGCTGCCCGGAAATCCTCTTCTCGTAGATCCGGTACTTCTTATAGAGAGGGGCGCCGAACATCTCGGTAATGAGGATCACCGGGAGGTTATCTTCGAGTATCCACGAAAACTCGATCCGGCGGTACTTCCCCTGCCGGAGGATCTGTTTGTGGCCCTCGGCAAAAAGGAGCGCATCCACCCCCCGGTTCCGGTACCCGGCCTTGATCCCGTACAGGAGAAGGCGCAGGGAATCGATCTTCCTCGAGTAGTAGAGGGCCTTCGCCAGGGTGACGGGATTCAGCCTGCCTTTCATGCGGCGGAGGACGGAATTGAAATCGGGGATCAGGCCCAGGAACCCCACCGGCTCGCCGTCCTTTTCAGCGATAAGGGTCAGCTCGGGAACCACCAGAGGCTTCAGCCTTTCCGCACTGTAGGCCAGCTCCTCGTCCGTAAAGGGGAGGAACCCCCAGTTCTTCTCCCACGCCGCATTGTAGATCCCCTGGAACACCTTCATGTCCGCCATGAAATCCTTTTTCGTGATGGTCCGGACCGTTATCCCCTTCCGGGTGGCGAGGGAAGCGACGCGCACCACCTTTTCGGGCAGGGAGGCCTCCATGGTGTAAAGATAGGCATGGAGGTCCTTCGCCTTGGCCATCCCGAACCCCTCCATCAGTTCATTATAATAGGGGGGGTTGTAGGGGGTCATCAGCATGGGGGGCGCCCCGAAGCCCTCGATAAGGAAGCCGCACTCCTCGTTGGTGGAGAAGTTCATGGGGCCGCGCACGATGTCCATTCCGCGGCCTTTCAGCTCCCCGCACGCCCTTTCCAGGAGCGCCCCTGCTGCTTCCCGGTCATCGATACACTCGAAAAAGCCGAAGAAGCCGGCCAGCTCCCGGTGGAAGGCGAGGTGCTGCCGGTTGACGATGGAGGCGATGCGTCCCACCGCCCTCCCCCCCCTGCGCGCCAGAAACAGCTTTATCTCCGCATGCCCGAAAAAGGGGTTCTTCGGGCTGAAGTGCGTCCTCAGGTCGCGCGTCAGTTGGGGGCAGAAATGGGGATCGCCTGAATAGAGGGAGTGGGGCACCTCGATAAAGGCATCGAGGTCGCGTGCCGTCCTGACCTCGGCTACTTCAACGGGGGAGGAGGAAGTGGCTGCCATGACAAGAGCGCCGCAAGACCATCAGATCAGGCCCAGGGCCTTTCCCACTTTATGGAACGCTTCCAGGACCCTGTCGAGCTGTGCATCGGTGTGAGTGGCCATGTAGCTCGTCCTGATAAGCGCCTTGCCCGGAGGGACAGCCGGGGAGACGGCGACATTGGCGAAGACGCCCTCTTCCTGGAGCAGCATCGCCATCTTGAATGCGGTCTCGTCAGCCCCGACGATAATGGGAATGATGGGCGTCTCGCTGGGGCCGACGGTAAAACCGAGCTCCTTGAAGCCCTTCAGCATCTTGTGGGTGATTTCCCAGAGTCTTTCGATCCTCTCGGGCTCGCTCTCGATGATGTCGAGGGCGGCGCTCACCGAAGCCACCGACGCGGGGGTGGGGCTCGCACTGAAGATCAGGGCTCGTCCGAAGTGCTTTATATAATCGATGACGTCCTCGGCCCCTGCGATAAAGCCGCCGATCGAGGCAAGCGACTTGCTGTAGGTGCCCATGATTAAGTCCACGTTGCTTTCGAGCCCGAAATGTTCGGCAGTGCCCCTGCCTCCCTTGCCGAGCACCCCGATGCCGTGCGCGTCGTCCACCATGATGCGCGCCCCATGGCTCTTCGCAAGGCGGACCACTTCGGGGAGGTTGACGATGTCGCCCTCCATGCTGAAGACGCCGTCCACCACCACGAGCTTCCCCTTGCCGTTTTCGGACAGCACCCTGTCCAGGTCCGCCATGTCGTTGTGCTTGAACCTCTTCACTTCCCCGTAGGAGAGCCTGCAGCCGTCTATAATGCTGGCGTGGTCCATTTTGTCGATGACCACCACATCGTCCTTGCCGACAACGGCGGAAATGACGCCGAGGTTGACCTGGAAGCCCGTGGAGAAGACAAGGGCCGCCTCTTTGCGCATGAAACGGGCGAGTTTCCTTTCGAGCTCCACATGGATGTCGAGGGTGCCGTTCAGGAAGCGGGAGCCGGCGCACCCGGTCCCGTATTTCTTTACCGCCTCCACCGCGGCTTCCTTCACCCTGGGGTGGTTGGTGAGCCCGAGATAGTTATTAGAGCCCACCATTATCATTTTCCTGCCGCTCATGACGACCTCGGGGTCCTGGGCGCTCTCGATCACCCTGAAGAAGGGGTAGACGCCCGCCCGTCGGAGATCATCCGCGGCAGTGAATTTAAAGCATTTTTCGAATATATCGGTCCGTTTCGTCATAACCACTGATGGATCCTGTACCAATCCGCCGTCCATCTTGCTCCTTCCCTTATTTTCACCTTCGGTTCAAAACCCAGTCTCTCGGCCGCCTTGCTCGCATCGCATACCCAGTGGGAGTATTTCATTTCCCGCACCTTGTCGCTGTTGATGATGGTCGCGCCCCGGATCTTCTCGGACATATGTCCCAGCAGCGGCATGATGATCCGGGGGACGATGAGCCGCAGCGGCCTCTTCTGCACCGCTTCGGAGATAGCGTCGACGACATCGTCCGAAGAATGGATGTCCCTGTCCGACAGGAAAAAAATCTCTCCCACCGCCGCTTCGCTCAACGAAGACAGTATTATACCATGTACCAGGTCTTCCACATAAATAAAAGAGTAGTAGCACTTGCCCCAGTAGGGGACGATCCCCGATTTCGCCATTTTAAAGAAAACCAGCATGTCACGGTCGCGCGGCCCGTATACGGCGGGGGGCCTGATGACGGTAAGCGGAAGCTCGTTCCGGTACCCGCAGACGATTTCCTCGCCCCCCCGCTTCGTCTTTCCGTACACGGACACGGGGGCCGCCGCGCCGTCCTCGCGCAGGGGCCTCCCGTCGTGGCTCGGCCCTGCGGCGGCAAGGCTGCTCAGGTACACGAGGCGCCGCACGCCCGGATTATGGGCGGCCACGGCGCGCATGACGTTTTCGGTACCCTTCACATTGACCGCAAAGAACTCGTCCGCCGAACAGGCCTTGGTAATCCCTGCAAGGTGAAAGACGTAATCGACCCCGCGCACCGCAGGGGGCAGGGACTCCGCATCCAGGCAGTCTCCGCGGAGCAGACGCACATTCAGGCCCTCCAGGTACCGGATGCTGGAGGTGTTCCTGACCAGGCAGGAAACGTCGAAACCTTGCCGGACCAGCGACTCGACGAGGTGGCTGCCGATGAAGCCCGTTGCCCCGGTTACCAGTGCGTTCATGCGAGGCGGCTTTCTCCGGCTCTCCCGCAGAAAGGAGCAAAGCGCGGTGAGCGGCTGTATTTCATTTCTCTTTTCTTCACGAAATTCCTTCCCGTCCTGCACCAGCCGAGCGGAGGGCAGTAAGGGATCCCTCATTATGCGTGCCTTAACTATAAGACAGGCCCGCCATTTTTTTCAAGAAAGAGGCGCCCTCTTCACTTTTACCGCAAGGCCCCGGACCTCTGTGACAACGATCCGCTCCTCCTTCCGTATCGTCTCGTCGGAGAAAGCGGACCAGATTTCGCCGTGCACCGCAGCCGTGCCTCCTTCGGGAGTGATATCGCTCTTCGCCTTCCCTGCGAGGCCGACCAGCCCCTCCGCCCCGGTGACGGGCTTGCGGAGCGCGGCCCGGTACGCAAGCCGCAGGGTAAGGGCAAAAAAGAGGGCCGAGATCAATGCGGCGGGCAGCACGACGGACAGGGAGAGGCGGAGAAAAGGCAGAGGGGATTCGAAAAGCATGAGGGAGCCGAGGACTATCGAAATGATGCCGCCGACGGTCAGCATGCCGTACGAGGTGATCTTTATCTCCAGGATGAAGAGGATGATCCCGGTGACGATCAGCAGGAGACCCGCATAGTTGACCGGCAGGGTCTGAAGGGCATAGAAGCCGAGGATAAGAGAGATGCTCCCGATCACTCCGGGAAGGACCGCCCCCGGGCTCGCCAGCTCGAAAAAGAGTCCGTAGAAGCCGAGGAGCAGGAGGATATACGCGATATTCGGGTTGCTGATCAGGTCCAGGACCTTCTGGCGCAGGCCCATCTCGTGCTCGACCGTTTTCGCACGGGCAGTCCTGAGCATCCTCTTGCCCGCTGCGGTGGTCACTTCCTTTCCGTCGAGGGCGGAGAGGAGGGCGGGAACATCCCGGGCGACCAGGTCGATCACCTTGTTCTGCAAGGCCTCCGTTTCCGTAATGGAGACGCTCTTCCGTACCGCATCTTCCGCCCACCGGGCGTTCCTTCCGCGCTGTTCCGCAATGGACTTTATATAGGCGACCGCATCATTGGTCACCTTTTCGCTCATCACCTTGTCCATCTTCTCTCCCATGGCGACCGGGTGCGCGGCGCCGATGTTCGATCACGGAACGGGCGAGGGGCCATCGCTCCGACATGGGCCGCCAGCGCCTCCGTCCCCTGAACAGAGGCTTTTTAGAATAACCCTGCCGACATGACCGTAGCTCCTTGTGGGCCCCGCTGGGACGTGTGCCGGCTCGGTGCATACCGCAATTATACCATACGGCATGCACGATCACTCCCTGAAGGAACGGGTGATGTCCTCTATGGGCAAAGTAGAAATGATATCCGCACAAGTTGCTCCTCAGAGATGGAGGTGTCGAGGCCTAGAGGCCCAAGGAGACAAGGGGGTGTCGAGCCTGACGAGCAGCGCCTCCGTACCCTGAACAGAGGCCTTTTTCACCGAAGAGCGGATATATTCGGCGGCGACGGGATGGCGTACATGATGATGCCCTCCACCGTAATCACCATGACCGTACCCGTAGAACCATCAATCGAGGATGAGATAAACGGGACAGAACCTGTCTCGGCAGGGCATTTGTGAAGGGCTCCGCTGGGCAATGGACCGGAGCGCGAAAGAGCAGGGAGCACTGGGGGGAGGAAACAAAGGAGCACGCTCAGGAACGATTTCATTACTACGTGGTGCCGGCTCGCATGCATATGCATACCGCAATTATACCATACGGCATGCATGGGCAGGCCAACTCCTACCCCTTGAAGAGATACGGTAATTCCGTATTGACACCCCGGTATGTTCCTGCTATATTCTCTTAATGCAGAGACAGAGAAAATTCGACACCATGAACGACGTACTGGCTATTATTCTCGCCGGGGAAGGGAGAGCGCCTCTTCCCCCTGACGATCCACCGCGCCAAACCGGCCGTGCCTTTCGGAGGGAAATACCGGATCATCGATTTCACCCTCAGCAACTGCATCAACTCCAACATCCGGAAGATGGCGGTGATCACCCAGTACAAATCCCTCTCCCTGGACCGGCATCTCGCCCTGGGCTGGGAGCATCTCTTCTCCGCAGAGCTGGGCGAGTTCATCATCAACGTGCCTCCCCAGCAGCGGGTGGACGAGGTGGTACGCAGGGACCGCCGACGCGGTGTACCAGAACATCTACCTTATCGAAAAAGAGGCCCCGCCCTACCTCCTCATCCTTTCGGGGGACCATATCTATAAGATGGATTATTCAGATATGTACGCCTTCCACAGGGACACGGGCGCCAGGGGACCGTCGCCGCCATTGAAGTGGACAAACAGCACGCACACGCCTTCGGGGTCATGGAGGTGGACAGCCAATGGAGGATCGTCGGCTTCGAGGAAAAACCCTCCGACCCGAAAACCATTCGGGGAAGCCCGACCAGTGCCTGGCTTCCATGGGCGTCTATCTCTTCAATACCGAAATGGTGATCGAGGAGCTGAAAATGGACGCGGCCCGCTCCTCTTCCCACGATTTCGGCAAGAACATCATCCCCGAAATGATGAAGACGGAGAGCTGTTCGCCTACAATTTCAGGGACGAGAACAAGAAAGAGGCGAAGTACTGGCGGGACGTGGGGACCATCGATTCCTACTGGGAGGCGAACATGGACCTCGTTTCCGTTGACCCCCTTCTCAATCTCTACGACAGGAACTGGCCCATTCGGACCCGTCAGCACCAAAACCCCCCGCCAAGTTCGTCTTCGCGCAGGAATACGAAGGGGGCCGGCTCAGGATCGCCCTCGATTCCATCGTGTGCGACGGCTGCATCGTCAGCGGGGAGAGTGCAGACCTCCGTCCTGTCGCCCAACGTGCGGGTCAACAGTTGGGCCGCCGTTGAGGACTCCATCCTCATGGAAAACGTCGAGATCGGGAGGCATGCGAAAATACGGCGCGCCATCATCGACAAGGACGTCTACATCCCGACCGACACCGTTATCGGGTACGATCTCGAGGAGGACAGGAAGAGGTTCCATGTGAGCCCCGGCGGGATCGTGGTGATTCCGAAGTTCGTCAAGAGCTCTCTCCGGGAATGATCTTTCGGCAGAGGGCTCCCCTGCTTATTGACCTAACGGCATGGGTCAGGCGCGCTGTGGAGCTTCGCCTGCACCTTCTTGCCGGCCATCAGCTTTGAATCCTTCGTGGAATGCGACGGTGCCCTGCGGAATATGCCCATCGAAAAACAGAGCGAAGAAGAACTCCTGTGGCACTCCCTCATACACAAGTCCCGACACGTTCTCGAACCCGAGTTTTCTGTAGTAATCCGGATGTCCCACGAGACAACATCCTTTCGCATTCATAGCGTTCAGTCGTGACAGTCCTTCCCGTATCAGGGCTTTGCCAATGCCCTGCCGCTGGTGTGCCGGCAGCACCGAAACAGGTCCAAGCCCGTACCAGTTCTGCGTACCGTCCGAAATAGTAACGGGAGAGAAGGCAATATGACCTATCACGCGGCCATCCATTTCTGCGACGAGCGATACCGTGAGGGCCTTGGCGGCGCGCAGCGCCTCGATGATGAACTGCTCGGTGTGATTGCTGACCTCCAAGGTCTTAAACGCGGCGGCGGTCACCCCGGCTATCGCGCTCACATCGGCATCGGTTTCGCTCCTTATAACGACATCCGGATTCATGCGCTTCGCGTTCCTTGTTTATTACGGGCCAACGCCTGAAGTCAGCGGCGCGGCTCTCACCGCGTCCGCTGGAGCGGTTCGCTGTGCCCGGGTCTATTAAATAAACTGTGTCAATCCTTGTAAGGACCGGCAGCCGCAACAGGCCGAGGGGACTCATCAGAAAAAGGGAACTAACGCTTTGTTATCGAAATGTTTATAGCCTCACTGCGCATCAAAAGAGAACCGCTCTTTTGATGCGTTTGCCCTGACCCCTTACCTGTCGACGAGGAGGTTGTCGATCAGGCGGGTATTCCCCATCTTCACGGCAAGGGCGAGAAGGCTCCGTTTTCCTAATTCCGTCGCCTCCTCCAGCGTCGCCGGGTCATAGACGCCGGCGTACTGCACTTCGGAGAGAAGGGGCTCCTGCAGAAGCGCGGCGTGCATCCGCTTCGTGATCTCCCCCGGCAGGGCGGACGGTGAGGCGATCTCCTGCGCTGCGGCAAGGAGCGTTTTGTGGAGCACCGGGGCCGCTTTCCTCTCGGCGGGGCTGAGGTACGCATTCCGCGAGCTCAGGGCAAGTCCGTCGGATTCCCTGACCGTAGGGACAACCACCACCTCCACCCCCATGTTCAGGTCCTCCACCATCCGCTTGATGATGACCGTCTGCTGGTAATCCTTCTGCCCGAAGTACGCGCTGACGGGCCGGACAATGTGAAAGAGCTTGCACACCACCGTCGCCACCCCGGCGAAATGCCCGGGTCTGAAAGCGCCGCACAGCCTTTCCGACAGGGAATTAACGGTGACCTTCGTGGAGAACGCCTCCGGGTACAGGGTAGAGGCTTCAGGGGCGAAGAGGATATCGACCCCCGCCTGACGGAGCTTTTCCCGGTCCCCTTCCATGTCACGGGGATACCGCTCGAAGTCCTCCCCCGGTCCGAATTGCAGGGGATTGACGAAAATACTCGCAACCACTACATCATTTTCGCTCCTCGCCCTCTTTACCAGGCTGAGGTGTCCCTCGTGCAAAGCGCCCATAGTGGGAACAAAACCGATTGATTTTCCCTGATAAAGCTGCCTTTTTGCCGTATCCTGCATTACCCGGAGCATACGTATGATTTCCATACTTTTTACTCTATATGACGCCGCCTCCGGGGGTCAAGCCGCAAAAAAGGAAGTGCAGGTATTGTTTAGAAATTGCTTGACAATAAAATTAACTTTGTATAAAATCTATTTACAAAAGACTAGCAGCTGTTTCAAAACTCTCTCTT